>NZ_CP143546.1:2798125-3420000 GCF_046237645.1 Rossellomorea sedimentorum
GCTGGAGACTGACGATATTCCTCTGCATGCTGCATGTGATGGAAGAATGTGGACGGTGTAATGATTACACTTGGTGATGTATCAACAAATATAAGCACATGACCTTCAAGTAAATGAGTGGCACCGATATCCGCCCTTTCTGTGTACCGGACCAGAGGGTATGGATTGTACCCTTGTTTGACCAGAAATTCCTCGACGGTTTTGTCTGCCATTGTTAAGCCATCAATTTTAATACTTTCCAATTCCTTCTTGATGACTTTAATCAACGAAGGGTTAGCCACATCCTCTATATAGGCTATCGATATATCTGTTTTCGACCGCTCACCTATTCTGAATATCTCGAATCTCAGGCGGGGGTCTCTTATTCTTCTTCTCGTCAATGCGGTGTTGACAATGATGTTCTCCACATATCCATCACGCGAACCGCGGACCACTTTTTCTGTATCCGGTTCTTGAGGCTGCCTGCCGGGATAACTTCTGACATCGACAATCAGCGCTTCCTGTTCGCCTTCAACCACAAAGGCAATCAACCCGGACAACACCTCATCCACCATTTCTTCAACCGTTTTAACAGGCTGGACAGACTGATGCGGGATCCGATTTTGAACAATCTCATAAAGCTTGGAAGACAGGCGTTCATGGTCATTGACCTCAACGAGATCTTCAACAATCCTCATGATAAACTGTGTATCACATAACCCATTTATATAATAGAAGTGGACATCTTTCTTAAGGATTTTCAGCTTTCTCACACCAAGGTCAAAGCTCGTGTTCAATCCTGTGGTGTCAATCATCAATTGTTCCAGTTTTCCGAGGTCTTCCGGAATAGGCGTTTTTTCTCTTTCCTTACTTGGCATGGTAACCGCTCCTTTCCAGTATGATTTCAATTGCCTTTTTTGTAATAGGAGCCCCACGTGAAAAATGGTCCCTCTTTGCCATCTTCCCTATATCTCCAATACCTACCACAATCGGCAGGTGTAATTGATCCAGACAGTAGACTGTATCACCATTCAGCCTCCCCACTTCATTTTCAGGAACACCGAACTTATCAACCCCATAGGGCGTCAATTCACCAAACTTATCTACACATACATCAACCTTCGTCCATTCAGCCTGCCTGGTCTTGGAAGCTACAGCTATTGCACCCAGTATCTTGAAATCCTTGCACTTGGCAATATACTTCATAGCGGTCTCTCCGCTTCCTTCTCCAAGGAATCCGCTGTCATCAAACATGACAAATACCAAATCCCCTTTGGCTTTCTTGATCAGTTCTGCAATTTCTCTGCCTTTAAGAACCGACGGATTACCCTGAGATCTGGAAATGCACCTCGCACCATACTCCTTTGCCGCCGCCTCGACTGCTCTTTTGGCATATTCATCTCCATCCGTAATGAGTATTACATTTTTCTTTTCTGCCATAAGAGTCCTCCTTCAAGGTTTATAGGCGTACAAAGTAAATCCAGTGAAACAATGATCCAAGCACTTTCCCAAGAACTATAGCCATCAAAAGAGTGATGATTCGATCATTGATTCCAATTCTTTTGGTGAGAATCGGTAACACATTCAACACTTCTGTTAATCCAGCCGCGAGCATCCCTACAAAGACACCGCTCATAAGCCCAACAGGAATAAGAAGATATGGCGAAAACCCTAATGAAAATTCATTTAAACTGAAGATGCTTCCAACAGTAGCACCCAGTACAATCGCCCACTCGTAAAAATGGATCATCTTCATTGTTTTAGTTAACTGTGTTAACCGCGGGATAATCCCCAGCACCGTTAAAAACGCGACAAACCCCGATCCAACAGCAAGCCCACCCGCAAGACCTACAAAACACAACCAAAGAATGTTAATCGTCATCCAGGTGCTTCATGCTTTCTTTGTTTTCGTGCATCACCACGTACCGATCGAGGTCCTGCTGATAGTTGAACATTTCTACTTCGAGAGGGCTGGGCTCTTCATTGATCCTTTTCCGAAATACATGGTTGAAAAATAAAATCATCCCTAGTCCCAAACCGAAGGAATAAGGAACTTGAAACAATAACGGATGCGGATCTTCCTTCCCTGTAACCATCAGGTACAGCCTCTGATGGACCTCCCGCATGCTGACATCTTCATGAAAATTCATGATGGCCAATGCAGCACCTATAAACAACAGTAGCCAGACACCAGCAAAAAGCGCGGGTGAAACCTTCTTGCGCTTATATACCACTTCCACAATCGTCTGCGAGGGGCCGATAGTCTGGACATCCGCATCAGGGAGTACAGCTTTAATCTGCGAAATCACTCTCATAAGATCAAGAATGATTATATTCTTATCCTCTTTGGTTACTTTATGGAGGACAATCTTTCTAATGGCCTGAAGATAATGTTCAGGGGCGATGATCTGGGCAGTATTTTCAAGCAGGATACTGCTTTCCGGTCTTACTTGCAGACTATGCCTAAGCCGAATATATACTGAACCTTCCATCCTACTCACTTCCTGGTCAACATTATTTTCCTGCTTGTATAAATAGTATGGATTTCAGACAAAAATTTCATGAAGCCAATAATTGCTAACTCTGATTAAAAAAGAGTTGGTTAGCTGGTGTCAGCGCAAATGTCCAGAATCGGATAGGATATGAATTTCTTAGAGGAGAGATTTCACAACACCGATAGGATACTTATAAGCGGGGAGTTTATGATACTTCTTATGAGGCAGATTTTGCAGAGACCTTGTATGTTCAATATCAAAAAAGAGGGGAGAGTGCTATTGCAACTCCGTTTTCACAATTCAGATTAGGCTCTTTTTTTGAGATCATTGTAAAAAAGGATTTGATGTTGTATTACCATCGATTCTATACATCATTTCCTTCACTCCTTCAGTTTGATGCCCTAATAACTCTTGGATTCATACATCATTCCTACACTCCTTCAGTTTGATGCCCTAATAACCCTCGGTTTCATACATCATTCATACACTTTTTCGATTTGATGCCCTAATAACCCTCGGTTTCATACATCATTTCCTTAACTCCTTCAGTTTGATGCCCTAATAACTCTTGGATTCATACATCATTCCTACACTTCTTCGATTTGATGCCCTAATAACTCTTGGATTCATACATCATTCCTTCACTTCTTCGATTTGATGCCCTAATAACTCTTGGATTCATACATCATTCCTTAACTCCTTCAGTTTGATGCCCTAATAACTCTTGGATTCATACATCATTTCCTTCACTCCTTCAGTTTGATGTCCTAATAACCTCCATTTCATACATCATTTCCTTCGCTCCTTCAGTTTGATGCCCTAATATGCCTTAGATTCATACATCATTCCTTCGCTTCTTCGGTTTGATGCCCTAATAACCCTTAGATTCATACATCATTCCTACACTTCTTCAATTTGATGCCCTAATAACTCTTGGATTCATACATCATTCCTTCACTTTTTCGATTTGATGCCCTAATAACCCTCGGTTTCATACATCATTCCTTAACTCCTTCAGTTTGATGCCCTAATAACCCTCGGTTTCATACATCATTCCTCCACTTTTTCGATTCCATGCCCTAATAACTCTTGGATTCATACATCATTCCTACACTTTTTCGATTTGATGCCCTAATACCGTTGGTTCCATACTCCCTTCACAACACACCACCGAAATCTGCCCTAACACCTGTAGGTTCCATATTTCACCTACACATACAAAAAAGCAAACCACTCGGGTGGTTTGCTTCTCTTCTAAGTCAAATTCATTTTTTCTTTCATATTATGAAGGATTTTTTTCTCGAGTCTCGATACCTGCACCTGGGATATCCCCAGCCGGTCGGCGACCTCAGACTGGGTTTGGTCCTTGTAATAGCGGAGATAGACGATCAGCCGCTCTCGTTCGTCCAGCTCCCTGATGGCTTCCTTCAAAGCGATTTTGTCAAACCATTTTTGGTCTGAGTTGTCGGAGATTTGATCAAGGAGCGTGATAGGATCACCGTCGTTTTCATAGACCGTTTCATGAATAGATGACGGCGCCCTGCTTGCTTCTTGTGCCATGACAATTTCCTCGGGTGTCAGTTCCAGGTGAGCTGCAATTTCATTGACAGTCGGAACCCTTCCCAAAGTTTTTGACAACTCGTCTTTTGCCCGGCGGATTCGATTGCCCATTTCCTTCAAAGACCGGCTCACCTTTACAGTGCCGTCATCCCTGATGAACCTTTGAATTTCCCCGATAATCATAGGGACTGCATAGGTTGAAAACTTAACATCATATGATAAGTCAAATTTGTCAACAGATTTTAACAGGCCGATACATCCGATCTGGAACAGGTCGTCAGGTTCATACCCGCGGTTCAAAAACCGCTGAACGACCGACCATACTAGTCTCATATTCTTTTGAACAATTGTGTCCCTGGCTGACTGGTCACCTTCCTGGCTTCGTTTTATGAGCTCTTTAACTTCTGTGTCTTTTAAAAAGCTCTGCTCCTTGTCCTTCTTAACTTCCACATCCATAAGCACGGCTCCTTAATTGCATAGCGCTTTACTGTTAGCTAAATGCTTTTTTAAACGAACGGTTGTGCCTGCTCCCGGTTGCGAATTCACTTCAATTTCATCCATAAAGTTTTCCATTATCGTAAAGCCCATTCCCGAACGCTCAAGCTCAGGTTTGGTGGTAAATAACGGCTGCCTTGCTTCCTCTACATCCTGAATGCCGATTCCGTCATCTCTTATCTCCATATCGATAAACCCATCTTCCATTTTGACCGAGATATAGACGAAGCAGTCTGGATCGTTGTTGTATCCATGGATGATGGCATTCGTCACAGCTTCTGAAACCACGGTCTTGATTTCTGTCAGTTCGTCCATTGTCGGATCAAGCTGAGCGATAAATGAAGCCACGGTCACACGGGCAAACGATTCATTCTGGCTCACTGCACTGAATTGGATGTTCATTTCATTTTTCATATTAGGCAACCCCCAGACTTTGTAAGGCATATTCTTCAGACGGCTCTAAACGAATGATTTTGAATAGACCTGACATTTCAAATAGTCGTTTGACTGCCGGGGAAATTGCACAGACAACCATTTCACCATGCTTTTGCTTGATTTGTTTATATCTCCCTAAAATCACACCAAGTCCCGAGCTGTCCATAAATCCAAGGGCTTCCATGTTCAGTACGATGTGCTTGATTCCATATTCTTCAATCATCTGAGAGGCTTGCTGCCTCAACTGTTCTGCTGTGTGGTGATCCAGTTCCCCGCTAAGACGAATGCAAAGAACATCACTTTTAACTTCTAGACCAATAGTAAGACTCACTATTCACAGGCCTCCTTCTCTGTCGTATAGTGAGTCAATTCTACTCTGTATTCCCATTTTCCTTCTACTAGACAAAACTAGAAGAAATTAGACATTATATGCAGAATTTTTTATTTGGCTGTGTTAAAAGAGTAATGTTGATTTCTTAAGCATAATAATGCTTAGATTTTCCGCTACATGCGCGCGACTCCGCGGGGCGGGCGGTGAGCCTCCTCGGCTGCGCCTGTGGGGTTACGTTCCAGTGGGTACGCAACCTTGGTCTCACCTGTCCCGCTATTCCCGCAGGAGGTCGCACGCCTTCCGCTTCAATAGAACAGGATTGCACCTTTAAAGCAATATAATTTATCTTTTTTATCTAAATAACATCACTATCAATTAACAAAGCCTCTTATCTTGGAGGCAGACAACTTAATTTCCGCTCTTCGTGAACATGCCGAACGCACGCTTATACAGCTGCCAGAAGCTCGCCTGTGGAACATCTTCTTTGGCTATAAGCGGGGTTTCCGAAAGGGATTTTCCATCTTTTTCAACGACCAGCTTACCGATGGTATCGCCTTTTTTCACAGGAGCTTTCAGCTTATCAAGTTTCACTTTTTTCTCGATTCCATCAAGCTTTTCGCCTTTTTTCGCCAAAAGGGAAATTGGCTCATTCGTCATGGCTTCAACTTCTTTTGCTTTTCCTTTTGAAATCTTCGCTTTTCCAACACTTGCCCCTTTTTCAAACAAAGGCTGTGTTTGATACTGGCTGAAGGCATAATCGAACATTTTGCTGACTTCTGCATTCCGGTCTTTCGTCGTCGGCTCTCCGAATACAACGGCAATGACCCTCATGTTGTCTTTTTTGGCGGTAGCTGTCAGACAATATTTTGCCTCATTCGTAAACCCGGTTTTCAGACCGTCCACTCCTGGATAGAAACGAACCAGCTTGTTTGTATTCACAAGCCAGAACTTTTTGTCTGTATCTTCACGTAAGTAGGATTCATAAGTACCCGTATACTTGGTGATTTCCTGATGTTTTAATAATTCCTTGGCCATCATCGCCATATCGTGGGCGGAACTATAGTGTTCGCTTGCCGGCAGGCCTGTTGGATTTTTAAACTTGGTATCTTTAAGACCCAGTTCTTTCACTTTGTCATTCATTTTCTCTACAAAGCCTTCTTCACTGCCTGCTATGTGCTCTGCCATTGCAACGGACGCATCATTTGCAGAACCGATTGAGATCCCGAGCAGCATTTCTTTGACTGTCATTACTTCTCCAGGCTCAAGGAAAATCTGTGAACCGCCCATTGAGGCAGCGTATTCACTCGTTCTTACCTCATCCTCCCATTTGATTTGGCCCTTTTCGATAGCTTCCATAATCAATATCATGGTCATGATTTTCGTCATGGATGCCGGCGGAAGTTTCTCATGACTGTTTTTATCATATAGAACCGTCCCTGTATCTCTTTCAATCAAAATAGCAGATTTAGCTCCTGCAGCCAATTCTGTCTTTTTCTCCTCTGCCGAAGCAAACGGCGCAAAGACAGAAGCGATCAATACTAACATAAGGATGGCCGATATCATTCGTTTCATTACTGGTCCTCCATTCAATGTGAAAAATTTCATAACATACATAGCCCCATTTTTTCCATCCTTATCTTTTTTATACAGTGTCTGCCAATAAAATCGCTCATTTCTTAACGTTATTTTCGTATAGATTGGTGCTTTCGGGAAAATCCAAAGGGTCGGATTGGACAAGGGCTTGTCCAACTGAACAGGGGGATTAGCTCTTTTCTTTCTTACTTACCAGGATTCTTTCTGTAAAATATCGCTATATCTCTTGAGCTTCATATTAATCAGCAACAAAGTTTTAGAAAAGAACCTTTCTCGAACATCACCTCTTTTAAAAAGTAATTTACAGATTTTCCTGCCAATCAAAATTTTTAAACGTATGACGATTTCTTCATCCAAATGATTTATCGTGGAGCTGCTATTCCAACGTTAAAAAGGCAGATGGTCGTTTGACCATCTGCCTTTAGGTACGCATTTTGCCAGGTACAATTCTGCTTTTGCAGCTGGGTAGCTGGCACCTTGAATATCCGTAGTTATTCTTTTTCTTTGATTTCCCCGTGGATGAGAACTGGGGCTTCCACTTTGCTCTCTGTCACGATGATGCTCTCGTAGAGTTTTTCTTTTACGTCCTCAATATTTTCACTGTTGCTGTGGATGGTCACAAGGGATTCACCTTTTTGAACCTTGTCACCTATTTTCTTTCGAAGTTCCAGTCCTACAGCCAGGTCGATCTCAGATTCCTTAGTCGCCCTTCCTGCACCGAGCCACATAGCTGCTGTTCCAACAGCATCTGCAATAATTTCCGAGACATAGCCATCTTGCTTAGCTTCCAATTCGTAAATATGTGAGGCTTGCGGTAGTTTTTCAGGATTATCCACAACGGACTCGTCGCCGCCTTGAGATTTTAAGAAGAGCTTGAAATTATTCAAAGCTGATCCATCTTTCATGACAGCAACCAATTTTTCACGTGCTTCCTCCAAAGATTCTGCTTTTCCAGCAAGGTAGACCATATGACTTCCAAGAGTCAAACACAACTGTGTCAAGTCTTCAGGTCCTTCACCTCTCAAAGTATCAATCGCTTCTTTGACTTCCAGCGCATTACCGATTGCAAATCCAAGAGGCTGGCTCATGTCGGAAATGACAGCCATCGTTCTGCGTCCGACATTGTTTCCGATATTGACCATTGCTTGGGCCAGTGCTTTTGAGTCTTCAAGATCTTTCATGAATGCACCTGCCCCTGTTTTGACATCAAGGACAATCGCGTCTGCACCTGCTGCAATTTTTTTACTCATAATAGAAGAAGCGATTAACGGAATGCTATTGACCGTTGCCGTCACATCTCGGAGTGAATATAGTTTTTTGTCTGCCGGGGTCAAGTTACCGCTTTGACCGATGACGGCTATCTTATTTTCATTCACAAGGCGGATGAACTCATCGTTATCGATTTCCACATGGAATCCTGGTACAGCTTCCAGTTTATCTATCGTCCCGCCAGTATGACCAAGACCTCTTCCACTCATCTTGGCTACCGGCACGCCTACCGCTGCGACAAGCGGTCCGAGAACAAGTGTCGTAGTATCGCCGACACCGCCTGTAGAATGCTTATCGACCTTAACCCCTTCAATCGCCGATAAATCGATTTGGTCGCCGGATTTCACCATTGCCATGGTCAGGTCTGCTCGTTCCCTTTCAGTCATCCCCTGAAAGAAAATTGCCATTGTCAAAGCACTCGCCTGATAATCAGGTATGCTTCCATCTGTATATCCTTCTACAAAATAATTGATTTCTTCCGAGGTAAGCTCCTTGCCATCCCGTTTCTTCTCAATTACATCAACCATTCTCATTCCATTCACCTCAAAACATAGTCATCATAAAGATTGATTCACTTTACATCGATTTAACGATGGCTTTTACATAATTGAGGAAGTCTGCCCTGACCTTCTCTGTTGTCTCAATTACTTCGTCATGAGTAAGGGGCTGATCAAGGATTCCTGCTGCCATATTGGAAATACACGAGATGCCGAGCACATTCATTCCTGAATGCCTTGCCACAATCACTTCCGGAACAGTGGACATTCCCACTGCATCTCCGCCAAGCGTTCTGATCATGCGCACCTCGGCAGGAGTTTCGTACACCGGCCCGGTATTGCCTACATACACACCTTCCCTCACTGTTAGGGAGAGTTTTTCAGCTGTCGATCTTGCAAGCTCCCGAAGTGATTTACTGTATGCTTCTGACATGTCAGGGAAGCGGACACCCAGGCGGTCATCGTTAGGGCCAATCAGCGGATTCCCTCCCATATTATTAATATGGTCGGAGATGATCATTAAATCGCCGGGCTCAAAAGATTCATTCACTCCTCCTGCTGCATTCGTAACAATCAAGGATTTCACACCCAATTCTTTCATTACGCGCACAGGAAAGGTGACTTTATCAAACCCATATCCTTCATAAAAATGAAATCTGCCTTGCATGGCTACAACTTCTTTACCTGACAGCTGTCCGAATACTAACTGTCCAGCATGCCCGGCTACTGTGGAGACCGGGAAGTCTGGAATTTCTGTGTAGGGAACTACGACCGGATTTTCAATTTCTTCAGCGAGAACGCCTAAACCTGAACCAAGAATCAGACCGATTTCCGGTTCGCCTGTATATTTATTTTTTAAAAAGTTAGCTGCATTTTCAATTAGGTCAAATTTCATCTCAAGACTCCTTAGTAATTTCTTTCAAGAAACTTTCTCCGTATTTCGGCATTTTAACATTGAAATTATCTGCCACAGTTGCTCCGATGTCTGCAAATGTTTTACGGACCGGAATTTCTTCACCGCCGTCCATTCGTTTAGAGTAAACCAATAGGGGCACATACTCTCTTGTGTGGTCGGTTCCAGGATGTACCGGGTCGTTCCCGTGGTCTGCTGTAATGATTAATAGATCATCATCCGTCATTCTTTCAAACACTTCCGGCAGGCGGGCATCAAACTCTTCAAGTGCTTTCCCGTATCCTTCAGGATCTCGGCGATGACCGTACAGGGCATCAAAATCCACGAGATTCAAAAAGCTTAGGCCGGTGAAGTCCTGTTCGAAGGACTTCACCATTTGATCCATTCCATCCATGTTGTGTTTTGTGCGGACGGATTCCGTGACACCTTCTCCATTGTAGATATCAGAGATTTTGCCAAGAGCAATGACATCATATCCTGAATCTTTCAGTTCGTTCATGACTGTTCGTTCAAATGGTTTAAGTGCATAATCATGTCGATTTGAAGTACGTTGGAAATTACCCGGCTCGCCAACGAATGGACGTGCAATGACACGGCCGACAAGATATTTTTCGTCCTTTGTCAGCTCACGTGCAATTTCGCAGATTTTATATAATTCATCTATAGGCACAATATCTTCATGAGCAGCAATCTGAAGAACCGGGTCAGCAGATGTATACACAATCAGTGCGCCGGTTTTCATATGCTCCTCTCCAAGTTCCTCTATGATGGCTGTTCCGCTTGCCGGCTTATTGCCTATTACCGGCCTGCCCGTTTTTTCTTCGAGTTCCTTCAATAACTCTTCCGGAAAACCATCAGGGTATACTTTGAACGGCTGGCTGATATTCAGTCCCATGATCTCCCAGTGGCCTGTCATTGTATCTTTTCCTACAGAAGCTTCTTCCATCTTTGTGTAGTAGGCCATAGGTTTGTCCTGTTTCTCGATCCCTTTGATTTCACGGATATTCGATAATCCAAGCCTGGCCATATTCGGCATGTTCAAGCCATTCATATGTTCGGCGATATGCCCTAATGTATCTGCCCCTTCATCATTGAAGTCTTTAGCATCAGGTGCTTCCCCGATTCCTACAGAGTCCATGACAACCAGGTGAATTCTTTTGTATGTATAATTGCTCATGTGTCTCTTCCTCCTTAATTGATTTGTTCATTCTTTTGACCAGTTTCAATAAGAGTTGTTGATTTCTGCTCCAGGTGCACGACTCCGCGGGGCGGGCGGTGAGCCTCCTCGGCTGCGCCTGTATAAAAAGTGGAAGCGCCCCGTTCAGACCCGACAGGCAAATGTTCCGAAGAGAAGAAAAGGTGGATTTTCCTTTTTTTCTCTTCGGGTTATTTGACCCCGAGGGGCTGGGTGCTGGAGCTAGACGACCGCTAGTCCCGCAGGAGATCGCACACCTTCCGCTCCCATCAAAACTCTATACCAAAGCAAGATTTTAATTTGTAAAAAAAGATTCAAAAGATATGGCTCTTTTTAGAACATCCGTTTTCTCAATATACATGCTTATATTACCCCGATTACCGGGTTGTAACCAAAAGAACATTTGTCAGAAGTCAGACAACCTTATTTTAAAGGTGATACTTTTAAAATACAAGCGTTTACATCCATTATGAATATGTTTCCTTTCAATATTTAAAGAAAATAAAAACCGCCGGCCATTTAAGCCCGCGGATGGAATTTTGAATAAACGTCTTTCATTCTCGTCTTTGTCACGTGTGTATAAATTTGAGTGGTCGAAATATCTACATGTCCCAGCATTTCCTGCACAGCACGCAGGTCAGCCCCGTTCTCGAGCAGGTGCGTCGCGAATGAATGCCTGAGGGTATGAGGTGTCAATTCTTTGGTGATTCTCGCTTCGACAGCCAGTCCTTTTAATATCTTCCAAAACCCCTGCCTCGATAATCCTTTTCCATGGTGATTCAAAAAGAGGGAATCATCTTTATGTTTTTTACTGACCAATTTCGGCCTTCCTTCCAAAAGGTACTTTTCCAGCACGGTAATGGCCGTCTTTCCAATAGGGATGATCCGCTCCTTATTGCCTTTACCTATACAGCGGACAAAGCCCATTTTCAGGTGGACATCTTCCATCTTAAGCCTGATCAATTCTGACACACGGATTCCCGTTGCATAAAGGACTTCAAGCATCGCTTTATCCCTGATGCCCAAGGCAGAGCTTTCCTGCGGTGCTTCCAATAGAGCTTCCACTTCGTCTATACTGAGTACCTTCGGAAGCGAACGCTCCATTTTGGGTGACTCGATATGTATAGAGGGATCTTGATCCGTTACCTTTTCACGCAAAAGGAACTGATGAAAAGACCGGATGGAAGCTACATGCCTGGCGATCGTTTTGGCAGACTTTCCTTCATTTTTCAAATGACCGAGAAATCCTGTAATATTGACTCTCTTAACATCATTCCAGTCTTCTGCTGAATCCACTTTTTGAATGAACTTCATATAATTTTTCAAATCACGTTGATAGGAATCTACCGAATTCTTTGCCAACCCCTTCTCAACAATCAAAAAATGGATATAATCTTGTAATCGGCTCTCCAAGCTTCATTACTCCCCATTCATATAAAAAAGTAATAGCCGGTCCGTCCAGCTTCGGTCCTCCTCTGAAACAGTCTGGAATACCTTTACCGCCGCACCTTCCGGCTCATCGTATCTGTGATAGCTTTCATATTCTTCACTTATACACATAATACCATAGTAAAAAAGAATCGTAGAGCCTGTAAACAATATAAATACCTTTATTGTGTGCCAAATCGTTTTCATGCCTGTTTGAAACATACGCCTGTCCTCCATAAACGTTCTTTCTAACAAGCTATGACGAAAAAGGCGTGATTTATACCAAAGCTCAGGAAAATTCCTGATTTATAGGGGAAATTCATAAGAGTGGATTCGACTGCAGGTAGAAGATATAGCGTGGAGGGCCTTGAGCTTTTGAGGGCTCTTTGATTACTATGTTCGTTGTGCTGACCGATCACTTCCATTTATATGTTAAGTGGTTCTTGTAGCAACTTCTTCTTTACTCACGTTTTTCTTGTTCTTGAAAAAGCTCACCTGACACTTTTAATCAGAAACTCCGTCAAGGACGTCATACCCTAAACCTGGCTTTTCTTCATCAGCCCGGTTTTGTTATCAAAGTCCCGGCCCGGAGATCCAGTAACGAGGGGCTTTGAAGCAAAGCAGGTTATTAAGCAAAAAAAAGAACTGACATCACGACGGCCAGTTCTGCGGGTTCAATCATTTTCTGTTTTTTCCTGACATCTATGGCAGACACCATGAAACGTCAAGCGGTGGTCTTTTATTTTAAACTTCCAATCTCTTTCCACAATTGCTTCAACGTCTTCAAGTAAATCTTCTTGAATTTCATCTACAGCTCCGCATTCTATGCACACCAGGTGATGGTGAAAATGAGCGGCTCCTTCTTGACGGAGATCATACCTCGATACACCATCGCCGAAATTTATTTTGTCTACAATCTTCAACTCTGTCAAAAGCTCTAATGTCCGATAGACAGTCGCTAGTCCAATTTCGGGAGATTTTTCTTTAACGAGGAGGTATACATCTTCTGCACTAAGATGATCTTCTTCATTTTCCAATAACACTCTTACTGTCGCCTCTCGCTGTGGTGTCAGCTTATAGCTGGCAGAAGAAAGCTGTTTCTTTATTCGGTCTATCCGGCTTTCCATTATCCGTCTCCCTCCCCCGTCAATGTCTCCATTATTATAACAAAAAGGGACGAATATGCAAAATAAAATCATTATAAAGTAGAGATGATAATTTCTATTAAATAATAATTATTATTTGTTGGAAAGGTTCACCATAGCCTTCATTAAACTTGGAGAAATATAAGCTTCAATACCGGCAGCTACAGTTATAACGGCAATCGCCAGGACAAAAGCAAAAACGTACTTTGAAAGCAAAGGCATCATCTGGACTTGCAAATGCGGTGAAAGTTTCATAAATATCTTTCTAATGAGCGTCAAAGAAAAACTGACGCTTATTACCCCTATGAAAATGAAGGCCGGAATGATAACAATATTTTGCGGCATGACACTTGCAAATGATAGCAGAAACCCGTTCCACCCCATCTGATTCACTAAGAACCCTACCGAAAAACCAATCACCACTCCCTTCATAAACAAAAGAATAAAAATAAGCGGAAGGCCTATGATCGATATTCCAAGAATCCACATAAACCCTAGATACTTCACATTATGAAGAAAACTCTGACGAAACAAATCTTCGGCAGAAGCAATTTTCCCGTCGGCTATTTCCCCAAAAAACTGACCAAGGTAAAAATATAAATCCTCTTTCTGAGTGAACGAAAGGCTGTTTACAACCACTGCTCCAAAAATGACCCCCATTAAGAAGAGCGTCAATATAAATAGATAGATAGAGGAATGAGATTGTACATGTTCAATTATTGGATTTTTTGCTGAGATTCCCTTTCGCATTGGTTATCCTCCTCATTGCTTATTACTAGATACTATGTTGGGAATCTATCAAATATGTCTATGCAAAGAAGGTGGATTTATCGATACTTTTTCATCCACAAGAGTTGCGGCCCACCGCTTAATCCGATATAATTTTCTGAAAACTCAGGAGGTGATAAGATGGAAAACCGTATACTATTCAACTTTCCGGAAGTCATTGAAACAAACCGCCTGTACATAAAACCCTGTAAGCCAGGAGACGGGAAGATGGTTCATGAAGCTATCAAATCTTCTATTAAGTCACTGTCGGAATGGATGCCTTTTGCCCAGAAAGAGCAGACAATTGAAGAAATAGAGACAGGCTTACGAGAGTCTTACGCACAGTTTATTTTAAGAAAAGATTTCCGGCTGCATATCTACAAAAAAGACAACGGTGAACTGGCAGGTTCAACCGGCTATCATCGTATTAACTGGAGTACGGGAAGTGTAGAAATTGGTTATTGGGGAGTCTCTTCCTACAGCGGCAATGGGTATATTTCGGAGGCCGTTAAGGAGCTGACCCGTTTTGCCTTTGAACAGTTCGCCGTTAACAGAGTGGAAATTCGGTGCGATGAATTGAACCTTGCTTCCCGACGCATACCTGAACGCCTGGGTTATACCCTTGAGGGAGTCCTCCGTCATAATACTTTAAGTGCAAACGGAAAAGAACTCAGGAATACATGCGTATATTCGGTGCTTGCAGACGAATGGAAATAGCATCCTCATTGAAGTTTTGGCAAGGCTCTTTTCCAAAACTTTGTTGCTATTCACTATGAAATTCAAGAGAAATAACCATATTTCACAGGAATTTTCCTGGTAAAACAAGAAAGAAAAGAGCCATTCTCGCTGTTCAATCAGATAAGCCCTTGTACCCGAGGGGAAAAATCCGGCCCTTTGGATATTTCCGCTAGCAACAATCTATACGAAAACAGCGTTTGGCAAAAAGAAAAAATTAAGATTCAGATACCTTATCGTAACTAAATAAAGGACAATGGCTTATAGTCATTGTCCTCCAAATTTGAGCCCCTCTTTTCTACGTTTTAGAAACCTTTCCATACCTTCCTCCGCCGCCGGCATTTATAGTCAGCTCACCTATCCTGGCTTTATGGATAGCTTCTGCAAGCTGTGGTGTCGTTACCTCTGCTATTTTTTCTCGTGGGACAAAATGCAATATGTCCATTTCGGTACCAAAATGATCAAGTAACTTTTCCATAGTCTTCGGTCCGAGACCTGGGATGTATTCTAATGGAACCTGTGGAATATACGGCGGTCTGGCAGGAGCAGGTGCGTCTCCGGATAATTCGGCAATCCGATGTTTTACTCCCCTGATTCTTTTGGTGTGACCGCAATGAGGACACTTCACAGCCTTATCGGGTATGATCACTTCGCAGCTGCTGCAAGTGGTTTCATAGTATTTTCCTAAAAGAGGATCAAGACCATAATTGGCGGCAATCTTACGGCCTTCCAGATTCTTCAATGCTTTCTCCAGTTCGATAAATGAAGGAGCAGCCATTGTAATTGAATTGTACTCCCGCGCCATTTTTGCCAGTGAATGGGCATCGGAATTAGTCAGAAACGGATAGCCATGCAGCTCCGTGATACTGTCGGCCATTACAGTATTACTGCTCAGCCCGAGTTCCACTGCATCGATCATTTCAGGGGAAAATACTTCGCGTAAGGATGTGTGTACACCTTTTCCATAAAGACTCTTAAAAGGTGTGAAAATATGGGCGGGAATAAAAAGTCCCCCCAATGCTTTCACTGTCTGCTGCAGTTCTTTTCCATCAGCATATATTCGTTGCGAACTGAGGTGTACGTTTGTCACCCTGCTTTCCAGCCATTCCGAGAAAGACTTCAGCGCCCTAAGACCCGGAAAATAGGCAAGAACATGAATCGGCCCCTTGCAGTTATCATCATTTATTTCCAGTTCACTTCCTGGAATAAGAACCAATCCATTCTCATGCTGGAAGCCCCCGTCTGCCAATTCTGTTAACTCCTCTTCAGCGACAAGCATTTCGATTTCCTGTATGACTTCCGGTGAGTGACAATCAATGACCCCAGTCATATGCAGACCTTTAGGGTAACCTGAGTACCGTAGGATGTTGCTCAGGGTCAATGTCCGGGAACCAGTGATTTTCACCGCCCGTCCACTTGCAGTCCTTCCGATATGAACATGCAGGTCTGCAAAGTATTGTCTCATTTTCCGCTCATAGCCTCTTTCAATTGAAGGTACTGGACAGCATACGCTGTTTTTGCATCATAAATCTGCTTGTCTTCTATCATGGCTATGGCTTCATCAAGGGTGACTTCCTGCAATTCTACAAATTCATCTTCATCCGCTTCGCTTGCATTCTCCAATTTATAAATATCTTCAGCAATGAACAAATGAACCAGTTCATCTGCAAACCCCGGGGATGTATAAAATGAAATAAGAGGCTTCATTTTCTTGCAGGCATAACCTGTTTCCTCTTCCAGCTCTCGTTCCGCTGTTTTCATCGGCTCTTCTCCCTTTTCCAACTTCCCTGCAGGTATTTCCACAATAGATTGTTCCAATGCTTTACGGTATTGCTCAACCATGACAATTTTCCCTTCCGGCGTAAGGGCAATGACCGCCACGGCTCCGGGATGTTTGATCAATTCGCGTTTAGAGGTTTTACCATCAGGAAGGGTTACTTCATCAACTTGCAAATCAATGATTTTCCCCTGATAAATCTTTTCGGTTTTCAACGTCTTTTCTTCAAATTTTTTCTTCATATTTACACTCCTGTTCTTTGACTTTCATTGATAAAAAATATTATATCAAAATTCCTTTCCATACCCTGATTCTCAGCTTCCACTCATACTATTTCCTTTTTTGAATATAAATTAATCACGTTCAGACTTTGACCATTTTATCCTTCTCTGTTTCCGATATTCAATTCTCTAGTGGAGGTTTTTCAAATGAAAGTGATCGTTCACCCAAAAGGATTCGTTCTGCAGGGAAAAGCCTGGGAAGTCAAGGCCAAGCTGAAAGAATACAGCCATAAATTCACATATGTCGAGGACTGGATTAAAGCTGCACACAATGCTAAACAGTAAATTTGGTTTCTTCTGTCCTGATTCGGTACAATAATCATAACCATTGTGAAGGAAAGGACGGAGGAAATCATGGAAAAACGCCAATTAGGCAATTCTGACCTGCATGTAAGCAGAATCGGATTAGGCTGCATGTCTCTCGGGAAGGATTTTAAGAAGGCACAGCCTGTCATTGAAGCAGCACTGGAAGAAGGCATTACCTATTTTGATACGGCGGACCTGTACGATTTCGGGGAAAACGAACAGATTGTCGGAAAAGCACTTAACTCAGTAAGAGATAAGGTCATCATTGCCACCAAGGCAGGCAACCGCTGGGATGATGTGGAGGATGGCTGGCACTGGGACCCATCAAAGCACTATATCAAGGAAGCGGCGAAACGCAGCTTAAAAAGGCTGGGAACTGATTACATCGACTTGTTCCAGCTGCATGGGGGGACCATTGAAGACCACGCCGAAGAGACCATTGAAGCTTTTGAAGAGCTGAAAAAGGAAGGGATTATCCGCTATTATGGAATCTCATCGATCCGCCCGAATGTCATAAAGCGATTCTCCGAGTCTTCCAATATTGTATCAGTCATGATGCAGTACAGCTTATTGGACAGACGTCCGGAAGAGTTGTTTCCTCTATTGAAAGAAAACAACATCAGTGTTGTGACCAGAGGCCCCCTCGCAAAAGGATTGCTCAGCAATCAAATGCTTGAAAAAGCCTCTGAAAAAATCAAGGAGAAAGGGTACCTGGATTACTCCTATTCTGAGCTTGAAAATGTTCTCGGAAGTATCCATGAAAAACTGGGCTCTGCAAGATCGATGAACCAGGCAGCCCTTCAGTATATCCTTAGCCATGATGAAGTATCTGCTGTGGTGCCAGGCGCAAGCTCTGCGGAGCAAGTGCGAGAGAATGTCCGGGCAGTCAAGGCAGAACCTTTAACCAAAGAAGAGGTACAATTCCTACAGAATATCACGAAGAATAGTGTCTATGAGCAGCACCGCATCTGATCTTGATAATCTCCATCCCTGAATTCAGGGATGGTTTTTATTGACCTTCCACCCTTTGTCCTTAGATTCGCAAATTAAGATCATGGGATAAAGACCCTCACACGGCTGCAATCCCATTTTACCCCTTAGAAAAAACACGACTTGTGTTAATTTAAGGGGTTCTGCTTTCGAGTACAAAAAAGCAGTCCTGTTCGCAACTGTATTAGACTGCTTCTTTTTGTCAAGGTATATAGGGGTTAATAAAATGAATGCTAATCCGCCCTGAATCCCCCCTTTTTAACATGGTGGCATAAGTGTTGGTCAGCATGAAAATCGTAGTGTCAAATTGTTATACCAATTGGTGTGCTGCAAATGAGGGGTTGATTTTTGAGAGACAGATAAATGAAGCAGACAATTTTTCATCCTGAATTGTGAGTAACCTCTGATTCTATAAATAAGGGGAGCTTTTCCCCTTATCCTGCAGAACAGGGCTAGGTTCAATGGATATAAGAGGAGTTTTTCCCGTTAAAGTATGATAAAATTGCCATTTTCATGCTTTTGGAGTAAATAGGGGTAATACTTCCCTCTATTTACTCCATTTTTAGAGATATTTCCTCAATAAGAGTAATTTCTCCCCTTATTTTATGGATATTATTGTATACTTGGAAATCGCTAGCCAGTACTTATCTTGGTAAAAAAAATACTTGGAGCATATGTCTCCAAGCATCTTTCTGTGCGAATCACTATTCGAACAGCATGGTAATTCATATTATATACTTCAAAACAGAACCCGTTAGCTTTAAGTAGTCGTGTTTCTTCTCCATTCTATAGCTTTCTTTTCCATCTCCTGAACCAGAGCATTTTTCCCGTCTATGTACGCATCGATATCCATTGGATACCTGGATGCCAATTCCATTTTCAGGCTGCCATATCTTTTGGCTTCGTCTTTAAAAGCCTTCAAATAATCCCTAAAGGCCAGATGCCGTTCAATCTCTTTGCTGCCTCGAGGGAAAATATGAACATGGTACAGCCTTTCTCCCTCTCGATTTTCATAGAAGAAGTACCGCCGGCCGGGAATTCCGTTTTCTCCTTTGCCTGTGTACCCCAATCCCTCTAACTCTACCGTCCTGTCATCCGCAATTTGGATATTGGGTATCTCAATCAGGAAGTCGATGATCGGTTTTGCAGCAAGACCTTCTACAGATGTTGATCCTATATGATGAATCGCAGCATAGTCGCCAGCAAATACTTTACCTAGTCTTTCTTTTTCCTCAAAAAACCACTCTTTCCAATGAGGATCATAGGGTGTGACCTCTACTTTTCTCGGCATTACTTGAAGTCCTTCCAGTTCATGCTGCTTTCACCGAGCAGTTCTTCAAATGATTTATTTTTCTCACGCTGCCGCATCTCTTCGCGTTTTCGTTCAGCTTCCTCCTCTTTACGTATGCTATCTGCCTTTTCCAGCTCTTTCTTCTTATCCTTCAAGGCTTGAAACATATCGGATTGCAGTGTATCTTTCAGCGTCAATTCATCATTGTTTTTTGAAGATGAACGCTTTTGCTGCTTTTGTTTTTTCTTCATGTTGTTTCCTCCCTTTCCTGGCTTTTCTTTTATCGCAATTTTATTGTCTATCTCAAATCTATATTGCAAAAAAACCTAAGTGACCAAGCCTGAATATACCAGGGACCTACCCTTTCTGGCGCATCACGCATCAATTTCTTATGTCTGGTTTCATGTTATCTCATTTTGACCCGGGGTCATCTGCTCCTCATCGTGGATGACCCATAGCATTTCTTTTAGAACCACTTGACCGTTACACATGATTTTATCAATCTACATAAAAAAAGAGAAGCACAGTGCTTCCCTCTTTAAAAATTATTAAAATGCATCTGTTAGAAGATTGTCATCGATGATCAACTCAGGTTCTGTGGTAGAGGTCACGTCTTCTACTGTATAGCCCTCGGCGACTTCTCTCAGGACCAGGCCTTCATCAGTCACATCAATGACAGCCCGGTCGGTGATGATCCTGTCCACAACCCCTTCCCCTGTCAGCGGCAGGCTGCATTTTTTCAAGATTTTCCCTTCACCGTTTTTGTTCACATGTTCCATGATGACGATAATCTTCCGGGCCCCATGAACCAGGTCCATGGCTCCGCCCATTCCCTTGATCATCTTCCCCGGAATCATCCAGTTGGCAAGGTCGCCTTTCTCGGAAACTTCCATTCCTCCCAAGATGGCCACATTTATATGGCCTCCCCGAATCATGGCAAAGGATTCCGCACTGTCAAAGTACGCAGATCCAGGGATGGCCGTTACGGTTTCCTTTCCAGCATTGATTAAATCGGCATCCACCTCTTCTTCTGAAGGGTATGGTCCGATCCCCAGCAGTCCATTCTCTGATTGAAGTACCACTTGTTTGTTATCAGAAATATAATTGGCAACCAGGGTCGGCATACCGATCCCAAGATTGACGTAAAAACCATCCTGTATCTCTTTTTCTGCTCTTCTGGCAATTTTTTCTCTCATTTTTGCACGATCCATTTTTCTTCTCTCCTTTCCGGCAACCCCCACTTATTTGCTGACCGTTCTTCTTTCAATCCGTTTTTCCTGTTCTGCCTGGATTATACTCTGAACATAGATGCTCGGTGTATGGATTTCATTTGGATTCAACTCACCAGTCTCCACCAGCTCTTCCACTTCAGCAATTGTCACCTTTCCTGCAGCAGCAATCATCGGGTTGAAGTTTCTTGCCGTTTTGTTGTAAATCAAGTTCCCCATCTTATCGCCCTTCCAAGCACGGACAATGCTGAAATCAGCCGTGTAGGCTTCTTCCAGTAAATACTCCTTGCCATTGAAGGTACGGGTTTCCTTTCCTTCTGCAATCGGTGTGCCGACCCCTGCAGGTGTATAAAAAGCCGGGATACCGGCCCCACCTGCACGGATTTTTTCGGCAAGCGTCCCTTGAGGAACCAATTCAACTTCTATTTCCCCTGAAAGGACCTGCCTTTCAAATTCTTTATTTTCACCAACATAGGAACCTATCATCTTCTTTATCTGCTTATTCCGTAAAAGCAGACCAAGACCCCAGTCATCCACTCCACAGTTATTGGAAATGACGGTTAAGTCTTTCACTCCTTTGTCAACAAGGGCAAGAATCAAATTCTCCGGGATTCCGCATAATCCGAATCCCCCGACCATTAACGTCGCTCCATCTTGTATATCTGCAATCGCTTCATCAAAAGAAGTATACACTTGTTTCATCCCTATTCCTCCTCCGCAAAAGTTTTACGCTCTCTCCACTACTGTAGCGACTCCCTGTCCGCCGCCGATGCAAAGTGTCGCCAATCCCAATTTTGCATCTCTGCGGCCCATCTCATGAATAAGGGTTACCAGGATTCTGGTACCGCTTGCTCCGATCGGGTGACCAAGCGCGATGGCACCACCATTTACATTCAGCTTTTCTTTATCGAATTTCAATTCGCGGTCCACTGCAAGCGACTGGGCAGCAAAAGCCTCATTCGCTTCCACAAGATCCATATCAGCCAGGGAAAGGCTTGATTTTTCCAATACATTTTTCACAGCAGTGACAGGACCGATCCCCATAACCGCTGGATCAACTGCTGCATTCGCATTTGCTTTGATCGTGACCAACGGCGTAATGCCCAGCTCTTCAGCCTTCTCTTTTGACATCACCACGACAGCTGCTGCACCGTCATTAATACCGGAAGCATTTCCTGCTGTTACACTTCCCTCTTTTTTGAATGCCGCTCTTAAGCCGGAGAGTTTCTCAGCTGTTGAAGACTTACGCGGAAATTCATCTGTTTTGAAGACAATGGGATCTCCTTTTCTCTGAGGAATTTCGACAGGAACAATTTCACTGTCAAACTTTCCATTTTCAATAGCAGCTGCTGCTTTTTCCTGGCTCCAGGCTGCAAACTCATCTTGTTCTTCCCTTGAAATCGAGTAACGGTCACACAAATTTTCTGCCGTCATCCCCATATGATAGTCATTGAACGCACACCAAAGACCGTCTGATATCATACTGTCCACGACTTTGCCGTCTCCCATTCTATAGCCGTTTCGTGCATTCTTCAGCAAATATGGCGCCTGGCTCATATTTTCCATTCCGCCTGCTACCACAATGTCTGCATCTCCCGCCATGATTGCCTGTGCAGCCAAGTGGACTGTCTTCAATCCGGAACCGCATACTTTATTAATGGTCAGGGCTGGAACCGTTTCCGGCATGCCGGCTTTCAATGCCGCCTGTCTCGCAGGGTTCTGTCCAAGGCCTGCCTGCAGGACATTCCCCATGATCACCTCGTCTACGTCTTTTGCCGATACTCCCGCTTTTTCCAGCGCATCCTTGATCACTATCGCTCCCAGCTCTGGTGCCGAGATATCTTTTAAAGATCCGTTGAAGCTGCCTATAGCAGTACGGACTGCACTTACGATCACTACTTCTTTCGTCATTTCGTTTTCCTCCCTATACCGGACTTGCAAGAAATGCAGCAAGCCTTTTCCCTGAATTTTCGTCTACTTATATTGCTTTCTATGTAAGCGCTTAAAATCCTCTTATTTCGCCAAAAAATTTATAGTTGATTTTTAAATCTGAATTTTTCTACAATAGTAATAGATCTTACTTATGGACCTGGAGGAATTTCAATGGACTTACCGAAAAAAGTCACGATGATTGAAGTCGGCCCGCGGGACGGCTTGCAAAATGAAAAAAACTTTGTTCCTACGGATATTAAAATTCAATTCATCCGCGCACTTAAGGAATCCGGTTTGAAAGAAATGGAGCTGACTTCTTTTGTCTCTCCGAAATGGGTGCCTCAAATGAAAGATGCAAGTGAAATCGTTGAATCCTGTTTGAGCAGCGAACGTGATATTGTTCTTGCCCCAAATCGAAAAGGCGTTGATCGAGTACTTGAAACTAAAGGAAAAGCCGTGGCGGTTTTTGTCGGTGTCAGCAACAGTTTTAACAAGAAAAATATTAATAAAACGACAGCGGAAAGCCTTGAGGAACTAAAACCGATTGTCAGCGAACTGAAAGAAAAAGGCTATTTTGTCCGAGCTTGTATCTCCACCTCATTCTATTGCCCTTATGAAGGAAAAATCCCTCCTCAGGAAACCCTTCAACTGTGCAGGGAATTTGTTGACATGGGCGTGGATGAACTGAGCGTCGCGGACACTATCGGGATGGCCAATCCAAAAGAATCCTTTGAACTATTTTCCCTGCTGAAGAAGGCGCTTCCAAATGTTCTGATGACTGCGCATTTCCACGACACCCGTAAAATGGCCCTTGCCAACATCCTGGCTTCCCTGCAGGCGGGAGTTGACCGTTTCGACACTTCTGCCGGCGGACTGGGAGGGTGTCCTTTCGCCCCCGGCGCATCGGGCAATGCAGCCACTGAGGATGTCGTCTTTATGCTGGAACAAATGGGAATCGAGACAGGAGTCGATCTTGACGGCCTTGTTGCTGCAGTCAAGATTGTTGCTCCCCACCTGTCCCGCACCATCGACACCGGTTATTACAAGCTGCAGACATCTGAATAACCTGAATAGACTGCAATTCCTTGAGCATCCTAATCCTATACCCATTTAGGAAAGGAAGAATAGCATGAGCCAAAAGCGCGAAAAAGGATTCAGCCAAAAAGGGAAACCCAATGCCGACACTGTTCAGAATGTAATCTCTAAAGAAGAGCTGGAAAAAGCCGCTCATCCGACAAAACGCCAAAACTCCGAACAATAAGTAACTGAACTTATTCTACCTTACCGGTCCGCTGATTGCGGGCCGGTGTTTTTTTGAGGACGGTGTTGACGGCTTGCTGGCTGGTTATTTCTTTCTGCGATCTTGATTGGACCGTCTTAACGGTTTATGGGCCACCATCTTTATTCCTTTCAACTTTCCTTGGACCGATCCCCGTCCCGCCTCCTTTAATATATGTTTTTCATTGCCCCCCAATCTCTTTTCTTTTTTTAGACATGCCTTACTGCAAAAGTGATGGTAATATATAGTTAACTTATTTGTGGAGGGTTTACCTTATGAAAAAATGGCTGCCGGCAGTCGGCGGAGCTCTTGCAGCTGCAGCGGGACTCGGCGTGTACTTGACCAATCAATTTATGTATCTGAAAAAGAAAGACGAGCAGGTTATTCTTCACCGCGAAATTTCAGCAGGACGCCTCAAGCTCGAAGAATACCATGCCCTTCCTAAGGAAGAAGTCAACATTCCTTCTCCTTTTGGTTACAATATTAAAGCAGTTTTTGTCCACCCCAACCCAGGGAACAAATATATGATTTTCTGCCATGGTGTAACAGAGAATAAACTGAACTCCTTAAAATACATGAACCTTTTCCTGAAAAAAGGATTCAACGCAGTGGTTTATGATCATAGGCGCCACGGAGAATCGGGGGGCAAAACGTCCAGCTATGGCTTCTTTGAAAAACAGGATCTGAAGGCAGTGGTGGATGAACTGATCGAACGTCAGGGGGACGATGTCTTCTTTGGCATTCACGGCGAATCAATGGGTGCTGCCACCATGCTTCTTTATGCGGGTTCTGTTGAAGACCGGGCTGATTTTTATATTGCGGACTGCCCATATTCCGACTTCGGCGAACAGCTTTTATACCGGGTGACTAAAGAAGTTAAACTGCCCGTGGGCAAGGTGCTTCTTCCGCTGGCCGATTTATTCCTCAAGCTCCGGGAGGGCTACCAATTGAGGGACATATCGCCGCGGTCCGTCATCGAAAATATTGAAAAGCCGGTGCTGTTTATACACAGCATTCCCGATGATTATATTCAGGCTTCTATGACTCAGGAGCTATTCGATAAGAAGACCGGCAGGAAGAAATTGTTTCTTGCTGTAAACGGACTTCATGCGCAATCCTATAATGAAAATAAGGAAGAGTATGAAAAAGCAATCGATGAATTTTTGAAAGAAGTATCTTCGGTGCAACCTATTTCTTGAAGCAAAAAAGATGGCTCCGATTCTATGGAGCCATCTTTTTTGCTAACGGATAATGAAGTTCATTCTCCCATTAATAATTTGACCAGGACTTTTCAGCTGAAACATTTTAGACGTTGACGAAAAATCGATTTTCAACTCTTTATCGTAAAAAACCTGTTTGGACTTTTCCACCAATACCGGGATGAAGCCTGTATCGAATTCGATATCATCAAATCCAGTTTGTTCTACATATTCTAAAACAGGGACGCCGCTCACTACACATCCGCATCCTTCTGTTTCGTATTTTATTTTCAGGAAACCTTTCTTATCGCCTATTTTTCTCATCAGAACTTCTTGTGCTTCTTCTGTTATCGTAATGTTCACCAATAAACCTCCTTGACATGTCTCTTACAGGTTGAGTGTATCACACAGCTTGGCTCATTTCATTCGTCCTGTCTTCCCTTCCAGTCGTCTGCCATTCCCTGGTCTTTTTCCCTCACAAAATCCCTTGAAATGGTTGCATTTTTATCTTCTTCCACTTACTATCAAAGTGGGGAATCTTTGTTACATTTGGAAAGGATGGGTTTCAATGACAAAAGCACAAATTAAAGTAAACGATAACGGATCATTCAAAGTTACAGGTGATGTAGAACTAGTAGACGCAGAAGGCAATGTGTTTCCGACGAAAAGTGTATTCTCTCTTTGCCGCTGCGGGATGTCTTCCAGAATGCCTTTCTGCGACGCTTCTCATAAAGGCAAGTTTGAATCCTGCGTGCGTGCAGAAAAAGTCCTGGACGATAAAGAGTGATTATAAAGCCCGGCTTTAGCGTGGATACGAAACTTAATTAATTTGCAATCTAAGGCGCATGTAGACCGCAATGGTCCATGCGTTTTTTATTTTCTTGGCTATGTTAAAAAGTAATGGTGATTTTTAAAAATATTTATTAATAAAGCTAGATTTGTGGAGATTCCTAGTTGCAGCAGCGGCTCTTGGAACTTTGTGGCTGTGGACACAACTGTCCGAACGGATCTCCTCAGCCAAAGAAACCGCTGAGGGAAAGGAGAGAAACTATGAAACCGGGCTCTCCCTTTCTTTTTTAGTGTCTAATACTCTTCGGTAAAACGAATATCCACTATATCCTGAATTGAAAGATAGCAAGCTTTTTCAAAGCGGTCAACAACATGAAGTTTACTGTTTACCCCATCGTAATAATGAATCCGGCCGATAAGCAATTCATGGCGCCGGCCGGCATAATGAGTAATGGTGACCAGTCTGCTGAACTCCATGGCTTCCGCCGTGATTTCACTCAGCTCCTCAAGATGCTGTTCATCGATCTCCTTCCGCTGCTCATAACTGTCTTCCTTTGACCAGTCCCGCAGCAATTTCACATGCTCCGGAAGCATCATGGAGGTCCATTTAATTCTTCCACGGTCGCGGTTCATTTTTATCCCCTTCTTTCTCTTTCATTTGGTTAGTTTCAGGCTAAGCATGTTGGAATGTCTGCTCAGCCTGAATTTGTGTGTGATTTAAAATTCACCTGCAAAATCTGGTTCGATTGGTACACTTGCACATCAGCCACCCTAAACCCTATGCCTTGTGTCCTCCCACCAGGGTCGCACGGTACTTGGCAGTTCCGGCAGCAGTGTAGGAAATGGCCCGAAGCAGGGCACCTGAACCATACTTGTGGCGGATTTGGTCTACGACATAGCCGAGTTCTCTTTTCTTCCAGCGGTCTGGTTCAAACAAGCTGACCTGCATACTTTCATCCGGAAAGAGATTGCTGAGGCTTATGGAGATACTGCGGACGGTTTTGCCGTTGTAGTTTTCTTTAAAAAGCTGGAGGCAGACTTTGTACAAGTCCATTGTGATGTTCGTAGGCTCTTCTATGGATCGTGACCGGTGAAACCCTCCGCCGAATTCCTCCTGGCTGTAACCGATACCCAGGCTGATTGTCCGTCCTGCCTGACGGTGATTGCGTGTTCTCCGCGCTACTTCTTCACATATTTCAAGAATGACGCTTTTGATTTCTTCTTCCTCTTTGTAGTCCCGAAGAAGGATCTGGCTCTTGCCGAAGCTGACCTGTCCGTCCATGATCGGCGCCCCGATTTCCGACAGGTCGACTCCCCAGGCATGATAATAAAGCTGGTTACCCATGATTCCAAACTTTCTTTCCAGCTTTCCCAAATCATACTTGGCAAGCTGGCCGACATTGAAAATCCCCATTCGGTTCAGGGTTTTTTCAAGCCGTCTGCCAATTCCCCACATTTCACTTAACGGGGAGACCGGCCATAATTTTTGAGGGACATCTTCATAAGTCCACTCTGCAACCCCGTGCTTTTTTGCTTCCAAATCAAGACAGAGCTTTGACATAAGCATATTCGGACCGATCCCGATGGCACAGGGAAGCTGGAATTCCCTTTCAATATCCTTTTTAATTTTCCATGCTATCGTATGGGCGTCTCCCCATAGGTTTGAGGTTCCATCTATTTTCAAAAAACTTTCATCAACACTGTACGTATGGATTGCATCCTTGGGTACATACCGGTGAAACAAACGGGTGATTTCTGTGGAGATCCGGATGTAGGTAGCCATCGCGGGTTCAACTACCTGAATTTTGGGGTCCCTTGGCACTTCGAACAGACGGGAACCGGTTTTGACGCCGAATTCCTTCTTTAATTTGGGGGAAGCAGCCAGAATGACGCTTCCGGGCCGGTCCAATTTTCCCGCCACCGCCAAATAGCAGTCCAGCGGATCAAGGCCCAGCATGACAGCCGAACAGCTCGCATAAAAACTCTTCATATCGATGCATAAAATCTTCTGGTCAGGAAGCTCACCGTAGTCGACAGTCATTCTTCTCACTCCTTTCTCAAAGGGAACATTCGTTCTATTTTATCTAAAATTGTATACGAATATACGTTCGTTTTCAAATATTATTTGTTGGTACGGAGAGAAAATTTATGAGGTTCTGGACAAAAAAGGAGATTCAGCAAATATTGAACAATATAGGTAAAATGGGAAAACCGGCTGAAAAAATGCTCTGCAGCTGTATCTTCAAAGACTGCAGAGCATTCGATTGCCGGAGGGGGATACAGAAATGGTTCGACGTTGTTGCAATGGAAAGTCTAACTTTATGATTTGATTTCTGGATGCTGTAGATGAGTATATGGAAGCTGACTCCCGCCAGTCGTCTTATTACATCTAGGCTCTTTTGATTCTTAAGAGGGGTATCGTGTTTGGCTAATCGTGCCCTTTGGAGATTCGATTCTCCTCTGTAGGGGCACGTTTATTCGCTAATCGTGCCCTTTGATGACTCAATTCTCCTCTCTAGGGGCACGTTTATTCGCTAATCGTGCCCTTTGATGACTCGATTCTCTTCTGTAGGGGCACGTTTATTCGCTAATCGTGCCCTTTATGACTCGATTCTCCTCTGTAGGGGCACGTTTATTCGCTAATCGTTCCCTTTGATGACTCGATTCTCTTCTGTAGGGGCACGTTTATTCGCTAATCGTGCCCCCTGATGACTCGATTCTCCTCTCTAGGGGCACGTTTATTCGCTAATCGTGCCCTTTGATGACTCGATTCTCTTCTGTAGGGGCACGTTTATTCGCTAATCACCCATTAGAACGACACCACTTCCTCTATAATGGGCGTTTTTACGTTTACCACCCATTAGAACACCACACCTTCCTCTATAATGGGCGCGTTCTGGGTTTCCACCCAGTATACCCCCTCACACTCCTTCATAATGGGCGACTTCCTGCTTTCCACCCAGTATAACGCCGGACCCCTCTCTATAATGGGCATTTCTCCCAAAACGCGGATACCTAAAGATCGGCGAGCTTTTGATTCTTTGCTAGTAACCCTGGTATTAAGAGCGTAACAGCAAAGGGGAAGGTCCCTCCAGTAATGGCGCGTAACAACCAAAACAAACAAAACCCAGCCGAGGACCCCCAGGCTGGGTTTACAGGTTATTTTTTAAAGAATGCATTTTTGCCGAGACGCTCAATGACTCCCGGGAAAAGAGTGTAGAGGACACTGCCGGCGTTCATCCAGCGGGGCAGGTTGATTTCCCGCGTATTGGTCAGCATCTTGTTCACTATTTTTTCAGCGACCGCCTCTGGATCGAGCATCAATCGTTCCATGTTTTTGGCATACGTGCCAGACCGGTCTGCAATATTAAAGAAGTTTGTGGCAATCGGTCCTGGATTGACGGCGGTGACAAAGATGTTGGAAGAGGCCGCTTCCATCCGCAGGCTGTTCGTGAATCCAAGTACAGCATGCTTAGATGCAGAGTAGGCACTTGATTTAGGTGTCGCGAGCTTGCCGGCCTGAGAAGCGATATTGATGATGTGGCCGGAGTTTCTTTTTTTCATGATGGGGAGTACATGTTTTGTACACGCAATTAGCCCTAAGACATTGACGTCAAACATTCCTTTGATATCCTCAAAGCTTGCCTGGTCTGCCTCATCAAAAATCCCGTAACCGGCATTGTTGACGAGGATGTCGACATTCTCGAACTCCCTGTAGATCGACTGAAAAACGGAAGGAAGTGATTCAAAGTCGGATACATCCACACTATGTATGAAAGCTTTCCCCTTATATTCCTCCTGGATTTTTTTCTGAATCGCTTTGAGGCGTTCTTCATTACGGGCAAGCAACACGACATTGGCTCCCCGTTCTGCCGCTTTAAGAGCAATTTTTTCACCTATTCCCCCGGAAGCCCCCGTAATGACGATATTTTTATTCTTTAAACGCTGATTCACAGTTTCACCTTCTTTTTAACAGTAATAAAACAAGACGCCGTCCCGTTCTTCGTAGAATATTTCCTGTCTTGCTTCTAAATAATCGATTTGAGCCTGTGTTTCCGACAAAGTCAGGCCAAGTTCTTTCCGGTAAACGGCTGGAAACAGCTTTTGACAAAGTGTAAAAAGAGGTTGTGGCTCATTTTTCACTAATTCTTTTACGTGCATGGCCCGTTCATGCTGTTTTTTCAGCCGCTTGTGAATAAGAGGGTGAATGTCCAGAACCTCTCCACCATGGCCTGTATAAGTAAGGCTGATATCCAACTTCAGTAGCTCCTGCAGGGACTGATTGTATTGCAGCTGCGGCTTTGGTCTTTCCTGCCCTTCTTTTTCAGGAGGTTCAATCAGCGGGTTTGGAGAGATTTCGGCCAGGATGTGATCTCCGGCAATCATCACTCCGTCCTTTTCCCGCCAAAGAGATATATGACTTTGTGCATGACCAGGTGTATCCAGAACCTTCCACTCCTGCATCCCGGGAATGGCGTCCCCTTCTTTTATTGCCCGGGACAACCCTCTATTGCCCATGAATTTCAAGGGATATCTGAGCTTATTGATAAAAGGCAAGTATTCCTGAGGTAATCCGGCCTGTATAAATAATTTTACATAAAACCGATCATGTTCTTCAAAAAATTCCTCTGACCTTACCAGCCATCTTTCATTAGCCGGATGACCTAAAATGTCCATATGATCAGGCATCCAATCAAGCATTCCAGCGTGATCGGGATGATGATGAGTCAAAATGACCTGTTCTATGTCTTCAAGTGAATACCCTAATTCCCCGAGACTTAAATCCAGAACATCCTTTGCCTCTTTGGTTTGCGGACCGACATCAATGAGGCTCAATGTCTCCCCTTTTACAAGGTAGACGTTGACATCTCCTACCGCAAAGGGAGTCGGCAGCACTATTTTTGCTATATCTCCAGTCCAATTGACTTTCATAACTATTCACCACTTTTTATGTACTTAAAATGAACGATCATTCATTCTATATTATTCTACTCCTTTTCTCAAAGGATGTCATGGGAAACAGGATTTTTCAGAAAATAAATACACCAAAACCTGCATATTAAAACGTGAATTGCTACAATAGATAAAAATCGCAAAGTGCATAGGAGAAGTGATCAATGCTTTTCATATTACTGATGATCAATATAATTGGATGGCTCATCATAAGTTCTGATATATTCCTGGGATTACGAAAAATAGAATCCATGGAGAACACAGAAGGCATTCATGAAGGACCTCTTGTTTCCATTATTGTACCTGCCCGGAATGAAGCTCATACTATTCGAAAAAGCATCCAGTCACAACTGGATCTGAACTATAAAAATATTGAATGGATCCTTGTGAATGACCGCTCAACGGATAAAACGGGGGATGAAATCGAACAAATCGCCGCATTGGATTCGAGAATGAAGACACTTCATTTGACAGACCTGCCCAAAGGGTGGCTTGGAAAAAATTACGCACTATATCAGGGCTATCTCCGTTCTCATGGGGACCTGCTTCTGTTCACAGATGCTGATGTTCAATTTCATCCGGAGGCAGTGTCGAAAGCAGTAGGTTTACTGCAAACAGAAAAGGCAGATCATTTGACTGCGGCTCCTTCATTAAAGGCCAATGGCTTTTGGCTGAAAACATTCATTGCCTTCTTCCTATTTGGTTTTTCCTATTATAAGAGGCCATGGAAAGCTAATGATCAACACTCCTCCATTGGAATGGGAGTTGGAGCCTTTAACCTGATGACCCGGTCGGCCTATGAAACAATCGGCACACATGAAAGTTTGCGGAATCGCCCTGATGATGACCTGCAACTGGGAATCAAAATAAAAGAATATAAATTAATTCAGAGAATGGTCACCGCCATCCCCCTTCTGAGTGTGGAATGGTATCCAACCTTGAAATCTGCCTTTCAGGGCTTGGAGAAGAATACATTCGCAGGACTCCATTACCGTTATTCAATGGTCACCCTGGCAATCACAGGAGTGTTTTTTTCACAAGTCTTTCCTTTCCTGACCTTGATGGTGTCCGACCTTAAAATTCAGCTATTAAGCTTAGCGGCAATCTTCCTGATGTTTTTCAGCTACTTATTGGTCACCAGAAAGATGACAGACTTTCATCCCATATTGGTTCTGGTCCTGCCGGTAACGGCCCTGCTCTTCCTATTCAGCATAATCCGGGCCGTTGTGCTTACATTTATACGCGGAGGTATAGTCTGGAGAGATACCAAGTATCCGTTAAAGGAGCTTCGCAGAAAAATTGAGGAGTAAGTCAAAATTCTTTTTCAGAAAATTCCCTGCTGATATAATAAGCGTGTATTTAGGAAGGCGAAATATCAAAAAGGAGCGGATACAATGTCAGCCAAATTATTTGAGCCTTATAAAATTAAAGATATTACAATAAAAAACAGAATTGTCATGGCCCCCATGTGCATGTACTCTTCCCATAATGAAGACGGCATGGTGGAGAATTGGCACAGGACCCACTATACAAGCAGAGCGGTGGGCGGTGTCGGTCTCATCATTCAGGAAGCTACCGCTGTCACTCCTCAGGGACGCATCTCCCCACAGGACTTGGGTATCTGGAGCGATGATCATATCGAAGGATTGAGCGAGCTGGTCTCCCTTATGAAGGAACAGGGAGCTCATGTGGGCATCCAGCTGGCTCATGCAGGGAGAAAGGCTGTCCTTGAAGGGGACATCATTGCCCCATCAGCTATTCCCTTCAATGAAAAGATGAAGACTCCACTGGAAATGAGCCGGGAAGATATAGAAGAAACCGTCAACGCTTTTAAACAAGGAGCGGCAAGGGCAAAAAAAGCCGGCTATGATCTAATTGAAATCCATGCAGCACACGGATACTTGATCAATGAATTCCTATCCCCTCTTTCCAATAAACGCACCGATGATTATGGCGGATCCGCCGAGAACCGCTACCGCTTCCTAAGGGAAATCCTTGAGGCGATCAATACCGTCTGGAGTGGACCGCTTTTTGTGCGTGTATCTGCTAAAGATTACGCAGATGGAGGTTTGGATGCGGAAGATTATGCTCTCTTTGCGTCATGGATGAAAGAACAGGGTGTCGACCTGATCGATGTCAGCTCTGGAGCGGTCGTACCGGCAAAAATCGATGTATACCCTGGTTATCAAGTGAAATTGAGCGAAACGATCAAGAATAAGGCCAAGATCCCTACCGGTGCAGTCGGACTGATTACGACAGGAATTCAAGCTGAGGAAATCCTTCAAAACGAACGGGCCGACCTCATCCTGCTGGCGAGGGAACTCCTGCGAAATCCTTATTGGCCAAGAACAGCTGCGCTGGAACTCGGTGTTGAAATCCAATCTCCGAAGCAATATGATAGAGCCTGGTAGAAGCGTTGCAAGAGTGCAGACACAATGTTTGCACTCTTTTTATCTTGAATAAAAAAGAACTTGACTCCCCATTCTGGTGACTATATACAAAGAGGCCGGACTACTCAAAGTCCAGCCTCTCATTCAATAGTTTATTAAAAATATCTTAAAATCCAATTGAACAGCACCATCACGACAGCAGTAATAATACAGAATCGAATAAAATATCCAATGATTCTGATCCCTAGAGGAAGACGCTTATAACTTACCTTGCCTCCACCGCCGCCTCCTGTTGTCTGCTGATGCTTCAATGCATCGTTAAACGGTTTTAGTCGCACGAAAGGACCGCCCTCCCAACACTATTATTCAGTCCAGATTCTATTTAAGAGATTCTGTTCATCTCCAAAGCTGATATGATAAACATCAGGATTGGACAATTCCAGCAGCTCTTTATAGCCGAATCGACCATCGAAATAGTGGAGAAGAAGCGTTGTCAGATTTCCATGACTGACAGCAATGATGTGGTCATCAGAGCTGTTCATGATGTCTTCAATAAAGGAGGATGCCCTATCAAAAGCCGATCGATTAGACTCTCCCCCCTCAAGGAAGTAGTCAAAATCATTAAAGCTTTTTTCAAGATGCATCATCCAATCATCAAGGGACGTCCCGCTCAATACCCTCTCACTCAAGCGTTCGTCTTGGATAACAGGAAGCCCTCTTTTCAAGGCAAGAGGTTCAATGGTCTTGATAGCGCGTAAAAATGGGCTGCTGTAAATAGCATCAATCTCCCGCTCCTGAAAAAATGTGACCAGAGACTCTGCCTGTTCTTCACCAAGCTCGGTCAGTTTTGCCTCCCGAGGCTGCCCTTCTGCTTTCGCGTGACGCACGATATATAAATGTTTCATCTGTAATCGTCCTCTCTTAATATAGTTGCAGCACTTGTAAAGGGGCATGTTAAAAAGTTCGTATGGCTTGTTGAACTCTACTCTCTCGTTATCGAAACTTCAAAAAAATCACTTGTTATGTAACTTTCGGGAAATGTTTCCCGTGCTTCCCGTTCTAGTTCAGGCCACTCTGCCTCTGTAAAGCGGGAACTGATATGGGTCAAGAACAGCTTTCGGGCATTCGCCGCTAAGGCTGTTTCTGCAGCCTGCTTGGTTGTCGAATGGTAATAATCATGTGCCATTTTTTCCTGATCCCTGCAAAAAGTGGCTTCATGAATAAGCGCATCAGCATTTTCAGCGAGCTTCACACCCTCTGCTGAAGGTCTTGTATCACCAAGGATGGTGATGATTCTTCCTTTGATGGGTGGTCCCAGATAATCGGTTCCGTCAATTGTTCTGCCGTCTTCAAGCGTGACCACTTCTCCTTCTTTAAGCTTTTTAAAAAGGGGGCCAGGTTTTATTCCCAGCTCTTTCAGCAGGTCTGCCTGAAGCACTCCCGGCTTGTCTTTTTCGACAATTCGGTAGCCGAAGCAAGGAAGGGCATGATCCAGTTTGCAGGCTTCTACGGAAAACTGATCATCTTCAAAAATAATTCCTTCCTCTACTTCTTCTATATGCAAAGGATAAAGAAGCCGAGTTCCGCTGACGGTTAAAGACACTTCTATAAACTCCCTGATGCCGGGAGGCCCATAAACCGTCAGTTCCGTCTCTCCCCCCTGGAAGGAACGGCTCCCTAACAACCCGGGCAGTCCAAAGATATGATCACCATGAAGATGAGTGATGAAGATTTTCTCTATTTTTCTCGGTTTTAACGATGTATGTAGAATTTGATGCTGCGTCGCTTCTCCGCAATCAAACAGCCAGACAGAACCTCTTTCCTCCAAGAGTTTTAAGGCAATTGATGTAACATTTCTTAATTTAGCAGGCACTCCCGCACCCGTGCCCAGAAAAAGCAGGTCCATTATCTTCACTCCTCTCCTGACTTTTTATCCATTCCATAATAGCATAATACGAATGCCCGAGTACTCAATGAGTGAACATGCTTTATTAAAAGTGGGTCAACAAGTAATAAGAATATCAATTGGAGACATTATAATGAAGACACAGCCAGCTTTAAAAGAGTAACTTATTTTTAAAATAGTATGTCACTAAATTGAATTATTGTGTAATATATAGTAGGGCCTGTCCGAAATTTCGACAGCATATGATTTGCTAAATGCTTCTTAAGTCTTTAAAATTAAGTACTTGTATGGCGTTCATTTCAGATAGGTGCAAGCAAATCTAATACTATAAGCTTTGGTAATGATTGCTATCCAGGACACGAGTTAAAGGGATACCAACTTTACGAACAGCTAGTCCATAGAAAAAAAGTGAGGTCTTAACTGTGAAACATAATGATACACCATCTACTTTACTAATGATTTTTGGTGCTACTGGAGATTTGGCCAAACGCAAGCTTTTTCCTTCTCTCTACCACCTTTTCCGTAAAGGGAAAATCGCGAAAAACTTTGCCGTTATAGGGGTTGCGCGCCGTGAATTAACAAACGAAGAATTTCAGGCGCATGTAAAAGATTCTGTCCTGACATCCATCGGCAGAGATGAAAACATTGAAGAATTTGTTTCTCATTTCTATTATAAGTCCAATGATGTTTCCGACAGCGATTCATACATAGAGTTAAATCAATTGGCAACGCAATTAGACGAACAATACGAATTGGAAGGCAACAGGATTTTCTACCTTGCCATGGCCCCGGAATTCTTCGGGACGATCACTGATCATTTGAAGCAAGATGGCCTGACAGATACTGAAGGATTCAAGCGCCTTGTCATTGAAAAGCCTTTTGGCCATGACCTTGAGTCTGCAGAGGTTCTGAACAACCAAATCCGCGCTTCTTTCTCTGAAAAAGAAATCTATCGAATTGACCATTACCTTGGAAAAGAAATGGTGCAGAACATTGAGGTTATCCGCTTTGCGAATGCTCTGTTTGAGCCTTTATGGAACAATCGTTACATTTCCAATATTCAAGTGACTTCAAGCGAAGAACTTGGTGTAGAAGACCGCGGCCGCTACTACGAGAAGAGCGGTGCACTGAGGGACATGGTACAGAACCATATGATGCAGATGGTTGCCCTTCTCGCCATGGAGCCGCCGATCAAGCTGACGACTGATGAAATCAGAAGCGAAAAAGTCAAGGTTCTGAGAGCCCTTCGTCCAATGAAGCAGGAAGAGGTCAAAGACTATTTCGTCCGCGGTCAATATGATGCCGGTTCAATGAAAGGGACTGTCGTTCCAGGTTACCGCGAAGGAAGCAATGTCGATCCTGAATCCAACACAGAAACTTTTGTTGCCGGAAAACTGATGATCGACAACTTCCGCTGGGCCGGCACACCATTCTATATCCGTACAGGAAAAAGAATGAAAGCCAAGTCCACCAAGATTGTCATTCAGTTCAAGGATATTCCGATGAACCTGTATTACAATACGGACAGACAGCTGTCACCGAACCTGCTGGTCATCCATATCCAGCCGGAAGAAGGAATCACCCTTCACCTGAACGCTAAGAAAACAGGTCAAAACATCGAAACGACACCGGTAAAACTCAACTACGTCAATAACGGTGTAGATGGAATGAATACACCCGAAGCCTATGAAAAACTCCTGCATGACTGCATGCGCGGAGATGCCACGAATTTCACCCACTGGGATGAAGTGAAACTTTCCTGGGCATTTACGGATACAATTTCTAACGTTTGGGAAAACACCAGAGAAGAGGAATTTCCTAATTACCAGGCTGGAACAATGGGACCATTGGCTGCAGACAAACTGCTTGCACAAGACGGTTTCTTCTGGTGGCCTTTCTCCGAGCTTGAAGTGGACGAATGCTAATACAGAAAGGATGATTTCTTTTGAAAATCTATGATATTACTGCCCCGATCTTTAACGGTATGCCGGTATATAAAAACAAGCCGGAAAAACAGCCGGAAATCAATACGAATACAAACGGCCATGTGACAGAGTCCAGAATCTCCATGGATGTGCATACCGGGACGCATGTGGATGCTCCCCTGCACATGATCAATGACGGTGAAACGATTGAAACGATCGATATTCAGAAACTTGTACGCCCTGTAAAAGTGCTGGATCTAACGTCTTTAGAAGAAAAAATCACAAAGAAGGATATCGAGAACCATGATATCCAGGAAAATGATTTCCTTCTTTTCAAAACAAAGAACTCCTGGGATACCGAGTTCAACTTTGACTTCATCTATGTCGCAGAAGATGCTGCAGAGTATCTCAAAGAGAAGAAAATTGCCGGTACGGGAATTGATGCCCTTGGTATCGAAAGAGCCCAGGAAGGACATCCGACACACAGAGCACTGATGGGCAGCGGAATCATCATCATGGAAGGCCTTCAGTTGAAAGATATCGAGGAAGGTCCCTACTTCATGGTAGCTGCACCGTTAAAAATTCAGGGAACGGATGCATCACCTGCACGCGTTATCCTGATGGATGAATTGATTGGGTAAGACCATATAGGTAAACAAAAGACTCGTCATATCGGCGAGTCTTTTTGTGCAGTTTATGACGAAACAACCGGATTACATAAATCCACTTGATCTTCCGTTTCTGTCCATTTGCTGTAGATTTCCAGATTCCACCCTTCCATCCTTCTCTTATAGCCATTCTCCTTCAGCCATTGATGCAAGTGAGAATAAACACCAAAGATTTGCGATGCATGACCTTGGAAATGAAGCACACCATACTTCTGGGCAGGGACAATCAGGCTTACCATCCCGTCAGGAATATCTTCAATTTCCCTCACTTCAAAGCAGACCCAGTAGCCATCATCTTCCTGTGGAGTATCTACTGCTTTAAATGCACCAATAAGCCGGACCGGTTCAGCCAAATGCTTTATCTCATCCCTCCTGCTGTCCAATAACATGGAGGCTTTCGGGATTTCCCGTCCATATCCTTCCATGTCATCACAAACAACCCGGAAACCTACTAATTTCATTTCCTCCCGTTCCGTAACCCCTTTAATTACATGGGATTTAACTTTTTCCATTACTGTTTCTCCCCTTTCGTGAAAATTGAGATCCTGCTATATATCCATTTCCACAAAAAGTAAGGAAATCCTGTGCTTTTGAAAAAAGGATTATTCATACCGGGTTCAGATTTCGAATACAAAAACTAAATTAGTACATCAATAGCGTGGGGGGATTTATGAGAGAAAAATAATTGCAGCAGAATCATTAACCTCTAATTGTTTATATAAGGGGAATTTCTCCCGTTATCCTGCAGAATAGGGCTAGGTTCGGGGATATAAGGGGAGTTTTTCCCGTTATTGCAAAGGAAAATGGTCCATTTTTATGGTTTTGGATTAAATAGAGGGAATTTTCTCCTCTATTTAATCATTTTTTCATTATATTTCCTTAATAAGGGGAAATCCTCCCCTTATTTTGGGAGCTTAACTTAATATACAGAAATCGCTAACCAGTGCTTATTTTGAGATAAAAAAAGCTTGGAATCAAATGACTCCAAGCTTTTTTCCTTGTTGATCCTTATAAATTACACTATACGGACGTTCTTTTACAAACCCGACTATACTAATGAATAGTAGAGACTTCTAAATTATTCAGACATCCACTCAGTATGGAAGACTCCCTCTTTATCAGTACGCTCATACGTATGGGCACCGAAGTAGTCTCTCTGCGCCTGGATAAGGTTCGCAGGCAGAGTTTCCGTACGGTAGCTGTCATAGTATGAAAGTGCTGCTGAGAAGCCTGGTACAGGGACACCATTTTGGACTGCAGTTGAGATTACATCGCGGAGAGCGTATTGGTAGCTCTCGACGATTTCCTTGAAGTAATCATCAAGCAGCAGATTGGAAAGACCCGGCTCTTTGTCATAAGCTTCTTTAATCTTTTGCAGGAACTGGGCACGAATGATGCATCCGCCGCGGAAGATCATCGCGATTTCGCCGTAGCTCAGATCCCAGCCGTACTCCTCGGAAGCTGCACGCATTTGCGCAAACCCTTGTGCATAAGAACAGATTTTGCTCATATATAGAGCTTTTCTGATGGACTCAACCAATGCTTCTTTGTCACCTTCGAATGGCTTTGATTCGGGTCCTGCCAGGATTTTGCTTGCCTTCACACGCTCATCCTTGATGCTTGAAATAAAACGGGCAAATACGGATTCCGTAATGATTGGAAGGGACACACCAAGATCAAGCGCACTCTGGCTTGTCCACTTCCCTGTACCTTTTTGTCCTGCTTTATCCAGGATGACGTCAACCATCGGCTTGCCTGTTTCATCATCTTTTTTCGTAAAGATATCTGCCGTGATTTCAATCAGGTAGCTGTCAAGCTCTCCTTTGTTCCACTCAGCAAATGTTTCATGCAGTTCTTCTGCGCTGAATCCCAATACGTTCTTCAGCAGGAAATAAGATTCGGCAATCAGCTGCATGTCTCCATATTCAATGCCGTTGTGCACCATTTTCACATAGTGACCGGCACCGTCTGGACCGATGTAAGTCGTACAAGCTTCACCGTTTACTTTTGCAGCAATATCTTTGAAGATTGGCGCTACAAGCTCATAAGCTTCTTTTTGTCCGCCAGGCATGATGGACGGACCGGTAAGGGCACCCTCTTCTCCGCCTGAAACGCCGGTACCAATAAAGTGAATACCGGATTCGCTAAGCTCATGATTTCTTCTGCGAGTGTCCTCGAAGAAAGTATTTCCTCCGTCAATCAGGATATCCCCTTTATCAAGATAAGGCTTAAGCTGTTCAATGGTAGCATCAGTAGGTCCTCCAGCTTTCACCATAAGTAGAATCTTACGGGGAGTTTCAAGAGACTGTACAAATTCTTCAATGCTATATGTACCAACTACATTTTTTCCTTCCGATTCTTGAAGCATTTCATCCGTTTTTTCACGTGAACGATTATAAACAGACACTGAATATCCTCTGCTCTCGATATTCCATGCCAGGTTTTTACCCATTACAGCAAGGCCGATCACACCGATTTGTTGTTTCGACATGTTCAAACGTCCTTTCCTATTGTATTTAGTTAAGTAAACAATCCTTATAAATTTAACAAAATTTTTATCTGGAGTGCAAACAATACACCTTATCTTTAGTGTGACATTGTAATGCTTAAAATAACCGAACAATATATCCTATTTATCTTCCCGCAGGAAATCCTTATTAAAACTAGTATCATGATGCGGATCCCTTTTATCTTGTTTGGCTGTGACTCCTTTTTGAATCATCTTTTTACCGAATTTATCCTGCAGCTTCTCGATTGTCTGGTAAAGGGGTTCTTTCTTGGCATGTTCCTCAAATGAAAAAATATCGAGCTGGAGGGCAGCATCATCCCGCTCTAAGAGGTCTTGCCCCGTCACTCCAAGAAGTCGTATTGAATTACCGTTCCAATGTTGAAGAAACAGGGTTCTGGCTGCTGCAAAAATATCATCCGGGGAACCGACAGGATTCTTTAGTTTCTTACTCCTTGTAATCGTCTTGCGGTCCTTAAACCTCATCGTGAGCATCACCGTTGAGGCCAGAATATTTTTGGATTTCATCCGGGAAGCCACTTTGGCTGAAAGTTGATTTAAGGTGTTCAACAATTCTTTTTGATTGGCCGTATCTCTCGGAAGCGTGGTAGAATTACCGACACTTTTGAAATCGTACACTGAATCAGGATCAACCGGCCTGTCATCTTTGCCGTTTGCCCTTGCTTTTAAGCGCAAGCCATTGATTCCAAGTTGAGACTTCAGGGGTATTTCATTGGCTTTAGCCAGTTCCCCTATGGTCTTGATATCCATGGAGTATAATTTTTGGGCCGTTTTTTCCCCGATTCCATGCATTTTTTTTACATCAAGAGGCCAGATTTTTTCCGGCAGGTCCCTTTTTCTCAAAACGGTGATTCCCAACGGCTTTTTCATATCGGAAGCAGTTTTGGCCAGGAACTTATTGGGTGCTATGCCGATACTTGACGGCAGGTCGAGCTGAGAAAGAATTTGGTTTTGAATGGATTCTGCGATAACTAACGGGCTGCCCAAGGAATAACTGTCCGTTATATCGACATATCCTTCATCAATGGAAACCGGTTCAACGAGCTGCGAATACTGCCTCAAGATTTCAAACATTCCTTGTGAGGCGGCACGGTACCGGTCAAAATTCGGCCGCATGATGATCAGCTGTGGACAAAGCTTTTTTGCTTCCCATAGCGGCATGGTTGTCCTGACTCCGAACCCTCTCGCTTCATAACTGCAAGTGACAATGATTCCGCGTCTTTCATCAGGGTTTCCTGCAATGGCAAGGGGCTTTCCCTTTAGTTCTGGATTATATGCCGCTTCAACTGAAGCGTAAAAGCTGTTCATATCAACATGAAGGATGACTTTTCCCTTTTTGGGATAGTGAGGATGCATGAGAAACCAGCCCTTTTTCCGTATACTCATTGGGAGAAGACAAGCTCTTCTCCCCTTTCTCTTAGTGTACTACAATAAACGGTTAAGCACACTTGTTCGAGCATAAGAAAATGCATGTCACATGACATGCATTTTTCTTATTGATGGGTCTTCATATAATCTTGAATTTCTCTAATTCCATCCAGGCTTTCTACAAGGATATCCGGATCAATCATAGTAATCAGCCTGTCTTCCAGGTTGATGACACCGGAGAAAAATTTTGTGCGGGAATACGCCATCAATCCAACCTGTGTCAGCGCCCCTTCAGGAATATCCATTATTTCTTTTGCTTCATGAACGACAATCCCTAGTGAGAGAACTTCCGATTTTAAAACGATCAGTTTTTTATCCTCTACCGATTCCTGTAGGCCATATAGGATATTCGCAAAATCGATGACCGGAACAAGCTCTCCCCTTACCTTCATAATGCCCAATACATAATCAGGCAGCTGGGGAATGGGTGTGATGTTCTCAGGTTTCTCAATGGAAATTACATGACCGACCGGGATTGCATACTCTTCTCTGCCGGAATGAAAAATGACGGCTTTATTGTTTATATCCATACTAACGCTCCTTCAATAGGTCAAGATTCAGTAATCTATGTATAAGTCTAATTTACCATAGAAATGAAAGTTTGTGTTTTAAAAATAGGAACTGATATAAATCTTATGGAGTTGGGTACCGGAAGAGAAAATGATAGTTTACCTTAATTACTTACAGACAATTAGCTACTAAATTACAGGAGGAATCATAATAAAACCACACAGAAATAGTGCTATGATTTCCGCTCCTGGTGCATGACCTCTCCAATCAGTCTAGGTTAGAGTTTGGGTTCTGTTGTAAAAATAGGTGTGATATTTTTGTTCTGTTTCATTTTTTGTAAATAGAGTTAAATATCATTGCACGTTTATCATTTTAAGAATCAACCTTTCATATATGAGAGTACCCTTTATTTTTCTCCAGCCAAATAAAAACAGACCCCGCAGTTTAAAACGGAGTCTGTTATACATTCTTATTTACTCTCCTGCAACTTCCTGAACAATGGCAATCACCATTTCAGCAAGTTTGGAAAGCTCTTCGACTGGCATTCTTTCATTTTTCGTATGAATTTCTTCATAACCAACAGCAAGGTTCACTGTCGGAACGCCGAATCCGGCAATGACGTTGGCATCGCTTCCGCCGCCGCTTGTCAGCAATTCGCTTGGACGTCCGATTTTTTGGGCAGCTTTGCGTGCAACTTCCACTACATGGTCGCCTTCGCCAAATTTGAAACCAGGGTACATAACCGTGATCTCAACTTCTGCACTTCCGCCCAATTCACTAGCAGCAGACTCAAACGCTTCTTTCATTTTCGCTACTTGCGCTTCCATTTTTTCTGGAACCAGCGAACGTGCTTCAGCAAGAATATCAACTCTGTCACAAACGATGTTTGTTGCCCCGCCGCCCTCAAAGCGTCCGATATTGGCTGTTGTCTCTTCATCGATTCTTCCAAGAGGCATTCTTGAGATTGCTTTGGAAGCCATAGTAATTGCAGAAGCACCTTTTTCAGGAGCAACACCTGCATGGGCGGTCTTTCCATTGATTGTCGCCCTTACTTTTGCCTGGGTAGGTGCAGCAACGATGATGTTGCCGACTTTACCGTCACTATCAAGGGCAAAGCCATATTTTGCTGTCACAAGAGAAGCATCAAGCGCCTTGGCACCAACGAGTCCTGATTCTTCACCAACTGTGATGATGAATTGAATAGTGCCATGAGGGATATTTTGTTCTTTCAATACACGAACCGCTTCAAGCATTGTCGCAAGCCCGGCCTTATCATCTGCACCGAGGATCGTTGTGCCATCAGAATACACGTATCCGTCTTTCACTGAAGGCTTGACGCCTGCTGCAGGAACGACTGTATCCATATGGGAAGTGAAGTAGATCGTGTCCGCGCCTTCTTTAGTACCCTGAAGAGTACAAACCAGGTTACCAGCTCCGTGGCCTGTCTGCTCCATTGTGTCATCCTCATAAACCTCGACACCAAGGTCTTCAAATTTCTTTGTCAGGACTTTGGCAATTTCCGCTTCATATTTCGTTTCAGAATCAATCTGTACCAATTCTAAAAATTCATTCAGTAAACGTTCATGATTAATCATACTTTACCTCCAGTTATGTAGTCACTAGAATAGTATATCTCTTATAGTGAAGGTCTACAAATGTTTACAATTCTGCGGTTAGAGCGGAATATTGCCGTGCTTCTTCTTCGGACGTTCCTCTTTTTTGTTCCTCATCATTTCAAGACCTTGAATCAGTTTAATCCTCGTCTCACGGGGATCAATGACATCATCTACCATCCCTCTTGCTGCAGCAACATACGGATTGGCAAACTTCTCGCGATATTCTTCAATTTTCTGTTCGCGGACTTCCTCCGGATTCTCACTGTTTTGAATTTCTCTTGCAAAGATGATATTGGCTGCACCCTGAGGTCCCATTACAGCAATTTCAGCATTCGGCCATGAGTAGACAAGGTCGGCACCGATTGACTTACTGTTTAGTGCAACATAAGCGCCTCCATATGCTTTACGAAGAATCACCGTCATCTTTGGAACAGTTGCCTCCGAGTAAGCATAAAGGATTTTCGCTCCATGACGGATGATTCCGCCGTGCTCCTGCTTGATCCCAGGGAAGAAACCGGTCACGTCTTCAAATGTGATCAGCGGGATATTGAAGCTGTCACAGAAACGGATGAAACGCGAAGCCTTATCCGAAGAGTCGATATCCAGGCCTCCTGCCATCACTTTTGGCTGGTTGCAAACAAGTCCCACCACTTCACCTTTGATTCGCGCAAGACCTACAACAATGTTCTTCGCGAACTCTTTTTGAACTTCCATGAAGGAGCCTTCGTCTACAACCTGTTCAACGACCTTTCTCACATCGTACGGACGGATGGCATCAAACGGGATGATGTCCGTAAGGTCCGGACGATAGTCATCGTTCTCATCAGCCTTTAACATAGGCGGTTTTTCTTCATTGTTCTGCGGCAGATAGGAAAGCAACTCTCTTACCGAATGGAGAACTTCTTCTTCCGTTGCCCCTCTGAAATGGGCATTGCCGCTGATCGTATTATGTACTTTCGATCCGCCAAGGTCTTCTGAGCTGATTTTCTCACCCGTTACGGTTTCAATAACCTTTGGACCCGTGATGAACATCTGGCTTGTTTTATCCACCATAAATACAAAATCCGTGATGGCCGGAGAGTACACCGCTCCGCCAGCACAAGGTCCCATGATAACGGAAATTTGCGGTATCACTCCAGAATAAATGGAATTGCGGTAGAAGATATGTCCATATCCATCAAGTGACACGACCCCTTCTTGAATGCGCGCCCCTCCGGAATCATTAAGGCCGATAAATGGAGCCCCATTTTTCACAGCCAAGTCCATGACATGGGCAATTTTCTTGGCATGCATCTCACCAAGCGCTCCGCCGAAAACGGTAAAGTCCTGTGAGAACAAATAAATCGGTCTACCATTCACTTTTCCGTACCCGGTGACAACGCCGTCTCCAGGTCCTTTCACCCCATCAAGACCGAAATCTGTACTTCTATGTTCAATAAATGGGTTAAGCTCTACAAAAGATCCTTCATCGACCAAAATATCGATTCGTTCCCTTGCCGTGAGCTTTCCTTTTTCATGCTGTTTGTCAATACGCTTATCTCCGCCGCCGAGCTCGACTTCTCTGCGGCGGTCATATAATTCATTTATCTTTTCATAAATATCCATGATTACTCCCCCTTGATGTTTGTCTTCTCACAAAGTTCATATAAAACTCCGTGAGCGGATTTTGGATGCATGAATGCCACTTGCGCACCACCCGCACCGGGTTTCGGCTGCTCATTGATCATGTTTACACCTTTCTCCTTCAGCTCATCTATCCGCTCCTGGATACCGCTGACTCCAAAGGCAACATGATGTATTCCTTCACCTCTTTTGACTATGTATGAGGCAATCGGGCTTGACTCATCAAGCGGTTCCAGTAACTCAAGCTTGATATTTCCTCCATCTATAAAAGCTACCTTTACCTTTTGAGATTCTACTTCTTCAATTTGAAGAAGAGACAGTCCGAGCGTTTCCGTATAAAAAGGCAGTGCATTCTCAATAGATTTTACAGCTATTCCAATATGATCGACTTTTTTCAAAGATATCTCCCCTTTCTAAAGAAGCTTAACATGTACTTTATTCGATAAAATAACGCATTTTCCTGCAAAAAAGGGAAATTTCCGTAAGCGATTTCAATCATATGAGGGGTTGTCATAAGGGGCAAGTGAAGATAAAATAAGGATGGTACAGGATTTTCTCTACAGGAGTTGAAAAAATGAGAAACAAAAAACTTCAAAAAACAGTTGTGTATGTAATGTTATTCGCTATGATTACTTCTACTATCATGATGGGACTGTCCATGTTCTTATAAAAAGCATAAAAAGGGTCCATCCATTCCTGTTTGAATGGATGGACCCTTTTTACTTTGTGGAATCTTTATGCCAGAACTCTGCTCAAGACCTTTTTCTGGGGCATTCCGGCTTTTCATGCCCTTGAGAATCTCACTCAAGACACTTTAGATTCGCATTTCGAGCTTTCATGGTCTTGAAAGTCCTCATCAAATTATCCTAGTCATCTCATAGCACCAAATTCCTTAGCAAGCTCTTCAAAAGACTTCCCGGTCTTCACGATCAATAGCTTCGTACCGGACGGCACTTTGTCAAATAGAGCTTCCACTTCGGAGTTGTGCATCCTGATACAGCCATTCGAAATGTACTTACCGATACTTTCATTGTTATTTGTGCCATGGATGCCGTAGATCCTTCCGTCTGTCCCGTCAGCATCGAAGCCCATCCATCGGGTTCCAAGGGGGTTTTTCGGATCTCCGCCTGGAATATCCGACTTACGATAATATGGGTCTCTCGCTTTTACAATAATCGTAAAGAGTCCCTGCGGGGTCAAATCCTCAGTTTTTCCAGTTGCTACACTAGACTGCTGCCGAATTTGTTCCCCTTGGATATAGGCCAACATGTTCGTCTGCTTGTTAACAATTAAGAATGGGTCACCCGGTAAGGGATTCTTGCCGAGCGGCCAAATCGGGGACACAACCAGTATAATGGAAAGAAGCAAACGCATTCCCTTCACACCCTCTCAAGGCTTAGTAGGAATTAGTTTGCTTCTTTGGGCATCATCTCATTCTCTTTGTGCTGCCTGATACCTTTAAACGAGCTTTTGATGAGCAGATAATCCTCCATCTCTTTGATGAATTGATATAGGGCGGCTCTTGCCTCGAACTCCTCCCTCGTTTTCGGGAGATCCATTTCCTCAAACTTCAGTTTCATATCATATAGTTTTTTCAGGTACAGTAAGGCGGTATTACCAGGGTGGATATGTTCACTCAGTTCTTCCATAAAATCAGCGACCATTTCCCGCTGCTCGATTTTGGTTGAAATCGAAGTGACGAGAGGAAGAAGCCGCTGAAGAATGTCGAATTGCTTTTCTCTCATCTTAAAATATAAATAATAAAGATTTTCATGACGCAGGAAGTGATTCTCTACATCTTTAAACGCTAAAGTTTTGGCTTCATTAATGAGCTCTTCTACCTCGGTGATTTCTTGTCCGGCCCATCCCCTGTCTTCATTCGTTCTCAAGTAGCGTACAATTTCCGAAAAAATCCGGTGGAAATTCTCTTCAATTTGTTCCTGGTATGCGATCAGCTTATTTTCCACACTCGGCATATAGAGGTTGGCAAGGAGCGCTATCCCGATCCCAATCGCAATGATGCCAAGCTCGTTCACTATCAGATCCAACGTAACATGATAAGCTGAATAAATATGAAGAATGATAACACTGCTTGTGACAATGCCCTGTGTGATTTTTAGCATGACCGTAGTCGGAATGAAAAATAAAAGCAGCAACCCAATAATCAGGGGGTGATAAAACAATAATTCAAAAAGGATTGAAGCAAAAACAATGGCCAAAAGACAGGCCAGAAATCGGCTCCACGCTGCTTTCAGTGATTTTTTCTTTGTATCCTGGATGCAAAGGATTGTCAATATACCGGCAGATGCAAAATTTTCAAGACCCAACCATTGAGCAATCAAAATGGCGACAGCTGTTCCAACAGCGGTTTTGGCTGTGCGATAACCTATACGAAACATAGACGGCAGCTCCTGTTATATCATTCTTAGTTGATAGTGTTACCAACTTGGGTATTATAAAATTCTTATGTACTTTATATCCCTCTCAACCGACAAAAGAAAAAAGAGTGAATGGATCACTCTTTTTTTACACCTTATACTTCTTCACAATACTCGTCAAAGTAGCCTTGAAGCTTATTGACAACCGACATAGGGTCATGCCCTTCAATTTCATGACGCTCTACCATAGTCAATATCTCTCCATCCTTCAATAAAGCGAATGAAGGAGAGGATGGCGGGTATCCAGTGAAGTAACTGCGTGCTTTTGCCGTAGCTTCCTTATCCTGTCCGGCAAAAACAGTTACCAGATGATCAGGGCGCTTATCATAATGAATGGCATGAGCTGCTGCTGGACGGGCAATACCGCCGGCACAACCGCATACTGAGTTGATCATGACAAGAGTCGTTCCTTTTTGTGAAAGCGTGTCTTCTACTTCCTCTGCAGTCGTAAGCTGCTTATATCCTGAAATCTCCATCTCTTGACGAGCCTGGCGAACAATATCATTCATAAATAGGTCGAAATCCATTTCCATGTTACTCTCTCCTTTTTCCTAAGATCAGCATCCGTGTAAAATGCTAATGACGATACCTATATCATATCAATTTTACATGTCTGTAATCAATCAAATTATCTTTCTAATCATTGTCTTCTGGATTAAGAGCTAAACAGGCATGTTGTTTTGTAAACATTGTTGCATTGAAATAAGGGCTCTTTAAGTATATATTGTTGCTATTATAAGGAGATAGTTGATTTCCGCTCGCTCCAAGTCTCTTCTCCGAGAGGCTTGGAGTTTAGAATAGATGTCCTACTGATCGCTCAGGGGTTCACGGACCTTCGCTTCAACCCACCCTTTTCTTTCAACACTAAAGAAATTCAAAATAATAAACCACAATTCTTGTGAAAGAAGCCTATTAAAAAATTCAACCTGCAGGTTTATTACCCTGAATGCCGGGTACTATAAAAATACATCTAGATCCATACCCCTAAACTCCCTAGATGAAGGATAGCTCTTATATGGGCTATCCTCTTTTTTCGTGAAGGCAACCATCACTATTCAACTATTAAGCTTCATTAAGTCATGTCCTATAAAATTGGCAGTAACCGGCTGCAACTTTGTCATGAGGGAACCCGCGATTGCAGCTGCTCCCCCGACTGAAGAATATAACCCATATGAACTGAGGTCGCCAACGGAATTCAAATATACGAAATCAAAAAAGACGATAGCTCATAAACTATCGTCCTTTAACCCTTTTTGCCTGTAAATCACTCTGCAGGAGCCTCTTCAGCGACTTCTACTTTAATTGTCCGGATTCTGCGATTGTCCACTTCTTCTACAGTCACTTTCACATTTTCATAATCAAAGCTTTCACCTTCAGAAGGTATTTCTTCGAAGCTTTCCACTACCCAACCGCCTACAGTGTGATAAGAGCTGTCAGGTTCAGGCAGATTTAGCAACTCGGTAAACTCGTCAAGCTGGAATTGTGAATCAAACTTGTAAACATTATCACTGATCTTCGTCATCGAGTGAATGGTTTCATCTTGCTCGTCCCAAATCTCGCCGACGATCTCTTCCAGTATATCTTCAAGTGTGATAAGGCCTGTTGTGCCTCCGAATTCATCGACTACGATTGCCATATGGACTTTATCTTTTTGCAGCCTGGACAGCAAAGTGGAAATCTTTGCGGATTCAAATACAAACATCGGCTCCCGGATCAACGCTCTGATATTCACTTCCCCGTATTTTAGGAGATGTGTAAAAAATTCTTTCTCAGATAGAATTCCAATTACGTTGTCAATATGGTCCTCATAGACGGGAATGCGTGAGAATCGTTCTTCAAAAAACATTTCTTTTATCTCATCAACCGATTGGTTCACTTCAACAGCTTTCACATCAATCCGAGGGGTCAATACTTCAGAAACCATGATATCGTCAAAATCCATTGAGCGGTGTATCAATTCTCTCTCTTCCTTGTCAATAACCCCTTCTTCTTCACTGATATCAAGCATCACCTTTAGTTCTTCCTCAGTAACGGATGGCATGGCTTCATTTTTGGAAAATACTCTTGATACTAATTCTTTCAACTTAATAAAAAAGAAATTAACAGGCGTAAGAATTTTAATAAGCAGGTAGAGAATTCCCGAAATGGATAAAGCGTAACTTTCGGCATTTTCTTTTGCCAATGATTTTGGAAGGATTTCCCCGAATATAAGGATTAGCAATGTCATCACAAATGTACTAACCACTAAGCCGGTATTCCCACCGAAAAGGTCGGTTGCCATTTTGGCCGAAATACTTGCCGCCGCAATATTTACAATGTTATTTCCCACCAGAATGGTAGAGAGGGCCCGGTCGAAGTTTTCCGCTATGAAAAGTGCCTTTTTACTTCCCCTTAATCCTTCACTTTCAAAATTTCTTAACCTGATTTTGTTAACACTTGAATAAGCTGTTTCTGCAGAAGAAAAAAAGGCAGAAAGCAGTATTAATACTCCTAATAAAATCAATGAATACAGTGGTAAATCGTCCAAAAAATCGTCACTCTCCTAAAATATTCGTAATAACCTATGACTTCTTCCTAAAAACTTGTTGTGAGAGATATAGCTAATTCACATAAAAATCCTGGTAAGCAAGAAAGAAATCCATTGTACCCAAGCGGCCCTTCTTCCTAAATCCAAATCTAAATGTAAACAGCCTTATCTTCAAAACTCAACCCGAAAACATGACGAGCGACTGCAGCAGTGCTGCTGCTTGAGGAGAGATTCTGCTCAGCACTCTTTTCTTTTCTTCCTCATTAAGTTCGTTTGCAACTTGAAGAATATCCTTGATTTCGCCATTTAAATGATTCATTTCATCTTTAATATGATCAACTTGTTTTTCAAAAGCATGATAATCTATACTGTTTGATTTTTTTAGTTTTAATCTATGCTTGATTTCCTCAAGGGTCATGTGCATTCGCTGGCATTGCTCGATCAATTTTAAATTTTCAAGGGCACTGTTGTCATAGTAACGATAATTGCTGCTTGACCTCGTGCATTCAAGCAGGCCAATCCTCGTATAATAATCAATCGTGCGCTTAGATACTTTACTGATGTCTGCCAGTTCACCTATTTTATACAATTTCCCAAATAGATCACCTCTGGATAATTATACTCTCTTTTTTAAAAAGTGTACAGTTGAACGTGATGGTTTAGGAAGGTCTGGTAATTCATTCAAAGAATCTTTGTAAGCAGTGAGATATTCACCGAACCAAATAAAAAGGGAGTTCCCAACAATGGAAAACTCTCTTTCAGCCTGAAAATAATTTATTGATGAACTTAGCTTTTCAAAATCCCTAAATACTCTACCCATGGACCGACATCTTCCCGGTATCTGCCGGCCATTATCCGAGCAATTTGAGAGATGTGGGTCAAATCATGCACCACCCAAGTGGAAAGCAGTTCCCTTGCTTTCACCTCACCAAAGGCGGGATGAACACCTGTTAATTGAAGATGAGATTCAGAGTTTATCATCTGCTTGATTTTCAAGATATTTTCTTCTCTCAATCTTCTAAATTCCGAGAACCTTTGCTGGAGTGAACCCTGTAAAGGTTGTCCTATATGTGAAAACCGGTCGAATGGAGGGAAAGCCCCATTATCCCCGCGGACAATCACTTGTAGTCTTGGAATCCAATTAGTTTTTTCGCATTCTATGAAGTGGTCAATGACCTGTGAAATAGTCCAGGTCCCTTCCCCTTCATTGGATAATATCCAGTTATCTGACAGCCCAGATAGAAAATGTTCAAGAGTCTGCGGGGTCCTTTCCAATACTTCCACTGCTTCCAATAAATCGAAATTCATCTATTTGCCTCCATTCTACAACCGCTTAACCTACCAGCAAGATTCCAACCTGTCCCTTTAAATACCAGAACCCCCAGACAAATTCCAATCCGAAATTATTAACCAAAAAGGGGGATTAATCCTTCTAAATCTTTAATGACATAGTCATAATCTTCAACTTTCCCAAATCCGTATTCTGCATACACAAATGGAATCCCAGCGTATATGGCTGCCTGCCGGTCTCCTTCTGTATCACCGACATAAACAGGACTGGAAAGGTTATTTCTCTCCATGACTAATTGGATGTTCTCCCCTTTTGATAGTCCTGTTCTTCCCGGATTCTCGTAATCTAAGAAAAAGCGGTCCAGCTTGTGAAATCTATAAAAGGCCTCTATATACCCAGCTTGACAATTACTGACAATATAAAGTTTGTATTTTTGCGAGAGCAGGGACAAGACCTTCTCGAGATTATCATAAAGTTGTCCTCCGTTGATGCCCAGGTAGTCACTTTCAGCTTCACAGCATTTCTCCAGCAGTTGTTTTTGCTCATTTTCCTCCAAATCAGGAAACAACTTTCGGCCTATCTCCTGGATTTGCAGTCCCATCGTCCTTCTGAAATCTTCTCTCTTCAGTTCACATACATTTGTCTTATTATCCTGCAAGACCCTATTCCAGACAATCAAAACCGAGTCTATTGGGTCCCATAATGTTCCATCCAAATCGAATATTATACTATCCACGTTTTGCCTCCTTCTCTTTTGTTAACGCTGTGTTCGTAAAGATTGCTGCTATCGGAAAAATCCAAAGGGCCGGATTTTCCCTCGGGTACAAGGGCTTATCTAACTGAACAGAGTGAATTGCTCTTTTCTTTCTTGTTTACCAGGATAATTCCTGTGAAATATGGCTACTTCTCTTGAATTTCAAAGTGAATAGCAACAAAGTTTTAGAAAAGAGCCTTTGTTATAGTTAGACTTCCGGTCAGTTACAAAGCAAGCGTTAACATATTCCGTTTGTCGTCTGTGACTCGTTGTATGGCCAGAAAAAATAAAGGCCGATTCTGAAGGCATTTCTAAATAAGAAATAATCCTTAAAAAACCGACCGATTTTCATTCAGTTGTATCTCATCTGCTATTTGCCCACCAAGTTCTCAGTTGCCTTATCCGTATTTTGAATAAAGGTTACGAGGTCTTCACTTTGTACTTTATGATTCTCGATTGAAGCGGCAATTTCTTGCAGGGAAGCAGTCGTCTCCTCAATGATCGAGGCAAAATTTGTTACAGAAGATTCAATGTTGCCGGAAGACTCGCCTATGTTTACTGTGATGGTATCCAATTGATGAACCGCATCATTTAAAGTTTGGACAGCGCTGTCAATTTTCTCAAAGACTGTCATTGTCTGTTTTGTCATCTCGACACTCTGTGCCATTTTTTCAGCGTTATCTCTCATAAGTTCTTGAGATTCTATTGTTTCTTCATTCACGTCAGTCAAGTTGTTTGAAATCTGGTTGGCAGTCTTGGAAGTGATTTCAGAGAGCTTCCTGATTTCCTCCGCCACTACCGCAAAGCCTTTTCCATGCTCACCGGCCCTCGCTGCCTCAATGGATGCGTTTAACGCAAGAAGGTTTGTCTGGGAAGCAATGTCTTGAATCGAACGTGCGAAACCATTGGTTTGCTGTATTTTGTCTCCAAGGCTGTCCATTGTTTGTGAAAGCATTTCTAGCGATCTTTGGAATTCTTGATTCTTGGTCATTAATGAATTGAGCGACTGCCAGCCAAGCTTCGACGCTTCATATGTAGTCTCTGTCTCATTATGAACCGTTTTGGCAGATTGAACAAGCTGTACCATCATCTCATTTAACTTTTCCACTGAAGTTGTAATAGTAGCCGCTGAATCATTTTGAGTTGACATCCCTGATGAAATTTCAGTGATTGCCGCTGCCATTTCATTCATGGAGTATAGCTGTTCTTCACTTTGCGCGCGAATATTTTTAACATTATCAGTGATGATAACGGCATTCTTCTCTATTAACTCAGAATGCTCCTGCTGTGCGTTCAGCATATCCTTCGAACGCAGGTGTTGATCTTGCAGGTCATTCCTCAGCCAGGTAACCATTCTGTTTTGGAAGAATAAATTGACTGCTACCGCGGCATACACTAAGTAATAGGTCACTATAAAATTAACAGTTTGATAATATCGATCCGGCGTTTCCATGAAAAACGCGATACTTAATGCTGTCCCCAGGCCTATTGCAAGAAGCAAAGCTGACTTGTTGTTATAAATCGAGATTACCGTAAGCAAAAAGTAAGGAAGCATCATCATGATTAAGTAAGGTGAGCTTATCATGATGACATAGAGCACCAATGTTATTCCAATGACAGCGATATATGGGGTGATCATTAAAAGGGATTCCTTGCGGTTGAACAAGAAGAGCAGCAAGATGAATCCTATTCCCCCAATCCCGACTGTTAAAATGATGCTTAGCGGCTGCTGTATGGCTACTGAAGCCGCCACCGCCAAAATGACTGAAATAATGGAGACGTTACTGACCAACTTATTCTTACGTCGTACGTCAGCCCTGAGCAGGTCTTCTACCGGATGTAAATGTTCTGACAATGTATTTCCTCCCAACTACATTCTATTAATTTTATTGTAGCTGTTTTTTAAGTTTAAGAGAACGACTTTTTTTCTTTTTTTCGCCAATCCTGCCAATGCCTTTATCCCTGAAGTCCACGTGGTGTGGACCTACTGCAGACACTCTCTTTGAAAACACTTCTGCCCAGTCTGAGAGGTAACAATGAAGGAAACTGACAAGCTCATTCTTAAAAGGGATTTCAAAAAATACAATGCAGTTTTAAATAGATTTCATATGACACAACTCCCTTAATATAATATTAAAAAAAGGTGACCCATCCAATTATGGATGGGCCACCTTTTCTTAAGCTTATTTTTTATGTGCCATATAAAGCTGGACGGCTTTTATCAGCATACTTTTCCAGTCATTAAATTCAGTAAATCTTTCTACAAATCCGTTTAGCTTACCTTTATCCATTTCCTTTACGCCATCAAGCGTCTCTACATTAACGTCAGCTTCTTCATTCAATTTGCCTTTAAATTCATCCTGAGTGGTAAAATTCGTATATTTGCTGATGAACTCATTAGTCAGCAATTCGTTTAGCGGGATGTTCTTTGAAATATCACCTAAATCTTCTACTTTATTAAGAATATTTCCGAAGTTCATGTAAACATCTCCTTTTTTTATTATTACTTATTATTTATCCATATAGGCAAGATTCAAACTGCCAATCTTGGATAGTGAGATGTTCTGTAAAAATCCATAACAAAAGCAGTCAGCCTGAGATACAGGTTTTGCCTGTACTTCAGACTAACTGCCGTCATACTTATCTGCTGTATAAATCCATCAAATGATCGACAGCCTGTGAAGCGGTTTTGCTGCCTGCCATCACCTCTGATTCGATTTCCGGGAAGCAGCCCCTGATATCAGGATGCTGGAAAAAATCCTTCAGGACACGATCGGAAATCATGGAATGCAGCCATTCTTTCGTTTGTGACTTTCTTCTTTCTTCAAACACTCCACTCTCTTTGGTTATGCGCTCGAACTCGTTTATAGTATTCCAAACCTCCTGAATACCGTTTCCATGTAATGCGGAGCAAGTCAGCGCCTGTGTTTCCCAGCCTTTTGTGGCCGGCTGCAAAAAGTGAAGTATTCCTTTATACTCTCTTCTGGTTTTCTGTGCAGCAGGCAGGTTATCTCCGTCTGCTTTATTGACAACAATCAGATCGGCGAGCTCCATGATTCCTTTTTTCATCCCTTGAAGTTCATCTCCTGCTCCTGTGATGACAAGCAGCATGAAAAAGTCAACCATGCCTCGGACAATGACTTCGCTCTGACCGACTCCAACCGTTTCCACCAGGATGATGTCATACCCAGCGGCTTCGCATAGGAGCATGGTTTCCCTGGTTTTTCGATGGACTCCCCCAAGCACCCCGCCTGACGGCGATGGCCGCACAAAGGCGTTTTGGTTCCTCGACAGATTTTCCATCCTTGTTTTGTCACCGAGGATGCTACCGCCGGTCACAGTAGAGCTGGGATCCACAGCCAAAACCGCTACTTTATATCCCTGTTCGCAGAGATTTTCTCCAAAAGTTTCGATAAAGGTGCTCTTGCCGGCACCCGGTACCCCGGTAATACCAATCCTGATGCTTCTCCCGGTATACGGAGTCAACTCTTTTAACAGTTCCTGGCCATGCAGGAAATGCTCTTGGGAGTTGCTTTCTATCAGCGTAATAGCTTTTGCAAGATCTCGTCTGTTACCTGATTTTACTCCATCAATAAGCTCAGCAATTGGTTGGAGGGTTTGTGACTTCTTCCTGAATTTACGGACCGGTTTATCCTGTCGGGATGAGCCTTCCATTTACTCTGTCACTTCCTCGTATCCAAGTCTGCGGTAGATTTCTTCAATAACTTTCTGGGCCGCAACCGGAATGACTGTACCCGGACCAAAAATGGCAGCAGCTCCATTATCCAAAAGGAATCTATAATCCTTTGGTGGAATGACTCCGCCGATGACTATGATGATATCCTCTCTCCCCAGTTTTTCAAGTTCTTTTACCAGGGCCGGAAGCAGTGTTTTGTGTCCGGCGGCAAGGGAACTGACTCCGATAGCATGAACATCATTTTCAACTGCCTGTAAAGCCGTCTCTTCAGGGGTTTGAAATAATGGTCCGATATCAACATCAAAACCAAGGTCGGCAAACGCCGTGGCAATCACTTTTGCCCCGCGGTCATGCCCGTCCTGGCCCATCTTCGCAATCATAATTCTTGGACGGCGGCCTTCGTTCTCACTGAATTCCTCCGCCATCGTTTTCACTTTATTAATCTCTTCTTCATTGGAGAAGTTTGAACTGTAGACGCCGCTGACAGAACGGATAACCGCTTTATGACGGCCGGATGCCCGTTCAATTGCGTCAGATATTTCGCCAAGTGATGCTCGTTCACGTGCAGCCGATACTGCGAATTCGAGAAGATTTCCTTCCCCTGTCCGGGCAGCGTCAGCCAATGCTTCAAGAGCAGCCTGTACCTTGAGGTCATCACGCTGGGCTCTAAGAGCAGCCAACCTTTCAATCTGCTTACGGCGGACCTCTGTGTTATCGATATCCAAAACATCGAGTTCATCTTCTTTATCCAAACGGTATTTGTTGACCCCTATGATCACTTCCTTGCCGGAATCAATTTTTGCCTGTCTCTCTGCTGCTGCTTCTTCAATCCGCATCTTAGGAAGTCCTGTTTCTATCGCTTTAGTCATGCCGCCTAACTCTTCGATTTCTTCTATATGAGTCCATGCTCTTTCCATGAGCTGTTCCGTCAGACTTTCCACATAGTAAGAACCAGCCCAAGGATCAATAACATCCGTTATGCCTGTCTCTTCCTGCAAATATAATTGGGTGTTCCTGGCGATCCTTGCCGAAAAATCAGTCGGCAGCGCAATCGCTTCGTCCAGGGCGTTGGTATGAAGGGACTGAGTATGCCCCATGGCAGCCGCATGAGCTTCAATCAACGTTCTGATAACATTGTTATAAGGATCCTGCTCAGTCAGACTCCAGCCGGAAGTTTGCGAGTGCGTCCGAAGTGCCATCGATTTAGGGTTTTGAGGTTGAAACGTCTTCATCATACTTGCCCAAATCCGCCTGGCCGCCCTCATCTTGGCCACTTCCATGAAGTAGTTCATGCCTATTCCCCAGAAAAACGAAAGCCTGGGGGCAAACTTATCAATAGGAATACCAGCCTTCAAACCTGTTCTGACATACTCCAGCCCGTCGGAGAGTGTATAAGCGAGTTCAATATCAGCAGGCGCACCCGCTTCCTGCATGTGATAACCTGAAATACTGATGCTATTGAACTTCGGCATGTTCTTCGATGTATATTCAAAAATATCCGCAATGATTTTCATTGACATTTCCGGAGGGTAAATATATGTGTTACGCACCATATACTCTTTTAAAATATCATTTTGAATGGTTCCCGATAATTTATCAGGAGAAACTCCCTGCTCTTCCGCTGTCACGATGTAAAAAGCGAGAATCGGCAGAACCGCCCCGTTCATCGTCATCGAGACAGACATTTGATCAAGTGGAATCCCATCAAATAGCACTTTCATATCCAAAATTGAATCGATCGCAACTCCAGCTTTCCCGACATCCCCGACAACCCGTGGATGGTCAGAATCGTATCCTCTGTGTGTCGCGAGGTCAAATGCGACCGATAGCCCCTTTTGGCCCATGGCAAGATTCCTGCGGTAAAAGGCATTGCTCTCTTCTGCTGTAGAGAAACCGGCATATTGACGGACTGTCCAAGGCCTGTTCACATACATCGTCGGGTAAGGCCCTCTCGTGTAAGGAGCAACACCCGGCAGATCATCACCATGCTGGATATTCTTAATATCTTCTTCGTTGTAAAAAGGTTTTACAGGAATCTTTTCGTTCGTTTGAAATGATGATAACTCCATTTGTGTTTCGGAAGGGTCTGATAATTTCAACCCTATATTTTTAAAATCGGGCTTACTTCCCATTGGATTTCGCCTCCCATCTGCTTAGAAGAGCATCCAGCTTTTCGAACATATCCTGACCAAGAAAAATATTTCCGTTCAAACCGGCACTTCTTAATTCATTCATTTCCTTATCTTCAAACGTTCCTGCTATATCGATGATCTGCTCGCTATTCTTAACCGATTTCACTATATCTTTGGCCATAGTGTCATACTCTTGATTCAACCCGCAGATTACATAATAATCAACGTTCGTTCCATTCACAAATTCAACAGCATTCGCAACAGACTGGCACTCCCCGCTTGGCAGTACACCGATGCCCCCAGCGGCCAGGTAACCTGATACAAAATCAGCTCTGACTTTATGGTTTTTAATGTCCCCCAGTAAAATCAAGCCGGCCTGTGGTTTATCTTTCAACTTAGCAGCCCTTTCGCGAAGGGTCTCAAAGCTTTCCGATAAACGTAAGGACTGTAATCCGGCAAGTTGAACTTTTTCCCTCGCCGGGGATTCCACTGGTACGACTTCTTCCAGATTTGCATACACATTTGTTCCTACTACACTTTGCTTTCGAGAAGCAGCATCCTTCCGTCTTTTATTGAAAATCCGCTGTATATCCCTTTGAACAGTTCCCTCTTTCAAAGCTTTTATCAATCCGCCGCTTCGGTCGATTTCCTGAAATGATTTCCACGCTTCTTCTGCAAGACTGTTCGTCAGCGTTTCAATGTAATAAGAACCTCCAGCCGGGTCGCTGACTTTATCGAGATGAGATTCCTGGCTAAGGATCAACTGAGTATTCCTGGCGATCCGCTCTGAGAAATCTGATGTCTCCCCGTAAACCTGATCATAAGGCGACACGTGTATATAGTCAGCACCGCCCAGCACTGCCGCGAAGGTCTCATTGCCAGAGCGGAGCATGTTTACATAAGGATCAAGTTTGGATTTTGTAAATCCGGCAGTCTCTGCGCTGATTGTTGCTTTCATATTTCTGAACCCATAAGCTTCAGAAATATTTCCCCAAAGAATCCTGAACGCCCGGAGCTTGCTGATCTCGGTAAAAAAGCGGCTTCCCATTGCAAAATTAAAGACAAGTTTGTCTGCCGCTTCTTCAGCTCTCCACCCCTTGTTTGTTAATAACTCGATGATTGAAACACCGGCAGAAACTGCATAGGCCAATTCCTGCACTGCATTGGCTCCAGCTTCACTCAATAAAGAGGTATCCACCATAACGGTCCTGACTTCAGGTGCACGTTCTTTTAAATATGTAATGGTTTCTATCCATGCCTGAACGGTATCTGACGACGATTCCTCAATCAATGACGGTATTGGATCTGCCGAGTACGTACCCCTCATCTCAGGAAAACCCTCTTTCAGCACTTCAAATCCGTCTGAAGAGATAGATGTGAATTGAAACAATGGCTTCTTTTCTGTTACAGCCAGGGTGAAAATCTTTTGTAAAATATCTCTGTTTATGCTCCCGTCAGGATCAGCAAATGAGACTGTGTCCTGGCCTCTTGAAAGGACAGTCTGAAGCATTTCCGGCAAATCTTCGGGATTCTTTCTCGTCACCCTCTGGGCAATTTTCCAGTCCCTCTTGGAAGCCTTGCGGTTTGCAGTCCATTCTGCTTTTATATCTCCCTTTGTATAGAGGGGCTTTAACGTAATCCCCTCATATGTTTCCTTATATAATTTCTCAATCGGTTTCCCCTTTAATGATTCCTCAGCTATCGCCTTCCAGTCTTGCAGACTCACTGATTCAAATGATGCTTTTTTCATTTCATTCACATTCATAATTTCGCTTAACGCTTCCCCCTCCCGATTATTGTAATCGGTTTCATAAAAACCTTAGACTATTCAAAATTTTTATACTAATGCTATTTCAGTATATAAAAAAATGCCATCAACTTCAATCAAAGCAGGAAAAACACTGAAGTTTTCACTTTAACACTGTAAAGCGCTAAGAGGGACAGTCCCTCTTAGCGCTTTACAGTGTTAAAAAACCGGCTTGCTGTTTGCAAACCGGTTTTTGATTCTATTAATAAATAGATGTATTTTCTTTTGAGATGTTTTCGATAATTTCTTTGACACGTTGCAGGAAACGGCCGCATACAAGTCCATCCAATACACGATGATCCAAGGACATGCACAGATTTACCATGTCTCTTACTGCAATCATACCGTTATCCATCACCACTGGGCGCTTCACGATGGATTCTACCTGAAGGATAGCTGCCTGAGGATAATTGATGATCCCCATGGATTGAACGGAACCGAATGAACCTGTATTGTTCACTGTGAATGTACCGCCCTGCATATCTTCGGACTTCAGCTTGCCGCTGCGTACTTTACCAGCAAGTTCAGTGATCTCCCGCGCAATCCCTTTGATTGTCTTCTCGTCTGCGTTTTTGATGACAGGAACAAAAAGTGCGTCGTCTGTCGCAACAGCAATCGAGATATTGATGTCTTTCTTCTGGATGATCTTATCGCCAGCCCACATTGAATTGATCATCGGGAATTCTTTAAGAGCCTGTGCTACTGCTTTCACAAAGAAAGCAAAGAAAGTCAGGTTGTAGCCTTCACGCTGCTTGAACTCACCTTTAATAGTGTTCCGGTAGGTCACAAGATTCGTCGCATCCACTTCCATCATGGTCCATGCATGTGGTGCCTCATGCTTGCTGCGCAGCATGTTGGAAGCGATCGCTTTTCTGATTCCTGTGACTGGTATTTCTACGTCACCAGGCAATACCGGTACGTTTGGTGCTGGAGCTGCAGGTTTTGAAGGTGCTGCAGCAGCTGGTGCAGGAGCTTCTTGAACAGGGGCCTGCTTCGGCTCTTCCTTAGCAGGGGCTGCAGGTTTTGCATCTCCCGCTTTCGGAATGTTGCCGGAATCGATCAGTTTCTGCAAATCTTTACGTGTGATTCTTCCATCTCTGCCTGTACCTTCCACTTGGTCAAGGTCAATATCATGTTCTTGAGATAATCTTAAGACGGCAGGAGAGAAACGGACTTTTCCTTGTCCTTTGTCTGCTTTTTTTACTGACTTCTTCTCTTCTTGGTTATTTTCAGTGGCTGATGGTTCATCACTGGTTGAATTGTCTTGAGCCGGGGCCTCTTCGTCAGCAGAGCCCGCTCCTTCAACTTCGATCGAACAGATGAATTCCCCAACTTCCAAAGTGTCGCCTTCTTCAGCGATTAATTCTTTGATCGTTCCAGTAAAAGAAGATGGAACTTCCGCATTTACTTTATCTGTATTGACTTCAGCAATGGGATCGTATTTGTTGACATGGTCTCCTGGACTAACAAGCCATTTACTGATTGTACCTTCTGTAACACTTTCCCCAAGCTGAGGCATTTTCATTTTTTCAATACCCAAAGAGGAACCCTCCTTACTGCATTTGTTTTAGTAATGTTTTCATTAAAATTCCGCCAGTTCTCGCATTGCCTTTTCAACTTTATCAGGATTCACCATAAAATATTTTTCCATTGTAGGTGAATATGGCATTGCCGGTACATCTGGACCTGCAAGTCGCATAATCGGCGCATCAAGATCAAACAGGCAGTTTTCAGAGATGATTGCTGCCACTTCGCCCATGATGCTCCCTTCCTTGTTGTCTTCCGTAAGAAGAAGAACTTTACCGGTTTTAGAAGCTGCTTCGATGATCGCTTCTTTATCTAATGGATAAATGGTTCTTAAGTCAAGAATTTCCGCTTCAATTCCATCCTCGGCCAGTCTTTCAGCGGCTTGCTGTGCGAAATGCACACATAGTCCGTAGGTAATGACGGTCAAGTCTTCCCCTTCACGTTTCACATCCGCTTTTCCAATCGGAAGGACATAATCATCATCAGGAACCTCACCTTTAATCAAGCGGTATGCACGCTTGTGTTCAAAGAACATGACCGGATCCTCGTCACGGATAGCAGCCTTCAATAATCCTTTCACGTCATAAGGAGTAGAAGGCATAACAATCTTCAGTCCAGGCTGATTAGCAAATACCGCTTCCACTGATTGAGAATGGTACAGTGCACCATGGACACCGCCTCCATAAGGAGCACGGATAACCATTGGACAGCTCCAATCGTTATTTGAACGGTAACGGATACGGGCTGCTTCAGAAATGATTTGGTTTACTGCCGGCATGATGAAATCAGCAAATTGCATCTCAGCAATCGGGCGCATTCCATACATGGCTGCTCCGATTCCTACACCTGCAATAGCAGATTCTGCAAGCGGCGTATCTAATACACGATCCTCACCAAATTGGTCATAGAGACCACGGGTAGCTCCGAAGACTCCACCTTTTTTACCGACGTCTTCCCCAAGAACAAAAACTTTTTCGTCTCTTTCCATTTCTTCCCGGATAGCCATTGTAACTGCATCAATATAAGAAATTACTGCCATGAATTATTCCCCCTTACTTCTCTTCTGCGTAGACGTATTTAAGCGCACTTTCAGGCTCTGAGTATGGTGCATTCTCTGCATAATCCGTCGCTTCATTGACTATTTTCATTACGCGGTCATTGATTTCTTTTTCAAGATCATCATTCAGGACGCCTGTCTCTTTCAAATAAGCTCCGAATGTGATAATTGGATCTTTTGTTTTCGCCTGGGCTACTTCATCTGGTGAACGGTAGCTGCGGTCATCGTCATCAGAGGAGTGAGGTGTCAATCGATAAGAAACCGTTTCCACTAATGTCGGGCCTTCACCTCTGCGGCCGCGGTCAGCAGCTTCTTTGACTGCTTTATAGACTTCCAAAGGATCATTTCCGTCCACAGTCACACCCGGCATTCCATAACCAATTGCACGGTCCGAAACCTTCTCACATGCCAACTGCTTTTCGATAGGGACAGAAATGGCATACTTATTATTTTCACACATGAAGATGACAGGAAGTTTATGTACTCCCGCAAAGTTGGCGCCTTCGTGGAAATCTCCCTGGTTGGATGAACCTTCTCCGAACGTAACAAAAGTGACAAGATCCTTCTTCTCCATTTTCCCAGCAAGTGCAATCCCAACCGCATGCGGTACTTGTGTTGTAACCGGCGATGAGCCCGTTACGATATTATTTTTCTTTTGACCGAAGTGACCAGGCATTTGGCGGCCGCCTGAGTTTGGATCCTCTGCCTTTGCGAAACCGGAAAGCATCAATTCTCTTGCAGTCATTCCGAATGTAAGGACAACACCCATGTCACGGTAGTATGGCAATACATAGTCTTTCTCAGTATCTAGGGCGAAAGCAGCACCGATCTGGGCAGCTTCCTGACCCTGACATGAAATAACAAATGGAATCTTACCAGAACGGTTCAACAGCCACATCCGTTCATCAATACGACGAGCCATCAACATAGTTTCATACATTTCTAACACTTTCTCATTGGATAAACCAAGAGCTTCATGACGATTTTCAGCCATTAATTTTACCTCCCAAACATTTATAGGGGGAGAACCTTTTAGGCTCCCCTTCTCAAAAGAATATGTGCATCATATTTCTGAATGAATCCGGGCTGCAACTTATGAATGAATCGCTTTTCCATCCACTGCCAGCGCAGCCTCCCCGATTGCTTCACTTAAAGAAGGATGAGGGTGGATTGTATGGGCAACTTCCCAAGGTGTTGCATCAAGGACACGGGCAAGACCTGCTTCTGAAATCATATCCGTTACATGCGGTCCAATCATGTGAACACCAAGGATGTCATTTGTATCCTTATCAGCCACAATTTTTACAAAGCCATCAGATTCCCCGTATACAAGAGCCTTACCAATTGCGCGGAAAGAAAATTTACCAACCTTCAAGTTGCGGCCTTCTTCTTTGGCTTCGTTCTCAGTCAATCCGACACTAGCTATTTCAGGATTACTGTAGATACATTTTGATACGAGGCTGTAATCTATCGGTTCTGGGTTTTCATTGGCCATGTGCTCAACAGCTGAAATTCCTTCATGGGAAGCAACGTGTGCCAATTGAAGGCCGCCGATCACATCTCCGATCGCATAAATATGCGATTCTTTAGTCTGCATATGTTTGTTTACCTTAATGAACCCTTTTTCTATAACAATGTCAGTGTTCTCAAGTCCAATTCCTTCAACATTTGCCTGACGTCCAACAGAAACAAGCAGCTGATCCGCAGAGAATTCTTTTTGATCACCTTTGATTTCAGCTTTGATTTTCACTCCGCCGTCTTTTTCAATTGTTTCAGGAAGCACTTTTGCACCCGTCACAATCTTTACGCCTTTTTTCTTCATCAACCGCTGCATTTCTTTGGAAATTTCATGATCTTCCGTCGGTACGATTCTGTCCGCATATTCAATAACAGTAACTTCAACTCCAAAATCGGAAAGCATGGACGCCCATTCAATTCCGATTACACCTCCGCCGACAATGATTATGGACTTCGGAAGGTTTTCAAGTTCCAGTGCTTCATCAGAAGATAGAACAAACTCTCCATCAATGTCCAGTCCAGGCAATGTTCTAGGACGAGAACCTGTAGCTACGATGACATTCTTAGGAATCAGCATTTCGTTTTCTTCCCCGCTATTCATTTCCACAGAGATTGTCCCTGGCATCGGGGAGAAGATTGAAGGCCCAAGGATTCTTCCTGTACCTTCAAATACATCAATCTTACCTTGTTTCATTAGGTGCTGAACGCCTTTGTGAAGGCCTTCAACGATCTTTTCTTTCCTTTGTTGCACACGGGTGAAGTCCAGTTTCACATCATTGATCATGACACCGAAACTGTCGGCCTCTTTTGCAGTTGCAAACACTTCGGCACTGCGAAGAAGCGCCTTACTTGGGATACAGCCTTTATGAAGACATGTACCGCCTAATTTTCCCTTTTCAACAATAGCTGTTTTTAACCCCATTTGTGAAGCACGGATGGCAGCAACATAACCGCCGGTTCCGCCCCCAAGGATGACCAAATCATATTCTTGAGCCAATGGTATTCCTCCTTTTGTATCGTTAAACTGTAGCTTTGGTTTTCACTTTTCCAGGATAGTCTTTTTCCTGCTCCTCGCCTTTAAGGACACGAAGTGCACCTTCCGCAAGGGCCTGCAGCTCATTTTCACCTGGGTGAACGATGACATCCGCTATCCAATTGACTCTTTCACTGATTTGTTTAACAAACGCTTTTCCGTATGCCAAACCGCCAGTCAATACGATGGCATCGACCTTACCTTCGAGTACGGCACTTGCTGATCCTATTTCTTTAGCGATTTGGTAAGCCATCGCATCATAAACCAGCTTCGCTTTCTCGTCTCCATTTTCAATCATCTTCTCTACTTTAACTGCATCATTTGTTCCAAGATAGCCGACAAGCCCTCCTTGTCCCACGAGCTTTTTCATAATCTCATCACGATAATAATTGCCTGAGAAACACATGTCGACTAAGTCACCAGCCGGAACTGTCCCGGCACGTTCAGGACTGAAAGGACCATCTCCATGCAATCCATTGTTTACATCTACAACTTTTCCATTCTTATGGACTCCGACCGTAATACCACCGCCCATATGGGTAATGATCAAGTTAAGACCTTCATAGCTTTTATTCAAGTCTTTGGCGACTTTCCTTGCAACCGCTTTTTGGTTAAGCGCATGGAAGATGCTCTTTCTTTCAATTAGGGAAACCCCTGAGATTCTTGCAATTGGAGCAAGCTCGTCCACTACCACCGGGTCAACAATATAAGAAGGAATATTAAGACCTGAAGCGATTTCATAAGCCAATATTCCTCCCAGATTGGACGCATGCTGACCTGAATATCCTTCACGCAAGTCTTTCAGCATTTCTTCGTTTACAGAATAAGTCCCGCCTTCTATCGGTTTCAGAAGTCCTCCACGACCGCAGACTGCACTTAGCTTGGAGATGTTAATCCCCTCTTCATCAAGAGTCTCTAAAATGGTTTCTTTCCTGAATTGATATTGGTCGATGATGCTGTCAAACTCATTGATCTTCTCAGCATCATGTCTCAAAGTCTTTTCAAAAATGGAAATGTCGTTATCAAATACACCAATCTTTGTAGATGTGGAACCAGGATTGATGACTAGAATTCGATGTTCTTTTGCTTCCAATGTTGTTACCTCCAATGTAGAAAAGCATGCGCCTTTCTTTAGTGGTCCCCTTCTTTCTAGATCTCCGCTCCCCTTGTTCTCTTGACCTTTGTTTTTGCTGTTGAAAAAGGTTGGTTGATTTCCACTACAGGCGGCACGGCTCCGCGGGGCGGGCGGTGAGCCTCCTCGGCTGCGCCTGCGGGGTCTCACCTGTCCGCTACTCCCGCAGGAGACCGACCTCCTTCCGTTCCAATTAACTAGCGCGTGAAATATATTGAAGCTCCTATCACCCACCAAAGAACCCTTTACTTCTAATGTACCCTTTTGAACGTTTACCTTTAGAGAAGAGGCACACTACACAATTTTATTATTCAGCATTATTTAACAGCCTTACTTACTTTAAACCAAGAAACGCTTCGCCTCTACGAAGCCAAGCGTTTCAAATAGCAGCTTAGCGGTTGCTCAGGATATGTTTTCCGTTTTGCAGGAACTGGCTGCGGGACTTGCGGTTTCTTTCTATTCTTTCTTCAGCCATGCGGTCCGCTGCAAGGTAAGTCGGAATATTATCACGTTTAGCAATCTCTATTACACGTTCTACATTATTGTAAATCAGTTCTACTTTTTTCATTGCACGGTCACGGTTGTATCCGTAAAGTTCATCTGCAACGTTGATTACTCCACCAGCATTGATAACATAATCCGGGGCATATACGATACCCATCTCATGAATCGTGTCACCATGTGTAGTATCCTTTAGCTGGTTATTTGCAGCACCTGCAATTACTTTTGCTTTTATTTGAGGAATCGTCTCATCATTGATGACGGCGCCTAATGCACATGGAGCATAAATATCACAATCTACACTGTAAATATCATTGATATCGACTGCTTTTGCTCCAAACTCCTCGACAGCACGCTGAACAGCTTCTTTATTGATGTCTGTAACAATCAGCTTTGCGCCTTCTTCATGCAAGTGACGGCAAAGTGTGAATGCCACATTCCCTACACCTTGAACAGCAATGGTCTTTCCTTCAAGAGAGTCAGTACCGAATGCTTCTTTCGCTGCCGCTTTCATTCCGCGGTAAACTCCGTAAGCTGTTACAGGGGAAGGATTCCCAGATGAACCGAACGCAGGTGAAATTCCTGTTACATAATTCGTTTCTTCATGAATCAAGTCCATATCAGCTACAGTCGTCCCCACATCTTCAGCAGTTATGTAACGGCCGTTCAAGCCTTGGATGAATCGTCCAAACGCGCGGAACATTTCTTCATTCTTGTCCTTGCGTGGATCTCCGATGATAACTGTCTTTCCGCCTCCAAGATTCAAGCCGGCAGCTGCATTTTTGTAAGTCATCCCCTTAGCAAGACGAAGAGCGTCTTCAATGGCAGCTTCTTCTGAATCATAAGTCCACATGCGTGTACCGCCAAGAGCAGGTCCTAGTGTTGTATCATGGATACCAATGATTGCTTTCAAACCTGAACTCTCATCCTGGCAGAATAACAATTGTTCATAATCATATTTTTCCATATAAGTGAAGATTTTCATTTTCATTTCCTCCCTGATTGCATGTTTTATTATTTGGCTCTTTTCTAAAACTTTGTTGATATTTACTTTGAAGTTCATGAGGTATAACGATGATTCACAGAAATTATCCTGTTAAACAAGGAAGGGAAGAGCTAATCATCTCGTTCAGTTAGATAAGCCTTTTTATCCGAGGGAAATATTTCCCTTTGGATTTTCCCGATAGCAACAATCTATACGAATACAGCCTTTTATTTAGAAGCTGTACAAATCGCCAATGCAAGCGAATATAACTTACTTTCAGCGCTGTCCGCCCTTGAAGTGAGGACGACCGGTGCTTTAGCTCCTGCAACGACTGCCCCGACTTTCGCCCTCGCGAAATAAATAAGTGATTTATATAATGAGTTGCCTGTTTCTATATTTGGCACAAGCAAGATGTCTGCTTTTCCGGCAGCCTCGCTGTCAATCCCTTTATGTTCTGCCGCTTCAAGGGAAACAGCATTGTCCAACGCAAGGGGGCCGTCTACCACACAGCCTTTGATTTGTCCCCTTCTATTCATTTGGGTAAGGAGTGCAGCATCCACCGTTGCCTGCATTGCAGGGTTTACCACCTCTACAGCAGCAATTGGGGCAACTTTAGGATTTTCAATGCCTATCCCCCGAGCCACGCCAACGGCATTATTAATGATTTGGACCTTTTGCTCCAAATCAGGCGCAATATTCATGGCCGCATCCGTCAAAACCATCAGTCTGTCATAGCCAGGTATTTCGAAGACAGCCACATGAGAGAGAGCATTTCCTGTTCTAAGTCCAAACTCTTTATTCAACACAGCTTTCAGTATAACGGAGGTTGCTATATTCCCCTTCATTAATGCTGTTGCTTCATTATTCCTAACTGCCTTTACAGCCGACTCAGCAGCTTCTTTAACGGTATCAGCGTGTAAAACGGTTACAGCTTTATGGTTTAAGAGCGTTGACGAAACAGTTCCCAGGATTTCTTTTATTTTTTCACTGTCCCCAAACAGTAAGAACTTTGCTATTCCTTGCTCCACTGCCATAGACACAGCTTCCAGTACCTCTTTATCTTCAGCCGCAGCCACTGCAACAGTGGAATCTTTCAAGCGGGTTGCCTGTTCTATTAAATCAGCCAATTTCATAAGTTGTTTCAACCCCTTTCCTCAAACTTGCCATCACATACTACTTACATGCAAGAATCGTGCCAACTCTAAAACACTGAAACCGCTTTATCTGCCCGTGAAGACGTATGCAATTTTTTTCTCAGTCTGCAAACTCTTGCATGCCACCTGTTTCAATTTTGTGTTTTTCAAGTTTATAATATAAATTCCTGACGGATACATTGAGCGCTTTGGCGGTAGCTGTTTTATTGCCTTTATTATGCACTAAAACATCTTGAATAATATTTTTTTCATACTCTTCCAGCATGGCTGCCAGATCGCGAACCTCATTTCCTGGTTTAACTTTTTCCCCTTCATTCTTTTCTTGTATCTTTTCCATAAAGGGGAGATGCTTTGGTTCGATTATTGTTTCGTTATAATTCATAAAAATAATCGCCCTTCCCAGGATGTTTTCTAACTCTCTCACATTCCCAGGCCAGTGATATGCCATCAACCTGTCCATTGCAGATGATTTGATTCCTTCTACATTACGGCCGTAGTCCTGGTTGATCTTTTGGATTAAGACTTCACTTAAAGACGGGATATCGGATTTTCTCGTTCGCAATGGAGGAATCTGAATCGGCATCCTGTTCAGCCTGTAGTATAAATCTTCACGGAACGATCCACTGGCAATCGCTTTTTCGAGGTTGACGTTTGTTGCGGCGATCACCCTGACATTGATACTGATGGATTTGGTGCCCCCCACTTTGACAATTTCACTTTCTTGAAGCACCCGCAAAAGCTTGGCTTGCGTATCCGCTTTCAATTCGCCTATTTCATCAAGGAAGATACTTCCATTGTTCGCTTCTTCAAACAACCCTTTCTTCCCTCCGCGCTTCGCTCCGGAAAACGCTCCTTCTTCATACCCGAACAATTCACTTTCAAGTAAATTTTCAGAGATAGCCGCACAGTTCACCCGGATGAACTTATTATATTTTCTGTCACTTGCATTATGGATGGCATGCGCGAACAATTCTTTACCGGTGCCTGATTCTCCCCTCAACAAAACGGTTGCAGGTGTCTTTGCACCAAGTTTTGCCTGTTCCACAGCAAGCATCATTTCTTCCGAGACACCAACAATATCATCAAAGGTATATTTAGCTTCGAGCGTCCTGATAATCCGCCTGGCCCTGTCCAATTCATTAGTCAATGACTGGATTTCGGAAACATCATGGATAACGCCGACACTTCCCTTGAGCTTGCCGTTCACGATAATCGGCGCAACGTTTACTATGACTTCTTTTTTATGCGGACCGACCCTCATCTTGCTTCCCCGGATGGCCCGGCGGGTCTGAAGCACTTTCAAGTGGATGCTTTCACCCTCAGAGATATCAGCAGTCGCAGGCTTGCCGATGATCTCTTCCTCAGTAAGACCAGTTATCCTGGTATAGGCAGGATTAATCAGGATCCCTTTCCCTTCTTCGTCCACTACAGATATTGCATCATCACTGGATTGAATGATCGCCTGAAGCATTGTTTGGATTTCTTTAAGGTTCGTAATCTCCTCGGCAAGATTCACCACTTCCGTGATATCTTTAAAAACCGCAAAAGCACCTATCACCTCTTGCTCCCCGGTGATCATTGGAATTCGGTTGGAGATAATCTTCAAGCCATTTTCCAAAATTAGTTCCTGGTTGATTTCATTTCTTTGTGTTTCCAATACCCTGGGAAGCTCACTTTTCGGGATGACCTCATAAATATGCCTGCCCAGCGCTTCTTCTGCAGATATTCCAATCATCTTTTCAGCGCTGCGGTTAAACAGGATAATGGTTTCATTTGCATCTATCCCTACCATCCCATCATCCGTAGAGTTAAGGATCAGATCGCGCTTAAAGTTTTCATTTTTCATTTCATCGATCAAGTGCTCTTTTTCCTTTAGGAGCTTTGCAACTAAGAACGCTACACTCCCCGGAATGACCACAGTATTCTTGCCTCTTGAATCTCTAAGGTCTTCAAAGACTTCTTGGTTCCCTGTCACTTCAATGACGATATCTATTTGTTCATCAAGAAACTCTCTCCAGTCTTCTCCGTACGGTATCCCATTTTCCCTTGCATAATGGATACCAGGGCTGTCCCCGTTCAGGTCGCAAACAGCTGCCACTTCCAGCATCGAGGTCTCCCTTAAAATCTTCAGGATAGCTATTCCGCCTTTACCTCCACCTACTACTAATACTTTTTGCAACTTCTTTCCACCTCTTGGTTTTGAGACTGCAATATCTTTCATACATTTTTATTGTAGCGCAACTTCCTTTGGTTGACAAATTTCATCTATGATATAATGACTTCAGTAACATTAATAGAGGAGAATAAAGGTATGCAAAGACTGATTGCGTTAATCATTATGCTGATTCCAGGAGCGCTGGCTGCTTTAGGGATAAAGCTGATGAGAGATATGCTGTTTGGAATCCTGCAACCTCCATTCCCGTCACTCTGGCTGCAATTTATTACGGGGCTTATTTTTTTCTTAGGCGGTTTAGGTTTTATTGCAGGATTCATACTTCATAGAGATAGAAAGAGGAATAAAGTGCAGGACCGGTTTAAAAACAAGTAAGAATTGAAAAAATCTATCCTAGACATAGGATAGATTTTTTGTTTATATCATAGTGACATCATGCTTTTAAGGTTGACCGCTTTCTCAGGATAATCCGTTATGATAGCGGTACAGTTTATGCTGAAGAGTCTTTTCATAAGTTTCTCGCTATTAATTGTATAAGGTCTTACCGCGACTCCCGCTTTCATAGAATCAATGATAACTGCATCCGGGGCAACCTTGATGTTCGGATGAATGGACGAGGCATGGATGGATTGAGCGTACACCCATGGCATAAAGAGACCATTTGAATATAACGGAGCAATTTCAACATCAGGGTTAAGGCGGTGGCAGTGGACTATAGAATAATGGTTAAAGGATGAGATGATTGTCCTGTCTTGATATCCATATTCTTCGATCAACGCAATAACTTTTTCTTCAAGCTGAGGATACGGGATGATCCCGTTTTTCAATTCTATATTGCAGATTATATCATTGGTCTTCATCCATTCAAAAACTTCTCGCAGAGAGGGAATACGCACCTTTTGTAAAAACTTTTTATATTTAAAACTGGCATCCAGCTTTTTTATTTCTTTCAGGGACAGGTCTTTAATAAACCCTTTCCCGTTTGTCGTTCTGTCGACAGTTTCATCATGAATGACTACAATTTCACCGTCTTTTGAGAGCTGGACATCGAGCTCCAGTCCGTCTGCACCCTTTCGCTCCCCCTCGATAAAAGCTTCCATCGTGTTTTCAGGGTGTGTTCCGGCAGAACCACGGTGGGCAAAGATCAAGGTCATAACAACCAACTCCATTCATCAGAATTAGTAATAAAGATTTTCCCAGTTTAACCGCATATACCCTTCCTAACCTATATTTCAAAAAAAATAAACCTGGCAAACCAAATGATTTACCAGGCTTTCTCTATCATATCTGTAAAAAATATATAATGGCGTTACTCCTCAATCTTTCAAGAAGCTTTATGTTCCAATCGAAGCTTATCCGCAACCATCGCGATAAATTCACTATTTGTCGGTTTGGCTTTGCTCATACTGACAGTATATCCGAATAGGTTCGAAATTGAGTCAATGTTCCCACGGCTCCAGGCGACTTCTATCGCATGTCGGATGGCACGTTCCACACGGCTTGCAGTGGTATTGAACTTTTTGGCGATGTCCGGATAAAGAACTTTTGTAATGGACCCAAGCAGCTCAATATCTTTATAGACCATCGAGATTGCTTCTCTTAAATAAAGGTAGCCTTTAATGTGAGCAGGCACACCAATCTCATGAATGATGCTTGTAATGCTGGCATCAAGATTTTTAGGTTTTGATTCTGCAGCAGATCGTGAATGTGATGTGGATTTTTTAAATATCGGACTTGATTTTCCGCTTACTTGACGGATATGACTGACCAGATTTTCCATATCAAATGGTTTCAATATAAAATAGGAAGCACCCAATTCCACCGCTTTCTTCGTCACATCTTCCTGGCCGAAAGCTGTCAACATAATTACATTTGGAATGACAGAACGTTCCCTGATGCGCTCAAGCACAGCAAGACCATCTAGGTGAGGCATGATGATGTCCAATACAATGACATCAGGTTCCACCTCATCAAGAAGTTCAAGGCACTCCTGGCCGTTATGAGCGACCCCCACAACTTCCATGTCATTTTGGGATGAAATATATTCCTCCAGTAAAGATACTAACTCACGATTATCATCTACTACACACACTTTAATTGAATTCACTACAGTTTTCCTCCTCAATCCGATATAATCCATATCCACTCTCTTTTTTATTCTAAAGTAATTTTTCGACAAAGCAATAAGAAATCCTCTTATTTTTTGAAAAAAACTAAAAAATTAATTGTTTTCTTTCATTTCCTTTTATTTTCTCTTAATTTCGACCTGATTCGATATGAGGGTTATTGATTTGTCGAAAAATCTTTATATAATAATTTTATCATAAAATAGAAGCAGGAAGTTGTAGCTTTGGTGGAGAGGGTTGCAAATTTTTTAACATTTTTATACTTGGTTGTTTGTGTAATTTGACCTTATTGCAACACCCGGAAGCCTTGTTTGAGGGTTTTGAATGAATTCATGCTACCTGGGTGAGGTAGCTTTCCGCTACACATGCGTGCCTCAGAGGGCAGAAGTTGAGCATATGCTTCCTTTAACCATTTCTAAATAGGTCAGCGTTGCAGGCAATTGCCAATCTTATTGGCTCAATCACTCTCTAAATGGGACAGAATCCTGTGCATTTTCCATTCTCATTGGCCAATAAGACTCTAAATGGACCAACATACCATTGTATTCCCAATCTAATTGGCCCATTAACTCTCTAAATGGGCCAGCATCCCTTACGATATTGAATCTCATTGGGCCGATAACACCCTAATCGGACCAACATCCCCTTCAATATTGAATCTCATTGGGCCGATAACACCCTAATCGGACCAACATCCCTTACAATATTGAATCTCATTGGGCTGAAAACTTCCTATTCAGACCAACATCCCCTAATATACTGAGTTCCACCGGGCCGAAAACTTCCTAATCAGACCAACATCCCCTAATATACTGAATCTCATTGGGCTGAAAACTTCCTATTCAGACCAACATCCCCTATAATATTGAATCTCATTGGGCCGATAACACCCTAATCGGACCAACATCCCCTTCAATATTGAATCTCATTGGGCCGAAAACTTCCTATTCAGACCAACACCCCCTAATATACTGGGTCTCATTGGGGCGATAACTTCCTAATCAGTCCAACAGCCCCTATAATAATGATTCTTATTGGTCTGAAAACTTCCTAATCAGACCAACAGCCCCTACAATTTTCACCCTCATTGGTCTTCCAGGCAGCCTTCTCTGATCCTCACCACCAAAAAAACAGACGGTATCACCCGCCTGTCAGCTTGCCTTTTCTCTTTCTTCTTCATATATGTCTATTCCTGCTTCGTTAAGCATCCATTCAATGTGGACCCCGTAACCGGACGTTGGATCATTGACAAATACGTGTGTCACCGCGCCGATGAGCTTTCCTTCCTGGATGATAGGACTTCCGCTCATCCCTTGTACAATTCCCCCCGTCTTGTCTAACAGGTCCGGATCAGTGACTTTGATGACCATTCCTTTAGTGGCTGGAAATTTTTGCGGAATCGTGCTGACGATTTCAATGTCGTACAATTCCACTTCCTCCCCATCGACCACCGTCAAGATTTGAGCCGGCCCCTCTTTGACTTGATGAGACAGGGCAATCGGCAGCGCTTTATCAAGCATTCCATTTTTTATGTCTCTGTTTAACTTTCCGAAAATGCCGAACGGGCTGTTCCGCGTGATGTCTCCAATGACATCCCTTTCACCGGTAAAGCGGGCAAGTTTTTCACCAGGCTTACCATTACTGCCCTTTTCAATCGAAGTAACCGTACTGTGTACAATTTCGCCATCTTCAACTACGATCGGTTTCTTCGTATCCATATCTGAAATCACATGACCAAGAGCACCATACTTTTTTGATTCAGGTTCATAAAAAGTCATCGTACCTATACCTGCTGCTGCATCACGGATATATAAGCCAAGTTTGTATGTTTTTTCATTACTATCCTTCAAAGGCTGCAGCTCGGTTTTGATCTTTTCTTCATCCCTTCGTATGACAACCTCCAGAGCATCCATGTTCTCTCCGGCCTCTTGAACGAAAGGCGCCACATCTGCAAGCTTTTCAATTTTCTTCCCGTTAATTTCTGTAATCATATCTCCGACTTGTATTCCCGCCTTCTCACCAGGGGATACTTTGCCGTCTTCTGTTTGTACCAAGTGGTGTCCTACAACCAGCACACCAAGGGTATTCAGCTTCACTCCAATGGACTGCCCTCCCGGAATGACTTTGAAGTCTTTGATGACTTCTACATCCACTTTCTTTATCGGTACACCTGCAAGTTCAAGAAGAACCTCTTCTTTACCGACATTGTCACCCTGTATCGTCAAAGCATCCTTATTGTTACTTAATGCTAACTTGGAGGTGGAAGCGGTCATCGCGGTTACTGGAGCTGCTTTTGGAAGCGTAACTTTTTCACCCTGCATCATGACTATTTTATTTGGTAATTGGATATATTGTTGAACAGGTTTCAAAAAACCTATGAAGCAAAGTGAAACAAGGAGAATTCCACCAATCAATTTCCTGAATAAATCTGAATTCATTTTTTCACTCTCCTCGCTTCTAATCCACACACTTTCTTCCTGGCTACAGTTTTAATTTTGCCTTGAAACAGGACATTTATAACCGGCTCCCAAGAAAAAAAGCTACCCATTTTGGATAGCTGTGGGAATGCTGTAAAAGGCGAATAGTTTTGTTTTTAACACATATAATAGGCTTAAATTTACACAGTTTGTCCATATTTATACATTAATATCTCTCAATGCCATAACCAACTGTAGTTCTGGACAGGAAAAAGGCCGCAAAAAAAAGCCCCGAACCCAATGGGCTCAAGAGCAGTTGAACAACTTTATTTATTTTTAATGGATTCTGCAAGGTTTAGCAATTCTTTTGCATGCTCCCTTGTCAGCTCTGTAAACTCTACACCTGAAATCATTCTGCCGATTTCACGTATTTTTTCTTCTTGCTTCAAGGCTGTGACGGATGTGCTTGTCCGGCCGCCCGCTGACTTTTTGGCTATATATAGATGTGAATCGGCCATGGCGGCAACCTGAGGGAGATGAGAAATACACATGACCTGCGAATTGACGGAAACCTGATAAATCTTTTCCGCAATCGCTTGAGCAACTCGGCCGCTCACACCTGTATCCACCTCATCAAAGATTATGGAGGTGATGCCTTGGTGTTTTGAAAAGATTGTCTTCAGTGCCAGCATCACCCTTGAAAGCTCCCCGCCGGAAGCAACCTTGGACAGAGGCTTCAATGGTTCGCCGGGATTTGTGGAAATATAAAATTCAATCTGGTCCGCTCCATCTTTTCTATACTTAAATGAATTGCTCTTGGAAGGCTCTTGTAAAAAACGGACTTCAAAAGTCGTTTTATCCATATAGAGCTCCTTCAGCTGCTCATGTATGCGGGCAGTCAGCTTTTTCGCCGCTTTTTTTCGAATGCCTGAAAGCTGTTCCGCCTCTAAGTATAAATCTTTTTCTAACGACTTAAGTTTATTCTCAAGCTCATGGATAAGAGCATCTTTATTTGTGACCGTTTCGATTTCCTCTTCTATTTTCGCGCTGTACTCCAGAATTTCTTCAATAGTCGAGCCATATTTTCTTTTTAATGAATTGATTTCATTCAGGCGGCCTTCAATGGTATTAAGCCTGTCGGGTTCGAATTCAAGCTCATCCAATTCCGAACGTACCGTACCTGCAGCCTCCTCAAGCAAATAATAACTGTTAGAGATCGACTCCATGAGACTGTCATATTTCGAATCCACACCCGCAGCTCCTTCAATATGACTCATCGCCAGGCCGGTCCAATCCAAGCCGCGACCTTCTCCCTGTATACTGTTATAGCAATTTTGCAGCGACTCGAACAATTTTTCAAAATTCATCAATTTGTTCTTTTCTTCCAGGAGTGCTTCATCTTCACCTGGTTGGAGTTCCGCTTTTTCAATTTCTGATAACTGAAATTGAATTAAATCGAGCCTATGGGCCATTTCCTGCTCATTTTCATTATACTTTTTCAATCTGCTCTGAACAGACTCATATTCCTTGAAGACATCTTTATAATTTTGCAAGGAATTTTTCAATTCTTTTGAAGCAAACTGGTCAAGCAATGTAAGATGAAGTGTTTCATTCATCAACTCCTGATGTTCATGCTGGCCGTGAATGTCGATTAGGGTTGAGCCCACTTCCCTTAATGTTGCAATGGTAACCAGCTTTCCGTTGATCCGGCATACACTTTTCCCCAGACTGGAGATGTCCCTTCTCAGGATTATCATCCCTTCTTCAATCTCAATCCCAAATTCTGCAGCTTTTTTATAACAGGGATGGTTTTCGTTTTCCAGGGTAAACAGGCCTTCTATTTCAGCCTTCTTCTCGCCATGTCTTACAAATTCGGAGGATCCCCTGCCTCCTACAAGTAAATGGACGGCATCAATGATAATTGATTTCCCTGCGCCCGTTTCACCTGTAAGGACAGTCAGCCCCTCTTCAATAGAGACGGTCAGTTCGTCGATGATTGCGAAATTCTTTATTGAAAGTTCCTGTAACAATCCTGTATCACCTCAATCAAAGCATATCAAGAAATTGCTGCGATATTTTCTCCGTATCCTCTTCTGTCTTGCAGATGATCAAACATGTATCATCACCGCAGATGGTACCTAAAATCTCTTCCCAATCAAGATTGTCTATAAGGGCACCAATGGCATTCGCATTTCCTGGCAGCGTTTTCATCACCAGCATATGACCTGCTGAATCGATCTTGACGAACGCATCAGTCAGTGTCCTTTTCAATTTTTGAAGCGGGTTGAATCTCTGGTCTGCCGGCAGGCTGTATTTATAACGCCCATCCATTAATGGGACCTTAACCAGGTGAAGTTCTTTAATATCCCTGGATACGGTAGCTTGCGTTACGTTGAAGTTAGCGTTCTTCAACCGATCAACAAGCTCATCCTGTGTTTCAATATCATGATTTGAAATAAGTTCCCTGATTTTGATTAATCTTTGCCCTTTGTTCATCATAACTCCCACACCTCTAACTCGTTAACTGCTGTATATTTATACTTCTACATTCATGTTAGCTTATTTATATTATTATCACAATAAAAAAACAAAGCTTGTTTTGATTTTGGCTCCCTATGTATGTTTTCCTTTTACGCAGATTTCATAAACCTCATTGCACTTGAAACCAGCAGCGAGGTGCCGTATTCAATAAAAACAACCTCAAAGGATTAGGTTTATTTACACATTAAAAGATCGTAACTAAAAGATACTCTTCTATATCTTTTAACAAGACTCTTTTCAAAAGCTTTGTTGCTATTTAATATGAAATTTAAGAGATATAGCCATAATTCCCAGAACTTACCCTGATAAGCCAGAAAGGAAAGAGCTAATTGCCCTATTCAGTTAGACAAGCCCTAGTACCCGAGGGAAAAATCCGCCCTTTTGGATTTTTCCAAAAGCAACAATCTATACGAATTCAGCCTTAAACAAAAGAAAAAGAATAAACCAGGGAGTTTATTCTTTCTACTTCGACTTAAATTCATTTTGCGCTTGGTCCACTACTGATTGAATGGTGTAGCCAAGGCGATTCTCTCCTGCCTCTTTTTCACCATGCCACGATAAATGAATCAGGAATTCGATATTTCCCTCGCCGCCTGTAATGGGAGAAAAGGAAAGATCCCTGACATCGTAGCCTTCTTTAAGGGCGAGCTGGACGATTTTTTCAATGACAGCATGATGAATTGTCGGGTCCTTGACAATCCCCTTTTTTCCTACCTGCTCTTTTCCTGCTTCAAATTGCGGTTTGATCAGCGCTATCACATCACTGTCACGAACGAGCAGCGTTTTAAGGACAGGCAAGATGAGGGAGAGGGAAATAAACGAAACATCGATTGTCGCAAAATCGGGCATCTCAGAAACAAGATCCTCCGGTTTTACATATCGAAAGTTGGTCCTTTCCATCACGACAACTCTTTCATCCTGCCTCAGTTTCCAGGCAAGCTGGTTGTAGCCGACATCGAGTGCATAAGAAAGTTTAGCCCCGTTCTGCAAAGCACAATCTGTAAAGCCTCCTGTGGAAGAACCAATGTCGAGCATCGTTTTCCCTTCTACGCTTACATCAAACGTTTTAAGTGCTTTTTCAAGCTTCAAGCCGCCCCTGCTAACATAAGGCAGGACATTTCCTTTGATGGTAAGGGGGATGTCTTCATTAACTTTCTCCCCCGGCTTATCAAGCCTGGACTCCTTGCTGTATACCAGTCCGGCCATCACAGCCCGTTTAGCTTTTTCTCTTGTTTCCGCTAATCCCCGTTCTACAAGGAGTACGTCTAATCGTTGTTTTTTTACTTTCATCTTCAAGCCCTTTTTTGTTTTTTTGGTATCATTGATTGAATACGGTCAACAACACTTTCCGTCGTCATCCCAATTTCTTTTAATAATTCTTTTACACTTCCATGTTCAATGAACTTATCCGGAATCCCGATACGCTCAACCGTCGCTTCATTAAAACCGTGATCATGGGCAAATTCAAGGACTGCACTGCCAAATCCGCCTTGCAGCACGGCCTCTTCAATTGTTAGGATTGGCATGTTGTCCTGCATTATTCCGGAAAGCATTTTTTCATCAAGAGGCTTGATGAACCGGGCATTTACGACTTTTACAGAAATCCCTTGTTTTTCAAGCTGTTCTGCAGCTTCAAGGGCCATCGGTATGGTTGTGCCAAAAGTGAGGATCGCCGTGTCCCTGCCTTCTTTTAATACTTCCCATTGGCCGATTGGTATCGTCTTCAGTTCCTTGTCCATCTTGACACCTAAACCGTTGCCTCGTGGGAACCTGAGTGCAATCGGTCCATCATCATATTGAATGGCGGTGTTGACCAGATGCTGGCCTTCATTTTCATCCTTCGGCATCATGAGAACGACGTTTGGCAGGTGGCGCATGAAAGCAATATCGAAGACTCCCTGATGAGTTTCACCATCTGCTCCTACAAGTCCCGCCCTGTCTATCCCGATGAACACGTTCAAATTCTGACGGCAGATGTCATGCAGCACTTGGTCATACGCCCTTTGGAGGAAGGTTGAATAAATGGCTAAGAATGGCTTCATCCCTTGTGTAGCGAGCCCGGCAGAGACGGTTGCAGCGTGCTGCTCAGCAATTCCGACATCAAACATGCGGTCAGGGAATTCACTAGCGAATCCTTCCAGTTTAGATCCCACCGGCATAGCAGGAGTGATTGCCACAATCCTTTCATCTTCCCTGGCCAGCTTGCGGACTGTTTCACTGACCAAACCGCTCCAGGACGGAGGTGCGCTAACCGGCTTGATTAAATCTCCTGAATCTATTTTATAGGGACCGGTTCCATGCCAGGTTCCTTTTTTATCAGATTCCGCGGGATGAAAGCCCTTCCCTTTTTTCGTGATGACATGCAGAATAACCGGGCCTTCTGTCTTTTTCGCATACTGAATGTTTTCCAACAGATCATTATAGTCGTGTCCGTCTATCGGACCAAGATAAGTAAAGCCCATTTCCTCAAAGAACATACCGGATACAAACAAATATTTAAGGCTGTCTTTCACTCTTTCCGCTGTTACAGCCAGCTTACCGCCGACAGCCGGTATCTTTTTAAGGATATACTCCAACTCATCTTTGACCCAGTGATATTTCCCTGCAGTGCGTAAACGCCCCAGCACATTATGCAGGGCTCCCACATTCGGGGCAATGGACATCTCATTGTCATTCAAGACGACAATCATATCTTTCTGTTCATGGCCAATATGGTTCAATGCTTCCAGGGCCATACCGCCTGTCAAGGCACCATCTCCGATAACCGGCACTATGAATGAATCTTCTTTCTTAACATCTCTGGCTATGGCCATTCCCATCGCCGCAGATAAGGAGGTCGAACTGTGTCCTGTTTCCCAGACGTCATGTTCGCTTTCCACCATTTTAGGGAAGCCGCATAAACCTTTATACTGACGCAGTGTACCAAACTGTCCTGCACGTCCAGTCAGGATTTTGTGTACATACGATTGATGGCCGACATCCCAGATGATTTTGTCTTTAGGACTGTCAAAACATTTATGAAGGGCAATCGTGAGCTCCACGACTCCCAGGTTGGGGCCGATATGTCCACCTGTTTTTGATAGGGTTTCTATTAAAAATTTTCTAATATCTTCGCTTAAGAGTTCAAGTTCTTGCTGTGATAACGACTTTAGAAAGGAAGGGTCTTTAATTGATAACAGATCCATCCAGGTCACCAACTTTCATAACTAAATGTTTTGTTTCAATTTTTCACGTTTTTTTCGCTTTTTATCTTTTTTATCTTTAATGATGGTAAGGTGAAATTTATCCTCCACAAATTGTAACACTTTTCCTACCTGAAAGATAATATCCTTCGAATACTGGATGGCCAATGTCTTTCCGAGGGCTTTCCCTCCGACAGTCAATGCTGCTATGAAACTCGTCAAGAGTACGTTAACCGCATATTCTATTGGAGAACCATTATTGATCTGAAGATCGAGGGTCAGACCGATCATGACGATTGCTGCAGCCGTACCGCTTATAATTCCGGATATATCTCCGATTACATCATTACAAAAGCTGGCAAAACGATCCGCATTCCGGACAATCCGGATGGACTGCCTGGCACCATACACCTTCTTGGCTGCCATCGCATGGAAAGGGGTTTCATCAGCGGCCGTGGCAGCTATTCCAAGCATATCAAAAAAGATACCTATCAAAACAATGATAAGCACTACAATCAAGCCGATCACCCAGGTAACCTCGTTCAATATCAAATTAGAAAAGATTGAAAAAAGAGCCGCTAACACAAACGTGATAACGGCAATGCTAATACTCCATTTTATTGAGTTTTTCATTACGTCCTTCATCAGGGCCATTACACACCGTTTCTCTATTAAGAATCTATGTAAATAAGTATTAATCATATAAAATATGTAAAGGGATGGTCATACATTGAGTAAAAATTGCAGCTTAGGTCCAGTAGGTTTTCCCAATCAGGTACCGGATGTCGCCATACCGGCGGTTTCCCTTTAAACCCGACTTAACTGTGTCACCAGCAGTTAGACTGGATTACCACTTAGTCCGCACTATAATCCTCAATATATGTCACAAACAGGAACAGTCTAGGAGTTTTCCTCGGCAACCTTTAACCATGTTCTTAGCCTCTTTTGCAAAGTGGATTTCATATGGGCGAAAAAGCACATACCAATGGCCAACTGATGTGTACCTTGTAACCATAATCCCCTCACACTTCACTCAAGGCAGGCTACGCTGCTAGCGGTTGTCACCGCATCGCAGGTCTATACTCCGTTCTGATTGCTCATGCAATCTGCCGGCCCAGAACGGAACCTCCGCGGTGCAAGGGTCAACGCCCACATGCCATTGTGGATCGCCCTTGCACCTTACTCCCAGCTTCGACCCAAGGCTGGGCGCCTCAAGCCGAAACAAGGAACTTCATCGATGTGCCCTTTAGTGGATTTTTAGGCCCACCTTCAGAACTGGTAGATTGACTAGAATACTGCACCATCCCTATTCAGTTGTGAATACATTATATCATGAAATCACTATTTTTCAAATAAGGCAGTTTAATGATCTCTTGATGCAATCATGTCAGCAATTTCTACAAGCAGCCCATTTTCCAGGTCAGAAGAGGCAAGAGCCGCCTTGCCCTGTTGCAGATGACTCCGCAGCTTTTCCTTTGCCCCCTCGAGAGTAAGGAGAGCCGGGTACGTACTTTTAAATTTATTTTCATCACTGCCAACGGGTTTACCGATCTTTTCCTCACTGCCTTCTACATCAAGGATGTCATCCTGAATTTGAAAAGCCAAACCGATATGGAAAGCATACTCTTCCAAATGGCGTATCTGTTCTTCTGTTGCCTCTGCCAAAACGGCCGCCGCCATCACGCTGAAAGCAAGAAGTCTGCCGGTCTTGTTCTTATGGATATACTCCAGCTCTTCTACAGACAGCAACTGGTTTTCTCCTTCCATATCTGCAGCCTGTCCTCCTACCATCCCCTCAGGTCCCGCCGATCTTGCCAGCAGGGAAACAAGTCTTAGCAATTTGTCAGAAGAGACACCCGGTGTTTCTGTGAGAACTTCAAAACTGTAAGTCAGCAGGCCGTCACCCGCAAGAATGGCCGCCGCCTCGCCAAAGACTTTATGATTTGTGGGTTTGCCCCTTCTCAAATCATCGTTATCCATGCTCGGAAGGTCGTCATGAATGAGGGAATATGTATGAATCATTTCAAGGGCTGCCGCTGCTTCAAGTCCTATTTTTGGATCTTTTCCAAAAGTATGAAGGGTGGCAAAAAGAAGAATCGGCCGGATCCTTTTACCTCCCGCTTTCAAAGAATAGGACATAGCTTCTTTCACTTTTTCCGGGGCATCCAATTTTTGTACCAGTTCATCCAGTTTGCTTTCCAGCAGTCTTTTATACTGAACCGTAAAGGTATCTAACGTTACAGGAATCACGAATTATCCTCCTCAGATAAAGAGAATTCTTGCTCACCTTCATCCGTCATCAGCTTTGTCATTTGTTTCTCAGCATGCTTCAACGTATCATGACAATACTTGGACAATTCCACTCCCTTTTGATATTGCTGAAGTGCTTCTTCAAGAGGGACCTCTCCTTCTTCAAGGCGCTGGACAATCATCTCCAGTCTTTCCATCGCTTCTTCAAATGACATTTTTTTCTCTTCAGCCATCAGTTTTCACTCTCCTCTATAGAATCTATCCGGCAATGCAGCTTGCCATCTTGAAGGTGTACGGTTACCTTCTCTCCTTCTTTAACTGCCTCCTTTGTCTTGACGAGCTTTTCATTCACGGAATATACCAGGCTGTATCCTCTATCCATGACCCGGAGCGGACTCAATGCTTCCAATGTTGAGATCGTCCTGCTGAAGTCACTTTGTTTCTGTTTAATTATGTTTAAAAATTGTGCCTGTAACTGTTTTTTCATACGAAGGTGCTCTTCGTGTTTCTGTTCCCATAACCTGCCGGGGTGGACTCTTTGCAAACCGGAAGATAACCTTGCCAATTTATCCCTGTGAGTCTGCATTCTCATTTGCTGCGTTCTGTTCAACGTATCAGTCAAACGATCGACAGCCTCAATTTTCTGCTCATATAATCGGCGGGGATTTCTGAACACAATAGAAGAGCTGACATTCTTCAATCTCGACTTTTCACTGTTCAACCTTGCTTTCATCCCTCTGATAAGCATGACTTTCCGGCTCAAGACTCTTTCCAGCAGGTCGTCTATGTGGGGAACAGCAAGCTCGGCTGCCGCCGTTGGAGTGGGTGCTCTCATGTCTGCTGCGAAATCAGCAATCGTAAAATCAGTTTCATGTCCGACGGCCGAGATAACTGGAATAGCGGATTCAGAAATCGCAAGAGCCACGCGTTCTTCATTAAACGCCCACAACTCTTCAATGGAACCTCCGCCCCTCCCGACAATTAGAACATCTATCTCCCTATTCTCATTGGCTCTCCTGATGCAATCAGCAACAGACCGAGATGCCTTTTCCCCCTGGACCAATGCGGGGTAAACCAGTATCTCACCTAGCGGATACCTGCGTTCAATGGTTGTGATGATATCCCTTACAGCCGCCCCTGTAGGGGAGGTAATCACTCCGATTTTCCGGGGAAACTTGGGCAGGGCTTTTTTTCTTGTTTCATCAAACAGACCCTGTCTTTCAAGCTTTTCTTTAAGCTGCTGATAAGCAAGGAATAAATCACCTATCCCATCGGGCTGCATTTCTTTCACGTAAATTTGATACTGACCGCCGGCTTCATAGACAGAAATATCCCCTCTGATTAATACTTTCATGCCATTTTCGGGTCTGAATTTCATGGAGGCGTTGGCAGAAGAAAACATTACAGCCAGTATTCTTGCTTTCTCGTCCTTCAAAGTGAAATACATATGTCCGCTTGAATGTCTTTTAAAGTTCGATATCTCACCTTTCACATAAATTCCTGAAAGATGAGGGTCTTTATCAAATTTCCTTTTTATATATTTGGTCAATGCCTGGATCGTCAGGTATTGAGGCGTTTCCATTCCACTCATGTCCCCTCTCACCAGTTATAGCTTCCGTTTAGCTGCGGCAGCCATCACCACTAAGTATGAATCTTTTTTACAGAACGTATGAAAAATTATTATGTATAATCAGCTTAACAAAAAGCTGCTTCCTTAGTCTGGAATGCAGCCTTTTTGGCACAATATTATTTTACTAAGGCTCTCTTCTTAAACTTTGTTGCTATTTTATATGATTCACATAAAATTGAGCTCACATCCAAGGAAATATGCAAGTAAGAAAAGAGCTACTCTGCTTGTTCAGAGTGAAAAATTGTAACCCGGGTGAAAAATCCGGCACCTGAGATTTTTCAAAATGCATTAATCTAGACGACAACAGCCTTTAACAAAAAAAGATGACAAGCTGCAGCAGATATACTTTAGAGTTTTCGTTCGGAAAGTGTCCTGCGGGCAGCCTTTACGGTGTTAAACATAAGCATCGTTATGGTCATCGGGCCGACCCCGCCAGGTACCGGGGTAATATAGCCCGCTGTCTCACTGGCACTGTCAAAATCAATATCACCGCATAATTTCCCTTCTTCATCTCTGTTCATGCCCACGTCGATAACCACCGCTCCTGGCTTGATGTCACTTCCGTGAATGAATTTCGCACGCCCGGCAGCTGAGATCAGTATATCGGCATCTCGGGTGTAATCTGAAATATTCTCCGTTTTCGAATGGCAGTATGTCACAGTGGCGTTTTCCTTAAGCAAGAGCTGCCCTGCCGGTTTTCCGACAATATTGCTTCTTCCCACTACGACCGCATGCTTTCCTGCTGGATCTATATTTTCATATTGAAGCATTTTCATAATGCCGTATGGTGTGCATGGGAGAAATGCCTCTTCCCCTATCATCATCCTGCCGATATTCACAGGATGAAAACCATCGACATCTTTGTCCGGAGAAATTTTCTCAATCACCTTTGCCGTTTGGATTGCGTCCGGGAGAGGCAGCTGGACCAGAATGCCATGAATCGATGAATCGTTATTCAGCTGTTCTATTTTTTCCAGCAGTTCCCTTTCGCTGACTTCATCGCTGTACTCAATCAGGACAGAATGGATACCCATTTCTTCGCAGGTTCTCCGCTTCATTTTCACATACGTTTTAGAAGCAGGATTTTCTCCTACGAGGACGACAGCCAACCCAGGAACCAAACCTTGCTCTGTCAATTGTTTCACTTCTTCTGTGATGGAATTTCTATAGTGCTGTGCTATTTGCTTTCCATCGATAAGTTTTGCGGGCATCTAACTCCCCCTTATTCGTCCCGGGCTTCAATACCGGCATTCACTTTTGAAAGTACGCCATTGATGAATTTACCAGACTGATCATCTCCATATGTCTTGGCAATCTCAATTGCTTCATTGATGACGACTTTACCGGGTACATCTTCAACTTCCAATAACTCGTATACGGCTACACGCAGAATGTTTCTATCGACTTTCGCGAGCCTTTCAAATGACCACTTTTCCAGGTTCTCCTTGATGAGGCCATCTATTTTTTCTTTATGTTCCGTTGCCCCTTTTACAAGGTTCTCAAGATATTCGTCAGAAGGTGCATCTTCATATACATTTGTTAACGCCTCATCGGCAGTCATTCCGGACATATCCATCTGAAATAATGCTTGTAAAGCTTTTTCACGCGCTGTACGTCTTTTCATTTTGCTTTGTACTCCTTTAATCTAATCAGATTTCATCATATCAATGATAATAGCATAAACGAGCCGGTGAAAGCACGTAAACACCAATTAATCCTCTATTCTGAATATTTAAAAGCGGGAAGGCCCCGCTCAGCGGTGTACGGTCTATGACAGCACCATAACTCTTCCTAGTTGCCCGGAGCAAATATTGTAAATAGTTCGCCGGAGTAAAAATCGCCTCTCCTATTTACCGGTATCCGTTTACGTACCTGTATAAAATAAAAATTATTGAATACAAATAAAAACCAAAGGCCGCAGCCTTTGGTTTTTGTTAACTATTGATTCTGTTCCGAAGTCAAAGCTCTTCATCAAGCTCCTGCTCAGTCTTCTGGTTTTCAAACTGCACTCCGACAACATGGATGTTCACTTCTTCAGCTTCTAATGCTGTCATGTTAAGAAGTGCCTGTCTGATGTTATCCTGAATCTTTTGAGCAGTATTTGGGATAGAAACACCGAATTGCATGATACAGTATACATCGACCACGATGCCTTCCTCTGCAAGTTCGACTTTAACTCCCTTACCGTGATTTTTTTTGCCCAGTCTCTCAACGACACCGCTGGCAAAATTACCGCGCATTTGCGCTACGCCTTCAACTTCTGACGCAGCAATTCCTGCAATCACTTCTATTACTTCGGGTGCTATTTCAATTTTACCTAAACCGTCTTTACCGTGTGACATTTGTAATAGGGCTTGGTTGTGGTTTTGATTTTCAGCCATGAATGTACACCTCCACTGATTTCGCCTGTTTTTCTATAATTTATTATAACACAGCTTTACTTAAGACTTCATTACCTCATGTATTTCCAAGAACTTCGTGTTAAATTCCCCGCTGACGAAGGTTTCGTGCTCGAGCACTTTCAGGTGGAATGGGATGGTTGTGTGCACTCCCTCGATGACAAATTCGCTCAATGCCCGTTTCATTCGGGCAATCGCTTCCTCTCTCGTCGCCCCATAAGTGATCAGCTTGGCGATCATGGAATCATAATAAGGAGGGATCATATACCCAGGGTACGCAGCAGAGTCGACCCTGACCCCAAGTCCGCCCGGAGGAAGATACAAATCAATCTTACCTGCGGAAGGCATGAAGTTCTTCTCAGGATTTTCTGCATTGATGCGGCATTCGATCGACCATCCGTTAAATTCGATATCTTCCTGCTTCAATGACAACCTCTCTCCTGATGCCACCTTAATCTGTTCCTTGATCAAGTCGACACCGGTTACCTGTTCCGTAACAGGATGTTCAACTTGGATACGCGTATTCATTTCCATAAAGTAAAACTTATTGTTCACATGATCAAAAATAAACTCGACCGTGCCTGCGCCTGAATAATCAACCGCTTCAGCAGCCTTTACTGCAGCCTGCCCCATCTGCTCTCTGGTCTCTCCGTCAAGGGCGGGTGAAGGCGTTTCTTCAATCAACTTCTGCAAACGTCTTTGGATCGTGCAATCCCTTTCGCCTAAGTGAATGACATTGCCGAAGTTGTCTCCAAGCACCTGGATTTCAACGTGCCTGAAATCCTCGATGAATTTTTCAATATAAACTCCCGGATTGCCGAAAGCTGTTGCAGCTTCCTGCTGGGTGATATTCACGCCTTTAATAAGGTCCTGTTCTGTCTTGGCCACACGGATTCCTTTTCCACCACCGCCGGCTGTAGCTTTGATGATTACAGGGTAGCCGATTTTTTCAGCCAATGAAACCGCTTCCTCTGCATCCTTCACGATTCCTTGAGAACCCGGTACGATCGGTACACCCGCCTCTCTCATGGTCTCTCTCGCTACGTCTTTTGTCCCCATTTTGGATATGGCTTCCGGAGACGGGCCGACAAATGTGATATTGCATTCACGGCAAAGCTCTGCAAAATCTGCATTTTCGGCCAGGAATCCATAACCGGGATGGATGGCGTCACAATCAGTCAGCTTTGCCACACTGATGATATTCGTGAAATTCAAATAACTGTCTTTACTTGCTGTTGGACCAATACAATAAGCCTCATCAGCCAGTTGTACGTGAAGTGCTTCCCTGTCAGCTTCGGAATAAACAGCAACACTTTCTATTCCCATTTCACGACAAGCACGGATCACACGTACAGCTATTTCTCCTCTATTTGCGATTAACAGCTTCTTTATCATAATGATCGCTCCTTATTCAGGCTTAACCAGGAATAGCGGCTGACCGTATTCAACCAATTGTCCGTCTTTCACTAAAATTTCTACGATTTCACCTTTAACTTCTGCTTCAATTTCGTTGAAGAGTTTCATGGCTTCTACGATACAAACTACAGAATCTTCACTAACTTTGCTCCCTGTTTTCACATAGGCATCCTTATCTGGTGATGGAGATTGATAGAAAGTACCAACCATCGGGGAGACAATCTTATGCAGGCTTTCATCCGCTGCTGGTGCAGGAGTTTCTGTTTTAGCAGGTGCCTCTGGTGCTTTTGGAGCTTGAGCAGGAGCCTGGGCCTGAGGTGCTGGAGCAGAAACTGCTTCTTCTGTTTTATGTACTTCGTTATTTTGGATTGCTGCTTTTTCTTCGACATAAGTAACAGCCTTATTTTTCTTCATTTTGATCTTGGAACCATCAAGTTCATATGAAAACTCATCAATACTTGATTGATCAACAAGTTTTATCAATTCGCGTAATTCTTGAATCTTTAACATAATGACACCCCTTAGAGTAATTATTAAAAATTAGGACTAGCTACTAATATCATACGATAAGACCTAGTAAGAATTCAATATAAGAATGAACTAAACTTATTGAAATCAGATTTAGTTAGTCCCCAAAAGCTTATCCTCTTTCTATTGTAAGCTTCTTTTGCAATTTTTCAAAGTTTCATCCATCCCTATATTTACATAAGAGCGGACGAGTGTTTGATAGGAAGGGTTTTCTTTCAGTGGTTGTCCGTGTTTTTTGTCCATTAACAATTATTTAATCATGACTTGACAAAAAAGACTAAAACTTTTTCCTTGATCTCATCTTTCCCTTGCTTCCTTTCCGCCATTAAGAACCAATTAATATTTACTCGCAGTCCAGATCACAATTAGTTCAAAAACCCATGCAAGAAAAGAAGCCGCCTGCCCTCAGGCAGCCGGCTGAATTATGAATATTTAGTTTGAAGGCTGGAATTCGACAGCCACTTTTTGCATAGCCCCAATTTCATCTGTTACCAGGCGGATGATCTGGTTAGCTTCAGAAGGGGAATGTTCTTTGGCCTTGACCGTTACACGAACCTGCTCTCCATCTGCTCTCACCAGTGCATCTTCATATCCCATAGATTTAATTAGTGTTTCTAAAACAGTTTCGGTTGTCGCCAGCTCTTTAAGCTGATCCATTTGTTCGATTGCCTCATTCTTTTCTTCAATGGAAATGTCTGAAGATGCTAGTTTGGTTTCAAGATCCTCTCTGCTCTTTGAGCGCTGGTCCATGAATTCCATGCGGAGAGTTTCAAATACTTCATCACCGGCAGCTTCGGTTACGATATTCATTTCGCCCTCAGCAGATGCTTCTTCACCTTCAACAGATGTTCCCTCTCCTTGCGCCGGAGTTCCGTCTTCCATCTTAGCCATATCAGCTGCCTGCTGTGTCGGCGAGGTAATATAATACACAGATAACACGATCACAAGGCTTAACATTGTCAATAACCAGACTGTTTGTTTTTTCAATAACATATTCATTTCCCCCTTAATTTTTAGGCATGACTGCTACCCGGTGGCTGGGAACATCCAGCACCCGTGTGACAGATTCAATGATCCATTTTTTCACTTGTATGTTATCAGCACCCTTGGCAACAACAAGAACGCCGCTGATTTTAGGTTTCTTAGTTTCCATAATGATCGGGACTTCTTTTTCATTGTCTCTGATGATGACCAACTGCTCATCCGAAGACTTATCTTCAATAGACCGGTTCCCGCCTTCCCGATCAGTTTCCTTTGTCACCTGGGTCTGGGTGGAATTATTTTTCACGTAAACTTTTCGCTCAGTTGATTCCACATTGACGACAATGGTCGGGTCGCTTACACCGGCAATTTGCTCAAGCGCTTCCTTCAGCTGGTTTTCGTACCGCTCCTCGTACTCTTGCATTATGGTATCCTTTGAATCTTTGTTTCCAAAGGCCGGCACTTCTTCCTGCTGCGGTTCGCTATCGGTCTTCATGACCGTTGAAGCCTCATGAGCACCGCTGTTCCATAAATCACTGATGAGCATAAATGCAATTCCGAACAGCAGGACAATTAAGAAATAATGAATTTTTCCTGGTTTTTTCTCAGGTTCTGAACTATCAGTGGAATCTTTGCTGAAAAGCTGCTGCAATGCTTTAAGCGGACCTTTATCAAATTTCATGATTTTCTCTTGCACCTCCTTCGATCGTGATCACTAGTTTGTCACCTGGAATATTCCATTTCTTTGAAAGCATATTCGTGATTTCCTGACCGCTCTCATCCTTTGGAATAGTTTTGGTGGTATCGATTTCTACTGGTTTGATTGCTGTGACTGCTTCATCCCGGGAGGTATCCAGATAAATTGAGACTGACAAGATGCTTTCCGGCAGCTTCTCTAGGTCGTCCGCTTCCAGTTCGATATGCCTTACAGTTAAACCATATTGGTCTATCATCTCCTTTTCTACATCATCTTTCATTTGGACAGCCATCTGTTCTAAAATATATGCACGTTGTGAGGCTTGTATTTCTTTTTTCTTCATTTCTACTAAATTTTCTACCGAAGCAGTTTTGACAGGTCCTTCTAAATTCATTTCGGCAAGAGCTTCTTCAAAGTCTGCTGTAAATAACTTCATGAGCGGAGTTAAGATAATTGTAATCAGAAGGAGCCCTGTCACGACCTTTGTGTATTTTTGCATGTTGGAACTCGGGAGAAGCATATCGATCACGCTTGCCAATAAAACAAAAACGATAATATTGGTTACCCACTCTGTCAGAAAAGACATCTTCCCCCTCCTTATCTCACCATTAGAGTAATGTTGCCAGCAGCAATCATGATAGTGATGCTGAGAAAAAACATGAACGAGACAATCGCCAGGGCGGCAAAGACATAAATGACGCTTTTGCTTATCGTATCCAGGCACGTTATGACCGGACCTCCGCCCAGAGGCTGCAACAGAGCTGCTGCCAGCTTATATATAAGTGCAATCATCAGAATCTTCATCGCAGGGAAAGCGGCGATCATTAACAGGATGGCCACTCCCGCAATCCCGACAGTGTTCTTCAGCAACACCGACGCGCTGATGACCGTATCAGCTGCATCCGTGAACATCCTACCGATGACAGGGACAAAGTTACCCGTTACAAACTTGGCCGTCCTTACGGTTATCCCATCTGTTACTGCTGCTGTTGCGCCCTGTACAGAGATCACTCCAAGGAATACCGTCATAAAAATCCCCAGGAGACCGATGCTCCAGTTCCTAAGCAGGTTGGCGAGCTGGGTCACCTTATATTGAGGAGATAAAGAGCTCACAATGCTCAATAAGGCGGAAAGGAATAAAAGAGGCAGGACGATATTTTGGATCAGCAGCCCGCTTGTATTCATGAGAAAAATAATAACCGGGTGGAAAAAAGCGGCGGATATCAGGCCTCCTGAAGACGCGATGAGTGCCAGCAGCAACGGAATCAACGCGATGATAAAATTCATCATTGTCCCGATTGCTTCTTTCGTATAATCGATTGCCACATGAAAGCTGTTCAGTGCAATAATGATCAACACCATAAAAACGATGGCATAGGCGACCTTGCTTACACTGCCGCCTTCAAATGAGTTTTGCAGCGATTGCAAAAACATACTGAATATCGTCAGTAAAATCAGGGTTCCGAGAAGCTTCCCATTCATGACCAACTCCTGGAAAGCAAAGTGAATGATTCCCGAGAACCAAGCCTTAAAGGAAAACTGCTTGTCCCCTTTTATGAAATCGATCAAGCTGCCTTTTTGGCTTTCCGGGAGAAACCCTCCATATTGTGTTAGGACATCGTCCCAATAAACCTTGAGTTCATCGATTTCCAGCTTTTCCAATTGTTCTTCCAGTAACTTTTCTCCCAACTCGGTGTTCTGCTCTGCGTCTTCCCCTTCTGCTCCAACGTCGGATGTTCCAAGAAATAAGCAAAATAGTGTACAACAAATGACTACAATTATTCGACGCATTTTTTCACCTCTAAGTGCAGCTGCCTCCTTAACCATTCGGTATCATATTGATGATGGTTTCAATGATGACAGTCAAGATCGGCACTGCCATTGCTAGAATTAGTATTTTCCCTGCCAATTCCACCTTTGCAGCCAGCGCCCCCTGCCCCGCGTCCTTCGTGATATGGGAAGCGAATTCCGCTATGTAGGCGATCCCGATAATTTTCAGGATCGTTTCCACATAGATCATGTTGATATTGGCGTTTGCAGCCAGTTTTTCAATCATCCGGATAATTGCATATATTTGATCAACCAGAAACAGGAAGATCGCACATCCGACGAATACAACCAGCAAAAAAGCAAAATTGGGCTTTTGTTCTTTAATGATCATAGCGAGGAAAGTCGATACCAGGGCAATTCCGACTACTTGTATGATTTCAATGGCCCATTCCCCCTCTCACCCTTGGAAGAGAAATACTGACTTGATTTTTTGAAACAGATCGTCCACGATGGAAGCGACCATGAAAAGAATGTATATGAATCCAAACAAGGTGACCCATTGTGCATATTCCTTCTTCCCCACTTGATCAAGGATAGTGTGTAAAAAGGCCACCACAATACCAACACCGGCAATCTTGAAAATAATATCGACATCAATTCCCATCTTTTCCCCTCCAGATCATTACAGCAATAAAATGATGAGAAGCAGGCCTGAAAGAAACCCTAAACTTTTCGTCATTTTTTCATATCTTTTCTGTTTTTCAAGTGCTTCTGTCTCTTCCCGCTCCAAATGTGTAAGGGTCAGCAATATGTGTTTTTGCTGAGTTAATCGATCATGTTTGCCCAGGCTTTCTCCGAACTGAGTAAGAATCTCATATTCTCTCGACTTGAAGGCAGTCATCTTCCAAACCTCGTTAAGACTGGCTTCCCAAGCTTCACTTACAGTCGTTTCTTCGGTGGTTATTTTTTTGGCGAACACTTCAAAAAACCAGGCAACCGGACGCTGGAGCTGTTTGGAAAGCTTTCGTGCCGCTTCATGCAGCGGGGTGTGGCCATACATGATTTCTGCCTCCAATGATTGCAAGGCTGATTTTAATATTCTCAACTGACGCGGCCGTTCACTTAAGTATCTTGATGCCTCAAAACCGGCCCAGGAGGTAGATAGGATGATAAAAACTGCACCGATGATCTTAATCATTTATGTCACACTCACTTTATCCAGCAGTGAAACACCCGCTTGATTTTTAATACCTTTGACCATTCCGGGATTCTCGCCCCGGGATAGTTCAATGAATCTCTCTATTACATTCATTTCTATAATCTCTTTAAGATACGGACGCTTTGATACTTCTTCAAACGAGTGTCCATGTGTGGTCATTATAAGGGTGATACCCGCATTCACCGCTTCGAGGACAGCTTGGCCATCTTCCCGCCGTCCGATCTCATCCACAATAATGACATCCGGGCTCATCGACCGAATGAGCATCATCATCCCTTCTGCTTTTGGACAAGCATCCAGCACATCAATACGCGGTCCGAATTGCAGCTGGGGCACTCCATGCACACAGCCGGCAATTTCAGACCGTTCATCCACAATGCCGACCTTATATGGGATGATTTTTTCCTCAGGAACCCCGCTCGAGACGATGCGGGCAATATCCCTTAGCATCGTCGTTTTACCCGTCTGGGGTGCGCCGATGATCATCGTATGTTTCCAGCGTTCATCATGGAGGTGTGAAACCAATGGAGCAGCTATACCAATGGCTTCCCTGGCAACCCGGATATTGAAAGAGGCCAAGTGCCTGATTGCCTTCACCTTTCCTCCCTCGAGTATCACCTTTCCGGCAAGCCCCACCCTGTGGCCGCCCTCAATCGTGATATATCCCCTTTTCAATTCTTCTTCCAAGGTATAAAACGAGTGGTTCGCAAGCTTATTGATCAGTTGTTCCCCGTCTTTCCTAGTCACGACATACGAAAGAAAATATGGTATGCCCCTGGCTGTTACTTCCAGCGGTCTGTCGATCCTTATCCTGATTTCTTCAATCAGCGGCTGAATATGGGTTGGCATTGCAAGGATTTTTTCGGCGATAGGTGTTGGCACGATTGATAGGATTTCTTCCATATTCCCTCCTCCTCTTTTTGCTGTAAAAACTACTTCTTTGATTGGTACATGCCTTTTGATATTAAAATGTATTCGGAGAATAGAAGAATATGACTTTATTGTGGGGAAGACGGCGGAATAAAACTTCACTTCAACGCATTAAAGCACTAAGAGGGACAGTCCCTCTTAGTGCTTTAATGTACTAAAATCAAAACCACAAAAAAGCTGAAGGACAATGAATGCCCTTCAGCCTGTTTTTGTTCTACGTTTATTATCCACGAGATACATAAGAACCGTCAGTTGTATTGATGACCAAAACGTCTCCTTCGTTAACGAAGAATGGCACGTTAACAGTCAATCCAGTTTCAACGGTTGCCGGTTTGGAACCACCTGAAGCCGTATCCCCTTTGATACCCGGTTCAGTTTCAGTGACTGTCAACTCAACGGTATTTGGCAGTTCTACACCAAGAGTTTCACCTTGATACATCATGATTTGAACTTCCATGTTTTCCTTCAAGAACTTCAACTCATACTCGATTTGAGTCGCGTTAAGCTCGATTTGCTCATAAGAATCTGTATCCATGAACACATGCATATCGCCGTTTGCATAAAGATACTGCATTCTGCGATTGTCGATTTGGGCTTTGGCCACTTTTTCACCTGCGCGGAAAGTTTTTTCCTGGATCGCTCCATTACGCAGGTTTCTTAATTTAGAGCGTACAAAAGCTGCTCCTTTACCAGGCTTAACGTGTTGGAAATCCATTACGCGCCAAATTCCATTATCTACTTCGATTGTAAGGCCTGTACGAAAATCATTAACTGAAATCATGAGTGTTCCTCCTAAAATTTGAATAGCCGAAGAATGACTATTTATTGCATGTCTATTATGCCATATTCTGTTCCTGCAGCAATAGTTTTATTAAAGAATAATTAATTCTTTCGTTGAGTGTGTAAGTGTTTCGTTCCCGTTTTCCGTAATCACTGTATCATCTTCGATCCGGACACCACCGACACCTTGAACGTAAACTCCCGGCTCAACAGTGACAATCATGCCTGGTTTCAATACTGTTTCGGAAAGGTGGGAAAGTCCAGGTCCTTCATGTACTTCAAGTCCGATACCATGACCAAGCGAATGGCCAAAGTTATCGCCATATCCTTTTTCCTTGATATAATCCCTGGCGATTGCATCTGCTTCTGCACCTGTCATGCCCGGCTTGATTCCCTCCATCGCTTTCAGCTGAGACTGAAGTACAACATCATAAATTTCCTTCAACTTATCAGAAGGCTCGCCGACAGAAATCGTTCTCGTCATATCAGAACAATATCCTTTATAGTAAGCACCGTAGTCAAGTGTGATGAAATCACCTTTTTCGATGACTTTTTCACTAGCTACTCCGTGCGGAAGAGCTGAGCGGGTGCCGGATGCAACAATGATATCAAACGAAGACGAGGCTGCCCCCGCTTTTCTCATGAAGAATTCAAGTTCATTCGATACTTCCAGTTCTGTCTTCCCAGGCTTGATAAAATCAAGAATATGCTTGAACGCTGCATCCGCAATATCAGCAGCATCCCTGATGATTTTTAACTCATCTTCTGTTTTGATCAAGCGGATATCTTCAATCAGCCCGCTGACAGGGACAAGCTCTGACTGTACTTTACTGCGATAGCTTTCATATGCAGAGTATGTCAAATAATTTTTCTCAAATCCAAGTCTTTTAATCCCCAGTTTCTCAACTTGAGCAGCAACCTCATTAGGAATAGGACCTTTATGCTGCACAATCTCATATCCCTGGGCCTGCTCAGCAGCCTGTTCCGTATAACGGAAGTCAGTGATGAACACCGCACTGTCAGCCGTTATCAAGGCAACCCCTGACGAACCAGTGAATCCAGTCATATAACGTCGGTTGTATGTACTAGTGATCAGTATACCGTCAATATTGTTTCCTGAAAATTTTTCTCTTAATTTATCAAGTTTACTCAACCTCTTCATCTCCCTTATGTTTTTTTATAAGAGCCTGCAGGGCAAGTTCATAGCCGAACAATCCCAGGCCGACAATTTGTCCTTCTGAAACTTCTGCTAAAACTGAATGGTGCCTGAAGGGTTCTCTTTTATGAACATTGGAAATATGAACTTCCACGACCGGGATATCGACTCCGGCAATGGCATCCCTTATCGCATAGCTGTAATGTGTAAAGGCACCAGGATTGAAGATAATACCGGCGTATCCCTCATCTGCCGCGCGGTGAATACTGTCAATAAGCTCACCTTCATGGTTCGATTGTTCCGCAGTCAGTCCATACCCCGCTGTCAAGGCGGCTTTTTTCACTTTGTTTTCAAGATCATTCAGTGTTGTTGTACCATAGATGTCGGGCTCTCGCTTTCCTAATCGATTCAGGTTCGGCCCGTTAAGCAGAAGAAATTTATGCATATGTATTCACCCATAAAAATAGAATGTTCAACATGAACATTCTAACACAAATAAATTGACAAACCTACTAGTATGTCTGATTCTACTGACTTACACCCTCTTCTTTTTCATGCTGGTGGCGAAGTTCGTTTTCCTCATATGAAATGGAGTAGCCAATGAAAACTCCATAAAGAATATAAATGCATGCTAATGTAATCAATGTATTGTAGTCTGTTTCTGTCAATCCCTTCATGCTTGGAAACAGCGGGTTCAGAACCACGAAGACGGCCAGCATCAAGACAATGCCGTAGCCGACACCTATCCACATGGACTTGAGCTTTCTCAGTGCAGCATAGTAGACGAGCGCAACTCCGATGGATACCAATCCATATCCCAGTATGGAAATAAGGATCCCCAGCCAGGTCTCTTTCCAGTCTCCGACAGCCCACGGCTCAAGGATGATGTTTGGCTCCAGTTTGGTAAAGGAGAACATATAACAGATATAGGCGATTCCGCTCCAAAGGATCCCTCCGGCAAAACCAGTTGCAATAACCATGCCAATAAACGATAACGGCTTTTCTTGCTTATTCTGTTCCAGCTTTTTATCACTTGATGGTTCTTGTTCTCTTGCAGACATCAAAACACCTCCTTTGGGTAGTATGTCCATTTCCGTAAAAGTATTGCATCATCTCAGAGGATATTGCATGGTTTAGAATGTTTTTAGTAAAATAAAAATACTTAACTACGAGGTTTTATTATTCACATAACTCAAAAGATACAAATGTGTAAAATAAACCAGAATTACGGTTAGAATGAACGGAATTAGTCTAAAATATAGATAAAGGCCTATTATGCTTTTACCATCAGTTCCAAAGGAGGTGACCTTCTTGAATGCTCGTTTTATCATTGCAGGAGCTGTTATTCTTTTAGCCTCTATCGGATTGGTTTCCACCCTTATGGGAGATCCTCTTGCACTTCTCAAAAGAATACTTATTTTCGCAGCCATTGCCGGAGTTATTTATCTTGTATTCCGGAAAGTAATGATGGGTGGAAAAGGTAAAGACAAGGATCAAAAAGCATTCCTTAAAGCGGCAAAACAATCCAAGAAGCGGTATAACAAGAAAACAACTGCTGCCAAAGCGAAAACCAGTGCGTCAAACCCATTTCGAAAAAAGTCCCATCGTAAAAAATCCCAAGCAAATCTTACTGTAATTGAAGGGAAGAAGAATAGAAAAAATCGAGCATCCCTCTAAGCTCGGTTTTTTTATTTGGCTTTTTTAGCCTGCGTTGATGCATAAACGTGCGGTTGGTTTATAAGATATACAGGCATGAGCTGATTTAGTCCGAGCTGCCGTATACCTAATTGCAGGGAAGCGTGGAGGGTGTTTGGTTGGTGGTTACTTTGGGTTGGTGCTGTGAATGGACTTTAGTGGATGTAGAGGCACTTTTAAAGGGGACTATTCTGGAAGACGTCACTGAAGATTTTCTAGAGACATTTCGAGCGTTTTTGGGCTGTTATATGGTCTCTAGAGGTGTCTAGAGGCACTTTCATGAGGAATTCTGTTACTAAATGGTTTTTAGAGAGCTTACTTTCGATCGGGTTTCCACTTCCAAAGTGTCTCTAGAAAACCTCTAAAAGCACTTTGGAGTGGTTTACCACTTATAAAAGGTCTCCAAAAAAACTTCCAGAGGCACTTTTGCCTTCATTTTAGTTTTAAAATAGTTTCTTTATTTTTTGAGCCTCAATTCATCCAAAGCTCCAGCTCCGTAAAAATTCCTTAGCCTTTTCATACCCATATTCCATGAGTTCTCTCTTCTTTTCATCTGTTAATTCAAATTCGGTCGTCAGCACCCCTTCAGTCGGGATAAAAATGATGTTCGTGGCATGTTTCCTTGAGATATAACGTGAATCATGCGCATCTTTCATTGTTTGAAACAAAGCCTCATACATGTCAATGGCATTGTGTATGACATTCTTAGGTCTTTCCTGTAAATTGGGGCTGAGTTTTATCCCTAAAACGGGCCTGATTTTCTTTGTGTTTTCTTTATCAAAAAGCCACATCGGAAAATTGCTCAAAACTCCTCCGTCGACCACCAGGCTTAGTCCATCCAAAGATTTCAACCTCACTGGTTCAAAAAAATAAGGAAGACTTGCACTCATCCTGATTGCCCTTGCTACAGGAAAAGTCTCTTTTGGTATTCCGTATTTTTCGAGGTCATCAGGAAGTACCATAAGCCTGCCATTTGATAAGTCGGAAGCAATCACTCTCAAGGATCCTGGAGGAAGGTCTGCAAACGTATAAATGCCCCTTACCCGCAGCTTTTCTTCCAGCCACTGTTCCAAGGCATCTCCTTTATAGAGACCGAGTTTCCAATACACCCGAAGCCAACGGACAAGTGGAACAGAGGAAAGTAATGCATTCTTATCCAATAAATCTGTCAGATTGATCTCATCCATTATATTGAAAAGATTGTCACTCTTGTAGCCGGCAGCAATAAACCCGGCAATGATGGCACCTGCACTTGTTCCAGCCAGCCTTTTGAATTTCAGCCCTTGTTCTTCTATGGCCTGATAAGCTCCAATCAAGGCAAGCCCCTTGATTCCACCACCTGAGAATACACCATCGATGTTCATGGAACCATCTCCTTCAAAGTTTCCTTACTACATCTTTAATTCACCTTGAAGGGTTTTAGAATAAAAATTGGTTACTCTTCAACACTTTAAAGCACTAAGAGGGACTGTCCCTCTTAGTGCTTTAAAGTGGTAAAGAAAACAAACCAAAAAAAGAAGGAGAAAGTTTCTCCCTCTTCTTCAAATCATAGTCCGCATTTCAATTGAGCTCCACAGTTTGTACATGTGTTGCATCCGCCCATATCTTTCACCGTTCCTTTACGGCAGACCGGGCACGTATTCCCAACTTCAGAACCAATGGTTACATCTGTTGATCTTACGTCCTGGATGGTGTCCACAAGTACGACCGGCTTCTTCTCTTGAACAACTTGCTGTTGGGGCTCTTCATTATCAAAGCTGTTTTCTTCTGCTTTTAATGTGAGAACCTGAGAATCACGGCTTCCGTCTACATAGACTGTACCGCCTTTCGCACCGCCTTTATACAATCTTTCATATACTCCCTGCACCTGGTCTACAGTGTAGCCTCTTGGAGCATTGACAGTTTTTGAAATTGAGCTGTCGATCCAGCGCTGGATGACACATTGGACATCAGCATGTGCTTCCGGAGCGAGCTCCATGGAAGACACGAACCATTCAGGAAGTGCATCTGGATCTGCTCCAGGGTTGCGGTCAAGATACTCTTGTACAATTTCAGCCTTTACCTCGATGAATTTACCAAGGCGTCCGCTTCTGTAGTATGTGAAGGAGAAGTATGGCTCAAGACCTGTAGCCACACCTACCATCGTTCCTGTGCTCCCTGTCGGTGCAACAGTCAGCAAGTGGGAGTTACGGATACCGTTATCCAAGATGGATTGACGCACATCTTCAGGCATAATACTCATATAACCTGTATTGATGAAAGCTTCTCTCAGGCGGTTCGTTTCTTCTTCCGTTTCACCTTGAAGGAACGGGAAGCACCCTTTTTCTTTAGACAATTCTACTGATGCTCGGTAAGCCGTCACTGCAATGGTTTCAAATACTTCATCAACAAGCTTGTTGCCTTCTTCTGAACCGTATTCTTTCTCACAATAGATCAATAAATCCGCAAGGCCCATGACACCTAAACCAACACGGCGCTCACCAAGTGCCTGCTTCTTATTTTGTTCAAGGAAGTAAGGAGTTGCATCGATAACGTTATCCTGCATACGGACTCCGACTTCAACCGTATGTTTCAATTTTTCAAAGTCAACGGTCTTTTTCTCTTTATCGGCAAATTCTGCAAGGTTCACTGCTGCAAGGTTGCAGACGGAAAATGGTGCGAGTGGTTGTTCACCACACGGGTTCGTTGCAACCACTTTCTGCCCGTACGCTTTTGCATTTGTCTTGTCATTGGCATTATCGATAAAGAAAATCCCAGGCTCTGCAGAGTATGTTGCACATACGTTGATCAGATTCCATAATTCTTTGGCACGCATTTTTCTGTACGTACGCACTTTGTAGCCCATCTGCTCCCACTCACGGACGTCACCGACTTCATGCCAGTTTTCATTATAAAACTTCATTTCCTCTTCGTCATATTTCTCTACATCAGGGAAGCGGAGGCTGTATTCTGCATCATTCTCAACAGCTTCCATAAAATCACTTGTCAGGCAGACGGAAATGTTGGCACCTGTCAGAAACTCAGAATTATGAACAGAGTAAGTACCGCCCGTATTTAATTTTTCTTCTGCTTCTTTGATAATCTTTTCTGAAAAACCGCCAAAACCGGGAATCTGCTTGTAATTAACGATTCCTTGGTACATATCTATTTCCTGCTCCGTCAATGGTGTGAATTTCAATTTATCCTTTGCAGCTTTCTTGATTTGCTCATCTTCTGTGTTTTCAAGCAGATAACGGAGGATTCTAGGGTTTTGCATTTTTGAAATGATAAACTCAATGATATCCGGGTGCCAGTCGGCAAGCATGATCATTTGAGCCCCACGTCTTGATCCCCCCTGCTCCACAAGATGTGTCAATTTCGCAATATCATCCAGCCAGGAAACCGAACCGGAAGATTTTCCGTTCACGCCTCTTGCCAAAGTGTTTCTCGGTCTCAACGTCGAGCCATTCGTTCCGACTCCACCTCCGCGGCTCATGATTTCCATGACCTGTTTGCGGTGGTCGGAGATTCCGTCCCGGGAATCTTTGACAAACGGCATTACATAACAGTTGAAATAAGTCACGTCCGTGTCTGCTCCTGCTCCGTACAATACACGGCCGGCCGGTACGAAGTTCATATTGACAAGTTCATGGTAGAATTTTTCGAACCATTCCTGTCTTTTTTCTTCTGTCGTCTCTACGCTTGCAAGCCCAGTGGCGTTTCTTTTAGCAATTTGCTCATAGTAGATTTCAAGCGGCTTTTCGATGACATCCAAGGAACGCTTGACTACTGCCGTCTCGGCTTCCTGAGGATTATCGATGGAGCTTCTATATTCCTCATCAATCAGAACCTCAGCCTGCTTATTCTCCCAGTCGATACTTTTAATGTACCCTACTCCCCTGGCAGGAAATTTAGGGTCTTCTTTAATGGTCAGAACGACGAAGTCACCTTCAGTAAGTGTGATCTTTTCAGTGTCTTTAAATGAGTAGCGGTCAATCATAACGAGGCGGGATACACCCTTATGTGTAATCTGCATATCCGGGGTAATGGGATGGACTTGCGGAAACAAACCGATCGCTTTATTCAATCTCTCTCTGTTCACTTTCATTTCTTGTTTCGATACGACAGACATAGATACAACTCCTTAAACTACTATATTGAATAATTCTCTGTTTCTCTCATTGTTGTAATTTCAAAAATAAATTTATCACAGCCAAATGTGAAAATCAACCAATATACACTATATATAGTGTATAAAATATTTTTCGACACACAATATATTGTGTTTGGTTCACGGTAAAAGATTTTTGTCAAACGAATAATAGTCTGTAAATAAGAGAATTTCAAAGGGAATAATAGATTAGCATACACAAATCAACAAAACGTGACAATTTTCAAGGTTGAAAAAAACAGGCAGCTGTTCAACTCTTGATAAAAAAGGAAAAAAAGCGATTCTCATCGCTTTTTTAAATTTAAAAAATTCTATTGAGTTTAAAAACTGAGTTATCTTTTATAATTCCACTCATCAGATTCGTATCTTCTTTTCGCCAGGTCTTCTACATATTGTGTTTCCTCATCTGATAATACATATGGCTTCAGTTCAATACCCAGTCCCTGTTCGAATCCCTCTTTAAAAGCTGCTTTTGCCATGTACAGAGTTACTTTTTCATTGCTGATTTCATTGATTGCGACCGCTTTACTCTTAAACGCCCGCTGCATCCGTTCTTTCACCCTGTCATTTGGATACTTGAACAAGCTGAATAATTTATCTTCGTCCAAGTCCAGCAGGATGGAACCATGCTGCAAAATGACGCCCTTCTGCCTTGTCTGTGCGCTTCCGGCCACTTTTCTGCCTTCTACCACCAGTTCGTACCAGCTCGGAGCATCAAAACATACCGCTGAACGGGGATTTTTCAACCCCTGTTTCTCTTCTTCCGTCCGTGGCACTGCAAAATATGCATCAAGACCCAGGGCCCTGAACCCCCTGAGGATCCCTTCTGAAATTACACGGTAAGCTTCCGTAACCGTCTTTGGCATCTCAGGATGTTCTTCCGTCACGATGACACTGTATGTAAGTTCATGTTCATGGAGGACGCCTCTTCCGCCTGTCGGACGGCGCACAAACCCAAGTCCATGTTCCTTTACGGCGTCCATGTTGATTTCTTTTTCAACTTTTTGAAAGTAGCCAACAGACAATGTTGCGGGATCCCATCCGTAAAACCGAATTACCGGCGGGATCTTTCCTTCGCTGTGCCAGTCAAGCAAAGCCTCATCCAAGGCCATATTATAGGACGGAGAGCAGTTCCCCGAGTCAATATATCTCCAAACTTCCTTCGTCATACCTCATACCCTCTTTTACTCTTATTAAGTCGAATTCTAGTCTATCAAAGTCTTATAAAAAAACAAAGAAGAAACACCCCAAATGAACTCCATATCAGGCGAAAAAGAATTCTTGTCGTGTCCATTTTTCACATATATAATAGAATTAAATTTCTTTTGATTCTTCAAAAGAGAGAGAATATAATAGAGATTAGTGAAGTTTGAAAGGGGTTAGGAATTTTGACAGGTTTATATTTCTTATTAATCGTTTTAGGTGCGATCATTGTGTATTCAATTCTTACGTTTTTCATGCAAAAGCGTATTGTCAATAATCTGACAGAAGATGAATTTCGTGCAGGATACCGCAAAGCTCAGTTGATTGATGTCAGAGAACCGAACGAATTTGAAGCAGGCCATATCTTAGGTGCAAGAAACATCCCGCTTTCTCAGTTGAAACAAAGAAAGCAGGAAATCCGCAACGATCAGCCTGTGTATCTATACTGCCAAAGCGGAATGCGAAGCGGAAGGGCCGCTCAGATGCTCCGCCGTCAAGGTCACAGAGACCTTCACCATTTACAGGGCGGTTTTAAAAAGTGGTCAGGAAAAGTGAAAAAGAAGAAATAATGCAGGAAAGCCGAATCCTACTCAGGGTTCGGCTTTTTTATTTTATGGGGAATTGTGAACTGTTTTGCAAAAGGGTTGCTTAAATTTTCCCTGCAGCTTAGCATGCGGCCTCCTAATAATTCTTAAAGATACGGACCGTTTTTTCAAGTACCCAAAGTGGTAACGGACCCTCCTAAATGAAAGGGCCATATCTCTAAGTGAGTCAAAAATTTTGGATTATCCACCGGGAAGGAATCCTTTTTATCAAGGATTCAGATAGGAAGACAGTCTATTCCTAGAGGGAAGGGACCAATTTTCCCCTGCCCTCGGCCACCGAGGGCAGCGCCCCCGTTGAGCGCTTAATTATAACCGTCAGGCTATACTGACCTCCCGGAAGTTCCTTTTCGAAATCATCATACCTGTTCTCACCTTTCTCACATAAAAAGGATGCCCTCTACGGACATCCTTTTAATTATTAACCTTCTTTTGTATAACGCAATACCGGTTTACGGGCAGCCAGTGTTTCATCAAGACGTTTGATGACAGTGGTATGCGGAGCTTCCTGAACGATTTCAGGATTTTCCTCTGTTTCTTTGGCAATTTGGATCATTGCATCGATGAACGCATCGATCGTTTCTTTTGATTCCGTTTCCGTCGGCTCGATCATCATGCACTCTTCCACATTCAAGGGGAAGTAGATGGTTGGCGGATGGTAACCGAAGTCAAGAAGGCGTTTTGCAATATCCAGGGTACGTACGCCCAGTTTCTTCTGACGCTTTCCACTGATGACGAATTCATGCTTACAATGGCGGTCATACGGCAGGTCGAAATAAGGTGCCAATCTTCTCATCATATAATTGGCATTAATAACGGCATTTTCAGTTACCGCTTTTAAGCCGTCAGGACCCATTGTCCGGATATATGTGTAGGCACGCACATTGATTCCGAAGTTGCCGTAATACGGCTTCACACGTCCGATTGACTGCGGACGGCCATATTCAAATACATACTCATCCTCACGCTTTACAAGGACCGGCTTAGGAAGATAAGGGATCAAATCCGCTTTCACTCCGACAGGGCCGCTTCCAGGACCTCCTCCGCCGTGTGGGCCGGTAAATGTTTTATGGAGGTTAAGGTGGACGACATCAAAGCCCATATCCCCCGGGCGTGCTTTAGACATAACCGCATTCAAGTTCGCCCCATCGTAATACAGCTTACCGCCGGCTTCATGGACAATAGAAGCCATTTCCAAAATATTCTCTTCAAAAAGACCTAGTGTGTTTGGATTTGTAAGCATCAACGCTGCTGTATCTTCACCGACAACACGCTTCAAATCTTCCATATCCACAAGTCCATTTTCATCAGACTTGACTGTTACCGTCTCAAAACCTGCAACCGTCGCGGACGCCGGGTTTGTTCCGTGAGCGGAGTCAGGTACAATGACTTTCGTCCGGTTTGTATCACCGTTCGCTTCATGATAAGCACGGATCATCATCAATCCGGTCCACTCACCGTGAGCTCCCGCCGCCGGCTGAAGCGTCACTTCATCCATGCCGGTAATTTCTTTTAAGTGTTCCTGCAGGTCGTACATCAATTCTAATGCACCCTGAACACCTTCCCCTTCCTGAAGAGGATGCAGGTGGGCAAAGCCATTGAATCTTGCTACGTTTTCATTGATTTTCGGATTGTACTTCATTGTACAGGATCCAAGAGGATAGAAACCAGAATCGACCCCATGATTGCGCTTCGAGAGTGCTGTGTAATGGCGCATGATATCCAGTTCTGATACCTCAGGAAGCTCAGGAGCTTCTTCGCGTGTATATTCCGCAGGTATCAATTCAGATAAGTCCACTTGCGGGACATCCATCTCAGGGAGACTGTAGCCGGTACGTCCTTCTTTTGATAGTTCAAAAATAAGAGGCTGATCGTTCTTATGCATGATAATCCCCCAATTCTTTAGCAAATGTATCGATTTCTTCTTTTGTACGAAGCTCTGTAACCGCTACAAGCATATGATGATTTAATTCAGAATCCATTAGGCCAAGGTCATATCCCCCAATGATTCCTTTTTGCAGCAACCCTGAATTGATTTCTTTTACAGGACGGTTTGTTTTGATGACAAACTCATTGAACGATGGTCCTTCGAATGCCACCTCTACCCCATTTTGTTTAAGGGCTTCTTTAGCATAATGTGCCTTCTGTATGTTTTGGACAGCCATTTCCTTGACGCCATTCTTTCCAAGCGCTGTCATTGCCACAGATGCAGCCAATGCATTCAAAGCCTGGTTGGAACAGATGTTGGAGGTCGCTTTATCACGGCGGATATGCTGTTCGCGTGCCTGAAGAGTCAACACGAATCCGCGCTGTCCGTCCTCATCAACCGTCTGTCCGACAAGCCTGCCCGGTACTTTACGCATCAGTTTTTTCGTTACGGCGAAATATCCGCAGTGCGGTCCGCCGAAAGCAGTTGGAATTCCAAACGGCTGGGCATCACCAATAACAATATCAGCTCCAAGCTTTCCAGGAGGTGTCAAAACACCGAGTGCCAAAGGATTGGAGGAGACGACAAACATCGCCTTTTTGTCATGAACGATGCTCTCAAGTTTTGCCAGTTCTTCTATTCTTCCAAAGAAGTTAGGGTACTGTACGACTACTGCAGCGATTTCATCTGACATCAATTCTTCCAATGCTTTTTCATCTGTCACGCCGTTTTTATGCGGAATCTCTACAACTTCAATGTACTGACCCTTTGCATAAGACCGCAACACTTCCCTAGATTCAGGATGGACCGCGCTGGAAACAAGAACCTTCTTCCTTTTTGTCTGTCCGGCACTCAGCATTGCGGCTTCCGCCAGGGCTGTACCTCCGTCATACATGGAAGAGTTGGCTACGTCCATTCCCGTCAATTCACAGATCATGGTCTGGAATTCAAAAATTGCCTGAAGTTCACCTTGAGAGATCTCAGGTTGATAAGGTGTATAAGCTGTATAAAATTCTGAGCGGGACAACACATGATCTACAATCACAGGCATGTAGTGATCGTAAACCCCTGCACCAAGGAATGAAGAGTTTGAGCGTAAGTCTGCGTTCTTTGCAGCCATCTGGCTCAATTCCTTCATCAGGGAGGTTTCAGCTTTCGCTTTCTTAATATTATATTCTCCCTTAAACCTGACTTTTTCAGGAATATCATTAAACAGCTCATCTACAGAGCTGACTCCAATTGCTTCCAGCATTTCCTTTTGATCTTGTTCTGTCATTGGTAAATAACGATGTTTCATAAGGAATCCCCTCCCTGCTACTTCTTTGGTTTTTTATAAAATGGTGTAGGTACAACTTTCGCCTTCAACTTCTTATTGCGGATCTCCACATATAATTCAGTATCAAGTCCACTGTACTCTGTGTTAATAAGAGCAAGGCCGATATTCTTTTTCAATGTCGGAGACTGTGTCCCGGTCGTGACCTCACCGATTTCTTCATCGTTTAAAAACACCTTATAACCATGGCGTGGAATGCCGCGTTCAAGCATTTCGATTCCTACCAATTTTCTTGGTGCGCCCTCTTTTTTCTGCTTTTTCAACGTTTCTTTTCCGAAAAAGTCGGCTTCCTTATCAACTTTCACCGCAAAGCCGATTCCTGCTTCAATGGGAGTGATGTCAGCGGACAACTCCTGGCCGTAAAGAGCAAGATTCGCTTCGAAGCGAAGAGTATCACGGGCACCCAGGCCGCAAGGAAGAATCCCTTCTTCTTCACCAGCTTTCAGAATATCACTCCAAAGAGATGAAGCGCTTTCTGCTGGACAGTAGATCTCAAAACCGTCTTCACCCGTATACCCCGTTCTGGATACGAGGGCTTTAATACCGTTTAGATTCACTTCATTTTGAAACTTAAAAAATCCGATATCACTTAATGCGGCTCCATCAGCGAGCTTCTGCAGGATTTGTTCTGCAAGCGGCCCCTGGATGGCCAATTGCGCGTAGTCTTCGGATAAATTTTTCAATTCCACACTTTCGTCAACATGATCTTGCAGCCACTGAAAGTCTTTTTCTATGTTGGCCGCATTTACAACAAGGAGGTAATGGTGATCCTCAATTTTATACACCAGCAGATCATCAACTGTTCCACCATCTGCATAACACATTGCCGTGTATTGTGCACCGCCGTCTTTTAGGCGGGAAACATCATTGGTCATCATTTTCTGCAGATAATCCAGTGACCCGCTTCCTTTGACTTCAATTTCACCCATGTGGGACACATCAAATAAGCCGGCTTTGGTACGCACCGCTTCATGTTCTTCTTTAATGCTTGAGAATTGGACCGGCAGCTCCCAGCCGCCAAAGTCGATGCATTTTCCGCCATTTTCCTTGTACACTTCGAATAAAGGCGTACGTTTCAGTTGTACCATTGTATTTCCCCCTTCGCTGAGATCATCATTCACTGAACCTTCTTTTACTAGCCCTGACCGATTTACAAGAGATGTCATCCCAATGCACACAAAAAAGGACAGAACAATCCCTTGTTAAGAGATTCTCTGTCCTTTCACCTGAAAGTTTAACCATTTGATGGTTTTTCTTCTTGGGTGGCTTCGTTAAACTGAAACACTCTCCAGAGATGCGTCCGGCAAGAGTCTTTTTGCCTGAGAGATTCACAAGAAATTTGCTTGCTCCTTCGGCGCTGTCATCCAACAGTCTCTCCTCTTGCTTTCATTCGCCAATATTCATTGAATAAATTGGTCATACTAACAATATAAAGAATTCTGCTCATAAATAGAATGTTCGGTTTTTAACAAATTTCTAAACTTTAAAAAATCTACTTACATCCTATCATTAAAAAAGCATATTCGGCAATATTTTTATGATTAAATAAGGAGTTGTTTTTATGGAAGCAGAAGTACTATTTGATGATAGCTGGAGCGAGGAATTGAATGCACGGATCGAGAAGGACGGCCCTTGGTCTGATTGGGATTTATTCAAGCTGGCCGTTGAAGTAGAGGAGCATACTGTAATTCCGAACTTTGAAGGACTTCAAGCTCCAAAACATTTATCCAACCTTACTCCACTTCCACATCAGCTTGAAGTCGCGAAACAGGTCGTCGAAACAATGAACGGCAAAGCAATACTGGCTGATGAAGTCGGACTTGGAAAAACAATAGAGGCGGGGCTCATATTAAAAGAATATATGATTCGGGGCCTTGTAAAGAAGGTGCTGATTCTTGTCCCTGCTTCTCTTGTTTCACAATGGGCAATTGAGTTGAACTCCAAGTTCTTCATCCCAGCTGTAGCACAAAAAAAGGGGTATGTATGGGACCAGTGTGACATTGTGATCTCTTCTATAGACACAGCCAAACGCAGCCCTCATAGAGAAAAAGTATATGAGCAAAACTATGACCTTGTCATTATTGACGAAGCACATAAACTCAAAAATCATAAAACGAAGAATTATGAATTCGTCCAGAATTTAAAAAAGAAGTTCTGTCTGCTGCTGACCGCCACGCCCATCCAAAACCGTGTGGAAGAAATCTTTCACCTAGTGTCCCTTTTGAAGCCCGGCCATCTGGGAAATGAAACCGGTTTTTCCGAAAAGTATAAAAAAGGAAAACGTTCAGTCGGCAATGATGCTCATTTAAAGGAGCTGGTCAATAAAGTTATGATCCGGAATCGCAGAAGCGACACAGGCATTGAATGGACGAAGCGACATGTCAAAACCGTCATCATTGAATTTACAGATGAGGAAAGAGCGCTTTATGAAAGTTTCAATATATTAAAGGGATCATACGAAGAATGGGGCTCGAGTTCCTTCTCTCTACTAACGCTTCAAAGGGAGGCCTGCAGCAGCCGGGAAGCGGTCTTTTATACATTAAAAAATATGCTCCAGCGCTCAGAGCAGCCATCAGTTCAGTTAACCAACAGTGTGAATGCCTTAATGAAAAAAGTAGAAGGGGTCCATACGAATTCCAAAGCACAAGAGGCTCTGAAAATCATCCAATCTGTCAACGACAAAGTCATCATTTTTACAGAGTATAGAGCGACACAATTGTACCTTCAATGGTTCCTTAAGCAAAACGGAATCAGTTCCGTTCCATTCCGCGGCGGCTTTAAACGAGGAAAAAAAGATTGGATGCGGGAACTGTTCAAGAACCATGCACAAGTATTGATAGCGACGGAAGCAGGAGGCGAAGGGATTAACCTGCAGTTTTGCCACCACATCATCAACTTCGACCTGCCTTGGAACCCGATGAGGCTGGAACAAAGAATCGGAAGGGTGCACAGGCTTGGGCAGACTGAAGATGTTCACATTTATAACTTTGCCACAAGAGATACGGTAGAGGAGCACATTTTGAAACTGCTCTATGAAAAAATAAATCTGTTTGAAAAAGTTATCGGCCAGCTTGATGACATACTCACCAAACTGGATTTTGGGAAATTCGAAGATCATATAGATGATATTTTCACCCACTCCCGTTCAGAGGGAGAAATGAAAATTAAAATGGACAACCTCGCGGCCATGATTCAATTTGCTGAAAATATGAAGGAGGAGCAGGAAAATGCAGCAAACCGAAATACATCAATTTCTTGAGCGCTATTTCAATGCCAATGAATGCCAGATTGTAGAGAACCATCCTGGTTATATGAACGTGCAATTAACCATAGATATGGACAAGGAGCTAATGAACCGCCCGTTTTACTGGCATTATCTAGAGAAAACAGGCGGGGTCCCAAATCCAATGCGCCTATGTTTAATAACCAACCAAGAGAAGGCACCTGAAAATGTTAAAGGTGAAGTGCTTCACTTCGGTTCACCCAGGCTTCATCAAATCTTTCGTTCAGCAAGGAAGCTTGCAAGCTACACCCGCCTATATGAAAACAAAACGGTGATGCCAGGAAAACAAACACCATTACAGCCATGGCTCGGATTAAATATCAAGGTGTCCTATCAGTGTGATTTAAAAAAGGACCTGCTCAAATCCATCGGCTTGAACCTCATTAATGGAACGATGAAGGAAAACTTCCATCAGGAATTGATGAAAAAAAACTTAACTCCTAAAATACCGGACTTTTCATTTACCCTTACACCCATTATCAAGCCAAAGAGCGGAATTGCGCGGATCCGCCACCAGATTCAAGGAGAGTTGCAGTCCCAGCCAACAGATTGGGCCGAAGCAGCAAGGGCGCGATGGCAGGAAGACCTCGATCTTCTGGATCAGTTTTATGAAGGGCAGGATGAAAAGCCCGAGTCCTATCATGTTGAAAAGCAGGCCCTGGCCGAACAGTATGAGCCTAAAATCCTGGTAGAGATCATTAATGGCGGACTATTTTATCTGACCCCATAAATCGCAGCCTTTCTAAAGTTTTGTATAAATTGTTATTCTCCAAAGCCTGCTAATTTTCACTAGATGTGCAGGGGGAGATGGAACGAAAAAGGCAGGGATTAACCGGAAGTACCTGCCCCTTTAGTGAATAGTTTCCATGATATGCGGTTACTTCCTGAATACCTGTAACAAAAAAAACGGGCCGGAAACAATAAGGTTCCGATCCCGTTTTTTATTTCTTCTTAAAAAATAGCATTAAAGCATATGGTATGACACCAAACCAGCGAAACAGAAAGGCGGGCCTTTCATTTCTCCTCAGTTCTTTAATAGTTTTCCTTTCCTGAGGTGATTTTTCAAAGTGTTCGACGACCGTTTGAGTCATGAATTTTACATAATCATTGATTGACATAGAATCCCCCATCTTTAAGGCTTCACCTGTTAGTTTCACCAGGTCTGTCAATATTTAAACATGAAATGATTCTTTTGACGGTTTCGTCCACAGTTATGGCAGAAGTTTCAATCGTATAATCTGCTGCCGAATCATACACAGGAAGCCTTTTCTCATACAGCGATTTTAATCCGGTCAATCCTTTCTGCATGACAAGAGGCCTTGAAGCATCATTCGCAATGCGTTTGATGATCTCATTAAATTCACAGTTCAACCATACGACCTTCCCTTTTTCTTTCATTAACTCACGGTTGACCTTCCTGTCAGCCATTCCACCGCCAGTCATAACGACAATTTCTTCTTCCTTTAACTCTTGTAGAGTTTCCGTTTCCATTTCTCTGAATCTCTCTTCTCCATATTCTTCAAAAATTTCTTTGATTCTCATGCTATATTTCTCTTCAATTAACTGGTCGGTATCTACACATGGACACTGAAGCTTTTGGGCAAGTACATTTCCAATGGTCGTTTTCCCAGTTCCCATGAAACCAATTAAAAAGATCATATTATTCCCTACTCCCAACCCAAAATTTCTTTTGTAGCATTATCATATGTGACCAGGACGGGATCATAGATCTTTTGGTCTGATATAAACGAAATGATCAATGTCGTAACCCGGTCTTCTTTCTTCACTTCATATCCTACTACACCTTGCTGATATGTGAAAGTTCCGTACATTGATTTTTCATCATATATCAGCTTATGGGCAGAGTAGAATATCAGGCTTTCCCTTTCATACCCCATTTCCATAGTATCCAGATAAGAGTATCTTGAGACAAAAACAGCGGAGGCGGCAGTCGAAAAAAGTAATATGGCCGCTGCCAACATCATGGTCAATGGTAAAATATATCCTCTTTCATTGACCATAGGTAAGGAACCTTCCAATATGCAGAGTCCCTTCAAAGCTTGCATGTATTTCTACACCATTTTTAAACTTCTTCAGCTCCACACTGTCTATAGGACCCAGGACAATTTCATGCCCACGCCTGTCTACCCTGCGCCTGATAAATTCTCCGTATTTCTCATACGTGATTTCTTGCCCTTCTTTCATAAACTTGATGGAATAATCCGTCACGTTGATGCCAGTCGCTCCTCTAAATTCTTGCCTGAACTGGTGACTGAACAAGTTCCATTCATATTCTTTCGAGGGATCAAGTTTTGTAACGGCCAGTGTAATTCCTGTTATGACCACAGGGAAGCATGAAGCAATCACCATAAAAACACAGAGAGTAAAGATAGCTTGAAGAAGGGTATAACCCCCTTGTTCCGTCACTCACCGACACCTTCTCTCAAACAGCGGCTCATGTTTTTTCCGCTGTAATCTTTATAGTGGATGCAGAGTCCCCCTTCGCTTGTAATGCTGGTTACCTGATATACGTTCCCCATCCTTTCATAACGGTCACTTTCTGCCCCGCCAGAAAACACCACTTCTTCTACATGTTCATACAGAACTCTTGCAGCCGTAAGATTGTTTTCCTTTTTTTCCAGAGCAGAGATGATACTAATGACCATAGGGATAAACATCCCTAACACAATAAACAGAGAGGAGACCGCAATAAGGGCTTCTGCAGTTCCATAGCCTTTATCACTCTTGTACATTGAATCTGCCCTGCCCGATCTGGAATGTGACTTTTATTTGTTCTTCTCCATCCATATAGTAAATGGTTCCGAATCTGTTCGTGTTTCCGTTAGGGTAAAATGTGATGCTGCTTAAAGAGGTATTCGGAATTTGCGAAATCCCCTCGGGAAGATTCCGAACAAATAAACTCTCTCCACCCCTCACCCTGCCTGTATATTTGCCACCATAAGGATAAAACTGCAAAATCACTTCTTCCCTCTTGTTAATTGCATAGCTTTGGAGATAATACAGATCTGATTTTAGCAATGATGTGAAATTCATTCTGGTTAGTTTCTCATAAAAAGGAAGAAGGCTGAAGGAGGCAAAGAACAAAAGTGTGATGGAGATAGATAAAACCAGGAGCATTTCAAGCATTGTATAGCCATTTTGTTTACCAATTAGTTTACTCCACAACTGAGACAGCCCCCTCACTATCGATAGCGAGCGCCCTTCCGTCCGGACATTGTTGATATTCATTATTTAAATAGCCGGCGTCCGCCAATTCCTGTAAGTTCAAGGGAATCTTTTTTTCCTCCATGCGGTAGGCTTCAACCTGCCCTTCTACCATGTTTTGAAAAGCCTCACACCCCTTATTGTTAATGGATGTTCCCTGCTTCGTCACATTCGGGATAGTAACCAGCAGCAGGACGGAAATTACAAGCAGGACAATCATCATCTCGATCAAGGTAAAGCCATTCTGATTTCTTAACATAATAAAGTTCCTCCTTTAGTTTATAAACATTAAGTGTTTCACTACCCCAGGGACTGCATCACCTGAAACAATGGAATCATGATAGAAAAGTAGATGAGAAGAATGAACACTCCAATAAAAAGAAACACAGCGGGCTGAATGATGGATAATAGTTTTTTTCCGCTGATCTCAATTGTTTCCATACAAAATTGGCTGTAGATAAAAAGTTCACGAGGCAATTGTCCTCTCCTTTCGCCATGCCTGATGACCTCTATTAAACCATTTGTAAATAATCCGAAATACTCAACCGACTCTGGAAAACTTTTACCTATCCTTAAATCCCGGATCATTTGTTCGGCCATTTCTTTAAAGAGAGGTCTGTAGGTCTGACTGCCAACTTCAGTCAATGCCTGATTTATTGACATTCCACTGTTAAGCAGATAACTCATTTCACGGGAAAAGAATTGGGTATAAAAAAGCCGCAGGTAAGGTGAGAAAAAGGGAATGCGCAGAAGGAATTCTGCTCTTCTTAAGGGAGTGTAGGATTGATACCGAAAATAGGCTCCACCTGCTATCAACACTAAGAAGACAAGAAATGCTGCTGCAAGGTAAGGGAGCCTGTCTATAAAGGATAGGAGCAGCCGCAGACGATTTTCAGGAGTATATCCAAGGGATGAATAGAGCGATTGAAATTGAGGAAAAAGCACACTTTTCAAAAGAATCATGACGCCAGTCAAAGCACATAACAAAACAAAGGGATAGGTCATTACCTTCCGGGCTGCCTGGCGGTCCTTCTGTCTAGCAATAAGGTATTCCCCTGCAGATGTCAGGGTTTCAGCCATCCTTCCATGCTTCTCAGCAAAATAAACTTGAGAGCAGACCTGAAGGGGGAGCCCCAGGGATTTGAAGGTATCGGATAATGCTTCACCATTCTGCAGATGAAAAAGCATACTTTTTTTGAGGTATTCCTGCCGGTTGTAGTGTCCAATGAAGACAAATTCGATTGCCTCAGTTAATGAGTAGCCAATTGCCAGCAGCTCACCAAGCCTTTTTAGAAATTTACCTTGATCCTTGATCGTCTTCTTCATTCTAATTTCCATCGGTTCAGTTCCTTAAGCGGAATATATCCTAATGCATATCCCTTCTGAAGCAAATTCGTCAGGGTGGGATATTGATAAGTTGCCAAATCTCCTTTAGCTTCCTTCAGTACCTCTCCTAATGCTTTCCCGCTCAAAATTTCGTATAAAGAAGCTCTGTTCTCTCCCTGATTTCTCGGACATAATTCAGAACAAGTTTCGCCGCAGAATGGACAAGTCAGATTAATGAGCCGCTGAGCAGAAACAGCAATCAGGCTTTGATGAATCTCATGCCACTCAATGCCTAATTCCATTAATCGGTATACCGCTCCCTTTGCATCTTTGGTATGCAACGTTGACAACACTAAATGCCCAGATAACGCTGCCCTGATCGCTATCTCCGCTGTTTCTTCATCACGAATCTCCCCGACCATGATGATATCGGGATCATGTCTTAAGATCGCACGCAGGCCGGCCGCATATGTGACTCCTGCTTTTTCATTTACTTGGACTTGTACCAGGGAATCATTATATTTTTCAACGGGATCTTCCAGTGTTACAACATTTCTTTGCATAACCGAAGAACAATGTTCTACAAGGGAATAAAGAGTTGTGGTTTTTCCACTCCCCGTCGGACCGGTAAACACCATCAATCCGTGGGAGTTCATTAACAGTGCAAGAAGTTTACGGGCTGAAGAGGGATATAGAGACAACTTTTCTACAGGAAGGCTTTTCTGATGAGGAAGTATCCTAATGACGAGACTTTCTTTCAGGTTGGTGGTAGGCAATGTAGAGACACGAAGATCAAGTGGTTTATTTCCGAGGTGGAAGGTGAAGGATCCGCTTTGAGGTTTTCGCTTTTCCCCTATATCCATGGAGGCCATGAATTTAAAATGGGATATCAGTCTTTCTCCTTCGGGTACCGGAATGCTAACATTCGGTGTGAGGATTCCGTTTCTTCGATGCTGCATGAGGTAATCAGCTTTCCGGGGAAACAAATGAATATCCGTTGCGTTTTTTGTGACTGCTTTTTTCAGAATTGAATCAGCTAAGGCTTCAATAGAATAAAATATGAGCTGCACCACCTTTCAGTTATTCAGTAATCCTTTTCGACAAGATTTTATTTTTTCCTTCTTTTTTTGCATATTTTTTTTATTTTTTTTCATACTAGAAGTGTAAACCTTTAATTCGGTGGGCTATAGCCAAGCGGTAAGGCAACGGACTTTGACTCCGTCATGCGTTGGTTCGAATCCAGCTAGCCCAGTAAAACAGTGTAAACAGCCAGTATTTAGTAAACTCCTCCTGCGTTTTAAGGTAACCAAGTCTTGAAAGGAATCATTCTCGTTGAAGGAGTGGGAGCAAAACGTCAAGCATTCGACCGGTCAGCAGTTAAAAAAAGAGAGGGTGATGCAACACCTGCACACCGTCTCTTTTTTTATGTCTTGGAACCATTAAAAGGACGAGGCTGCAACGGGGAATGACAGATAAGGAAAATAAAGGGGGATTAGACAGTCAGCTGATAAACAGCCCTTTTATTGGTCAAACTCCTGATTCCTTCTGGGTCATACCCTACAACAAGCTTTCTTCCGTCGGTAAGCAAAGGCCTTCTTAGCAGTTTCGGTTCTTCAGAAATCAATTTTACCACTTCTGAAAGGCTTAGCTCCTCAAGGTTGACATCAAGAGCCTTATATTTATGGCTTCGGGTTGCCAGAATTTCATCTACTCCGTTGGTCGTCATTGATAATAGATTGATAAGATCCTCTTGTGTAGGGGCATCTCTGAAGATATGTCTTTCCTCAAAATCAACCGAATTTGTCATCAGCCATTTCTTTGCTTTCCGGCACGAAGTACAACTGGGATACGTAAAAAAGGTGAGTCTTGTCATGATTATATCCTCCCTGATTTTTTATCATACGATATTATACTTATTGTATACCACTTGTATAACTATTGTACACATATTTAGCTTACTTTTTAATATTTTTCTTTCTACATTTTTCAACACACTTATGTTGTGCACTAGCCACGCGCGTTACTTCATTTCTCCATGGTCTTCACAATGATGGCATGCGCCCGACAAGCGCGGTACTTCATTTCTTCTTGGTCTTCACTATGACGACATGCGCCCCCCTCGCGCGGTACTTCATTTCTTCTTGGACTTCACTATGACGGCATGCACCCGACAAGCGCGGTACTTCATTTCTTCTTGGACTTCACTATGACGGCATGCGCCCGCCAAGCGTGGTACTTCATTTCTCCATGGACTTCACTATGACGACATGCGCCCGACAAGCGCGGTACTTCATTTCTTCGCGGACTTCACTATGACGGCATGCGCTCACCAAGCGCGATACTTCATTCCTCCATGGTCTTCATAATGACGACATGCGCCCGCCTCGCGTGGTACTTCATTCCTCCATGGTCGTCATAATGACGACATGCGCCCCCCTCGCGCGGTACTTTATTTCTTCATGGACTTCACCAAGCGGCATGCGCACGTCAAGCGCACCAAATATGTACTTTATTCATTCTTTCTTTTTGTTGAATGAAAGTAAGGGTAATTCTTCTAAAATGGTGGTATATTAGTAGAGAAGTACAGTGATTTTTAGTCATCCGAACGGGAATTGCCGTAATCGTCACAAACTGGTTACAAAGATTATTTACTTTTGATGGATTTTTCATTTATAATGTTTATTGATGGACTGAGGGTGTAAAGGAGGGATACATATGGATCGTATGTACAGAGTATTAGGATTCTGGACTGGTATTTTTGCCGTCATGTTTTTCCTGGGTGATATGAAAACGACTTCATTGATCTTTTTAGGACAAACAGGATTCTTCATTCTGCTGGGTTATTTGAAATTATCTGAGCGTATGTATATTTATATTTTCTTCGGATACTTAACTGTTTTCTTTGCCGGCTTCACTTATTGGACAGTGTTCATGATGACGCCTGGCGCAGCGCATTAATAAAAAAACCTTAAAGCTTTTCAGCTTTAAGGATTTTTTTATATACGCACACATTAGTTGTTAAGGGGTTCGACTTTCATGCTGGAGTCCGGACCTAGATTTAAATGACCTGTCGCTTCTCCCCAGCTTCGTTAAAAACAGCCCTTCAGAACCCATTCAAGAATGGGTTTGAATCCATTTCCTGGCCGATAGTGGTTTCAGGTCCATGTCCTGATAAAACGATGGTGTCCTCAGGAAGTGTCAATAAATGATCATGAATGCTTTTTAACAGCTCTTCATGGTTGCCTCCAGGAAGATCCGTTCTCCCTATACTCCCCATGAATAAGGTATCTCCTGAAAACACAACCTGTTCTTCTTGACTATAATAGGAAATACTCCCTGGAGAGTGCCCAGGAGTTTCACTTATGTCAAAAGTAAAATCACCTACTGATAATCTCTTTTCATTTGTTATTATGTAATCAGCTGGTTTGAGCCTCACCATTTCACTCATCCCAAAAAGCTGGGAACCATTTAAGGACGGCTCCATAAGCCATTTCGCCTCTTTTTCATGAACATATAGCGGGATGTTGAATGATTCCCTGACTTTGTCAACAGCGCCAATGTGGTCGAAGTGAGCATGGGTCAGCAAGATTGCCAGCGGCTTTAATTGATTGGCCCGCAGCCAATTGATCAACTTTCCTGCTTCTTCGCCCGGATCAAAGATTACACACTCTTTCTTATCATTCCAAAGACAGTAACAGTTTGTCTGTAAAGGGCCTAAAGGTAATCGTTTCCATTTCATCCCGGCCACCTCCCATAGTAATTTACTACTTATTGTATCATCCCTTGCCTTATATGGAAAAACATATATCAGCCACATGTCTCTCTATGCAGCGTTTCCCACTGCAAGACTCCATGTATCATTACATTTAACCAGGAAATACTTTGAGTAATGATCTTTGTTAATGAGTAATGTGGTATTAATGTTGTCTGATTTCCACTCTAGGTAACCCCGCTTCAATCCATTCACTGAATCTATATGATATTAAAACTGGCTCTTTTCGTAAACATTGTTGCTATTTAATACAAATTTTAAAAAAATCTACTTAATTAACCAGGAATAGCCTGATTAACAAGTAAGAAAAGAGCTAATTCACCTTTTTCAGAGTAAAAAGCCCTTGTCTCCAAGGGAAAAATCCGGCTCTTTGGATTTTTCCGAGAGCAACATTCTATACGAAAACAGCGTATAACTAAGAAGCGGGATGACATTATCAAGTTCCTGAGCCGCTGTCCCAACATAAAAGGAGCACGATTACGACACGGCCTGTGGATGGTTTGAACTTTCCGCTTTCACCCTGTAGAATTACAACATCACTAACTAACAAAGCTAAACGTTTAAATGGAGGTATAAATGGAAAAATAACTCTTAAGAGAATTACCTCAATCTATGAATGATTGAAAAATTTGGTCATAGAAGTGTCAAACATTTGAACTGTACAAACGCTTTAAAAAAATATAAAATAAATGTAAGTGCAATTTATTACATATGCTATCATTATTATCCCACTTTTGGGACTTTCGTTAAAAAGGGGATTAATTGAAAGGAGTTTTGACCGATGGGTTTTGCTATCATTACTGCTCTGGTAACTTTGCTAGCTCTATTCGCAAGCATTAGTTCGTTGAAAAACAAAAATGCTCTTGGCATTCTTTTCGGATTGGGAACACTTGGCGTATTCGGCTGGTTCACGATCATGACGGTCCTTCACTCAGGTTATCCTGGCGGACACTAAAAAAATGGAGCCCTTTGGCTCCATTTTTTTATTTATAAAATTTTGCTGCTTTCCTTGAGACGAGTTAACTTCTGTCCTCTTAAAGTTTCCTTTGGACAGAAGCAAGCTTATCTTCCATTTTTCTTTTCTTATCCCTGCGATCATCTATTCTGATATTTGTCGCAACCCTTTGGATCCCCTTATTAAAAGGCGCCTCATGAATTTCTTGCACTATGCGCAGCAGGTCAGAAAGTTCCCCTTCAATCAATGTACTCATCGGGGTCAGTTTAAAGGAAATGGTCCCGCCTTCTTGATGTTTTTGGAGAATTCGCTGCACATCAGCTACATAATCACTTACACTAGGCGTTTCAGTTCCGATCGGAATTACGGTAACATCTACTATTGCCAAAAAGAATCATCCTTCCTACTCTATAATGATTAATTCCACTGCCTCTTTATTAGTCAAATCAACTGCTGTCTTTAATTCATACCCTGTTAAACAGTAATCTCCTTCCGGGGAGCATTGAAGAGGTTCATTATCAAAGCCTGCCAGGATTTCTTCCCGCTGCCCTGTTTCTATATTCCATCGCTCTAAGGTGAATTTCCCATTGTAAGTATCTGCAGGCATGGATTCTGAAGCAGTCAAAGAGACAAACGTGCCTTCGGTGTCTATCTTATCATAATAAGGAATCATCCAGTTAGAATAGCTGCTCAGCAACGGCGTCATAAAAGTAGAGGCAATCGTTCCCTCTTCTGTTATAAACTTATATACCCCCGAACCGTCAACTTCATTGGACATCGTTATAGATAGTATATAGGGATTCATCGTATCAAAAAGTAAAGTCTCCCGTTCTACGAGGGTTCTTTCTTCAGAATATAGATTCTGCGAATAAAGAGGAGCTGTCAGGCTGATACTGTCTTCCGGCCACTCCTGATAGAGAAAGCTGTTTTCCTGATGCCACTTTATGAACGGTTGTTCTGCATTGACTTCTGTTAAGGTGCCTTCTGAGATATTTGCCAGCAAAGTGTTAAAGCTCCAATCTTCTGAAAAGCTGGTAATAAACAACAAATCAGAATTTCCTTCGTTCCATTCAAAGGCAATTTCATAAGAATCTATGTCCTTTTGAAATAGGACCTCCCCCTCCAAATCAATGACCACTGCAGTAGCTGAATAAGTAAGTGGGGCCGTGTGCACCAAAAGTTTCTTTCTGTCAGGACCAAGTTGTGCCTCGACAATAAACTCCGGACTACTATATATTATCCTTTGGTCACCCGTGAAAATGTTATATCCAATCAGCTGGTTGCCATCCTCTCCTTTGGATAGTATCAGCACATTTTCAGAGTCAATCCAATCTATAACTCTCATAAAGGAATTTTCCTTAATATTCAGCGGTTTTAACACCTTTTCAGTCACCAAAGGATGTTCATCAGATTCCAGTTCTGAATCAGAATCAGGTTGAACAGGTTCATTAGTTTCATGGGTCTCCCCACTGCAGGAGGCTAACAAGAAGAAGCAGGAACAAATAAAAAAAAGCTTCCGGATGTTATTCATACGATCCCCCCTCATTTTCTCTCCATAATGATTAGTACGTTTATATTATAAAAATGTTTCAAATCTAATTAAAAATACAATTATTCATGCAACCATCCATCCATTTTTTCCCGTCATTCTCTTCTTCAGTAACCCCTTTAATCAGTTCCTTATAATATCTTTTAGAGCTATGAAAAAGAAAAAAGGTAAAATTAGGTTCTAAAAAAAGGCTGTCAGGTTTTAAAGACCTAGACAACCTTTCTGGTATGAACAGATGACTATTACATTTTAACTTGCATTGACCATTTTCACAAACATTAATATCTGTTTCTTTCATCTGTAAATGGCGACAAGAAATATTCCCAGCACGGATTCATATATTTGATTAAACTGAGACAAAGGCAATGGATTGATTCCTTTGCCCAGCTCGATCGTAAAACCAGGCCGCTTAAACTCCTTGATAAACCAATCTTTGTAACCCGCGTAACTGTCTATATATCTTACAGACCGATATCCGCTGACCCTTTCAAATTCCTCTGCAAGCATTTGAGATTCAGGTGGTTCCAGCCCTTCGTATCCCCAGTAAAATTCTTCTCCTTGAGTATGCAGTGCCAGCACTCTGTCCAGATCTCCTTTTCTCGCAAGTTCGGCCATTGCTAACGATTCAGGTTCGGATAATGGTTTATAGCCTGGGAAATCACGTGGAGCAGGACTTTTTTCTTCTTTTCTTTCCTTTTCCAGTTGCCATTTTGCAGGATATTGGTTATTCAAGTCCACTCCATTTATATTGGCTTTCCATCCTGAGAAATCTGAGCTTCCTTTATTCATTTCAATCAACCGGTCTCTCAAAGAAGCAGGAGGACCTTTGATGACCAAATCCACACCGTCCGGGTTTACCATCGGTACAAGAGATAGTGTAATGGTATTGTACAAAGGTTCTGTGACAACCCCTCTGATCGCTCCACGATTGACCAATGATAGTAGGTACTCATTCATGAACCTCATTAAAATCGGTGTAGTGATCCACTCATTCGCATGAAAAGATGCGTCTATATGAACTTTTTTCGGACCGTTTCCAATGAGGATTTCATAAAGCGGTTTCCCCAACACACTCTTGCCTATCTGATTGACTCTTACAAAAGGAAATGCATATTTCAAACGATTGATATCTCTCTCCATTATCTCAAAAGAATAAGCCTGCTGCCCAGCAATAACAGGTCGCGTTATTCTAAGCGGGACATTGATTACCGTCCCTGCCTGCAGAGCATTAGGGTTCAATCCTTGATTCACGAGCAGCAGCGCATCAACGGCAAGGTTCCTTCTTCTTGCAATTTCCCAGAATGAATCACCTGATTGAATCGTATACTGTCCGACATAAAATCCGGGGATCCTTACCCTTTGACCGATTTGTAAGGCACTGCTGCTTATTTGCGGGTTTGATTCAGAAATCAACGGAAGGGGAAGATAAAACAACTGACTATAGTAATAAAACGTATCGCCTCTTCGGACTCTTACTTCCATTGTTCATTCCTCCTGTAATCACACTCTCTTACTACATGTATGTTGTAAAAAGTGATTGATGACAAGAAAAAAGCCCTGTTTTAGATACCAGCATAAAAACCCAAGTGAAGGTAACACTCTCATGAATAGGCGGCCCTGAGTTCACTTCACCTGGCAAGCAGCCTATTATTCATTAGGAAAAGCCTGCGGCTAAACCGCAGGCTTTAAGATCAGATCCTAATCTTTTTCAGGAGAAATCGCGTCATTCTTCTGTTCGTAGAAGCGAAGCAAATCTCCATAAATAATTTCATCTGAATAATTCAGCTCTTGTTGAGTTCGTTCAATATATGGCTCACAGAATGTCATGTCGTCAGGCTGTTCGGTTTCTTTGTTATAACACTCGCCTTCAGTATAGACATGGTCCTTGGTAATAAAGCTGCCATCTCTTAAGATAGCCAAGTCTTCATGATCCTTTGAGAACAAATCTGTTCCAAATTGAATATCTCCTTTGGTGTCGATTCCAAGCAAATTAAGAATCGTAGGACGAAGATCAATTTGACCTCCTACTTTGGATAAGGTTTTTCCTTCTTCTCCAGGAATATGGATGATTAAAGGCACGCGCTGAAGCTGCGTGTGTACAAATGGATCGACTTCTTTTCCAAGGTATTTACTCATAGCCACATTATGATTTTCAGAAATGCCATAATGGTCACCATACATAACGATCACTGAATCATCATATATACCGGTGTCTTTCAGCTCTTGAATAAAGTTCTTCACCGCTTCGTCCATATAACGTACTGTTTGGAAGTAACGATTTAAAGTCCCTGAGTTTGAGTCAAACTCATCAATGTACTTATCTTCTTCATCAAGGTAGAAAGGATAATGGTTTGTCAACGTAATCATTTTTGTAAAGAAAGGTTTCTCCATCTGCTTCATGTGCTCAACTGACTGAAGGAAGAATGGTGTATCTTTCATTCCCCAGTTTACGGAGTTCTCTTCCGATATTTCATACTCCGTCATTGAATAGAACTTATCATAGCCAAGAGAACCATACATGATATCACGGTTCCAGAAACTTTTATTGTTAGCATGCATCACAGATGTAAAATATCCAGCCTCATCCAAACGCTTTGTCATTGACTGATATTCATTTCCTGAGTGGGTAAAGAACACAGCACCGCGATTCAACGGATAAAGCGAGTTATCCAGGATAAATTCGGAGTCTGATGTCTTTCCCTGCTGTGTTTGGTGATAGAAATTCTCAAAGTAGTAACTGTCTTTGATGAACTCATTCAAGAAAGGAGTTACCTCTTCCCCGTTCATCGTGTTGTTGATCGGGAAAGTTTGCAGTGATTCCAAGGAAACCACAATGAGATTCTTTCCCTTTGCAGCACCAAACATTTCACTATCCGGATTGGCATGACTTGCACGTACATAATTATCAATGTCAGCAAGTTCACTTCCGTCAGCAAGGGCACGTTGTGCTGATGACTTGGACTGAAGGAATGCATCATAGATGTGATAATTATATGTTCCGATATTTTTCACAAGAATCTCTCTGTCAAAGGTACGTGTTAAGAGCTGCGGCCTTTCTGCCTCGGCAAGACCAAGGTTGAAGAAAGTAAGGGCAATCGCCACAAAGAAGTAAGCTCTTCTATTCACCCTGCTGAACGTATTCACTTCAAAGGTGGAAGGCTTAAACTTCACGAGCAAGGCGAGAATTACTGTATCAATGAAATATAGTGAGTCTGACCAATTAACGATTTCGCCTGCGCTTGTGCCAAGGTCTGCAAAGTTGCTTGTCTGCATCAATACAGGCAGAGTAAGGAAGTCATCAAAGAATCGGTAAAAGGCGACATTTCCGTAAAGTACAAAGGAAAGAATGAAACTTGCTGACAGGATATACCTTACCCTCGACTTTTCATTTTTCATAAACAAGCTTACCCCAAAGACAAACAGCAGGAAGCTTAATGGGTTTATAAACAAAATAAATTCCTGCATGACATTTTCAATCTTAATATCAAAACTAGTTTGATAGACAATATACGTTTTTAGCCATAGTAACACTGAAGCAATAATGACTAGTGATACTTTAGGCAGTCTGACGTTCTTCATTTTTTACCTCCTTGCTGCGATTATTTACGCAACAGCTTTCTAATGGAAGATATTGACTTATCCTTCTGATAATCAATCAATATCTTAATACTTTTTTTACATTCCGTCAATTGTAAGTTAATTTAGACAGTTTAGACTGATATATTGGGGTGATTTTCATTTCCCTTATATAAGACGAGCCAAACCTGTAAAAGTTTCAAATAATCTTTATTTTTTCCAGGACCATACTAAAGGCCCAGGTTAAAAGGCGTTGCTATTTTTTCACGGCCCTGCAAAGACTCTCATGGAGCCTGTTCACTTTTTCCGACATATTTGAAATAGTATGACCACCTGCAGCAATATTATGACGGTATTTGTGACCAATATTTAATCATTATTCAAAAGTGTTATCTTTAACTCTGAATAGATGATTGTTCACCATGATACTCCTTTTACGGGTAATGAGCCAGAGCAAATTTATTCCATTTTGCAAATGACTGCACCGGCCGTCCGTTGAAAACACTCCTTTTTTCCTAGGCACTCATACAACCTCAGCGAGAACCGAAATACCACGTCAATAGGATTTACTTCAATTACTCAATTAGAATATAAATTAAGGAAACTCTTTAAAGTTTACAGACCTCCAAAGCACAAGCACCTTGTTTAGCTTAGACAGGCAAAGGGTTCAAGAGAAAAATGCGAGCTTTACGTTCCAGCGGATATGTAGCTACGGGCACTGAAACCAGACGGGAATAATACAGTTAACGTTATCCATCTCAAGTAAAAAAGGCTGTATCCGTATAGATTGCTGCTATCGGAAAAGTCCAAAGTGCCGGATTTTTCCCTTGGATAAAAGGGCTTTTCTAACTGAACAAGGTAATTAGCTCTTTTCTTTCGTGTTTAACAGGGTGACCCTTGTAAATTATGGCTATATCTGTTGGATTTCATAGTAAATATCAACAAAGTTTTAGAAAAGAGCCATAAAAAAAAGTGCTGAGCATGGTCAGCACTTTCGATATGTTTTATTTGTTTGTATGAAAGTTAACCCATTTTGTTTTTTACAAGCCAGGCAGCACCAATGACACCAGCATCATTGCCCAGGGTAGCAATGGAAATGGCTGTCGAGGAAGCAACTGTCGGGAATGCAAATGAGTTAAAGTATTTATCAACCGGATTGAGAAGTACTTCCCCGGCTTTCGATACACCTCCGCCCAAGACAATTTTGTCCGGATTCAAGGCGTTCCCCAGATTCGCAAGTGCAAGGCCTAAATAAAAAGCAAGTTGATCAACGATGGATACAGCAAGAACATCTCCGTTGCGGGCCTCATCAAAAATCTGTTTTGCACTTATTATTCCATCAGATTCCACAATTGAGCGAAGGGATGAGGATTCCTCGCTTTCATCCAATGCTTTTAGAGCAAGGCGTACAACCCCGGTAGCAGAAGCCACCGTTTCAAGACATCCCGTTTTACCACAGTTACATTGAAATCCGCCTTCTGGCACCACGGTAATGTGACCTATTTCACCTGCCGCCCCTCTTACACCGTGAACTATATCACCATTCGTGATAACACCGCCGCCGACACCGGTTCCTAACGTAACAGCAACGATATCCTTTGCGCCATTACCTGCACCCTTCCACATTTCACCTAATGCAGCACAGTTAGCATCATTATCAATGACGCACGGAAGACCTGTTTCAACTTCGAGCAAGTCTTTCAGGGGTGTATTTTTCTCCCACCCAAGATTGACCGCCTCATAGATGATACCGCTTTCCATATCCACCGGTCCGGGCGCACCCATTCCTATACCTTTGAGCTTATCTTTTGGTTCTCCCAGTTCTTCAAGATGATGGTCGATTGATTTTGCGATATCGACAATAATATTCTTTCCATTCTCAGAAGTATCGGTAGGAATCTCCCACTTATGTACTATTTCACCGTATAAACTAATAAAGGCCAGCTTAGTTGTTGTTCCTCCTAAATCTACACCTACAAGCCATTTGTCCGCCATTATATTCACCCTGTTTCTCTATTTATTATTTTCTTTCGACAATTCACTTCGAAGAATCAATATGGACGTCTGAAAATCAGCTGGACTGATCAGCCCTGTTTGATACAACTCTCTCACTTCTTCCTGCATCATTTCCAAATCCGCCATACGGTCACCTAAGTAAATAAATATTCCATACTTTTTTAACATTTGCTGAACATCATACATGTTTTTCATTAGAAGCACCGTCTTTCAAGCTTTGCTAACCCTTACAGTATAAAATAAAGTCATTCTCTTCTCAAGAAAATCCGTGGCAGTGGGAGATATTCACGGGTTTAGACAAAGTTCTACTTGGACTCAGATCATCCCTTTTTGTTTTTTTTGGTAACGAAACGATTTTTTAAGCTGATTTTCGACTAATCTTACCTCTAACTTCATAATCCTCTTCTATAATAGTGTGTTTTATGGCAAAACACACTCATTGTAACCTGAGTACCCTGAATATATAGCGACATATCCATTGGTCAGTCACTTTATGAGTGAACGGACAGGTTTAAGGGTTTTAAGCAGCCTCGCCAGAAAAAAAGGACGAAATCTTTGTGATTTCATCCTCCACTCTATTATTATCATATAGCTTTTGATTTTCTTCACAATCACTGAACCTTTCAAACTTAATGCTCCGATCAACGATCCGGGTCTTGTGGATTAAGAAATCTTGGACGTCTATTCTTTAAAGGCATAGGCGATCTCAATAGTACATCTCTCATGGCACGAAGATTGAACGGTATAAACGGCCACATATAGGGAACACCAAAAGACTTGATTCTGGACAGCAGCAAGATCCATATGGTAACGCCGATAACAAATCCATATATACCAAAGACGGCAGTTGCAATTAACAATGCAATACGGACTATGCGGTTAGCCAGGCTTAATTCATAGCTTGGGGTGGAAAAAGTTCCAATTGCAGCTACTGCAAGATACAGGATGACTTCATTGACGAACAGGCCGACTTCGACCGCCACCTGTCCAATCATCAGTGCTGCCACAAGTCCGAGTGCGGTTGCCAGGGAGGTTGGTGTATGGATGGCAGCCATCCTTAGCATATCTATGCCTATCTCCACGATAAGGAACTGAAAAATAAGCGGCACTTCCCCTGCATCATCCGGACCGATATAATCAATTGCCGGTGGAAGCAGATCCGGCTGGACAGCAAACAGATAGTATAAAGGAAGCAGAAAAATTGATGCCCAGACAGCGAAAAATCGAACCAGTTTCAGATAAGCCCCTACCATCGGTTTGTTTCGGTATTCTTCCGCATGCTGCAAATGGTGCCAGAATGTTGTCGGGGTGATCAACACACTTGGGGAACCATCGACGATAATACAGACATGCCCCTCATATAAGTGGGCTGCTGCCGTATCGGGTCTTTCTGTATACCTGACCATAGGGTAGGGGTTCCAGTGCCTCCCTGAAATAAATTCTTCCAATGTCTTTTCCCCCATCGGAAGGCCGTCAGTATCCACCTTCGATAAATCATTTTTAATTTTTTCCACTAATTCCGGGTCAGCTATATCTTCTAAATAACAAACCACGATATCTGTTTTCGACCTTCTGCCAATTTGTAAATACTCCATCCTCAATGACCGGTCCCTGATTCTTCTCCGGGTTAAGGCGGTATTGAACACCAGGGTTTCTACAAAACCATCCCGGGAGCCCCGTACAACCCTTTCCATGTCCGGCTCTTGCGGTCCCCTGACTGGATAGGTCCTTGCATCAATCAAAATGACCTTGTCTATCCCATCCACTACTAAGGCTGTCGGACCGGCAAGTACCATGTCCGCCACATTGTTCAAATCATCCGTTTCTTCTACTTCCACATAGGGAATATAGGTTTTCATCAATTTTTGCAGGGTATCCCCGTCAAGCTGTTCTTCATCCAGGTCAGCCAACAGCCTCATCAGGTAATGCATAATATCGTCTTTTACGAAACCATCTACCAGATACATGGCCATATTTCTTCCTGCATAAAACAAGTCCAACTGTATAACGTCAAAGCTCTTGTCCACCGCAAGCAATTCTTTAAGGTAATCCGTATTCTCCTTAAGGGAAGGAGAAACCGGCTTCTTCTTATCTGTCACGAGTCACTTCACCTCATTCTATATACAAAACTTGTCAACTTCGTCAGCTCACTTCCCTATGAGGTACCTGCTTTCAGACTGATTCATTGACGATGTCCGCTTAAAATATCCATATTCATCATCCTAGACAGCGGCTTTTAAATTCATACATTATGAACATAATATTTTTGGCCTTCTCATAGAATGACATTAGACGGGACAAACCTGATTAAGTGGGTGAACTATGTGAAGGGAAAATTTTTGATACATATATTAATAGGATTCACTGGCCTCATTCTTGCATGGTGGTTTCTTATGTGGGAGAATCCCCCTGCAAGGGAGAGCATCATTTTTTTTCCTTTGAATGAGAAAGCACAGTACCAGTCAGCCAATACACTTTTAACCCTTAATGATAAAAAGGTAAACGGCTCCTATGAAGTGAATTGGAAAATCGCTTCCGTCCTGGACCAAGACGCATATTTAAGACAAGATATAGGATTTCTTTATTTTAATGGAAGACTAAAAGCCAAAATGAGTGAATGGGAGCAAAATACAGACAGAATTGTCGAAGAGGAAACTGCCCAGGGAAAAGAGAGCAGCCTTCTGCAGGCGATTTCTTTTCATTACTCAGAAATTCATGACAATGAGGACAATTATACAAGCGCCCAAAGTATGTCAGAAGATGAACTTTATATTATCGATTCTAATTTCAGTCCCTTAAGTTCATTCAGAAAACCGGACACTTCCGCCGAGGAAGAATGGAAATCAATTTTGGATAAAGTGGCAAACCAGCAGCTGCAGTATAACTGGGAAAGGGCAATGAAAGAATTTAATATAGAAGGAAAAGATTATTTACAAATCCCGTTGGTTAACCTGCCGGATTACAGCAGCTCGCCACCGGAAGGATTCAGGAGCGATCAATGGAATGACCTTGTGGGGAATTTATGGGAAGGGCTTTATAAAAATTATTTTCTTGGCATCAAATTAAACTCTGGAAAGACCGTTGATTCGATAGACAGTTCAATGCCTCTTATCTTAATCGAGCCAAAAACAGGGGATTTGCTCGTCCTCCTGACAACAAAAGAGGGCGAGCCCGCATTGCTTAAGCAAAAATTCCCTGTTCAATAATTTTTCATCCGGTCATATAATTCTTTGAATTGTTCATTACCCTGTTGAAGCCTGTAAGCTTTTTCCGCGTGCCCTTTGGCCTCTCCCACTTCTCCTCTTTCTTCAAGGAGAAGTGCTAGATTATAATGCGCCTCAGGGAAGTCACCTTCATGGTCCAGTGCCTTCCTTAGCATCGTTTCAGCTTCGGCATATTGCTCATTCTTGATCTTGACGATTGAATATAAGAAGTAGGTATGAGCGTTTCCTTCATCGTCCTCAATCATATCTTCAAGAATGGAGGAGGCACCTTCCATGTCACCATCATTCAATAGCTGCTGTGCCTCGGCGTTATTGATGGAAGGGTCTGAAAATACAGGTCCATTTTGGTACCCATACCAAAGAAATAGAGGAATGACCGTTAAAGCCAGCAACAATGCGCTCATCTGCATTCCCCGTCTCTTAGCCCGGGGTAAATGAACGATAGCCGCTGAAAGGGTCCCGCCTGCGAGACCTCCGATATGTCCGGCATTATCTATTCCTGGGATCGTAAAGCCGAAAGCTAGATTGATTGCGATGACCACCAGAATATTGGTGCCCATTGTACGAAAGAAAATCTTTGGATGTGCAGTGCCAAAGTACAGCAGCGCCCCAAAACATCCGAATATTGCACCACTTGCCCCTGCAGATAATGAATTAGTAAAGACGAAGCTTGCTAAGGTACCGCTGAAACCGGCAAAGATATAAATTAACAGAAACCTTGCATTGCCAAATATCCGTTCGACAGCAGTGCCTAGAAAATATAGTGCAAATGTATTCATTAATAAGTGAAGAAATCCGATATGAATCACCATCGGGGTGAAAAATCTCCACCACTCACCATCGACTATTAACGGGTTATATTTTGCACCAAATCTAATTAAATTCTCTGTATTCTGTGTGCCGCCCGCCATCTCCATAACAAAGAAAATCACAAGCTGAAGAGCAATGAAGATATAAGTGAAAAATGGTTTGCCTCTCGAGAAAAGCGATTTTTCCTCTTTTGCTTTATGAGCCGCAAAAGATAATACACTTTCTTTTAAAGCATGCACTTCGATCTCTTCTATATGTTCTTTAATTTCCCAAATCTTCTCCTCACTAAATGGCGCCGATAATTCCCGGACACCGGTCTGGTGATCATCCCAAGTAATGATTGATGACTGGACAGTTGTCTTAGGTGCCTGCGGAAGAGTCACTGTTTCCGAAGTCAATGCTTCATAATCATCCACTGGCGGATAAGCGCTTATATAAAAATTTTTAAGGAACAACTTGTTTTTCTTCAGGGCTTTTCGAATTTTTTCTCCATTAACAGCTGTTAAATGAACGTCCCGCTTCATCTTGCTGCCCCAATCAAGGTCATGACGCAGCAGTCTTATGACAGGCGCCTGTTTATATGATGGATTTTCCAGCCATAACTGCTGCTGATCCTGGGACATATTTATGATGCGGAACCCTTTTTCTACTATTAGATAGTGTGCCATTTTCCAGAATAAATAGTTAAGGTTGGTGTTCAACAATTCTCCTCTGCCTTTTTTCATAATTTTGACTTTCTTCTACTTAATCACCATCCGGCTCAAAAGTAAAGGCATATGGTTATCTGAAGCCCTTTTGTCATAAATAAAAAAGGATTCTTCTTTAATAACGGTTTTGTTTTGAATTGCAAACATCTAATTAACAAAAGGAATGGTTGAGTAATTCGGGCAAATAAAGCAATGTTAAATTCATATAATAATGGTCAATTGACCTTTCCACTCCAAGGGCGTGACTCCGCTGCAATAAACCTACACTTGCAAAAGTAAAATTCCCATAAAAGCCCCACCTGCCCGAAAACTGGCGTAAAAAAAAGATGTTCACATTCAATAGACGGCACCAATTCCACAGACAACCAGCTGCTTGGGAAATGTAACCGCTATTCATGGTGAACATCCTTCTTATTGCTGCAGTTTTCTCTTAACGAAATGCCGTATTCAGGAATTTCGAACGAAGCCAAGGCAGACTCATAGTCGCCCTGACCACCAGCCTCCGGATTGTAAAATTCCCAAGTAAAACATTTAATAGCTTATAACGGTATTGGTAAAATACAGAAACAAAGCTGGCAATGATGATCCATTTTATGATTCCGTTCATAGCAATCACCCTCCTTGTTCTATATTGTGTACCTTACTGAAATTTTATCCTCTCCTGCATTAATTTTTCTATAAAGCTCGTTCCGTATCCCGTGAAGCTTATGGGTTATTAGATACGCGGCTCCGCTTCAACCAATAGCTCTCTAACTTTATGAAGATTACTACTTTTTCGAAACTTTTTATATTAAAGTTAACCAGGTTGATATTGTTCCTCAGCAGATGATTTTATCTTTCTTTACATTAATAAGGCTGTCACTGTACCTGCAATAAAGCTGGCCGAAAAGTTCACAAATTCATTGTTTACGACATATGCCCCTTTTGTCTTTTCACACTTCATCCCACAGTGAACTGCTGCCTCTGTTACCAGTCCGCAGCGCGGGCATTGATATTCTACCTGAAGAAAAGCTCCAAGCAGGGTATCGACAATACTCCCAAGAAATCCAGTAAAAACGATCAAGACTCCGGCCTTTAAGCCTAAACCCTGAAACAATCCCACGGAAAATATAGCAATTATGAAAGCACCAGCGAAGCTTGCTGAAGTTCCCACCCATGAAACAGCTCCTGATGTGCCCTTCTCTACCCTTCTCCAAGTCTTTACCGACACGGGATTACCTTTGCTTAAAGGGCCTATTTCCGAGGCCCAGGTATCGCCATTGGCTGCAGCCAGTGCAGCAAAGGCCGCGGCCATATAACTTATGTCGTTTGTCCAGCTGTACAAAAGAGCAAACACCATAGCACTCCCGCCATTGGCGATTACCTGCTGCCAATCTCTTTTGGCAGTTTTGGCTAGTTTCAACTCTATATCTGACTTGTCAGCGCTTCGGAATTTGGACCAAAAACTGGACGTTGCAAAAAAGACGCCCAGTACGAACAGCCCCCGCCAACCGAAAGCTGATGCGACCGCCGTTCCGGTCATTACGGCCGCCAGACTTCCACTGACACTCAAATTTTTTGTCTTCCAGCCTGCAACGCTCACTATTAAAATGAACAGAAATAGGAATGCGGGATTATTCACACTTCATTACAACTCCCTCACTGACTATTGCAGCGACCGGAATATCATATTCCTCGACAGGAACTGCCTCAATTAACTGTTCCTGAAAAGCCAAGGAAAGGGTCCTCCCGTGATAATGTTCCAGAAACCGGTCATAGTAACCTCCGCCAAACCCCAGTCTGTAACCGTTTTTCATAAAAGCCAGACCTGGTACAATAACCAGGTCAATATCAGCTGAATCAGCAAGGACATTCTTCTTTGGTGATGGTTCCCACAAACCATAGAATACTTTTTCCAATCCGGCAAAAGATTCAAGGTAATAAAACTCAATCTTATTTTCCTCCGGCACACATTTGGGCACCAGCATTCGTTTCCCTTCTTCCCATCCTCTTCGAATGATCTGCCAGGTATCCACTTCAGGAAAGTTTGAAACGGTAACGGCAATGGTCCCTGACGATTTCCAATCATCCGTTTCATACAACTTTTTGGCAATAAGAAAAGATTTATGTTCATAGACATGCCTTTCTAAAGAAGACAGCAGAGCCTTCTGTTCTTGACGCAACTCTTTCTTGTCCATATAGACTGCACCTCTTTTATCATTTTTCAGGTACAAAAAAAGCAGCAGGAAAAATCCCGGCTGCTTACTTTGTTTCACGATGCAATGTAACTTTTTTTAGTCTAGGGCAATATTTTTTTAGCTCTAAACGGTCTGGGTTGTTACGCTTGTTTTTCGTAGTAATATAGTTACGCTCACCTGATTCTGTGCAAGCTAAAGTAATGTTTACACGCATTGTTTATTTCCCTCCAAACTTAGCTATCTTCATCTGTTCATACGACTTTTCTATAATATCACTTTTTCCGATGAAATGCTAGTCTGTTTTTCAAGTGTTTGTGTAAATTTCGTAAATCTTCCTTGGTTTCTGCTTCAACCCCTAATACATGGCCCTGGATTTTCTGCAAGGGAGTAAACAATAAATCAAAACAAACCACAGTCAGGGCAGCTCCTTTCAAAAGAGGCTGGTATGGAATCGATCCTGTTCTCAACGTCTCTTTCCAATGGAAGATTCCTTTATCCGAAAGCGGGTACACCGACCTTCTGATTAGGCCACTGCCGTTATTCACTTGGTAGTCCACCAAAGAATGCTTAGTCGAAGAATAATGATATACCGGATGATTATCAGGTGAAATGATACTGATTCGCTCCTTCCCATCTGTTCTCCAATCTAAAAGGAAGAAAATTTTCAATCGGCGATGGACCCTCATCTTGTTTTCAACTGAAAAGCTGAGGATACTGCCTTCCGTAAATGTTTCTTCTTTAACCACATAATTAAAATCTTTCCAATTGGAGAAGTTTGAAAGTTGCTTTGATTCTATTCTGTTATTCTCCCGGGACCATGCAAAAATCTCATAATGAAAACGACTGACAGGACTGTTATACGTTTGGGCATGTGATAAATTAGTTTTCATCTTCCTCTCTACACCCTTTGCCATTGTTTTATTTTATTAAAGTAATAACCCGCAAATTCCTTGGCAAGATTTCTGCGTTCTGCATTTGAGTAGATGATAAACCCATTGCTTGGCTTGTCAATGATTCTGGTCCAGCCGCCAACACTGTGGGAAATCAGGACTCCATCAAGATTCAGGACCGGCGTTTCTCTTTGTTCTTCCACCAGTTTACTTATTATCTGCTGCTTTTGATGATCGGGGCAGGAGACCATCATTCGGGTCAGGTAGTTAAGGGTACTCTCAAATCCTGCTTTCACACTACTACGTTCTTCTATAGAACCAGCCCCTGCCTTTTCTCTCATTTTCCCATTAAGGTAATCTTCCCTCGCCAGCTTATATTGTTCTGGATTGCCGATATCCCGCCAGTAATCTTCCGTTTCAAACACATAAATGCTATCCCGTTCTCTAATCATCCTGGGAAACACATCCCTGCTGAAGTCTGTACTCCCCTCAAATCGGTACTTTTTCAGTAAATCGGGTTGAATCACGTAAATCCCAGTGTTGATTAGATTACTGTTAAATTCCCTGGATTCTGGTTTTTCCGCGAATTCAATCAACTTTCCTTCTGCGTCTATCTTGCATACTCCATAACCGATTGGATTCTCCATTTCTTTCCCTACAATAGTCAACGGAGAGCCTTTCTTCTGATGAAATTGGATGGCATCCTGCAGAGAGAGGCTTGTAAAAGCATCTCCGCTTATAACGACAAACGTTTCATCAAGGTAACTACTGGACTCAAAAACTCCTCCAGCAGTTCCCAGCGGCAGATCTTCTTGAAAGTAGGTAATGTTCACACCAAATTTACTTCCGTCACCAAAGTACTCGGAAATTTTTTCAGCTTTATAACAGGTTGTAATCATGATGGATGTAATACCATTTTCTTTAAGCAGAGCAATATTGTATTCGAGAATAGGCTTATTCATGATAGTGACCATAGGCTTTGGTACTGAAAGGGTATAGGGCTTCAACCGGGTCCCTTTGCCGCCTGCCAGAATGACCGCTTTCATAAGCTTGCGCCTTCCACTTTATGTTGAAGGGTCAATTCCTCATAAACCTCGAGGGTTTGCTTTGAAATCCGTTCCCAGCTGAACATCATTTCTGCCACTTTATATCCGTTTTCTCCCATGCTTTTTTTCAGTCCGCAAGTTTCCTCTAGGTTCATGAGGCAAGACTTAAGGCTTTCCGCATTGCCCGGTTCAAAGAGCAGTCCTGCGTAGCCATGTTCAACCAATGATTTAAGCCCACCTGTTTTCGAAGCGATTACTGCTTTTCCCGCTGCCATTGCCTCAAGGGCTACAATGCCAAAAGGTTCATAGATACTCGGGAAAATAACTGCTTCACTTTGAAAAAGGAGAGCGTTACGCTCAGAATCACTTACAAACCCTAAAAAGTGAACGAACTCTTCCAACCCTTTCTCCTTAACCTGAAGACGATACTGTTCTAAAAGCGGACCTTTACCGGCAATGACAAAATGAATCTCTCTCTCCTTATTGATCCGTTCTGCTGTCTCAATAATCGTTTCAAATCCTTTTTCATGAACCACTCTCCCTATAGAGAAGTAATACTTCTTCCCTTCAAGGGACTCTCTTATTGGACCATAGTTGTCCTGAGATACATTTTGAAGGTTGACTCCATTAGGAATGATAGACACCGCTAAATTCTTCCTCGGCTCAAGCTGTGCGAGCTCTTCTTTCATATGATCGCTGCAGAGGATCACTTGATTGGAGGCAGCCACCAGTCTCCTTTCTTCTTCGTGAATCCGCTGCTGGAGATTAGTAAAAATCCCTTGGTTTCTGCCATATTCTGTAGCATGTAAGGTTGTCACTAAAGGAACTCCATAATGATCCTTCAACATAGCTGCTGATTTTCCAACTATCCAATCATGTGCATGTATAAGATCAATCTGTTCTTTTGCCATAATCTCACTTGCTTTATCGATGAATGAGAGGTTCAGCTGGAAAACCCAATGCAGGAAATCTTCCTCCATCGGATGAAGAGGACCGGTTCTGTAAACATGAACCCCTTCATCCACTTCATAATCAGGGACACTGTCCGTCGAAGCAGTAAGTACGATTACTTTACACCCTTTTTTAACTAGGGACTTTGATAGATCATGCACATGCCTGGAAAGCCCGCCTACAATGTTTGGGGGATATTCCCATGAAAGAAGCAGCACTGTCTGTTGTTTAGTTGAAGAAGGTGTTTCTTCTCCCGCTGATTTTTCTGGAAGCTCAATAGGGAGATATTCAAGACTTTCCCTATATTGGAGCAGGTGGCTGTTATCCAGCTCACTCTTGAGTTGGCTCAGCTCCCTGAATGCTTGTAAACTCGTGGAATTCAGCTCATGCTTCGCTTGAAGATGATGGAGGCTGGATATCCATTCTCTGATCAACTGTTGAAGAACCTTCGAATCATGGGATGTGGAAGAGGTTAGGTCTTTCAGGGTTGTCTCCATCATATGCAGTTCCCGCATATGAACAAGAGCCTTATCTGGGAGGATGACCTCACCTTGTTCCATCCCCATGAAACCAAATCCTGCTCTAGTCAATGCCCCTCGTTCCGTCAGATGGTTTTCTTCATTAAAAGGCTGCAGCTTAAAACCGTTATTTTGCAGGTTTACAATATATTGATCCAGTCCTTCAACACCATCACCATTAACGACAATATGGTGCTTATTCGTCTGCAGATTGACCGGAATCAGCCGCATGCCTCGAGGAGTCCTTAAGACAGAAGCGGTCACCTCGTCTTTCTCACTGTATTCAAATGTGGATCTGGAAATAAACGAGTATTGTATTCCATGTTTCATTAAGAAGAGATCGATACCTGGAGTATAGGCACATTTAGGGAGCCAAAACCCTTTGGCTGCTTTTTGGAAATGTTGATTATAAAGCTGTATTGATTGTTGAAGGAGCAAATGTATACCCCAGCCTGTGATTAGATGGGTAACCGGAAAATTAACCACGGTGGATGGAATGATCGTCAGACTTCCTTGTTCCTGGAGCATGTTAAGTGCGGTAGGTATGTCACGATGAATATTCATCCATGCGGAATACAACTCTTCAATATTACGATTGTCTCCTTTTCTGCTTTCCTGCATGGAAGTCATGAAAAATTGTTCAATGTGTCCTTTTGCTGCATCTTCAGAGAGCCAATCGATAACCAGCGGATTTACAACGTAGGCAATACCCGGATACTCCTGCCCCTTTTTCATCACCCCCAGGCACTCACTCATTAATTGATACATGTGTTCTGGACTTTGTTTAATATCTGAAGGGAATAGGGAAACTGTATTAGATAAGATCAAAACGGATACCTTTTCCATGACTTCCTCCTAATTCTTTATATAGTATGAATATGTACTTACGTGCTCTACCCATTGAGGTTTCTTTGCTATACCCTCTTCAAATTTATGGAGCGCCTGCAAGTGATGGTAGTCCTGGTGATGCCCGGTTCTTGGTGTATGAAACACACTGGATCGTGTGATTCCTGTATACCGCCCGTTCTCTTCGACTATTCCGTACTCCACACAATAAGCACGGTTTGGCTTAAGGCTGTTGACGAACCAATGGGAGGATTGGGGATGCAGGATGATGTCTGTATGACTATGATGATTATGACCGTTAAATGATATTGAAGTGATATCAAATACTCTCAGGCAATAGTGGAATTGATCTTCATTAAGACCTTGAAACTCTCTTACTTGTTTCACAATCGAACCAGGGATATCCCAGTAACACAATATTCTCGTGGAATCTGAAAACATCACTGTCAATTCCGCTTTTAGAGGCTTGAGGACATCTTTTTTTAGAGAGACCCTGCCTTTATATTTACCCTGCCTCTTAGGCTTTGGCTTTTGCTCCTTTTCAATCTTCTCTTCGGTCTTCTCGGAGGCGGCCGCAACAACAGACTTTGCCGTGTCCAGCGTTCTTTGATACTTGACCCATTGGTACTGTACTTTTCCGACTGTTGTGTTCATTTCTTTAGCGATTTTTCTAAAAGATAGGCCTTGTCTTCGGTATTGGATAATTTGCTCAAGCATTACGTTCACCCCTGAGATAATTTTTGGTTTATATGCAATGGTTACAATATTTATTCGTCTATTTAATCGTATCACCAAGGGCAAAAACCTACAATAAACGCATTTTGTCGCATTTTGCTATTATGCATTAAGACAATGAAAGAAGTGCAAAAAAAATTCGTTTTCTGTTGATTTATTGACCTTCCCACAAGGTCAGCAACGGAAAACGACATGTTTTTTAATGGAGCTATGTGAAAAACGGAGGTTCTTGTTAGTATTATAGGAAGGTTTAGTAAAGGATGTGGGTTCTTCAAATGAGAAATATTTATTAAATGCATGATGATTGAAGGGGAAGTTGCATCACCACCTGCAGAATCAACGGGAATGGTAAGACCAATGTTAAATGCCCACTGGCACGCCGCTCACACGTAACGCTCGAACCCTCAGTCCGGGAAATGGCTATCCATTCCCTTATGGAAACTGGTAACTTCCATTACTCATCCAAGTTAAAGGTAAGAAGTCCTGATGACAGCTGTTCTTATTTACGCATAATCTGCTGCATTACCTAGAGAAATCAGCAAATCTATGCTATAAATAATAGGTAGCAAACTCATTTGAGGTGAATTTATGACAACTGTAATCATCAGCCTGTTCTCGCTATCCGCCTTGCTTTTTATCCTTTCTTTTTTTCAGAAAGACCGCTATAGAACTTTGGAAAAAGAGTTGGAAGAGCTTTCGATGAATTTCCTTCAGGAAAATTACACATTAAAGAAAAGGCTTAAGGTTCTTGAAGAAGAGCTTTTGATGGATGAAGCGCCAATTTTTCAGCCCCTCCCGGCAGCGCGGCCTAAAAAGAAGGTACATGAAATTGTAAAAAATCAGGTTTTGGCTCTCCATTCCCAAGGTATGAACTTAGAACAGATCGCCAGGCAATCAGCTTTGCCAATAGCTGAAGTTCAAGATATTATCAAGGATAAGAGCGTCTGAAAGGAGTATCCATGAACAAACAAAGCACAAGAGCTCTAGCAACCGGGATATTTCTTTCTGCCATTATCCTCCTTCTTTTTTCATATTTTGAAGATGAAAAATCTGATCCATTAAAACGCTTGGAAGATCAAGGATACGTAGTCCTTGATCAGGAAGAAGCAAAGAAACAGAAAGATGAAATTTCCGATTTACAAAAACAGATAGAGACTTTGACACAAAGCAAGAGTACAAAAGAAGATAAAGAGGACGAAGCTGCTGACGATGTAACTAGGAAGGAAATTACACTGACTGTTACACCGGGAATGACTCCGATAGAAATTGCGGACGAGTTGGAAAGCAGCGGAATCATCAAAAATGCCAGTGACTTGAACAGTTATCTGATTAATAGCGGCCTCGCCGATAAAGTACAAATCGGAGAATATAAGCTTCATTCTGAGATGACTCTTGTAGAGATAACCAAACTTATTACAAACTAAAAGGCAGCCAACGAGGCTGCCTTTTTTAGTTTGTTTATGCATTTAAGTCAAAACGTCTGCCTTTAACCAGATAGAATACACCTTCTGCCACGTTCGTTGCATGATCTGCAGAACGCTCAAGATAACGGCAGATGAACGATAACTGGGTAATTTGATCCGTGAACTCTGGCTTTTGCTTATTCAACGTAAGTAATTCTCTAATGGTTTCACCATACAAATCATCAATTTCATCATCAAGGTCAGCAATCTTTTTAGCCTTAACAACATCTTCTTCAACAAATGATTCCAGCGTAAGGTTCATCATGTTAGATGTAAGTTGGTACATCTTTTTAATATTTTGGATAGGCTTAATCAGTGGTTCCTTCCCGATGCGGATTGTTGATTTAGCAATGTTCACTCCGAAGTCAGCAATTCTTTCAATATCAGAAGCCACTTTAATCGTCACAATGATTCTGCGAAGATCGGTTGCGACCGGCTGTTGCTTAGCAATCAGTAAAATGGCGATATCATTAATTTCTTCTTCAAGTAAATCAGCGTGCGTATCATCCTCAATTATTTCTAATGCTTTTTCAATATCCTGCTCCTCAAGAGCTTTGATACTTTCCTCAAGAGCCTTATTGGCAAGCCTGCCAAGTTCCATTAATTTCGACTGTAAATCCTGTAAACTTTCATCAAATTGACCTCTAGCCATGAGTACCCCTCCGAATAAATAATGTTAAACGATAGCTTGTATTATGTTTCATTATAGATTGACCATCCATACTTTACAACGTTCCTTTTAGAAAACCTTTTTAGTATATAAGGTATATGAAAAAAATCCCTAGCTAAAACTAAGGATTTTTTTCATGATCAACCGAATCTTCCTGAAATATAATCCTCTGTTCTCTTATCACTTGGAGTCGAGAATATAGTATCAGTCTTATCGAACTCGATGACTTCCCCATTCAAGAAGAAAGCTGTTTTATCTGAAATACGTGCTGCCTGCTGCATATTATGCGTAACGATAATGATGCTGTAGTCTTTTTTCAGATCTTGAACAAGTTCTTCTACCTTCAACGTCGAAATGGGATCAAGGGCAGAGGTTGGTTCGTCCATCAAGATGACATCCGGTTCGATTGCCAAACAGCGGGCAATGCAAAGACGCTGCTGCTGACCACCTGAAAGGCCATAAGCATTTTCTTTTAAACGATCCTTTACTTCATCCCAAATCGCTGCACCACGTAAGCTTTTTTCCACAATTTCATCAAGAACCTTTTTATTCTTGATACCATGGATTCTTGGTCCGTATGCAACATTGTCATAGATTGATTTCGGGAATGGGTTTGGCTTTTGGAATACCATTCCGACTCTTGTTCTCAAATCCTCAACAGTGAAGGATTTATCCAGGATGCTCTGGTTTCTGTAATTGATTTCTCCGGAAATGCGGACAACAGGAATCAGCTCAACCATTCTGTTCAACGTTTTAATGAAGGTGGATTTACCACAACCGGATGGCCCGATAATAGCTGTTACTTCATTTTCATTTATCGCAAGGTTAATGTTTTTTAACGCCTTGTCTTCTCCATACCAAAGGTTAAGATCTTTTGTTTCATATACAATATTTTTCTTTTGGCTGCTGCCTTTATCTTCATTTAAAGTAACTTTGCTTTTTTTATCGTTCTCGGAAATTACTGCCATTGAAAAAACCTCCTAAGATTAAAATCTCTTCTGAAACTTGTTTCTGATAATGATGGCGATTGAGTTCATAGCGAACAATACAATTAACAATACAACAATCGTAGCCGCTGCTAAATATGCGTATTCGTCTGTCAAAGCAGAGTCAACTGTCCAATAATAAATCTGCATCGGCATTACGGTAAATTTGTCAAAAACACCATCTGGCAGAGGAATCAATAACGCTGGAATACCGATAACGACAAGTGGTGCAGTTTCACCAATAGCACGAGATAAAGCTAAGATTACACCTGTTAAAATACCCGGAATAGCTGTCGGCAAAACGATATTCTTAACAGTCTGCCATTTCGTAGCGCCCATTCCATAGGAAGCTTCCCTTAAAAATTGCGGTACTGCTCTTAGGGCTTCCTGACTTGCTACAACTACAATCGGTAACACCAGGAGGGACATCGTCAAACCTCCGGCTAAAACAATATTACCTAAGTCTGCCATACGAACAAATACTGTCAAACCAAGAATACCGAATACAACGGATGGCACACCGGCAAGGTTACTGATATTTGTCTGGATCATTCTCTTAAGCTTGCCTTCTTTTGCATATTCTTCAAGGTAAATTGCGGTACCGACACCAAGGAACATAGTTACTGGTGCCACGACGATCATCAGCCAGACTGTTCCAAGGATGGCCCCTAGGATACCAGCTTTTTCAGGGTTAACGGATAACTTCCCTGAAAGAAATCCGAAATCAATCCATCCGATACTATCAGCAACAACTCGATAGATCAAGGTTACCAATACGACTAATCCAAATAAAATTGAAAATAAAAATATATTCTTGGCGAGCTTATTCTTGAATAAGCGTGTTCCCATTTGTTTTTGTACTTGTTCTGCGTCTACATATTTCATAATTAATATTCCTCCCTGAATCTACGAGAAATATACTGTGCAATCAAGTTCATGATTAACGTGAATACAAACAGTGTCATTGCAACTGCATACAGACTGTAGTAGATCGTTGTCCCGGCAGCTGCTTCCCCGCCGGTTACTTCCACGATATATGCGGTCATGGTCTGCATGGATTGAGTAATATCAAAGGTGAAGTTTTTGTTACTTCCTGATGCAATCGTAACAATCATTGTTTCACCAATCGCACGTGATATACCAAGTACAAAGGAAGATATAATTCCAGAAATAGCAGCAGGAATAACTACTTTCCAAGTGACTTCGAGTTTTGTTGCACCAAGTGCAAGTGCTCCCTCTCTCATTGAGTTTGGTACAGAACTCATAGCATCCTCAGAAAGAGATGCCACCATCGGGATGATCATGATTCCCATTACTATTCCTGGACTGAGGATATTAGTGGGCTCTAGTGCAGGAATAAATGATCTTAGTAGAGGAGTCACAAATGTAAAGGCGAAGAATCCGTAAACAATTGTCGGAATTCCAGCCAGGATTTCAAGAATTGGCTTCAAAGTTCTTCTTACTTTTTCTGAAGCATACTCACTTAGATATACAGCAGACATCAAGCCTACCGGTATAGCAACAAACATAGCGATTACCGAAGATATAATCGTTCCTGTCAACAGCGGCAGTACCCCAAACTGCGGCTCTCTTCCGATTGGATTCAGTTCTGTTCCTGTGAAGAAATCTAAAAATGGAACATCCCTGAAGAAATTAACTGTTTCTGTTAATAACGTGATGACAATTCCAATTGTGGTGAATATTGATATTGCCGCAATGGCAAATAAAAACTTCGGAACGAACTTTTCCATGACAGAATTGATGTTCACGGTACTCTTCTTTTCTTGAATCATGTCGCGAACATTCAACTTGCCATTCGATCCTGAATGTTTCATTTTGTTAACCCCTTTCATCCTTCAACCCATTAAGGAAAAAAATTACTCTAGTATTAATAACACACAAGAAGATGAGAAGGATATTTCCTCTCATCTTCCGAGCATTACAGGTAATTACTCAAATATTATTGAATCTCTTCTAACTTAGCAAGATTTTCTTCAATTGTTTCGTCTGAAAGTGGAGCAAATCCAGTTTCAGCAGCAACGTCTTGAGCATTGTTCATAAGAAACTTAGCATAGTCAAGAACTTGCGGTTTTTCAGCTGCCATGTTCGTGTTCAGGTAAGTGAATACCGGACGAGTGAATGGTGCGTATGGAGCGTCGCCTAAGCCAATTGTTTCAAGGTCAGGTTCAACTGGACCATTACCAAAGTCAACTGCTACAGCACCAAGCTTGTCTTTGTTGTTTTCATAATATCCATATCCGAAAAATGCGATTGCATTTTTATCTTTTGATACAAGGTCAACCAATGTTGAATATTCTTGCTGTAGATTTACAGAATCAACAAAATCTTTTTCTTCCATGATTGATTCAAACATGAATTCGTTTGTTCCATGGTTTTCGTTTGGACCCATAGGTTTGATTTCTTCATCAGGCCATTCAGAGTTGATATCAGACCATTTTGTTACGCCGCTTTCAGCAAGGAAGATGTTCACAACTTCTTCTTGAGTCATTTCAGTTGCCCAGTCATTTTCCGGGTTGATAACAAAAGTCAATCCGTCAAGAGCAACTTGGAATTCCATAACATCAATTCCCAGCTCATCTGCTGTAGCTTGTTCTTCTTCTTTAATATGGCGAGATGCATTGTTGAAATCAGTGCCGCCGCCTTCAACTAGGAATTTTTTGAAACCGGCAGAAGTACCTGCACGGCTAACTTCTACAGAAACATTTTCGTTTTCAGTCATATAGTTTTCAGCCATTTGTGCCATAAATGGATATACAGTACCAGATCCATCAATCACTACACTGCCTTCAACGGAAGCAGAATCTCCACCTTCACCATTTCCTCCGTTGTTTCCACATGCAGCTGTGAAGATTACTAATGTTGTCATCACTACTAGAAGAAGTAGTCCTTTGAAGTTCTTCATTCCTAAATTCCCCCTAAAGAAATTTTGTTTTCTTGCCTACGAGTAATAGAATAATAGAGAAGTGTTAATTCGGTTTTAATCGATTGTAAAGGTTTTGTAAATTCGACATTATTCATGTTTAGCTGCATGCATTTAAGGAAATTTTTATCGAATTATGGATATTATTTGCCTCCCTGAGAATATTATTCACCCTAAAAAAATGTATCTCTTCTCCCAGGGTGGATTTATTTAGATTGAGATACTCCAAAAGATTTAAACATCCCTTTGTAATTCAATGGTACAATACCACTCTTTACTTTACTGAAACATTAATAATAAGAATTTTCGGAAAAAAATTATTGATGAATTATCGTTAAAAGCGCATATGTTCATACAGCGAAGTGGCGACTGGGCTGGCTCTCGCCGAAAATCCGAGGAAGTCTCACACCTGCGGCTTCATCCAACCCAGAGAAGCAATTGCGATTTTGCTCTTAATAACCCCCAGATTTTTGGAAAAACAGGCTAAAGAAAAGAACCTTCCAGCTCGGAAAGGTTCTTTATTGTCTTTATTCTTCGTTTGTTTCTTCTTCTGCATTTTCACCATCAGTGTTCTCTTCTCTTGTCTCTTCCTGAATTTGTTCAGCATCATCAACATTTTCAACTTTTCTTTCCACATCGGAAGAGTTCATGCCTTTATCTTCACGTTGTTTCTTCAGCTCAAAGTATTTGTCCATGACTTTTCTTGAGATGATCTTATTGATATAAGGATCATGGCGGCCGTTATGCGACCATGGAACGACGGTGGAAAATGCCACTTCCGGCTGGTCATATGGAGCATAGCCGATCAGAGTGGTATTATACGTATCATAATATTTGCCAGTTTCCGGGTCTCTGTAACGGGCTTCCGCTGTTCCAGATTTACCAGCTGTGACATAAGGTGCACCATTAAACTGTCTGTATGCAGTACCTCCTTCGTATTGATATACTCGATAAAACCCTTGCTGTACATGTTCCATTTGATCCTGTGTCACATTCACTCTGTTAAGGATTTCCGGCTGTTTGACCGTTTCAATCGGACCCATGCTCTCCTTATTGCTGCCCGGTTGACGGATTTCTTTCAGGATATGCGGCTGAACCCGGTAACCGTCATTGGCAATTGTAGAAACATATTGAGCAAGCTGCAACGGTGTATACGTATCAAACTGGCCAATGGCAAAGTCCATCATGTTACCTGGAGTATAAAAGGTTCCTTTGTATCCGTCCACTTCACCGGGTAAATCAATGCCAGTCTTAACTCCCAAACCAAATTGAGCAAAGTGGTTTCTCATGTTATCAAGGTCTTTTGCTGAACCGCTTATTGGAGCATCACGTACATAGTATGGATTTCCGCCTATTCTCATGGCAATCTTCCACATATATCCGTTTGAAGAAACTTCCAGAGCTTGTTGATCAGACAACAGCCTAGTTCCGCCATACCATGATTTCTTTATTGGTGTACCTTTTATCTTAATGGGTTCATCCCAAATTTTTTCTCCCGGGGTCAAAACGCCCGTCATATACCCTGTAAGCACGGTAGCACCTTTGACTACCGAACCTACCTCGTAGAAACTTGTGTAAGTACCCAGAGCGTAATCCTGAATCCCATACTCACCCGTGTTAGGGTCTTTCGCATATCTCTTCCCTACCATGGCAAGGATTTCTCCCGTATTAGGGTCCATCATAACGACAAAAGCACGGTCCAGATGAGAAGATTCCGGCTTTACTACATTCTTAAGCAGCTCTTCCGTCACAATCTTTTCAACTTCCTGCTGAAGTTCCATATCGATTGTGAGGACAACATCCTTCCCGCGCTGGCCTTCCTGAATTAACACGGACTCCAGCACGCTTCCGTTCTTCGTGATGTTCTTGATTTTTTCTTTCTGTCCCTTTAAGACATCTTCATATTGGAGCTCTAAGTAAGTCTGTCCTACCCGGTCGTTCCGGTTATAATCTCTTGCTAAATAGTAATCTACCATTTCCCTCGGCAGTCCTTCTCTTGAAGACGACACATTCCCAAGTATGGAACGCAGAGTTTTATCAAACACATACGTTCTTTCCCAGTCAGTCGTCGTATTGACACCAGGAAGTTCTGAAAGGTGCTCACTGACTCTGGCGAACTCTTCCTGTGTCACCCCTTTATTCTTCACCATTTGCGGTGATAGGGCATATCCGCTGTTCATTTCACGAAAGATAGCCAGGTCTTCCAAATCTTGTTGAGATAAAGACTCTAAATCTTGTTCCGTAATTCTGTCCAGGGTCAACTGATAAATTTTCGAGTTGATTTCATCCTGGGAAAGTTCTTCATCACTGCTTATTTTTTCTTTTTCTTCTTTAGAGACTTTTTCGGCAGCTTGCTCTTTATTGAGCAAAATCCAGTAATCCTTTTTGTCGCGTTCCGTCACTTCCTCAGTATCCATGTCAATCAACTGCGCAAGTTTGCGGGCAACCTCGATGATCTCAGTAGTTTTCGTGGATTGAGTCCGTGTATACGTAATAGCGTTCATTGGAGTATTGTCCACGATCACATTTCCTACACGATCATAAATTTTCCCTCTCGGAACACTATTGTTGACGAGTACATCTTCTGTTCTTTCAACTTCACGTTTATATTCTTCGCCTGAAACGATCTGTACGATACCAAGACGCAGGATCAGTAAAGAGAATAATAAAAAGACCGCAAAAAACAGGATGTTCATCCGAGCAGGCACATGCGTCTTTTTCTTTTTCTTATTTTTTTTCAACCTCTTCCAGTCCTTCCTCTATATTAATTCCGGGTAGTAATCTATTCTTATACTCATTATATTATAGAAAAAAATGGGCTATTTCCACCCATAACATCTCATGGGTTTATAATTAATATTTTCCAGCTCAATAAAAAGCAGAGAAGATATCCGCTCTTCTCTGCTGCAGGGTTTTTTATGCCGTAGAAAGCTTAATCTTACGGACGAAAAAGTATATCATAGTATGGCCTGAGCCAAGGATGAGGAGCAGAATTGGAATGCTCTTATCCTCATTGAAAACGGTGATTGCAAATATAAACGAAAGTATCGAGACAATTCTACCAAGGTTCAGGAAGATTTCCCGGACCACGATATATTCGATTCTCATTTCTGCAGCCTTCCACCCCTTGCCGATAACATCATAGGTCATCGATATGTAGGGGACTAACAGAAGAGGATAGGCAACGGCAATCACCCCTGCATATAACAGGAGCTTTGCATAGGTTACATCGAAGACAATTAAAAAGATGGACAGATATAATCCTAGACCACCCACCAGTATCGCCTTTTTCCTATGCTTCTTTTTAATCATCCGCGACGTCAGGAAATACCCGATAAAAGCGATTCCTGAATTGATCAAGCCGAATGTTCCAATTGCAAATTCACTTCCCGTACTGATGAAAACGAATACTGAAATGACAAAGATGAAAGTCCCTTCCCTCAAACCTTGAAAGAAATGGGCATTTGTAATTAACCGCCAGTTTTCGTTATTTTTCCTCTCTTTTAAAATCCGCCTGAAGAAGTACCTGCCATGAGCCGGACGTCTTTTTAAAAAGAAACTTAACACTACTGCTAATGAAAACAGGCCAAGGGACAGGCCGAAAACAATGGTGTACCCCTGGAATGAAGTAAACCTGGAAATAATATAGCCTGCAAGGATCGGCCCCACCATTCCCCCTGCAGAAGTAAGTGTTCCTAAAAACCCATTAAAGAAATCTCTCGTCTCTGGTTCGGTAATTTCAAATGTCAGCACATTGAAGGCAAGCCAGTAAAACCCGTAGCCAATCCCAAGCAATGCCCCCAAAATAACAAGATTATCTCCAGCATTCTCACCAAAAAACAGCACAGATAAATAGAAAGAAGCCAAAAATATGACTCCTATCCTAAGAACTATTACCCGATCTATCTTTTTCGCCCACCTGCCGGCCAATATAAATGTCAGCGGCTGAAAAATGACTACCGTCAAGTTATATATCCCAAGATCCAGAAACTCTCCGGACTGTTTCCATAAGTAAATGTTCACGAAGGTATTTGATAAAGCAACACTCATGGAATATAAGCCGCCGATCAACAGAAGGAACACAATATCTTTGTTTAACTCAATATCACCTAAAAGCCTGTTAAACCTGGTCATTTTTATTACTCCCCTTTTTCGTACGCTTATTTTTTGAAAAAGGAGTGTAAGTTATACCCATTAAAAAAAGAAGGTCCCATTTAAAGGACCTTCTTTGGAAGCTTTATTATTTTGCAGCGCTGAAACGCTTGGAAACTTCATCCCAGTTTACTACATTCCAGAATGCATTGATGTAGTCAGGACGGCGGTTTTGGTAGTTAAGGTAGTAAGCATGCTCCCAAACATCCAAACCAAGGATAGGTGTTTTGCCATCCATAAGAGGAGAATCCTGGTTAAGAGTGCTTGTTACTTCAAGCTCACCGTTATTTACAACAAGCCAAGCCCAGCCAGAACCGAAACGGCCTGCAGCTGCAGCAGCAAATTCTTCTTTGAACTTTTCAAAGCTGCCGAATTTGCTCTCAATCGCGCTTGCAAGTTCACCATCAGGGTTTCCGCCTCCGTTTGGAGAAAGGATTGTCCAGAATAAAGAGTGGTTTGCATGGCCGCCGCCGTTATTGCGGACAGCTGTGCGTGCACCTTCTGGAACAGCATCAAGGTTAGCTACAACTTCTTCCACAGACTTGCTTAGAAGTTCTTCGTTTCCTTGAAGAGCATCGTTCAATTTTGTTACGTAAGCATTATGGTGCTTCGTATGGTGGATGTTCATTGTTTCCTTGTCGATATGAGGTTCTAAAGCATCGTAAGCATAAGGTAATTGCGGTAATTCAAATGCCATGATAAATTCCTCCCTATGTAATATTTAGAATCGAAGAACGATTCCGGTCTTCCCAATTTTTAGATTACCAAATTTAGCTTATTCCATCAAACGAAATGCTTGAATTGTGATAAAGTTCGATGACATAATTATCATCACCAAAAAAAATGCTTCTATTCTAAGTTCTATATTGTCTCTTTTGATAACTTTATGACAAGAGCTTCCTCTCCGCCCCTGAGAAGCAGCATGCCTGCCAGTATAATGGTATGCTGCTTGGCTGAGTACATTTTAAATCGTGAAAACACATAAATAATAAACATTATGTTGTATTTTCCTTTCCTCGCTATCCACCTTTTAGAGGACCATTATAACGAAGTAAATAACCATAATAATTTGGATAATCCCCTTTGTAAAGACGCTTGAAATGAATCCTACCAAAGATCCCGCCCCAACCTTTAAAGCCTGCTTGAACCCAGTTCGGTTTACAAGCATTTCTCCAATCACAGCCCCCAGGAAAGGTCCGGCAATAATTCCGACAACCGGGATTATAAACGGGCCGATCAACAAGCCAATGGTGCTCCCCCAGATTCCTGCTTTTGTACCGCCATACCTCTTAATTCCAATAAGATTGGCGGCATAATCTGCACCAAATAACAAAACAACAAACAGTCCTTGAATACTCCAAAACAGCCAATTGAAAGTTTCAAAGGTGAAGAAAACCCCATAGAGAAGAAAGGCTCCCATAAGGACCAGTACACTTGGAATGATCGGATAAACCAATCCTATAAATGATGCAGCAATCAATATAATGATGACAGCCCAATAAACAATATCCATTATTCTTACCTCCATATAGAAAAAAAGACTGGCCAGAAGATTACACGACTGGTCAGTCTTATTATACAAATATTAATCGTTTTCTCCCAGTACCGCTTCAGCGATGTTAACGGCATGGTCACCGATACGCTCCAAGTTGCTGATAATGTCAACGAAGACAATCCCGGCTTGTCCTGAACATAATCCTTCATTAAGTCGCAGGATATGTTTCTTACGAAGCTTACGTTCCATCTTATCAATCATATCTTCTTTTTCTGCAACTTCTTGTGCAAGTTGATGATCATTGTGATCCAATGATGAAACAGCTTTTCTAACAGTTTCGATTGTAAGTTCAAACATACCGTCCAAATCAGCCATTGCATCCTCAGTGATTTTCACTTTATTAGCCTGCTGATACTCGACCAATTCAAGGATATTCTCAAAGTGGTCGCCGATTCGTTCGATATCTCTTACGGTATCCATTAGGATCGAATGCTTTTCTGATTCTGCTTCTGTTAAAGAAGCGGCTGATATATCAACTAAGTAGTTTGTAATCTTTTTATCGAGATTGTTTATTGCATCTTCAATTTGGTAAGCAACCTCTGAATGTTTATTTTGTTTTGTTTTCAGGAAGCTGTTTGATTCCTCTAAGCCTTTCACTGCAAATTCACCCATACGGAGCACTTCTTCTTTTGCTTGACCCAAAGCAATGGATGGCGACTGCTCGATGAACATTGGATCGAGATGCTTCGCTTTATAGTCAACAAGAGCATCCTCTCCCGGTATCAGCTTCGTTACAATAAGTGCCAGCAAGCCGATGAAAGGAAACTGAATGATTGTATTCGTCAAGTTGAATGTTCCGTGTGCAAAGGCAATCGTCATTTCAGGGTTAAGATCCAAGGCACCTTGCAGGAATGAGATTAACCTGTGATATAAAGGTAAGATAAGTAGGAAGATTGTCGTTCCTATCAGATTGAAAATTACATGCGTTGCTGCAGCTCTGCGTGCAGCCACCGATGCACCGATTGCTGCCAAAACAGCCGTAATCGTGGTACCGATGTTATCACCGAACAGAACAGGCAATGCAGCATCTATATTCACCAAACCTTCTGCATAAAGACCTTGAAGGATCCCGATTGTTGCTGATGAACTTTGTACAATGACCGTAAACACCGTACCGATTACTACACCGAGAATCGGGTTTGAGCTCATACTTACAGTTAAGTCTGTAAAGGCTTCAAGTGATCGCAGAGGTTTCATTCCGCCGCTCATCAATTCCAATCCATAGAATAAACCACCGAATCCAAACACAATTTGTCCAAGATACTGAACTTTTTTATACTTAAAGAAGAATAACATGACCGAACCTGCTGCTATGATAGGCAGGGCATACTCTCCCAGATCAATACCGATAATGAAAGCTGTTACAGTCGTACCGATATTAGCTCCCATGATGACCCCAATTGCCTGACGAAGTGTCATAAACCCTGCACTTACTAATCCAACCGTGATGACAGTAGTACCACTGCTTGACTGAATAAGAATAGTTACAATGATACCTGCCAGCACACCCATGAAAGGATTGGTCGTAAATTTATCAAGAATTTCCCTTAAACGGTCCCCGGCTGATTTCTGCAATCCATCTCCAAGATACTTGATACCAAACAAGAAAATTCCAAGGCCGCCAAAAAACTGAAATAACATTTCCTGCCAATTTAACTCCAAATATTTCAACCCCTAAATATATTTTTCGACATCAAATAACAAAAACCCCTATCAATTATTAATGGATTATTAAGAAAATGTAAAGACTTTTTTAATATTTTTATTACTACTTGAATATTCGAAAAAAACTGCCAGTTCATCCATGATTATATTGAGTTACAAATCTGCTTGAAGTATAGGCAGCATCAAGCATAAAATAAAAAAAGAATTTGCAAATCAGGGAGTGTAATAAGCACATGAACATTTTTAAACAGTTATACAAGAGCTTATATTCACCAAAGGATATAGCTGCTTACCGCTTTCAAGGGATAGGAAAAACGATCTTATACATTTTTCTGCTCGTATTAGTATCCATCGTGCCTGCGGCTTATCACCTTACAACATTCACAAATCAAGCAATCAGAGAAGGCATGGAAACAGTAGAAAATGAACTGCCACCCTTTGCTATAAAAAATGGGACATTGAATACACAGTCCGAAGAGCCGATTAAAATTGAGAAAGAAAGACTGACAATTGTTCTGGACAGCTCCGGCTCCGTTCAGCCAACAGAACTGGGAAGCGAGATCCATGCCGTCGGTCTTCTGGAGGACCAATTCGCCATTGTAACTGCAGGAGAAGTACAAACCTTTCCATATTCACTTTTTGACGGGTTAGATGCTGATAACGGGGATATAGTGAGCTTCCTGTCCTCGCTTGATTCTTTAAAAGGCATTATCCTTACTGTCTTCATCGTCATTTTGTATCTTTTCTCTGCAGGTATTACTTTTATCAAAGTCAGCCTTTTTGCCATCTTAGGGTTGTTATTTGCGAGTGTACTGAACAGGAAACTTCCTTATAGACAGTCATGGAGGATCACCGCATACAGCATTACGTTATCAACCATCTTCTTCACTATCATGGAAATGCTTAATACTTTCATACCGGCGAGTTTCTTTCTTGACTGGGTTGTGATTGCACTTGTCTTATATTTATCCATTAAAGAGATTCCTCAAAGGAGAAGGACATAATTATATAAAAAAGTGTCCCACAGTCATTGTAAGTAGTTTCCTTTAGAGGTACTAACCATTAAAATTCATAGTCTTTAGCATGCGAATTCGCACCATTATTCGTATGCTATTTTTTATTGTTATTACAGCTTATCTTTTACTTCCAACTGTGTTTTCGTATTTAAAATCGCCTCACGTTTTCGCATTACTGAAATATATTTTGCAGTCTTGGCGAATTCACTAGCGAAAATGTGTTAAAAAACCATAACGGATTTTATTCACTATGGTTCATTCGTTTTTATAGGAATTAAAATAACTTAACTTCAAATTAAACTCTTCGTTTGTACAATAGACGATTCTTTATTCCAGGCCCCTCCACCATAAACAAGGACCAAAATAGGAAAAGCCATATTATAAGGGAAGAAATTCCCCTTATAGATAAAATGTCGAGGAAAATAGGTCAAATAGAGGGAAATCTTCCGCTATTAACTTAAAAACCATGAAAATTGGATTACTGAGCAGGCTTAACGGTAAATCCTCCCCTTATTTTAACTCTCTCCTTTCTCTTCACTCGGTGAAACGGAACTAGTCGAATTCATAGAAAAAAAGCAGCCTTTTTGGACTGCTTTTTCTAGTCTTGCACTCCAAAACTGAACTACTTACAGTCTTTGGGACACTGTTTTTATCTCAATATAAATTTCTTGGATAAAGAAGCCAGTTAATTCGATAAGGATTTTAGCTGGATACCGATTTCATGGGTGTTTTCCATTTCTACTGTTCACTGCTGGTGGCCAGCATTTGCTCTGTACTTGCCAGCGTTTCCTGGGAGACAGAAGAGAAACTCAGGGCAGCAAGTTCTAATTGCGGCAATTCCGTTCTCAACTCACGGAGCGCCTTCTGCATATTACCGAGGTTTAGGCTAACTCTTTCTACTTCCTTCATAAGTTCAATAGAGACTTTGTAAATTTTACTCAGATCAAAAACCCCAACTATATCCATAACTTGAATGTACGAGTAGTATGTCTTTTTAATTTCCAAAAAAGTAGGAAACAAGCTGATCAGTGACGAATAAGTACTATGGATAAAAAGCATTATGAAAAGCAGTGTCTACAGGAGATTCTCGGAGGAATCATTCACTTAAATTAGAGAGAACGGAGGCGGCCACTTGAAAAGGATGTACATTTTTTTATTGATTATGATTGTTTCTTATAGCATATATTATGATTTAAAAGCGGGCACGCTTCCTAAAATTGAAGAAACGGCAGCCCCGGTAATTGCAACTGAAACAGAAGAACCCCCTCCAGCAGTTGAGGAAGACTATGAAATAGAACACACTACTGTCAAAATAAAATCAGGCGATACAATATTATCCCTCATGGAAGAGACACTTGACGGCCCCCTTCCCGTTTCGATCGACCAGTTAATCGAGGATTTCGAATCATTAAACGATGGACAGTCACCACATGATATCCAGGTTGGGAAAGTGTATAAACTCCCGGTATATTAATATTTGTATGAATTGTGGAAAGAATGAAAAGCAATGATGGATTTTCTTGTATATCTGTATCTAATTCTTTCAATTACAAGCAAACATTGTTACAATACTTTCGTACGCTTATTATTTTTGTTTCACTAAAAATGAATTTTCCAAAAGGAGCGAATAACCCTTGAGTGAAATAATACATCGTTCTAAAACTCGTCCAGTCAAAGTTGGAAATCTGACGATTGGCGGCAACGACGAGCTTATCATACAAAGCATGACGACGACTAAAACGCATGATGTAGAAGCGACGGTAAAAGAAATCCACCGCCTTGAAGAAGCAGGATGCCAGGTCGTCCGTGTCGCCTGCCCTGACGAGAGAGCAGCAAATGCAATTGCCGATATTAAAAAGCAAATCAATATCCCATTAGTAGTCGATATCCATTTTGATTACAAGCTGGCTTTGAAAGCAATAGAAGGCGGAGCTGATAAAATCAGGATTAATCCTGGTAATATCGGACGCCGGGAAAAAGTAGAAGCAGTTGTCAAAGCTGCCAAAGAAAAAGGGATTCCGATCCGTATCGGGGTCAATGCCGGAAGCCTGGAAAGAAAAATCTTAGAGAAATATGGATATCCTACAGCTGACGGAATGGTAGAAAGTGCACTGCACCATATTAAGATCCTTGAAGACCTTGATTTCCATGATATCATCGTCTCAATGAAAGCATCAGATGTTAATCTTGCTATCGAAGCGTATACTAAAGCAGCTCAGACTTTTGATTATCCGCTTCACTTGGGAATCACAGAATCAGGTACACTTTTCGCTGGTACAGTAAAAAGTGCGGCCGGCCTTGGAGCTTTACTAAGCAAAGGCATCGGGAATACTCTTCGTATCTCCTTGAGTGCTGACCCTGTGGAAGAAGTAAAAGTTGCGAGGGAATTACTAAAATCATTCGGACTCGCTTCAAATGCCGCCACGTTGATTTCCTGTCCGACTTGCGGAAGGATCGAGATTGATTTAATCAGTATTGCTAATGAGGTGGAAGAGTACATTTCCAAAATCAAAGCACCTATCAAAGTAGCTGTTCTCGGCTGTGCGGTAAACGGACCCGGAGAAGCAAGAGAAGCCGACATTGGCATCGCTGGTGCACGCGGGGAAGGACTATTGTTCCGCCATGGTAAAACAGTAAGAAAAGTTCCTGAAGAAACAATGGTTGAGGAACTGAAGAAAGAAATTGATATCCTTGCTGAAGAGCATTACAGAAAACAAAGAGAAGAAGAAGAAAAGCAAGAGGTATAATAATAACAATAATTGTAAAGGCCCTCCCCCCTTCAGGGAGGGCCTTTATTAGATAGCGAGAGTACTCACCCGGAAATGATGGGAAGTACACCAGTTACCAAATCAAAAAGCTTGGCTGAAAATCAGCCAAGCTTTTTCATCGTTCCCAGAATGCTCCCAATTCTGGGAAGATAATGGTTAAAAAAACGGCAGGACGAAAATCCCCACTATGATGGAGACGGCACCGATACCGATAGCCCAACCTCCAAGACTAGAACCTCTTCGTCTGGCTACAAATCCCAGCACAATTCCTGCTGCTCCAAACAGGACAGGTACGATGAAAAGCGACAAAATCGAAAGTGCCAATGCTGAATATCCCAATATCCTGCCAGAGGCAGTTGTTTCTTCAGCCGTATCCTTTTCGAAATCACTTCCAAGTGCCATTGGAGTTGTAATCTCTGCTGCAGTTTCTTCGTTATATTTGTTTTGAACAACTTCAACTTCCGGATTGTCGTTCACATTTATATAGTCATTATAGATGTCTATATTTTGAAGATCTTGATTAACGCTGTCATTTTTGCGTCTCTCATTATCCATTACAATCCCTCACTTTCCGTGTTCAGGAGCATTTATAGTGTTTGCTAAAGTCATGAATTTACCTATGCTAATGATTGTCAAAAAATGAAGAAGCAATAGGTGCATATCCTACTATCACCAAGAATATGGTACACTTTATCCAAGGTTCTTTTTCTTCACTGTGGCTTATATGGCTTTCTTAAAATGGCCTGCATTGGTCAACAGACTGTTATTTAAAATATATTCAGCCTTAACAAGGACAGAAAATTTCATTCTGTCGGGCATAACTAAAAAAGAAAATAGTCATGGCCTGCGGTGGTTTACTAAGCAATATCTTATCCCAATAAGCATGTATGAAGATATTAAAGCTGAAAGTAAAAATAAATTGCCTTTCAACGATCACTGCCAACAAGAACTCAACTGTAGAATAATAAGGAGATGTACATATGAAAAAAAGATTTGGAATAGATATTGACGGAACTGTGACTTGTCCAACCTCTCTCCTTCCTTACATAAACAAGGAATTTAACCTGAATTTAACCTTGAACGATATAACACAGTATGAACTTACAGAAGTGTTGGATATTACCCCTGAAGTATTCGGTAAATGGTTTAAAAAAACAGAAGGAACGATCTATAAGGAATCACCACTGGCACAGGGGGCAAAATCGGTTCTGGACGATTGGAAAGATATTCATGAGCTGTATTTTATCAGTGCACGCCCCTCTCATTTATTGGAACTAACGAAGGAGTGGTTTGATTACCAGGATCTTTTGTATCACCATATTGAACTGATTGGTTCACATAATAAAATTTCGACAGCTCAAAAATACAATGTCGATATCTTTTTTGAAGACAAGCATGATAATGCTGTATCTATCCATGAAGAATTAAATATTCCGGTCATTCTCTTCAATACTCCATATAACCAGGACAAGATTCCTGAGGGGGTCATCAGAGTGAATGATTGGCAGGAAGCCCGAAACTGGGTGGAAAGTTGGCTGAAGAAATAATGCCAAAATAAAAAAACGCCGTCAGACGTTAAAGTCTCCGGCGTTTTTAGATGCATTGCGGGCATTTTCCATATATTTCAAACTTATGCCCTGAAATATCATATCCACTCAAACTTTCTTGGAGAACTTCCATTGGACATGTATGGATTGCTTTTGTCTTTCCGCAATCCATACATATAAAATGGTGATGATGGTGATTATTTGTACAGGTAAACCTAAAATGTTTTTCCCCTGAGAGTTCGGTTTCCTCTAATATTTCCAAGTCCACAAATAACGAAAGGTTGCGATAGATGGTATCAAAGCTCAAGCCCGGATAATCATCCTTCATACTTTCCAGGACATCTTTGGCTGTTAAATATCTGTCTGAATGAGAAAACAATTCCAGCATCTGTTCCCGTTTCCCGGTATGCTTAAAGCCCTTTTCCTTCATCAACGTCAAGGCCTCTTCAAGTTTCATAAGCTCACCTCATCCTTCTTCAACGCTTTATTTGATGTGATTTTTTTAAATAAGATTGTCAATAACAAGATGACGATGGCCGACATCACAATGGTACCGCCTGGAGCTAAATCCAGATAATAGGCGGATACCAGACCGGTGATGACCGCCACTTCACCGAATAACAGCGAGAAACCGATCGTTTGTTTGAATCCCCTTGCCACCCGGAGGCTTGCTGCAACAGGAAGCGTCATCAAAGAAGATACAAGAAGAATACCGACAATCCTCATAGAAGCCGCTATGACAAGAGCAACCATGACCATGAAAATAAAATGAATTGTCTTGGCCGATATCCCGGAAGCTTTTGCAAACTCCTCATCAAATGAAAGCAGAAACAATTCTTTATATAAAATTATAATGATGGCAATAACCAGGACTGTGACTGCTGCAATCAAATATAAATCGGTCCGGCTTACAGCACTAACACTGCCAAAGAGGTAACTGAACAAGTCGGTATTGAATCCATCGGCCAATGAAATGAAGATAACGCCTATCCCTATTCCACCTGATAAAATAATGGGAATAGCGAGTTCCTGATAATGTTTATAGAGGCTCCTGAGCCGTTCAATGAATAATGATCCTGTCACCGAAAAAGCCATCCCTAAATATAGAGGGTTCAATCCTGCAAATGCACTGACATTCTTACTCAGAAACAAACTGGCTGCAATCCCTGAAAGCGTCACATGGCTGAGGGCATCCGCGATAAGAGATAACCGCCTTACCACGATGAAAGCGCCAATCAGTGGAGCAATAATGCCTATCAGAATACCCGTCAGAAAGGCATTCTGGAGAAATTCATAATTCAGTAATGCGTCTATCATCGTTCTACCTCCGTATGATTGTGGTCATGATGAAGCAACTGAACATCATGTCCGTAAATACCGGAAAGATCACTTTCTCTTAAATTTTCAAACTCCGCTGTATTTCCGTGGAAATGAAGCTTTCTGTTCAAACAGGCTACATGCGTAACCTTACTTGAAATCGTTCCTATATCATGAGTTACGAGAAGCAGGGTAATGCCCAAGTCTTTATTTAGGTGCTCAAGCATCTCATAAAACGCCTGAACATTTTTGCTATCTACCCCTACAGTCGGTTCATCCAAGATTAACACATACGGTTTGCTCACCAGCGCTCTCGCAATGAAAACTCTTTGCTGCTGCCCCCCAGAAAGTTCCCCAATATTACGATTAGAGAAAGCAGACATTCCAACAGATTCAATTGCTTTTTCAATCTGTTCTGCGTGTTTTTTTCCAATCATCTTGAACATGCCGACCTTTTTTGTCAGCCCACTTGAAACCACTTCCCTGACTGTAGCGGGAAATCCTGAATTAAATGAATTGGCTTTTTGTGAAACATATCCAATACGGTCCCAATCCTTGAATTTTTGTTGAGATTCTCCAAACAAACGAATTTCTCCGTCTCTTGCTTTTAACAGTCCAAGAATCAGCTTCAGTAAAGTCGACTTTCCCGATCCGTTCGGACCCACAATGCCGAGAAAGGCTCCTGATGGAATCGATAAATTAATATCCTCTAATACAATTTCTTTATCATAACGAAAACTCAAATGGTTTATATCTATAACTGATTTATTATTATCCATGAGAAAAAATCCCCTTCATAAGAATCATTCCGATTTACTATAAGAAGTATACAGGATGAATATTTTAATGTAAACCAGCAAGCAGCATATTGCAAGGGGAATCATGAAATACTTCTATTTTATGTTCAAGTTGCTGTCAAAATAGGCACGGTTTCAGTTTTAGTACTCGAGAGAAAAGGTAAATCACATAGTAATTATCAGACAAATCAACTATTGAATTGCCGGAGATAGAATTAATACAACGCAGAATACAGTGCAATGATTTCCGCTCCAACATAACAAGATACATAATCGTCTTGTAACCCTATTTAACAACCCCATCAACTAACAAAGCCTATAACTAAGTACCTGCCTCATTAACATATAAAAAAAGGTTCTACGTCAAATGTTGGGGTAGGAGTGCTTGCTCCTACTCCTTAACCAACATGAATTTCCTTTAACTTGTATTGATGATGCAATAACACTCGAAGTCTAAAGCGATCATAACGTCTAAAACCAAACGCATTCCTTTTTATTACTTTAGTTTGGTTATTCAATCCCTCGATAAAACCGTTATTATAACCGAACGCAAAGCTGTTTAGAATTTCTACTTGCCAGTTTTTCAGGGTCTGGATAGCTTGTTGAAATTCCTTTAACCCTGCGTTTTCGACCTTACGGTAAAAACTGTACAAACCCTCTTTAACCTTTTCGGGTGCTGAAGGTCCAAGCTTTTTCCCTTCTTCAAACCACAATCTGTAAGACTCCTTCAACGCATACGCCGTACGCAGCTCTTCAGAAAGTCCAAGGTATCGTTCCAGGTACCAGATTTGCCTATCATTTAGCTGTTCATAAGGCTTGTGGAAAATGTGCTTCATTCTCTTACACTTTTTACGGTCATACGCATGAAACTCTTTCTGTACTCGCCTTCTCACACGTTCTAGAGCCCAGTGTATATAACGGGAAAAGTGAAATCTATCGGCCACAATGATAGGAGTTCCCAGAGCTTTTCTTACCGCAGATTTAAAAGCGTGACTCATATCCATGACGACTACTTTCACGTTTGAACCTTTTTCACGCAGGTAGTTCTTTATAGTTGTGACTGAGCGGTTAGGGAGAATGTCCAAAGGCTCTCTGGTCTTCCCATCCGCAATAATGAGCTGATATTTCCCCTCATTTGTATCCCCTTTATACTCATCAATAGCGATGACAGACGGGAGCTTTTCAACCTCTTTTAGACGGGAGGCGGAAATTTGATCAAAACGTCGTATGACTGTAGCTTGAGAAGTGCGGAACTGGCGCGCTGTATCTTTAAAGTTCTTTCCCTGAATCACTCGAAGACCTAAGGCTTGATTCCACTCAAGTGTATGTCTTTGATAACGTTGAACAAACGTATTGTCTTCCGCAAAACGTTTACCACAAGGGCAACTGTACCTACGTTTGCGGTAGAACAAATAAGATGTCCGTTCAAATAGCTTAAGGTGTTGAATCTTTTGAAGCCGATAGTCGTGGACCCTGCAGGTCCAGTTTTTACAGGATGGGCACTTATGCTTTCTTTTTGGCAATTCAATATGGAGATGGAAAGCCTCCCCCACTTCCTCAGCCTTTGAAATCCTAACCCCTTCTAATCCAGGTAAAACCATGTTAAAATGCATTTACACGCAACTCCTATCTTTTGCTTGTTTCTAGTCAACTCAAGTGTAAAAGATATAGGAGCTTGCGTGTATTTTTTTGCCTTAAAAGACCCACCCCAACAAATATAATAGAGCCTAAAAAAAGAGAACGAAACCATATGAGATTTCATCCTCCAATTGTTAAGCATTTCAGCTTTTTCTAGAACTGTGGTGCAGCTCTCATGCAATTCTTTTAATGTATCGCTGACTTAAATCTTGCCCCTTTTGTTTCCTGTGTACTCATGATGGTAATGAATGCATTCGGGTCTACATCGCCAACAATCCCTTTAAGCTTCATCACTTCAAGTCTAGTGACAACGACATATATCACTTCCTTGTCATTATCAGTATAGCCGCCCCGTCCTTTCAGCATCGTGGTCCCTCTTCCCAGCCTGTCAAGTATGGCTTGGGAAACCTCGCTGTAATAATCGGAGACGATGATGACGGCTTTCGTTTCATCCATCCCTTGTATGACCGTATCAATCGTTTTAAAAGCTATATAATAGGTCATAATCGAATACATCGCCTCTTCAATTCCGAACACAAAAGCAGCCCAGCCGAATATAAAGATGTTAATGAACATGACAAATTCACCAACTGAGAACGGAAGCCTTTTCGTCAGCAGAATCCCGAGGATTTCTGTTCCATCCAGTGAACCTCCATGCCTTATGACAAGGCCAACCCCCACTCCAAGTGTCAGACCGCCAAAGACAGTGGCCAGTATTTCTTCTGTCACAAAAGGCTCAACATTATGCAGGAGGCTCTCAATAACAGCAAGTGCAACCACACCAAACAAGGAAGAAATCACAAACGTTTTACCAATCTGCTTGTAGCCGGAGTACATGAATGGCAGATTCAGGACCACGAGTAAGGTGGCAAAATTGATAAATGGAATCTCAGAAAATAAATAATCCAAAATCAATGAAATTCCAATAACCCCTCCATCAATGATGTTATTCGGAATTAAAAACAACTCAATTGAAATCGCGGCCAATCCTGCACCTGCAATGATAAAGAAAAACCGGTAAATCAAATGAAAGACACTCTCTTTTTTATGTATGCGGTGTGCCATCTTTCTCTCCTTTCCCGTTTAATACATAAACGTTTCAAACTTTATCGTCACATTCAACTCGTCTCATACATATGTATCCTATGAGGAGTGATGGTCGATGAAGCTATTGCAAAATGTGGTAAATCATAAAATCAATAACATTACAAGTGATGATTTGTTAGGTTATGGAAAGCAGTTCGGAGTAAAAATAAACCCGGAACAAGCCAAAAAGATCGCTGCTTACTTAAGAGGGAAAAATATAAATATTTTTAATGCTGCAGAACGAAGCAAGGTCATTAAAGAAATAGCTAAAATTGCAGGGCCTTCCACTGCTAAAGAAGTCAATAAGATATTCATTAAATTTGTCAACTGAAAATCAGCGGGGCTTCTCTAAAGAGAGAAGCCCACACTGTCTTATTATGATTCCTGGATTTTGGACAATACTTCTTCGTCCCATACTTTGTTTCTCAGCATTTCAATTTCAAACTTATATGGGGCTTTCCTGTTCTTTTTATCCTCACCGACAAATGGTGTCTCAAGTATCTTAGGTACATCTGCCAGCTGAGGATGATGGACGATTTTGGATAAAGCATCAAAGCCGATATGGCCGAATCCAATGTTTTCATGCCTGTCCTTTGCAGCTCCGCGTACATTTTTGCTGTCATTGATGTGAAGAACTTTTAATCTGTCAATGCCTACAATGCGGTCGAACTCGTCCAGGACTCCGTCAAAATCATTCACAATATCATACCCGGCATCATGTGTGTGGCAGGTATCAAAACAAACCGACAGCTTATCGTTATGTTCTACGCCTTCCATGATCATGGCGAGTTCTTCAAAAGATCTTCCACATTCCGACCCTTTACCAGCCATTGTTTCCAGGGCTATCTGAACTTCCTGGTCCTTGACCAATACTTCATTTAACCCTTCAATGATCTTTTTAATACCCGCTTCTGCCCCTGCCCCTACGTGGGCACCAGGATGCAGGACAATTTGTTTTGCACCGAGAGCCGCCGTTCTCTCAATTTCTGACTGAAGAAAATTGACACCCAATTCAAAAGTAGCTGGATTTGTTGTATTGCCAATATTGATGATATAAGGTGCATGGACCACAATTTCATCAATACCATTTTCCTTCATATGAAGAAGACCTTTCTCGATGTTCAGATCTTCAATCTTCTTTCTTCTCGTATTCTGAGGAGCCCCGGTATAAATCATAAAGGTATTTGCTCCGTAGGCAACTGCTTCTTCACTCGAACCAAGCAGCATCTTCTTTCCGCTCATCGAAACATGAGAACCTAACTTCACCATTCACTTCCAACTCCCTTGCATATTACTCGTTTCAATCAAGAATTATTTCTTCTTTTTACTCGTCTTTCACGTTTCTTGATTTGATCCATTTTGTATTTCATTTTTTTCTTATAGCCTGGCTTGACCTTTTTCGGTTTGCGGACAAGAGATTTGGCCTTTTGGTCAATTTCATCCCCTGTTTTCTGGCGGTTTTTACGTTTATTCCGATCAGAAAGCTCTTTCCACTCTCCACGGATCAAGTCCTGATTCTCGAATGTAATGCCCATCTTTTCCAACTGGTTCAGAGCATCCTCATCAGAAGGCTCATAAATCGTTACAGCTATGCCTGAATAGCCTGCTCTAGCCGTTCTCCCTGTTCTATGGATGTAGAAATCGAGTTCGGCTGGAATCTCGTAATTGATAACATGGCTGACTCCTTCGATATCAATCCCTCTTGCGGCCAGGTCGGTAGCAACAATATACTGATACTCCAATGCACGGATTTGTTTCATCATTTTCTTTCTTTCACGCGGAGAAAGGTCTCCATGGATCCTTCCAACTTTCAATCCTTTGCTTAGAAGATAATCGGCCACTTCGTCTGCTTTCACCTTTGTATTCGTAAAGACAATCGCTAAATATGGATTAAGGGAAGATAAGACATCATAAAGAAGATCATCTTTGTTTCTGCTTTTCCTCGGCAGTAAGATATGTTTGATGTTCTTGGCTGAAATATGTTCTGGTTCTACATGGGCATACTGAGGATTCTCCATGTATTTTTTCAAGAAAGGTTTTAATTTTTCAGGAATAGTAGCAGAAAAAACAAGTATTTGAAGTTTCTCCGGCATTTTACCTGCTATTTGATCGACATCGTAGATGAATCCCATATCAAGCATCAGATCCGCTTCGTCCACGACCAGCATGCCGGCTTTATGGACGTGCAATGCTCCTTCTTTTACAAGATCATTGATTCTACCTGGTGTGCCCACCACGATCTGAGGCTGCGTTTTAAGCTTATCAATCATACGCTGTTTATCCGTACCGCCAATGTAACAGCGGGATGTGATTTCATCTTCATTGGTGATTTTCAATATCTCCTGGTAGATTTGCTGAGCAAGTTCCCTTGTCGGAGCTGTGATGACAGCCTGCACCTCTTGAGAACTTCTATCGATCTTGTCCAGGATTGGCAGCAGGTAAGAATGGGTTTTCCCCGTTCCCGTCTGTGACTGGCCAATGGCACTTTCTCCCCTGTTGATTAAAGGGATCATTTTCTTCTGTATCTCAGTAGGCTCATAAAAGCCCAGCCGTTCAATGGCTTCATTGATAAATGGCTGAAAATCATATTGTTCAAATTGATTTCCCATTTTATCACTCCTTAAAAGCATTATTTATTTGAAGAGATTATCTTTGATTTCCCGCTTTGTTATTCACACAGTTTCTCGTAAGCTTTCCGCTTTGATGAATAAGGGTCAAACAAAAAAATAAAACAAACGAAGGCAAAACAGCCTTCCATATATAACAATACCGTTTTTTCCCGTAAATTCAAAATAAAGCTGCATAATTTTACAAATCAATTCTTCTCAGACAAAATTTCATCTCTTCATTATAATAAACAATTTTTAAAAGTTCTAGCATATTGACAAATTTATTAATTTCCGCTTTTGACTTAGACGTTTTCACCCAATTTGCATATTGTATTAAGAGACCTTATGTGCGAATTAGAAAGGAGGCCTATTATGCCGCCAAGACAGCAAATGCCTTTTAACCCACACTCTTTTGGACAGCAACCTTTTCACCCGATGAGGGGAATGAGAGGTCCTGGCCCTTCAGGCTTTGGAATGATGAGACCCAGGGGGATGCAGGGAAACTTTTCAGGAGGCCCCGGCCGGAAATCCGGTGGGCTATTAGCAAAAATCCTCAACAAGGGTGGCTCTTCACAAGGTGCTGCAAGTCAATTCAATCCGCTTCAAGGTGCTGCAGGCTTTCAGCGAAGTACACCAGCCAGTGGAGGTTCTCTCTTAAAGAATATCCTGAACCCCGGTTCTCTCAATGGTTTTCTAAATAATACCCAGCAGGTTTTAAAAACAGCCCAGCAGGTAGGACCCATGATTCAACAAGTCCAGCAATATGGACCACTTGTGAGAAACCTCCCTGCGATGTGGAAGCTTTATAGAGGACTGAGCGCCGCCGAAACTGAGGAAGAGGAAACCCAAGATGAATCTAATGATGAGATTCAGGAAAAAGAAAGTGTTGAAGCCTATACTGATTCCCAACTTACAGATAAAAGACCAAAGAATAAACAGAAGAAGGCTCGTGTTTCAAAAGGGACAAATAAAGCGAAGACACAAGGCGGATCACAGCCCAAATTATATGTCTAACTAACTGCTCTCCATTGAGGGCGGTTTTTATTTGTCCGGATTTTCTATATCTTCCCTATATATTGGGTTTCGCTTGTGCCTGGGGTGCGGTGCGCGGGGTGTCATTTGCCTTTTATTCTTACTATGAAGACATGCGCTCACGGCGCGCAGGGTGTCATTTACCTTTTATTCTTACTATGAAAACATGCGCTCACGGCGCGCAGGGTGTCATTTCCCTTTTCCTCTTACTATGAAGACATGCGCTCGCCTCGCGCGGGGTGTCATTTGCCTTTTATTCTTACAATGAAGACATGCGCTCACCTCGCGCGGGGTGTCATTTGCCTTTTATTCTTACAATGAAGACATGCGCTCACCTCGCGCGGCGTATCAGCTTTCGTTTTCTCTTTCAATGAGGCCATTCTCCTCTATATTCTCCTTACTTTCGTTAAAATAATAAGATCATCAATGAGTCATCTCAAAGCTGTACAGAAAAGATTCTTTGTCATCGGTGCAAATCTACTTTATAATGAACCTGTAGGTTTAAGTAAACATCCGACTATATCCACAGGAGGATTTCAAAATATGAATGTAAAAAAAATCACGCCGAGAGGCTACTGCTACGGTGTCGTGGACGCAATGGTCATTGCCCGCAACGCCGCGCTTGATAAATCACTTCCAAGGCCGATATATATCCTTGGTATGATCGTCCATAATAAACATGTTACCGATGCATTCGAAGAAGAGGGCATCATAACGCTGGACGGAAAAAACCGTAAAGAAATCTTAGATCAGGTGAATGAAGGGACGGTTATTTTCACAGCGCATGGGGTTTCCCCGGAAGTGAAAAAACTCGCCAAAGAAAAAGGCCTTGTCACTTTGGATGCCACCTGCCCTGATGTAACGAGGACCCATGAGCTTATAAGAGAAAAAGAAGCTGAAGGCTTTGACGTCATTTATATCGGCAAGAAAGGTCATCCTGAGCCTGAAGGTGCTGTCGGAGTAGCTCCGGAAATTGTTCACCTTGTAGAAACAATGGAAGATGTAAAAAAGCTCGATATCCAAAATAAGAAAATCATAGTAACGAACCAAACGACAATGAGTCAGTGGGATGTTGCTGATGTGATGGATATTGTAAAAGAGAAATATCCTTATGTAGAAGTACACAAAGAAATTTGCCTGGCAACACAGGTAAGACAAGAAGCAGTGGCTGAACAAGCAGGCGAAGCAGATGTCTTGATTGTAGTCGGGGATCCCAAAAGCAATAACTCCAACCGCCTGGCCCAAGTGTCAGAAGAGGTTGCCGGAACAAAAGCTTACCGCATTGCCGATATCAGCGAGCTGGAGGTTGACTGGATCAAGGATGCAGAGTTGGTTGCTGTCACGGCAGGAGCTTCCACACCAACACCGATTGTCAAGGAAGTCATGAATTTCATCGGCCAGTTTGATCCTGAAAATGAAGAGACATGGACACGAGAAAAGAAAGTGCCGTTGAGCAAGATTCTTCCTAAAGTCAAAAAACCTAAGTCCACTGTAGAATAATGAAAAAGGCATTCATGATGAATGCCTTTTTCATTTCTATAAAAATGTAAATGGATCTGTGTTCACCTTCGACACAAGATATTCCACAGCCATCCCCTTTTCTCTGCTCTTTTCAGTCATCCACCGGGCGACGCCCTCCTTCATGACTTTTTCGATATGATGACCGGCATCCAAAACATTAAGCCCAAGCATCATTGCATCATGAGCAGTGTGATAATATAAGTCTCCTGTTACAAAGACATCTGCACCGCTGAATTTTGCATGGTGGATGAATTTATTCCCATCGCCGCCCAGGACTGCAACTTTTTGGATCGAGTCTGTTAAATTGCCGGTTACCCGGACATTGTCAACTTGAAGCTTCTCCTTGGTATACGCAGCAAACTTTTCGAGTGACATTGGGGAATCAAGTTTACCAACTCTTCCAAGCCCTAAGCTCTCTCCCTCATTTTCCAAGGGAATGACATCATAGGCCACCTCTTCATAAGGATGACTTGTGAACAGAGCTTTCATCACTTTCTTCTCTAAATGAGAAGGGTAAATAGATTCAATTTTAACCTCATTGACTTCTTCTAATATTCCTTGTTCCCCTATATGGGGATTGGTACCCTCACCAGGAAGGAACCTTCCAGTCCCCTCCATTGAGAATGAACAATGACTGTAATTCCCTATATGTCCGGCTCCCGCATCTCCCAAAGCCTTTCTGACTTTTGCAGCATCTTCTTCCGGGACAAAGACGGCAATCTTCTTTAACTTTTCCTTGTACGTTGGCAATAAAAGTTTCGTTTCTTTTAGTCCAAGTGCTTCTGCCAACAAGTCATTCACTCCGCCTTTGGCAACATCCAGGTTGGTATGCGCTGCATATACAGAGATATCATTTTTAATGAGCTTTTCTATCATTCTGCCTTGAACCGTATCGGTCCTGACTGCCTTCAACGAGCGAAAAAGAGGGGGATGGTGAGCGATAATCAAATTCACACCTTTTTCAATAGCTTCATCCACAACCTCTTCTAGAACATCAAGGGTGACCATCACTTTATCTACCTTTTGATTCAGGCGACCAATCTGAAGTCCTATTTTATCTCCTTCTTCTGCAAGCTCTTTCGGAGCCAAAGTCTCAAATAGAGATATGATTTCATGACCATTAACGCTTTTCATCCAATACCTCCTCAACTATGTCAATTTTCTTTTTAACCTCAGCTTTTCTTTCCCTTAATTCCGGAGAGTCTTCGGCTTTTTTCATTTTCTCCAAGATGTTCTTCCACTGTTTTAATTCCTGTTCCCATTTAATCTTAAACACAGAGCTTTTTTCTTTTATAAGAAAAGGACCGAGCAGAAGTTCACTTTCCAGCTGCTCATATGGAGCTCCCGGATTACCTTTTTCAGCAACCAGCACCTCATAAATTTTGTTGTCTTCCTCTAATATTCTTTCAGCCTTTAATTCCCATCCATTTTCAAGCAGCCATTTTCTAATGGAGATGGCCGCTACGTTTGGCTGCAGAATCAGTCTGCTGACTCCTTCCAGCTTATCCTTGCCTGTCTCCAAGATGCTGGCAATAAGGGCACCGCCCATGCCGGCAATCGTAATCACATCTGTTTCGTTTGGGGATAGGACCTCAAGACCGTTTCCTTTCCGAACAGAGATAACATCCTCCAGCTGTGTATATTTTACCTGTTTGACAGCCGATTGATATGGTCCCTCCGCCACTTCACCCGCTATGCCCGAAACAGCAATCCCTTTGTCTACTGCATAGCAGGGCAGATAGGCATGATCTGAGCCGATATCAGCGATTCTGGAGCCCTCAGGAATAAACGATACAACGGTTTCTAGTCTTTTCGATAATTTTTCAGCATTCATATTTTCACCTTTTTATATGTATTTAGTATTATTTCATCCATTATGAATCAGCGCATAAGGTTTACGTTTCTCATTCTAACCAAGTTTCATAACAAAAAAAAGTTCTTTGCAACGTTGCAAAGAACTTTTTAAGATTATAATGACATTAACCATTCAACCATAGCATCCTGATTTTCAGCTGGAACTAGGTTTCCTGGCATAATGCCTTTACCATTCTGAAGGATAGTCTTAATCTCCTCAGCTGATAAGCGATCGCCTACTCCTGTAAGTGCAGGACCAGCTCCGCCTTCATAGTTACCGCCGTGACAAGAAATACATGCCTGCTGATAATGTGCCTCAGGATCAAACTCTCCGCCTTCAGCAGTTCCGCCGCCCTCAGCTTCACCTTCAGCTCCTTGCTCACCATGCTCTTCTGCCATCTCTTCAGAGTTATTCAACCCTTCCAAAGACATAAAGAAAACAAGGCCGATTCCAAAAACCATAATTAAAATGAATGGAATGATCGGATTGCGATTCATAGATTAACCTCCCTTATGTAACGATTGATAATGCAGAATCTGTTTATTATAAACAATATATATTTTACTTTAAAAAGGGCGAAAGTAAAAGTCTTAACCCCAATTTTTCGACGTTTGTCGCAAAATAGACAAAAACGAATAAAAGAAATTCCAATCATCGGGGTAATAACCCTACGGTCCCGGCCAGAGGTAAAGGAAACACTATCAAATGAAATTGATTGTCGTAAGCACCTTGGAACACTAATGCCAGCAGATACTATGGTTAATCAGCTCTCGATTAAATTATGGGCAAACTGCGGTGCAGATAACGAAATCAGCTTCGCAAAAAATCTGGCTGCATAATATAAAAAACCCGGAATCAGATTCCAGGCTTTAAATGTTTTATTAACAGCCGATTAAACGGGAAATGACCATTCTCTGTACTTCAGAGGTACCTTCCCCGATTTCAAGCAACTTTGCGTCACGCATATAGCGCTCCACTTCGTACTCTTTCATATAGCCGTAGCCTCCGTGGATCTGGATGGCTTCATCGGCAATTTCCATTGCTACTTCCGAGGCATAAAGCTTACACATGGAAGCTTCTTTCGCAAACGGCCTGCCCTGATCCTTAAGCCATGCCGCTTTGAAAATCATGTTTCTTGCCAATTCAATTTTCATAGCCATATCCGCTAATTTAAATTGGGTGACCTGGAACTGCGATAAAGGTCTGCCGAATTGTTTTCTTTCTTTGGAATATTGAAGGGCTCTTTCGAATGCAGCTTCAGCAATTCCCAGGGCCATTGCCCCAATCCCGATGCGGCCCCCATCCAGAGTGGCGAGGAATTGCTTGAATCCTTCACCCTTTTTACCTAAAAGGTTTTCTTCGGGAACTCTTACGTTTTCCAATACAAGCTCTGTTGTATTGGAAGCATTCAAGCCCATTTTTTCGTAGTTATCAACGACTGTAAAGCCTTCAGCATCCGTCGGAACGATAATGGCGCTGATTTCTTTGCTGCCATCTTCCCCCCGGTTCGTAATGGCTGTCAGTGCAAGATGTTTTGCATAACTTGCGTTGGTAATAAAACTCTTATTGCCGTTGATTACATATTCATTTCCTTCTTTGACAGCGGTCGTTTGGGTTCCCCCTGCATCAGAACCGGCATTAGGTTCGGTAAGGCCGAACGCGCCAAAAGACTCACCTGTACATATAGGTGTCAGGTATTTTTGTTTCTGTTCTTCCGTCCCAAACATATTTATAGGGGCGCCGCCCAAGGAAATGTGGGCAGAATAGGTGATGCCTGTCGAGGCACACGCTTTGCTCAATTCCTCTGTTACAATGGCAAAACTCACCGTATCGCCGCCAGCACCGCCATACTCTTCAGGAAAAGGCAGACCCATCATCCCGAGATCAGCTAACTTCTTAAATGCTTCCTTTGGAAATTGCTTTGTCCGATCCCTTTCCAGCGCTCCCGGAGCTACTTCCTCCCTGGCAAAATCCCGAATAGTTTTTTGAATCATTTTCTGTTCTGAAGTCAAATCAAAATTCATGTCCATCCCCCTTATTATGCAAACGTCTTTGACATATACAGACCAAAGTGCAACGTACATCCAAAAAAATGTTCAGAAGCAAAATGTACGCGCTTACACTTTTATTATAAAAGGATAGATGTAATTTTCTCAACTTTTAAAAACTTTTAAAAATTACGATATTATATTACAATAGAGACAAATAAGATTAGGACACCAACCGCACCTGCAAGGGATAAATACATCATTTTGAAATAACGGCCTGCAAATAACCAAAGTAAACAATTGCAGAACAGTACTACATAGGTGGTCGGCTTATTGCCCTGAAAGTATGCATCTGAAAGGTTAACAGAGAGAATCAGAATAACAATGGCCGTAGTGATATAGATGACTGGCAAGATGATCTCTTTATTAGAATAATAAATTCCCGCAAAAATTAACAAGACGACAAAACCCGTCAAAATCGCTGTTTGCAAAACAAATGACAATTCAGTAAAATAAATGACAAATAATGAAAACGGAATCAACGCTAATAAAAGTATTGATGGTATAAGAGCAGCAGTTGGCAGGCGCTTTGAGTTCATACTGTCCACAGCCTCTCTGTCTTCACCCTGATTATAGAGTGCAAGCAGATAATCGCAGTACTGTTCAGGCAGCATCTTATTTTGTTTCCAGAAAAGTATTTCGTTAATGATTATGTTTGTTTTTTGTGATTTAGCATCCATAGTTCCACATCCCGTATTGTATTTTTCGCCGCCGGTACACCGGAACCCTTTTTTAAAACAAAAATAGTTTACTTTCCTGGAGGAAAGTAAACTATTTGAAAAATTCATTCTATTCCAAGAAGTCTTTCAAGCGCTTGCTTCTGCTAGGGTGACGCAGTTTTCTCAATGCTTTTGCTTCGATTTGACGAATACGTTCTCTTGTTACACCGAATACTTTTCCGACTTCTTCAAGAGTTCTTGTTCGACCGTCATCAAGGCCAAAACGCAGTCTCAGGACGTTTTCTTCTCGATCCGTTAAGGTATCAAGTACATCCTCCAGCTGTTCTTTAAGCAGTTCATATGCAGCATGTTCAGAAGGAGATTGAGCTTCTGCATCTTCAATGAAGTCACCAAGATGAGAGTCATCCTCTTCACCGATCGGTGTTTCCAGGGAAACAGGTTCTTGCGCAATCTTGAGAATCTCCCGGACTTTTTCAGGTGTCAGATCCATTTCTTCAGCAATTTCTTCAGGTGAAGGTTCACGGCCTAAGTCCTGCAGAAGCTGACGCTGTACCCTGATTAATTTATTGATGGTCTCAACCATATGAACTGGAATACGAATCGTTCTTGCCTGGTCAGCAATGGCACGGGTAATCGCTTGTCGGATCCACCAAGTGGCATACGTACTGAATTTAAAGCCTTTACGGTAATCGAACTTTTCAACCGCTTTAATCAGACCCATGTTACCTTCCTGGATCAAATCAAGGAACAGCATTCCGCGTCCTACATATCTCTTGGCAATACTTACGACAAGACGAAGGTTGGCTTCAGCAAGACGACGCTTCGCTTCCTCGTCACCCTCTTCAATCCGGTTAGCCAGGGAGATTTCCTCTTGCGCAGACAAAAGATCTACTCTTCCGATTTCCTTTAAGTACATGCGCACAGGGTCATTGATTTTAACTCCAGGAGGAACACTCAGGTCGTTCAGGTCGAACTCCTCGTCATCCGCTTTATTTAACTGCTGGATGTTCGGGTCGTCATCTTCTTCATTTTCGTTGATGATTTCAACCCCTTGCTCACCAAGTTGTTCATAAAACTCATCCATAGTATCCGATTCTAATTCAAAATTAGCTAATTTTTCTGCGATATCTTCATATGTTAATACGCCTCGTTTTTTCCCGAGCTCCATTAACTGTTCTTTCACCTGATCTACTGTAACTTCTGACTCTACCTCTTTGGAACGTGCTGACTTTTCAGCCATTTGTTCCCCTCCTTCCAACTTCCTTGCAATTGATTCTGCTTTATAACGATTTTCTAAGCTGCACGATTTCCATTGCGATCAAGGCAGCCTTGTTATAATCCTTTTGTCGTTCCGCTTCTTTTTGAGCGATTTGTTTTTCTTTTATTGTCAACATCTTTTGATGTTTTAACACCTGATTTACATAATCAATTAATTCCTGTTCACTGCATTCCTCTGAAATAGACATCATACCTATTTCAGAAACGATCCTTCTGAGCCTGCTGTCGGGCAGGAATTGAATGAATCCACTGGAATCAGCCTCATTCCCCTCTTCATAAAAGCCAAATAAATAGGTTATGATTGCTTGGTGCTCATCAAGGTTGAATGAGTTGCCGCCCAATAAATCCTGCACTTTAAAGCAAATATCAGGATTCTTCATCATATGGGCAATCAGTCTTCTTTCAGCCGTGTGGTAGGCCGGAAACAGTTTATTTTCAGCTTTTGGCTGAATAGGTTGAACATACTCCTGCTTCCTTTGTTCCCTTTTATCAGATTTCTTATTAGAGAAATAGACCTGCTTCTGCTGCTGTTGAAGCGCCTGCAGTGACAATGAAAACTCATCCGCAAGCTGGCGCAGATAATAATCACGTTCAATGTGATTCTGAAGTGAACTTATCTCTCTTAATACTTCTTCTATATACTGAAGCCTATCTCCTTCATCATTCAAATTTTTTCCTTGACGGAAGTAAATTAGTTTGAATGCCATGAAGGTTAAACTAGCCCCTATTACATCATTTTGAAACTTTTCGGCGCTATACTTTTTGATGTAGTCATCAGGGTCAAGTTTTTCAGGAATCATTGCGATGCGTAAATTAAATTGATCTTCACTGAGCATTTTGGCAGCCCGGAAAGCTGCTTCCATCCCGGCTTTGTCACCGTCATAACAGACGATGATTGAATCTGTCACCCTTTTGAGCATTTGGATGTGCTTAGGAGTCAATGAAGTTCCCATTGATGCTATCCCGTTTTCCACACCTGCACTGTCAGCAGATATGACATCGGCAAAGCCTTCAAACAAAATGGCTTGGCTTTTCCTTCTGATAACCGGCCGGGCATTATGAAAATTATAAAGAACTGAGCTCTTGTTAAAAATAATTGTTTCAGGACTATTGAGGTACTTAGGCTGTTCTTCTCCCATAGCTCTCCCTGAGAAAGCAATCGTTTTCCCTCGGTGGTCATGGATCGGAAACATAATCCTGCCCCTGAACCGATCAAAGTATTGATCTTCTCCTTCTCGCTTCACGAGCAGTCCTGCTTGTTCCATTAGCTGGGAAGCAAACCCCCGCTTTGTTAAAAAATTCACGGTGAATTCCCAGCTGGGAAGGCTCCAGCCTATTTGGAATTTATCAATGCTTTCACGTGTAAAGCCTCTTTCAAGCAGGTACTCCAGAGCATCCTGACCCTCTTTTGTATTTACGAGCAAATGATGATAGAATTTACTTAAAAGCTCATGTGCTTCTATCATTTTTTCTTCATCTCTGCTGGCTTGTGTCTCTACCGGACTTACATCAACCGACAGCTCCTGGCCGGTTTTCTCGGCGAGCTTTACGACAGCTTCCTGAAAGGAAATACCATCTATATCCATAAGGAAGGTATAGGCATTCCCTCCAGCACCGCACCCAAAACAGTGAAAAATCTGTTTATCAGGTGAGACAGAAAAAGAGGGTGTGCTCTCTCCATGGAATGGGCACAGGCCAAAATAGTTTCTCCCCTGTTTCTTCAACTGTACGTAATCGCTTATGACATCCACTATATCAATTGACTGACGAATCTCATTGACTTTTTCTTCAGGAATTCTCCCCGTCACAAATACATCACCTGATTACTATTTACTTTAAATAATGCATTCAATAAATCCTATGGATTTCCTGCAAAATTCGACAATATTTTTTTAAATGTAGAAACAAACCTCTCTCGATCCTCTGATGTGTATGGTTTCGGACCCTTTCCATATTTTCCTTTCCGCCTTTCTTTTGCGGACAGATACCGGAAATCCAAAGCCGTCGAGATGGTTTCTTCTCTAAACTCTTTTCCCCTCGGAGAAATCGCATAAACGCCTTTCGGCAATACGACGCTCGCCAGCCCAATATCCTGGGTGACGACCAAATCCCCTTTTTTAATATGATTCATGATATAAAGATCCGCTGCCTCTTTGGAAGAATCCACATATACCCACTCACCTTCATCAGGACTGTTTTTTCTGTGGGCATTGGATGCGATGAAAATGACTTTTAATCCGTACACCTTAGAAATGTCTGTAATTTCTTCCTTTACAGGACAAGCATCGGCATCCACATAGACGACAGCATCCTTCGTACTCTTATTACCTATTCTACATCACCTCAAAATATCCTTCTTCATATGACAACTTTCACACCGATCATGATAAAGATAACATTTTGTCGATTTTTTTCTTCGTCATTGACTTGACATAACCCAATAATTAGTTTATTCGTTTATACATCAGTCTAAACCTATTTTTAAATATATTTTTATCACAATTTTTTATTATAGTATATCTTCTTCTGTTTGACCACTAAAAACCCCGTTTACAATATATTTTTTCTTAAGCGTCAGTATTACCAAAACTTTTTTCAGTTTCCCGGAAACATTCTTCTCTTCCACTTGCAATGTAGTCTTTGTTGCTTATAGTTTAAACATCTAATGTCCAGGGGTGTGACACCGTGAGGGGCCGGCACACCCCTGGACACACCAAAACCTTTTGAAACAGTCTGTTTTTTAGTTGGCGGCTGTTTTTCGACTCGGTGTCCATCACGAGAAATAATGCAGCTCCCCATAAGATTTTTCCCTTGGACACAAGGGCTTTTTTCTCTGAACAAGGTGAATTAGCTCTTTTCTTCCTTGTTTTATCAGGCTATTTCTGGTTAATTATGTAGATATTTTTTAAAGTTTGTATTAATAGCAACAAAGTTTACGAAAAGAGCCTAAGAAAAAGGATGACATTCTAAGATGCCATCCTTAATTCGATCTATGAATTTCATGCATGATGATATTGGCTGTTTCCTCGACCGCTTTATTTGTAACATCCACAACACGACAGCCGATTTTATCAACAATTTTCTCAAAGTACTCTATTTCCTTTTGAATCCTATCCAAGTTTGCATAGCTTGCCTTATCGTTCAAGCCAAGGGATTTCAACCTCTCCCTTCGGATACTGTTCAATTTCTCAGGGGCAGCCTTTAATCCAAAACACTTCGATGCCGGAACTTTAAAGAGTTCTTCCGGTGGATCGACTTCCGGTACAAGCGGTACATTTGCTACCTTAAGCCTTTTTAATGCTAAATATTGAGATAGCGGTGTTTTGGATGTCCGTGAAACACCAATCAGAACAATATCCGCTCTTAGCAGCCCGCGTGGATCTCTTCCGTCATCATACTTTACTGCAAACTCGATCGCTTCCACCTTCTTGAAGTAGTCGGCGTCAAGCTTATGGACTACACCCGGTTCATTTAGAGGCACCTTGTCATATTTCTCCTGATAGGTATCCATGATCGGGCCCATAATATCAAAAGCATACAGCTGTTCCTTTTCTGCCTGTTCTTTCAGGTACTTTCTCATATCAGGTTTCACCAGTGTATAAACGATTAATCCATTATTCAATTTCGCCAATGAAAGAACTTCATCAAGATGGGAAAAATCTTCTACATACGGGAAACGCTTGATGACAGTATTAGAACCGTCAAATTGGCTGATTGCTGCTTTTGTTACAAGCTCAGCCGTCTCTCCTACCGAATCGGATACAACATAAATGTATGGTTCTTTCATATCTTCACCACCCAGTCAAAGTTACTGTTAAAAATCTTCCGCCAAAGCAACGAATGCTTTCGTAACATTCGTTTTTGTAATCCTGCCGACTACTTCCAGATCACCGTTTTCTTTCACATTCACAACGGGGACGGCATCGATCTGCTTTTCAATCAAACTCTTTGCTACATCAATCAGTAAGTCATCTTTTTCACAAGTTGTGATATTAGGCATCCTTGTCATTATGATGTTCACCGGAATGGATGAAAGCTCTTGTTTTCCAATGCTAGCCCGGAGCAGGTCCTTTCTGGAAAGAACACCTACGAGATGGGTATTTTCATCTATAACAAACAAGGTCCCTACATCTTCTAGGAACATCGTAACTATTGCATCATATACTGAAACATTCTCATTCACCACTACAGGAATCGATTGATAATTCCTCACTAATATTTTCTTAAGGTTTTCTGTCAGAAGCTGTGTACCGGTTTTCCCTGAGTAAAAGTAACCTACACGCGGCCGTGCGTCCAAATAGCCTGCCATAGTCAATATAGCCAAATCCGGCCTCAATGTGGCCCGGGTCAGGTTCAGCCTTTCAGCAATCTGCTCTCCGGTTATCGGTCCATTATCTTTTACAATTTGCAGAATATGCTCCTGCCGATTATTTAGTTCCATCTTGCTCACCACCTAACGGACAATGTATAAAATAAGTGTTATACTTTATACTAAATATTATATACTATTAAGAGAAAAAGAAAAGAAAGACTTTTCGTGAAAGGATATTTTATCATAAAACAGCCGGATGAGCCTTCTTTTCATTAGGTTAGCTTTTTCAACTGAAGACTGCAATCATTTTGTATTATCCTTATGATGTTGTATATTCTTATAGAAAGTGATAAAATTATTCCATCTTTCCAAGAGTGTACATTCTTGGAATATCACAAATTATATTGAAATATGCGTTGACGGAACTATAAGTACTTGTACAGTAGCGAACCGGGGATGGTGAAAGCCCGGTGAACAAGGAAACGGCATTCCCGAGCATTTTAAAACGAAAGTGGATATACCAGCGTATATCAACTAGGGTGGAACCGCGGGCAAAGCTCGTCCCTAGGCATTTAGCCTAAGGATGAGCTTTTTTTATTTTTTAAAAATCAAAGGAGTTGTTTTCAATGTCAATGGAAGAAATCGTAAACTTAGCGAAACACAGGGGATTTGTGTTCCCGGGCTCTGAAATATATGGCGGCCTTGCGAATACATGGGATTACGGTCCTCTTGGTGTCGAACTGAAAAACAATATTAAAAAAGCATGGTGGAAAAAATTCATCCAGGAATCACCTTATAATGTAGGACTGGATGCATCCATCCTTATGAACCCTCAGACTTGGGTGGCTTCAGGTCACGTAGGAAACTTCAATGACCCTATGATTGACTGTAAGAATTGTAAGACCCGTCATCGCGCAGATAAAATCATTGAAAACGCACTTGAGGAAAAAGGCGTTGAAATGGTAGTTGACGGCCTGCCATTTGAAAGAATGGCAGAGATCATGGATGAATATGAAATCGCGTGCCCATCTTGCGGCAGCCGTGACTTCACAGAGATCCGCCAGTTCAACTTGATGTTTAAAACGCACCAGGGCGTTACAGAATCTTCCACTAATGAAATCTTCCTTCGCCCGGAAACTGCACAAGGAATATTCGTTAATTTCAAAAATGTGCAACGTTCCATGCGTAAGAAAGTTCCTTTTGGAATCGGACAAATCGGAAAAAGCTTCCGTAATGAAATTACTCCAGGTAACTTTACTTTCCGTACCCGTGAATTTGAACAAATGGAGCTTGAGTTCTTCTGTAAACCTGGCGAAGATCTTGAATGGCATTCCTACTGGAGGGAATTTTGTAAGAACTGGTTGTTATCATTGGGCATGAAAGAAGATAACATGCGTCTTCGTGACCATGATGATGATGAGTTGTCTCATTACAGTAATGCCACAACAGACATCGAGTATAAGTTCCCGTTTGGCTGGGGTGAATTATGGGGCATCTCTGACCGCACAGACTTTGACCTCAAACGACACATGGAGCACTCTAATGAGGATTTCCATTACATGGACCCTCAAACAAACGAGAAATATGTCCCTTACTGTATTGAACCATCATTAGGAGCTGACCGTGTTACTCTCGCTTACTTATGCGATGCTTATGAGGAAGAAGAGCTAGAAAACGAAACAAGAAACGTTTTACGTTTCCACCCTGCACTTGCTCCTTATAAAGCAGCAGTTCTTCCTCTTTCTAAGAAGCTTTCTGCCGAAGCATTTAAAGTGTATGAGGAATTATCGAAAGACCTTATGGTGGATTTCGATGAAACAGCTTCAATCGGAAAACGATACAGACGTCAGGATGAGATTGGTACACCATTCTGTATCACTTTTGATTTTGATTCAGTTGAAGACGGCCAGGTAACTGTACGCGACCGTGACACTATGGATCAGGTCCGCATGCCAATCAGTGAAGTCAAAGGATTCCTTCAGGAGAAAATCAACTTCTAATACAGATAAAGCTTGCAGGTCAGTTCCCATTGGGACTATGACCTGCAAGCTTTTTTATTATTAATAGAGTTTATGGGCCGTTGCTAGTTCAAAACCCATGCAATGCTGGTGCGCTTAGGATATTATCGGGTATTGTGTTTCCGAAACCCGTGATATTTTGGGCCATTTAGGGAGTAATTGGGCCATTTAGATTTGGAAATCTTTGAGATGTTGGCCCATTTAGAGATTTATTGGGCCAACATAATTCAGAAATCCACGGGGTGTTGACTCATTTAGAGACTTATTGGGCCAACATGATTCAAAAACCCATGGGATGTTGGCCCATTCAGAGGTTTATTGGCCCAGCATAATTCAGAAATCCAAGGGATGTTGGCCCATTTAGAGACTTATTGGCCCAGCATAATTCAGAAATCCAAGGGATGTTGGCCCATTTAGAGACTTATTGGACCAGCATGATTCAATAATCCAAGGGATGTTGGCCCATTTAGAGACTTATTGGGCCAGTATGATTTAAAAACCGATGGGATGTTGGCCCATTCAGAGGTTTATTGGGCCATCCAGATTCAGAAATCCAAAGGATGTTGGCCCATTTAGAGACTTATTGGGCCAGTATGATTTAAAAACCGATGGGATGTTGGTCCATTTAGAGACTTATTGGCCCAGCATAATTCAGAAATCCAAGGGATGTTAGCCCATTTAGAGATTTATTGGGCCAACATAATTCAGAAATCCAAGGGATGTTGGCCCATTCAGAGGTTTATTGGGCCATCCAGATTCAGAAATCCAAAGGATGTTGGCCCATTTAGAGACTTATTGGGCATTATGAATCCTGAATCCTCAATCAAATGGATTACTACTTTAATCCGTTTACAAAACACCTCCAATACACCCCATATATACAAATATTGTAAGGGCTCAAAAAAACTCAATATAAAAAGCTGACAGTTTACACCAACTGTCAGCTTGTTTTACATCAGATCCTTCATTCTGTCTATTTGATCCAGAAATTTTCTGGATTTAAGATACAGACCAGAATATTCATCATAGTAAGTCCTGATAATTTTTTTAAGTTCTTCTTTTGTAGAATCTTTAACAGATATTTTCCCTAAGCGGTTCATATCAAAATGATAGAAAAGCCTCAGAAGTTTTATCGTTTGAGGGGAAACCTTATAATGATAGGGATCATTGCCAACACAGCGGTGGCAGATAATCCCGTTTTCCTTAAAGGAAAACGAAAACTCCCCCTCCGTTTCACCGCATACCGCACATCTATCCAAGGAAGGATGCAGGCCCAAAACAGGGAGCATTTTCATTTCAAAGATATGTGTAACAATATCCGGATCGTAGTCCTCATTAATGTAGGTCAGAGTTTGAAAAAGCATTTCAAACAAGAACGGATTTGGCTTACGCTCTTCCGTCCCTTTGTCTATAAGATCCACCACATAGGTCGAGTAGGCTGTCTTAAAAAGGTCTTCCCTGATATTACGCATGGAGGCTATAGTCTCCGCCTGCTGTAAGGTTCCAAGGCCGCTGCTTTTTTGAAATAAAAAATATCCGTATGTAAAAAGTTGGGAAACTGAGGATAAACGGCTGTTGGTTTTTTTTGCCCCTCTAGCCATTACCCCCAATTTCCCATTTTCCCTTGAATAAATTGTCACAATTTTATTGGATTCACCGTAGTTATTTGTCCTGATGACAATTCCTTCGCATTTTTGCAGCATACAGCCACCTCCCGAGGGATAGGATAGTTTCGGGTGATAGCCCATGTGTTCAAGCATAAATAATCTAATGTAGGTTTTACAAGGTGTTTTAAACGGCTCAATTATGAACCCTCACATAAGGGCTTAAGAGATTGGATGGTCTAACTCTGCTAGTTCTTCATCATATTCCAGGATTCCGTCGTCATCTGATGACTCAAGTTCTTTGAAAAGTAAATATGTGTCTATACTACCTGTTTGTGAAAATACCTTCCAGGTAAAGTCCAACATAAAAACCCCGCCTTTCATGTTTTAAACTAGCTGCTTGCCTTTGTGTTATTAGATTGACCTTTTAACCCAAAAACATGAGACGTAAATATTGTAAAACTAACAGTATTTCACATTTTTAATAATCATCGTTAAAACCAAAGTCTCGCAGGTTGGACAACTTATTCCGCCAGTCTTTCTGGACCTTCACCCAAAGTTCAAGATAGACTTTGGAACCAAGGAGATTCTCGATGTCGACTCTTGCACGCTTGCCGATTTCTTTCAGCATGCCTCCCTGCTTTCCGATAATGATTCCTTTCTGGGAATCCCTTTCGACGACTATGGTTGCCATTACATCAATAACATTCTTATCTCCCCGTGTGGAAATCTTATCAATGACAACTGCAAGGGAGTGAGGGATCTCTTCCCTTGTCAAATGAAGGGCTTTTTCACGGATCAACTCTGAAACGATAAACCTTTCAGGGTGGTCGGTGATCTGGTCAGCAGGATAATACTGAGGCCCTTCCGGCAACTCTTTTCGGATTTCTGACAGCAGATTTTCTACGTTGTTCCCTTCAAGCGCAGATATTGGCACCACCGCTGCAAAATCATATAGGGCATTGTATTGTTCAATAAGTGGCAGCACTTTATCCGGGTGAAGCTGATCGATTTTGTTAAGTACCAAAAACACTGGTGTCTTAACGCCCTTAAGCTTTTCAATGATGAATTCGTCCCCGCGTCCATATCCCTCTTCAGCATTGATCATGAAGAGGATAATGTCTACTTCGCGCAGCGTATTTTGGGCAATTTTCATCATGAAGTCCCCAAGTTTATACTTTGGCTTATGAATCCCTGGAGTATCAATGAAAATCATCTGAGAGTCATTCGTCGTATAAACCCCTTGTACTTTGTTCCGGGTAGTCTGGGGTTTATCACTCATGATGGCAATTTTTTGTCCTATTACCCGGTTTAAAAATGTTGATTTTCCTACGTTAGGTCTTCCGATGATGGATATAAATCCTGATTTGTACACTTGTTGATCGTTATTACTCATTTAAATCCTCCGGTGAAAATGCTCCTGGCAAAATTTCTGCAACTGTTAACTCTTGTATATCCCCTTTTAAATTACTTAAAACCACTTTCATATCAGGAGGACATAGTTCTGAAATTACTTGTCTGCAGGCACCGCAAGGAGGCACGGGACGTTCTGTGTCCGCCACGACTGCCATCTTTGTAAATTTCTTGTCACCTTCAGAATAGGCTTTAAACAGCGCTGTTCTTTCAGCACAATTACACATGCTGTAGGCAGCGTTTTCAATGTTGCATCCATGATAGACTTTCCCGTCTTCTGTGAGCAGCGCCGCGCCGACACCAAACTTGGAATAAGGAATATAAGCTCTATCTCTTGCTATTTTAGCTTCTGTGATTAATTGTTCATTGTTCATTATTAGATCTCCTTTTATTACCCACTTCCTATTTTACTACATCTTACGTAAAAAAAAATGGGCTGTTACCATATTGTTATAAAATAGTTAGATAATTCTCACAAATGGACAGCCAGTACCATGTGTGTGAAACCATTTTATCCAACTATCGCATAGAATTCAAATTTCCACCAAAGAAATGTGGTGCTTTTACAATATTTTTGTTGCTATAAATGCTTTCGCTCTGCTTCTGGTCATTCAGCCTTTGTAAAAAAATGCTTCACCTATATTGAAGTCCCTGACTAACAAAAACAAAAAAGATTGAAGGAGCGGCCTCCTGCAATCTTTTCGAACGTACTTATGTTAATATCCCTAATATTTTCGGAACGAAGATAATCAAGCCTGTGACAACGGCTCCCACCGCATAGCATAATACTGCTCCGGCCGCTATATCTTTTGCCTGACCCGCTAAAGGGTGATAATCTTCAGTAATCAGGTCCACCGCCCTTTCAATAGCCGTGTTTATCATTTCAAGGGCAAACATCCCCGCAATCAGTAGAACGACGACCACCCACTCCATCTTGGAAATCGAAAAGATAAAGCCCGCCGCTACTGCTGCAATAGAAGCGTAAAAGTGAACCAGAAAATTAAATTCTTTAGAAAATACAAGCTTAATGCCATTTATAGCGAACTTGAAGGACCGAAGAAATTTCTTCCCTGTGGAGAGATTATCTTTGTAATCCATATCCATCAAGAATTTCCTTTTGTCTGCCAAACATCCTCTCTTCATCTTCTTCATTCATATGATCATAACCGAGAAGATGAAGGAATCCATGCAGTGCAAGGAATCCGAGTTCCCGTGAATAAGAATGGCCGTACTCCTCCGCCTGCTCTTTCGCTTTATCCACAGAGATGATAATATCCCCTAAAATACGTGGAATCCCGTCTCCAACAACCTTAGTCTCATCTTCTCCCAGCTCCTCCAAGGCAAAAGAAATGACGTCTGTCGGTTGATCCTTATCACGGTATTCTTTGTTGATTTCCTGAATTCGTTCATTGGTGACAAATGAAACGGTCAATTCGCTTGCCGGTTCTATATTTTCCTCACCAGCTGCATAATCCAGCAGACTCTGCACCAGTTCCCTGTCAGACTCAGAAAGTTTATTCGTTTCATCCAGAAAGTCGATTTCAAGATTCATGTGCAAGCTCCTTCTTATTGGTTTCCGGGTATTCAATCCGGGAATGAAATATTCCGTTGAGTGTTTCACAGAGCGTTTTCTTTACTATATCCAATTCCTTGAGTGTTATATCACATTCATTGAACTGTCCGTCCTGAAGTCTGTCTTTGACAATATTGTCCACAAGTTTCTTGATCTCCTCTGTAGTAGGGCTTTTCATGGACCTGACAGCCGCTTCAACACTATCTGCAATACCAATGACCGCCGCCTCTTTCGTCTGCGGCTTCGGCCCCGGGTATCTATAGGCATCCTCATCTATTTCTTCATTTTCTTTTGAAGCTTTATGGTAAAAATATTTAAGGAGCGTCGTTCCATGATGCTGCTCCGCAATATCAATAAACTCCTTTGGAAGCTTATATTTCCTCAGCATTTCAGCTCCGTCAGCTGCATGGTTAATAATAATGTCCCTGCTCTGTTCAGGAGGTAGATGATCATGAGGGTTGCCGGCGTTCATCTGATTCTCGATAAAATAGCGAGGACGGACTGTTTTTCCAACATCATGGTAATAGCAGCCTACTCTTGCAAGCAAGCCATTAGCACCAATGGATTCGCATGCGGTTTCTGCCAGATTTGCCACCATCACACTATGATGGTAAGTGCCCGGGGCTTCTGTCAGCAGCTTCTTTAGGAGCGGATGATTAGGATTGGAGAGTTCAACCAGCCTCATCGCTGACAAGATGCCGAACCCCGCTTCAAAGAATGGAAGGAATCCAATTGTTAAGACTGCAGATCCTATACCGGATACAAATCCATACACAACGAAATATGTATACTCCAGATTTGTATAAGTGACACCTCGCAGGAAGAGAAGAAACAAGATGATCAGTACATTCACCAATGAGACAAATAATCCTGCCTGCAAGATATTGGCCCTGTTCTTGCGGCTTGACAGGAATAGTACTCCCGCCAGTCCGCTGAACATGATATAAATCGCCATCTCGATATCAATGGCACCTGTTATCTCATAATGAAACACGATACTGCCGCATGCTGCAAGGATCATGACCATCAACATTGCGATTCTTTCATTAAGCATTATTCTGATCAGCATACCTGCCAGAGCCGCCGGAAACAGGAACCCTACCCTGTCCAGGTCAAGTTCCTTCATTAAAGCCGTGATTTTCATCAAAATGAGACTGATGACAAATATAAGACTGAGGAGAATCAAGCGGTTCTGCTTTCTTTCTTCAGGAAGTTCCCAATTATGAAAGTGATAGTATATTGCCCCGATTGCGAGGACCACAAAGATTCCAAGACCAATAAAAGGTTTTTTCGGGGTTTCGGTTGCAAGCAATCCCAATAATTCCAGTTGCCTGTAATCTTCGTGTGTAATCATCTGCCCCTGCTGTACAATGACTTCTCCTTCAATAATCTCTTCAAACTTCACTTCCTTCATTGCTTCCTGCTTCTTCTGCTCGGTTAATTCCTTATCGAATATTTCAGTTGGGGTTATCGCAAACCTGCTTAAGGATATCGCCGCTTCAATCATGGGCGCCGGCAGGTTGAGCGCCCTTAACCTTGAATCCAATCTCTCATTGACAGAATAAAGGTCTTCTTCATATATCTTATCACTCATGGTAGTTTCTATCTGAGTAACAACTACCGTGTTGACCCTGTTCAGTTCATCATCGCTTAAACTAAGCAGTGTTTTAAAAACATTGTCCGGGATGCTTTGGGTGATACTGTCTCTGACATTCCCATTCTTGGTCAGCTGCGCTTTCAATTCGGCAAGCTTTTCATCAATACTACTCTCTTTAACAGGTTCCTCAGCCTCAGAATCACCTGTCTCTCCTTCTGTCGAAGGCGTCTTGTCTTTCCCGGTTTCTTTTATTACCTCAAAAAGGGAATTTATGAGAGAGACCCTGTTTTCCACCACTTCGGGCTGTCGCGTATACTGGTTGGGAACTTCTTCAGCAGCTTCTTCCCTTTTCTTCTCCGTCAAAAGCTCATCCTTCATATATTTAGGCGCACGGATGGTGACATCTGCTGTTTCAAATACATTAACATCATATTTTTCCGGCTTGACGTTGCCATAAAGAACTCCGTAAAGCAGTAAACCCAATAAAACAAATATCAAAAGCGTAAAAACTTTATAGCTCAAAATTGAACGGATTTTATTGATATAAGGCTGGAACTTCATCAGAATCCTCCCGGCTGGTTTGTAAATATGAATAGAGGGTGAATTTTCTATTAATTATGTAAAATGATAACAGTTTTTGCTGGCGAATGCACCCACTATTTTAAGCTTTGCAGGTAATTTCCACTAGCCGGGCGTATAAAAAAACACCTGCAGAAATTTACTGCAGGCAGTAGGTTACATAGTATTTTTTTCATAGGCATTAATAATCTTCCCTACAAGAGGGTGGCGTACAACATCCGACTGCTCCAGATATACAAAAGCGAGTCCATTGATGTCTTTCAGAATTTTCTCGGCTGTTACAAGTCCGGATTGAGCACCTTTTGGCAAATCCACCTGTGACCTGTCCCCGTTGATGATCATCTTGGACTCGAAACCAAGCCTTGTCAGGAACATCTTCATTTGTGCCTGTGTTGTATTCTGCGCTTCATCGAGAATGACAAAGGCGTCATCCAATGTTCTTCCTCGCATATAGGCAAGAGGGGCAATCTCAATCGTTCCTCTTTCAATCAGCCTTTGTGTATGATCCGCACCCAAAACATCATTCAATGCATCATAGAGCGGCCTTAGATAGGGATCTACCTTTTCCTTTAGATCACCGGGAAGGAATCCCAGGCTCTCTCCTGCTTCCACTGCCGGCCTTGTAAGAATGATTCTCTTGACCACGCCATTTTTCAGGGCGTGAACCGCCATTACCACCGCCAAGTATGTTTTACCGGTTCCGGCAGGGCCGATGCCGAAAACAAGATCATTATTCCGGATCGCATGGATGTATTGACGCTGTCCCAGCGTCTTTACGCGTATCGGTTTACCTTTTGCATTTTTCGTTATTTCTTCATTGTATAAGTCTTCGAAGTATTCCAAGGTACCCTGCTCAGCCATTTGAAGAGCATAGGTGACATCTCGATGGCTAATGTTAATGCCTTTACGAATGACAAAAAGCAGCTTGTCAAGAATCTCCTGAGCCATTGCGACATCTTGCTCTTCCCCTGAAATATATACAGATTCTCCACGGGTCACAATTGAAATGGAGAGCTCATTTTCCATCGCTTTCAGATGGGCATCAGAAACGCCGAATAGCGCAATCGCTTCATTCGGATTATCAAGTTGTATGTTTGTGGTATTTAGTTCATCTGGCATTACTCAGTCTCCTTGAATGATTGGTTGTCCGACAGCTATGTCTTCAATTACTTTAAAGTGTACATTTAACCTTACTTTACCATTTTCAATCTGCTGGTGTAAAATTTTTTCCCCGATGACCTCTGCGCCTTCAGGAAGACCAGCCTTCAAATTATCCCTTGCAAGTTCTTTAGCTGTAGCAATTGCCTCTTTTCTGGAGTATTTCCTTGTTACGTCTTCCTTCTCTTTGACGGTTTTTTCTATATAGGTTACAGGTAATTCCCATTTAAGGAACTTCACTTTATGTTCACTGATTTCTTCTACACTGTTTTTATATTCTATCTTTCCCCAACCCCAGATTGGTAACCGAAGATTGCCTAAGGAAATATAATGCTTCACTTCTTCATTGCCGCTGAACACCTCAAAATCTGTAGTCAGGGGTAATTCTACGTTCGTTACATACCACACTTCACCGGATATAACACCCTTTGCCGCTACCGCTTTCTTTTCTTCCTGTTCTTCTTTTCCGATAAGGCCGGAAACCAGCAGCTGCCCTTTTTGGACATAGTCATTCACTTCAACCTGCGGCATCCCTTCCTCAACAAACACTTCTTTAATGACTGCTTTTTTCTTGGCCACAAGATTTCTGGCTCCAACTTTCTCCTCAGCCTCAGGTTCATTCTTTTCCACTACTTGAAAGTGGTAGGTTGTCCCCTTTAATTCAACACCAACCCAGGTGATATTGTTCATCCGGGTGGAAAGCTCCCGCTGAATGCTTTCTACATCAGGAATTGAAAACTGGAATTTCCCCTTCTTGATTCCTATTTCCTTCAGCTGCTTTTCGATTTCATATTGCGTCTGGGGACTGGCTCCCTTGATACTGATTCCCCAAACCATGTTGGACAACATTAGGATTAAGACAAGGAAGGACACGGCACCCAGTAAGAAGCCGCTGTTCTTCAATGTCCTTCTCCAAAGAAATGGTGAGCCTTGTCCTCTCAAAAAAGTGACACGGCAGTCAAACCTCCTGACTGCACGCCTAAAATTATGTAAATCTTTGAGGGATAAGTAAAAAATAAAGGTCTGCTCCCCTACTCTCTTCACTTGCCAGACAGCAATTTTAGCCCTTGTTATTTCATTTATAAATCTCTCGATACCTTTTCCTTCCACTTTGACAAGTACCTTGCCTGTAAAAAACGTCATCCACTGGTTCTTCAAACCAAACCCTCCTGATTCTTTACTGATCGAGATATACCACTTCCACGATTTTTCCTTCAAGCAGAATTTCCTCTGGGAGAATCATCTTTATAACAAAAGACTGACCTTTTATGAGAAGCTGCCCTTGTTTCAATAAAAGGCGGACTTCATTATCTGTAAAGGTCAACAGCCCTCTGTGATTTTCTATATAAATATGGATCTGGCCAATCATGGTGATACGGGGAAGGTCCATCATGACATCTTCCGGAAGGTCCATTGTTTTGGTCATCCACTGGCGCGCTTTTTGAACCCATTTTTTTGCCATACAAAAAGAACCCCCTTTCATCTCATATTTATGAAATGAAAGGGGGTTTCATCACTGTTATTTTATTTTCAGCCCCGCCAGTTTCGTTTCTTGGCCCTTGGAGGTCCCAATACTTCTGATAACACGATTCCTTTGACAAGGTCATCGCTCCCCAGGTTCTTGAGATCTACCTTGGCAGCCTTTTTTCTCGCGGGAGAATTCCGTGTTTTCACATTCACACTTTCAGCACGCTGAGTATAGACTTGTTCCTGAGACTTCAAGTCTGAAATTCTTTTCTTAGCCTCTTCTTGTTTCTCAAGAAACTTGTTCTTCCCTTGCGTTTGAATTGTTTCAATCCCTTTGTCAAAAACAGTTTCGAGATCTTTCGCTGCTTCTTCCCAGACAGGACCAGAATCAGATTCAGGACGCTGAGGGCGCTGAGGGCGCGGAGACCGCGGTTCCTGTTCGGAAGGATCACGCTTCGCCCTGTTGAAAAGCATGCTGATCAAACCTGCAATAACAAGAAATATCAGATTTTCCATAGAAAGATCCCCTTTCTCATAAGAGAAGATCTATTCATCCTGTCCCTCTTCATTCTTATCACCAGTCAACTTGCCAATGGAACCTCTCATCTCTGTATCTGCATCGATATTCTTATAGTTCATATAATCCATGACACCAATATTTCCGGATCTTAATGCTTCAGCCATAGCCAGTGGTACTTCCGCTTCAGCTTCCACAACCTTCGCTCTCATTTCTTGAACTTTTGCAAGCATTTCCTGCTCATTTGCTACCGCCATGGCTCTGCGCTCTTCCGCTTTAGCCTGGGCGATATTCTTATCAGCTTCTGCCTGCTCGGTCTGCAGCTCGGCACCGATGTTTTTCCCGATGTCAACATCCGCAATATCAATCGACAGAATTTCAAAGGCAGTACCAGCGTCAAGACCTTTAGTAAGAACTGTCTGCGATATCATATCAGGATTTTCAAGTACTTTTTTATGATTATTTGAAGAACCTATTGTTGAGACAATTCCTTCCCCGACACGGGCAACAATTGTATCTTCACCAGCACCACCGACTAGGCGGTCAATATTGGCTCTTACTGTAATACGTGCCTTTGCCTTCACTTCAATTCCATCCATTGCCACGCCGGCAATGAAAGGCGTTTCGATTACTTTAGGGTTTACACTCATTTGGACCGCTTCAAGCACGTCACGTCCGGCAAGGTCGATTGCAGCAGCTCTTTCGAACGTTAACTCGATATTCGCACGGTGCGCAGCAATCAAAGCATTTACAACACGGTCAACATTACCACCTGCAAGATAATGGCTCTCCAGCTGATTGATAGTTACAGTCAGCCCGGCTTTATGCGCTTTGATCAACGGGTTGATAATACGGCTCGGGATAACCCTTCTTAATCTCATCCCTACCAGTGTGAAAATACTTATTCTAACTCCGGCAGCAATCGCTGAAATCCACAGCATGACCGGTACAAATGTAAACAGAACCCCTAAGAATATAAGCCCTGCTACTACGGCTACTAAAACCAATATTGTGCTTGCATCTAGAACCATTTCATTTCCTCCTTAAACTCAGACCCGTTTATTCAATTTCTCTTACAACTGTTCTTGAACCTTCAACCTTTACGACTTTTACCGCCTTATCCTGACCAATGAACCCGCCTTCCGTAACAGCGTCTATCCTTTCATCATCGATCACGATGGTACCGGAAGGGCGTAATGGAGTCTTTGTAACACCTGTTGCTCCTATCAACTCCAGTCGGTTGACATTCGAGACGTATCCACTTTCAGTATTAGTTGAATCTTTTAAAATAATTTTATTAAAGAAATTCATTTTTTTACCAAACACTTTCACAAACACCACCATTGCAATGATTGCGACTATCAGCGCTATCAGTAATGATATTCCCATTGTTACTACATTGCCTCCAGCCATCAGGATACTCCCAATGACGGCTCCTACCCCTAATATGCCGGCAATACCGCCCGGAAGGAAAAATTCAGCGACTATCAATCCTATACCAATGACAAACAGAATCAAGGTTTCATATCCTGCAAGGCCTGCTACCAAGTGACCGTAGAAAAACAGCAGCAATGATGCCAACCCGATTGAACCAGCGACGCCAAATCCCGGCGAATAGAGTTCAACCACCAAACCTAAGCTCGCCAGTGAAAGAAGAATAGGCACAACAACCGGATTAGTGATGAATCTTGCCAAAGTTTCTGCAAAACTTTCTTCGACATTCACCACTTCAGCATTCTCCAGTCCCAATTTCTGCAGAAGTTCCTCCATGTTCTTTACAGTGCCTTCGGAGTAGCCTACAGATTCTGCCGTCTTGGCATCCAAGGTCAATAATTCACCTTTTCCTGCTCCCACTTCGGGAAGATCGACCGATTTATCAGCCATTGCCAAGGCATATTTAGGGTCCCTGTCACTTGTTTCAGCTGCACTTTTCATCGCTGCCAGCCAATAACTCTGCGCTTTTTCATCCGCTGAGTTACCAGCCTGGTCAATGATTGCCGCAGCCCCCATGGTTGCATTAGGCACCATGTAAATCTCATCTGCATGAAGGGAAATAAAGGCTCCTGCAGAAAGGGCACGATTATCAACAAAAGCAACCGTTTTGATCTCTGTATCATCCAGCAGTTTTCCGATATTTCCGGCTGCATCCACCAATCCACCCGGAGTATCGATATGGAAAATGATCGTATCTGCCCCAGCTTCCCGTGCATCCTCTATCCCTCTGCTTAAGAAAGCATAAAGTCCTTTTTCAACTTCTTTTTCTATTGGGATGACATAGACCAGTTCCTCTTGCGCTTTCATGGTGAATGGAAAGGAGCCGATTAATGAAACAGCGAGCAGGAGCATCAAACCGCTAATATAGATCCTCCTTAAAATATTCAATTTCTCACCCCTTTCAAATATCAAAAAAAAATGACAAGGTGCTTATATTATGTACGAAGGCAGACTTAAAAAGTTTCATTTTTTTCAAGGAGATTTTTTTGAAAGTCTTTTTGCTCGGTACAGCTACATAACCGGTCAGGCGCTCCTTCAATACTCTTCCTTTTAGTATTCTCCGAGCTCAGACAAGTCAATGACCTATTAAAAAATGAGAAGCGGAAAAACCGCTTCTCATTTTCATTGTGCTGCTAAATGATTTTGAACAAGTTTATTGACGAGAGCTCCATCGGCTTTCCCTTTAACTTTAGGCATGATAGCCCCCATCACCTTACCCATATCTGCCTTGGATGTAGCACCTGTTTCATCAATTGCTTGTTTGATGATCTCCGATACTTCCTCTTCAGACAGCTGTTCAGGCATATATATTTCGACGTAAGTCAGTTCCGTTTGGATTTTTTCAACGAGATCTTCACGGCCTGCGTTTTGAAATTCCTGGAGGGAGTCTTTGCGTTGCTTCACTTCTCGAGAAAGGACAGTCAACTCTTCATCTTGAGAAAGCTCCTGTTTCCCATGCTTAATCGCCTCATTTTGCAATGCGGCTTTCAGCATGCGGATAACAGAGAGTTTATCTTTCTCTTTGTTCCTCATAGCTTGTTTCATATCATTATTTAAACGATCGAGAAGACTCATGTTTACACCCTCTCTTAGTACTTACGTTTTCTGGCTGCTTCAGATTTCTTCTTACGCTTCACGCTTGGCTTTTCATAGAATTCGCGCTTTCTGTACTCTTGCAAAGTTCCTGTTTTAGAAACTGAACGTTTGAAGCGACGAAGAGCATCTTCAAGCGATTCGTTTTTACGAACAACTGTTTTTGACATCTCTCTTTCCCTCCCTCCGAAACACTGCACTTACATGTTCAAGTAAAGACCTTGGCAATTTGCCATCCACTAAGGGCATCTGACAAGCCTAGCTGCCCTTCACTTTGCTGCCAATAAGTGCAGCCTTTTACAGAAAGTAATCTTTCTGTATGGATATTTAAATCCATTCACTTTGCAATTATAATATAAGCCTTACATAAGGTCAACAATTTCCGATTAATTATACCTATAAATAGACATGTGTGCCTCACGCCGCTAATAGAGTATAGAAGGAGGGTGAGGACATGCTGCATTTATTATTTTTTCTATTATTGATAGGGAATTTTTTAATTGGTATGTTTTGGCTGAAAAGCGGCTTGTACAACATGGCAGAAAAAAGAATGAGCGGCTTGATCTTCAAATGGACTGACGCCCCATGGAAAGGATTTCTCATCGGGATATTCGTCACGGCCATCCTGCAGAGCAGCTCGGCTGTCATGGTACTCACTATAGGATTTGTATCCGCAGGCATTCTTACATTCAGGCAATCAATAGGAATTATTCTTGGTACCAACATCGGTACGACGATGACATTGGAAATCATCTCCCTTGATATAGGCTATTTAAGTCTTCCTTTGCTGGGGGTAGCGTTTCTACTACTTCTTCTCCCTATAAAAAACACTCAACCAATGGCTCTATCTTTTCTGGGGCTTTCCCTGATTTTCATGAGCATGCAGGGGTTTGAGGAACTGGCCAGACCGTTGGCGGATCAGAGTTTCATTCACACGTTACTGGAAAATTCGAATTCATCGTCACTGTTTTCCATCTTTCTTGGAATGGTCTTAACTGGACTGGCTCAATCCAGCACAGTCATTACCGGGATTGCCATGAGCTTTGTCGAAAAAGACATCATCACTATTTTTTCTGGAATAGCCATTATGCTTGGTGCCAATATCGGTACCTGCGTGACTTCGTACATTGCAGGAATTGGCAGCGGAAAGACAACTAAGATGACGGTTTATGCCCATATCTGGTTGAACGTTATCGGAGTATTGGTCTTTTTCCCGCTTATAACAGAATTAGGCCAGCTTGTGGAACATGTCACTCAAGATCCCGAACTGCAGCTTGCCCACGCCAGTCTTGCCTTCAATGTCATTTGTTCCACGGTGGTCCTGCCTTTTTCCAACTCTTTCGCAAGGATGATTGAGAAACTGCATGGCAGAGAAAAGACTGACAGGTAGACAGGTTACTTTCTAGTTAGTGATAGGGGTAAATGATTCTTGTTGGTATATCATAAGCATTTTTTCATAAGGGGGCTTTACGAGCCTTTCATAATGTGGGAACCAAACCTGCTTTTTTCCTTGTTAGGAGCTCTGAACCTTTATGAGACACCCTGTTCTGCTTTTTTTCTTGTTTGGGTGCTTCATGAACCTTTCATGAGACATCCTATCCTGCTGCTGCCCTTGTTTAGGTGCTCCATGAATTTTTGAGGCATCCTCATCTGCTGTTTCTCGTGTTTAGGGGCTGCATGGTGACACCCCGATTCTGGCTATATTTATGGCTTCGCTGACCAGCGACCACCCTCAAACAAAAAAAGACAACCTGCCTAAGCAGATTGCCTTCCTTAAAAAATTAGTAATCAGAGTCGCTTGTTAAACCTTGGACGATCTGTACACCGGAACTCGCTCCAATTCTTGTTGCTCCCGCTTCGATCATGTTTTTTGCATCTTCAACACTTCTAACACCGCCGGAAGCTTTGACACCGATATCAGGTCCAACAGTCTTTCTCATTAGCTTGATATCTTCAATCGTTGCTCCTCCAGTAGAGAAACCAGTGGAAGTTTTTACAAAGTCAGTTCCTGCTTCAACAGCTAATCTGCAGGCTCTTTCTTTTTCTTCATCAGTAAGAAGACTTGTCTCAATGATGACCTTTGTCAAAGCTTTACCTTTAGCAGCTTCTGTGACTGCTTGAATGTCCTGCTTTACCAGATCATCATTTCCGTCTTTAAGGGCACCGATATTAATGACCATGTCAACTTCTGTAGCACCTTTTTCAATTGCATCCTTTGTTTCAAATGCTTTAGTTTCAGAAGTTGTCGCTCCTAATGGGAATCCGATGACTGTACATACTTTTACATCCGTCCCTTGTAGAAGCTCAGCTGAATATTTTACCCAGCCAGGGTTGACGCAGACAGAAGCAAAGTTGTACTCTTTTGCTTCTTCACAGATTTTTGTTACCTGATCTTTTGTTGAGTCCGCTTTCAATAATGTATGATCGATCATTTTTGCAATATTGTTTTCCATAAGTTACACTCCTTCAACAAGTTGTCCGTACCTCTTTATTTTAACAAAGGTTCGAAGAATATACGAACTTTTTAAGATATAAAATTCTCGACGTTCTTCATTTTTATTGTATCCAAAAGAAAAAAAGATCAAGACGAATCCTGATCTTTTTTTAAGCCTCTTTTCTAAAACTTTGTTGCTATCCACTATGATATCAAGAGAAATACCCATATTTCACAGGAATTATCCTGGTAAACAAGAAAGAAAAGAGCCATTCACCCTGTTCAGTTAGATAAGCCCTTGTACCCGAGGGAAAAATCGGCCTTTGGATTTTTCCGATCGCAACAATCTATACGAATACTGCGTTTTTTTAGTAAGCCATCAAGCATTAATTCGTGAGTCTGTAAACCCTTGCCTCATACGGTTGCAATGTTATGCTGCTGACACCATTGTGCGGCTCTACAGGATAATTGTTCAAGAGCAGCCCTTCTGAACTTACTGAAATTTCATCCAGTTCAGCTTCAACAGTCTTTGTGGAAAGGTTTGTAATGACAAGTACTTTTTCATTTTCAAGCGATCTGGTGTACGCGTAGATTTGCTCATGCTTCTCTAGAATTAAATCATAAATTCCGTAAGTAAAGATGTCATTGTTTTTCTTGACGGCAATCATTTTTTTATAGAAGGAAAGGATGGACTGGTCATCTTGAGTTTGATTTTCAACATTGATGGTTTTATAGTTTGGATTCACTTTCATCCACGGATTGCCTTCAGAGAATCCACCGTTCCTATCATTGGACCATTGCATCGGTGTACGGCTGTTATCTCTGGACGAAGCCCAGATGATTTCCATGATCTTCTCGTGGGACTCTCCATCTTCAAGCTTAAGTTTATAAAGATTTTTGACCGCTACGTCATCATAATCTTCAATGGAAGGGAACTGGACATTGGTCATCCCGATTTCCTGTCCCTGATAAATAAATGGTGTGCCCTGCATCAAGAAGTACATGGCAGCCATTGCAGTGGCACTTTCCTTCCAGAATTCCTCATCATCTCCCCAGGTGGACACCACTCGGGGTTTATCATGGTTTTCAATGAATAATGCATTCCAACCATCGCCTTCAAGCCCTTTTTGCCAACGGGTCAACACCTTCTTCAGTTCTACGATATCAAGGTCAGGATTTGTTTCGGCATCCCATAATCCAAGATGTTCGAACTGAAAGATCATATCCATTTTTCCTTTTTCCTCACCAACCCAAAGCTCTGCCTCATCTGCGGTTACCCCATTTGCCTCACCAACAGACATCACATCATAATTTGCATAGGTCTTATCTTTGAATTCCTGTAGAAATTTATGGATGCCTTTCTGGTTCATATGCATGTCAAAGGAGGAAACATATTTCTTATTTTTTGGATTCGGCATGTCGGGCAGGCCGGGACGTTTTTTGATATGACTGATGGCATCGATCCTGAATCCATCGATTCCTTTATCCAGCCACCAATTTACGGTGTCATAAAGAGCTTCCCGGACCTCTTCATTTTCCCAATTCAAGTCAGGTTGTTTTGTGGAGAACACATGCAGATAATATTGCTTTGTCTTTTCATCGTACTCCCAAGCGGACCCGCCGAATATGCTCTCCCAGTTGTTAGGCTCTTTTCCGTTTTTGCCGTCAAGCCAAATGTACCAATCACGCTTTTCATTATCGATGGACGAACGTGATTCTATAAACCACTGATGTTCATCACTTGTATGATTTAACACTAAATCAATGATTAATTTCATTCCCCTTGAATGGACTTCCTTCAATAGGTTATCGAAATCTTCCATTGTCCCGAAATCCTCCATGATATCCTGGTAATCCGAAATATCATACCCGTTATCATCATTGGGGGATTTATACATTGGACAGATCCAGATGACATCAATACCCAGGTCTTTTATATAATCAAGTCTTTGAATGACTCCCTGCAGATCCCCGATTCCATCACCATTGGAATCCTGAAAGCTGCGAGGATATATTTGATAGCCGACGGCTTCTTTCCACCATACTTTTTTCATTGTAAAACACCTCATACTAAAGATTTAAAAAATAACTTAATATGCGCAATCGTTTGCACTAACCTGTAAAAAAAATAACCAAATGTTTGTGCTTTCTTATACGTCTTTAGTTTACAGCTAATCAGGAAACTAATCAATAAGGTTTTTTAGAAAAGTAAAAACCGGTTCAAAAAATAACTGAACCGGTTTTCTCCATCAGCTGGCTGCTGTTGTCTTTTCCTCTTCCAACACTCTGACAAACTGCCCTTCATTATAAGGATAGCCCGCTTTATTAATCTTCACTTTCACAAGCTTACCAACCATATCTTCTGTTGCAGGGAAGACCACTTTCAGGTAGTTATCTGTATACCCTACATAAAGTCCGCTGTCTGGTTTTTCTTTATAGACCTCTTCAGGAATTACTTCTAGTACTTCGTCCTCGAACTGTGATGCGTATTCTTTTGCAAGCTGGTTAGATAGCTCGATTAAACGATGAACACGTTCATTCTTGATTTCTTCCTCTATTTGGTCTGTCATTCTTGCTGCCGGGGTACCCGTACGCTTGGAATAAGGGAATACATGGAGTTCAGAGAACTTATGCTCTTTGATGAAATTATATGTTTCCATGAACTCTTCTTCCGTTTCACCAGGGAACCCTACAATTACGTCAGAAGTAACCGCAAGACCAGGAAGAGCTTTTTTCAGCTTTTCCAATCTTTCAGCAAAGAACTCCATTGTATATTTTCTTCTCATTCTCTTCAGTACTGTATTAGAACCGGACTGTAGAGGAATATGCAAGTGCCTTACAACCAATTTGGAGTTATCGATGACTTCAATTACTTCATCAGTCAGTTGACTCGCTTCAATGGAAGAAATCCTGATGCGTTTCAGTCCTTCCACCTTCTCTTCAAGATCGCGAAGAAGCATGGCAAGATTATAATCTTTCATATCTTCACCATAGCCACCTGTATGGATCCCCGTCAAGACGATTTCTTTATACCCGGCATCGACAAGCTGCTGGGCCTGGCGGATAACTTCCTCTGGTTCACGGGAGCGCATTAACCCTCTCGCCCAAGGAATAATACAGAAAGTACAGAAGTTATTACACCCCTCCTGAATCTTCAAGGAGGCACGGGTGCGGTCGGTGAAGGCAGGAACCTGCAATTCTTCATACACACGGTTTTTCATGATGTTTCCTACACCGTTGATCGGTTGTCTTTCCTCTTTGAACTGTTCAATATACTCCAGCATTTTTCTGCGATCCTGTGTACCGACCACGATATCCACTCCCGGAATAGCCATGATTTCCGCAGGGGACGTCTGGGCATAACACCCTGTTACACAGATGACGGCATCAGGATTTTTCCTGATGGCACGCCTGATGACCTGGCGGCTTTTTTTATCACCTGTGTTTGTGACTGTACATGTGTTTATGACATAAACATCTGCTGTATTCTCATATTCAAGGCGCTCATAACCCTGTTCTTTAAATAATTGCCAAATAGCCTCTGTTTCATAGTGATTCACTTTACAACCGAGGGTATGAAAAGCTACTGATGGCATATTTTTCACCTCATTAGTTCAAATTGATAGGATGCGGCAGAAAGCACATACAATGGCGCCGTTTCTGCACGCATGATCCTTGGCCCTAGACCACAGGAAACAAATCCATGATCTTTAAGGACTGTAACTTCTTTTTCGGTCAAGCCGCCTTCAGGTCCGAAAACCGCAAGCAGCCGTTTACCAGGTTTTGCCCCTTTCAGTATGCCTGCCAGGTTGCTTTGTTCCCCGGTCTTGGCATCTTCTTCATAGGCAATGATTTTATGATCATAGTCAGTGGCAAAGGTTAACAGTTCTTTCAGAGAAACGGGGGATTTTACATAAGGGACATGCTGACGGTGGGATTGTTCAGCAGCCTCCTTGGCAATCTTCTCCCATCGCTCTACCTTCTTCTTCGCTTTCTTCTCATCCCATTTTACAATTGAGCGATCTGCGGTAAAAGGGACAAATCCTTCTGCTCCAAGCTCAGTCCCTTTTTGGATGATCAACTCCAATTTATCCCCTTTTGGCAGTCCGCTCGCGATAGTGATTCTAACCGGCATTTCTTTTTCATCTGTTTCCCATTGTACTATCCTTGCTTCAAGACAGTCACTGGAAATCGTTTCAATTTCAGCTTTTGCCGATGCAGCATTTGGAAAGACAACGTAGAATAAGCTGCCCTTAGTCATTCTCATGACACGGACCATATGATGAAAGTTTTCGCCATCTATGATAACTGGTACCCCTTCTTGAAACTGCTGATCTATAAAATATCTTTGCATCGGTCATCACCCTTTATAAGACAGTTATTCAGGTTTCTTTGCGATGATGGCAACCCAGTCTTCCATCAAAATAACTTCATCGATTTCAAATCCTGCTTCGATTACAGCAGACTTGACCATCTCTTTTTTCTGTCCAATGATTCCGGAAGTAATGAAATATCCTCCTGGCTTCACAATTCTTGCTGCATCATTCGTGAATCTCAATATGACTTCAGCCAGTATGTTCGCGACAACGATATCCGCACCTTCGGAAACACCATCGAGCAGATTATTTTGACTGACAGCCACTCGATCGTGGACTTTATTCAACTTCGTATTCAGCCGAGCAGAAGTGACTGCCACTTCATCAAGATCAAACGCTTCGACCTTTTCAGCCTGCAGCATTGCAGAAGCAATACTAAGGACACCTGAACCAGTACCGACATCAATGACATGATATCCTGGCTTGACGGTTCTTTCCAATGCCTGTATACACATGACGGTTGTCGGATGCGTACCGGTCCCAAAGGCCATCCCTGGATCCAGTTCAATGATCAGCTCATCGCTGTTCACCGGTTCATACTGTTCCCATGTAGGCACAATCGTGAACTTTTCTGAAATTTTAACCGGGTTATAATATTTCTTCCAAGCAGTTGCCCACTCTTCTTCATTTACTTCTGAAATCTCAACTTTATTTCTTCCGATGTCGATGTCATATTTCACAAGGTTTAGTATACTTTGTTTGATTTCATCGACGGTTTCGCCAAGAAAACTGTTGACTGGGAGATATGCTTTTACAATGACTCCTTCTTCAGGAAAATCGTCAGGATTGAGTTGGTAGATCTCTCCGAAAATGTCTTCACGCTCTTTTTCCAATTCAAATGGATCTTCAATGACGACTCCGCTGGCTCCTGCTTCATGAAGAATATTTGAAATTGGCTCAATTGCTTCATTCGTTGTGTGTATGCTGATTTCTGACCATTTCATCGATTCTACCAACTCCGTTCCTTTTTATTCACCCTTGAAGGCGCGTTTTACTTTCCCAAAAAAGCTTTCATGTTGTTCGTCCGGTACTTGCCCGGTAATATCGCCAAATTCACGGAGCAGCTCTTTCTGCCTCTCTGTAAGCTTGGTCGGTGTCACTACTTTCACATGGATATGCTGATCTCCAGTGCCATATCCTCTGACATTCGGTACACCTTTGCCGCGAAGTCTGAATTTAGTTCCTGTCTGTGTACCCGCTGGAACTTTCAGTTTCACTTTACCGTGCAATGTCGGCACTTCTACCTCATCACCCAATGCTGACTGAACGAACGTAATTGGCATTTCACAATAAATATCATCGCCATCGCGTTCGAAGAATTCATGCGGTCTCACATGGAAAACAACGTATAAGTCTCCCGGAGGTCCCCCGTTCACTCCCGGTTCTCCTTGTCCGGAAACTCTGAGCTGCTGGCCTTCATCAATACCTGCAGGGATTTTCACATGAATTTTACGGCGTTTTTGTACCTTTCCGTTCCCTCCGCACGTATTACATTTCTCTTTGATGAACTTCCCTGTTCCATGACAATGGTGACATACACGGCGATTGACAATACGGCCGAATGGAGTATTTTGCTCTACATTCAGCTGACCGGTTCCCTGACAGTGTTTACAAGTTTCCGGTTTCGTTCCAGGCTTAGCTCCTGAACCGTCGCATGTATCACATTCTTCCTCTTTTGGAATTTCAATATCCGTTTCTTTTCCAAAAACGGCCTCTTCAAATGTCACACTCATAGTATATTGTAAATCCGCTCCTGCTCTTGGGGCATTCGGATCACGTCTGCGGCCTCCGCCGCCTCCGAAGAAGGTGTTGAAAATATCTTCAAACCCGCCAAAGCCGCCGCCAAAGTCTGCTCCTCCGCCGAAGCCTTGATTAGGGTCGGTATGGCCGAAGCGATCGTATTGCGCGCGTTTCTGTTCATCGCTCAATACTTCATAAGCTTCGCTGATTTCTTTGAATTTTTCATTAGCATCCGCTTCTTTATTAATATCAGGATGATATTTTTTTGAGAGTTTGCGGTATGCTTTTTTGATTTCGTCTTTTGAGGCGCCTTTTTCAACGCCGAGAACTTCATAATAGTCCCGTTTACTCATCAATACAACACTCCCGATTCCTTATGCATAAAGGTTATTTTAACATTAAAAGGGGGGCTCTCACAATATTATTTAAAAAATTGAGGTGTTCACCCCTTTGTGTTCTGAAAAAAGGAATGTTGATTTCCGCTGCAGGTGCGTGACTCCGCGGGGCGGGCGGTGAACTAAAAAGCGGAAGCGGCCGTTCAGCGACGTACAGATTGGAGGGCTCTCGCATGAGATAAAGGAAACACGACGAAACATAGTGAGTCGATGTTGACTTATCGCAAGGAGAGAGACCGAAATCTGCTAGTCGCTGGCCGTTGGAGCTGGATTGGCCTCCTCGGCTGCGCCTGCGGGGTTACGTTCCTGTGAGGTACGTAAACTAGGTTTACGTTCCGGTGGGTACGTAAACTAGGTTTACGTTCCGGTGGGTACGTAAACTAGGTCTCACCTGTCATCAAAAGTGGAAGCGCCACATTCAGCCCCGACAGGCAAATGTTCCGAAGAGAAAAAAAGGCGATTTTCCTTTTATTCTCTTCGGGTTATTTGACCCCGAGGGGCTTGGCGCTGAAACTAGACGTCGCGCTAGTCCCGCAGGAGGTCACACACCTTTCGCTTCAATCAACCCTGTCTTGCAAAAATATAATTAACCTATTTAAACAATATTTCTGAATAACAAATTTCTTAGCTTTGTAACAATTGAAAGAATAGTTGAATTCATTGTTCACAGACTAAACCCCCGGCAACAATTAAAGCTTACATGCAATATTCGGAAAATACTCTCAGTTAAAGGGGGGCTTTTATTAGAATTAAAGATGACTTTCCAAAGAAAAAGCCAAAGTCAAGATAGACCTGACTTTGACTTTCATTGGCCAATTTTATGAAGTTAGATTACTTGTCGTCTTTTACTTCTTCATATTCAGCGTCGACTACATCGTCATCTCCGCCTGCTTGGCCTTCAGCTCCCTGAGCTTGCTGCTGTGCTTGTGCAGCTTGTTCATAAAGCTTCATAGAGAGACCTTGAACGATTTCTTGAAGAGCATCCTTCTTGGTGCGGATTTCCTCCAAGTCATCCTTTTCGATAGCTGCTTTAAGTTCATCTTTAGCTTCTTCAGCTTTTTTCACTTCAGCTTCTTCTACTTTATCACCAAGGTCCTTGATTGTCTTTTCAGTCGTAAAGATCAGCTGATCAGCTTCATTGCGCAGCTCAACTTCTTCTTTACGCTTTTTGTCTGCTTCAGAATTTTCTTCTGCTTCTTTGACCATGCGTTCGATTTCTTCATCAGAAAGACCAGTGGAAGACTTGATTGTGATGTTTTGCTCTTTTCCTGTACCAAGATCTTTAGCAGAAACATTCACGATACCGTTTTTATCAATATCAAATTTCACTTCAATTTGTGGTACACCACGCGGCGCCGGCGGAATATCGGACAATTGGAAACGTCCAAGAGTCTTGTTGTCCGCTGCCATCGGTCTTTCACCTTGAAGGACATGAATATCAACAGCAGTCTGGTTATCGGCTGCAGTTGAGAATACTTGTGATTTTGATGTTGGGATAGTCGTATTACGCTCGATTAACTTTGTAGATACGCCGCCCATTGTTTCAATACCAAGAGATAATGGAGTTACGTCAAGAAGAACAACGTCTTTCACGTCTCCAGTCAATACTCCACCTTGGATAGCAGCACCCATTGCTACTACTTCATCCGGGTTAACGCCTTTGTGAGGATCTTTTCCTACTTCTTTCTTGATTGCTTCTTGAACGGCAGGAATACGTGTAGATCCACCAACCAAGATTACTTTATCGATTTCGCTTGCAGATAAACCTGCATCTTTAAGAGCCTGACGGGTAGGTCCCATAGTGCGCTCTACAAGGTCAGCTGAAAGTTCATCGAATTTAGCACGTGTCATATTCACTTCCAAGTGCAATGGTCCATTTTCACCAGCAGTGATGAATGGAAGTGAGATTTGTGTAGAAGTCACACCAGAAAGATCTTTCTTCGCTTTTTCAGCAGCATCTTTCAAGCGTTGAAGCGCCATCTTATCTTTAGATAAGTCGATGCCATTTTCTTTCTTGAACTGTTCTACAAGATAATCGATGATCACTTGGTCAAAGTCATCTCCGCCAAGTCTGTTGTCCCCTGCAGTTGAACGTACTTCGAATACTCCATCTCCAAGTTCAAGGATGGATACGTCAAAAGTACCGCCGCCAAGGTCATAAACCAGGATTGTCTGGTCTTCTTCCATTTTATCAAGACCATAAGAAAGTGCTGCAGCCGTCGGCTCGTTGATGATACGTTCTACTTCAAGACCTGCAATTTTACCAGCATCTTTAGTAGCTTGACGTTCTGCATCATTGAAGTAAGCAGGTACAGTGATAACCGCTTTTTCCACTTTCTCTCCAAGATAATCTTCTGCATATGATTTCAAGTGTTGAAGAATCATCGCAGAAATCTCCTGAGGTGTATACTCTTTATCTTCAATTTTCTCTTTGTAATCCGTTCCCATGTGACGCTTGATGGAAATTACTGTGTTAGGGTTTGTGATGGCCTGACGTTTCGCCACTTCCCCTACTTGCAGTTCACCATTTTTAAACGCAACAACTGAAGGAGTTGTGCGGTTACCTTCCGGGTTTGGGATTACTTTAGGCTCTCCGCCTTCAAGGACTGCCACACATGAGTTTGTAGTCCCTAAGTCAATACCGATAATTTTGCTCATGAGAAAAACCTCCTTGTATTCTGTATGTAGTATTATTGATTCACTTTAACCATTGAAGGGCGGATAACACGGTCCTTCAATTTATATCCTTTTTGGAACTCTTCAGTTACAATGTTGGAACCGAAGTTTTCATCTTCCCCCTGCATGACTGCTTGATGCAGATGAGGGTCGAATTCATGGCCGACTGTTTCAATCGGTTCCACTCCTTCTTTTTTCAGCGCTTCCACTAAGCTACGATAAACCATTTCCATTCCTTGAAGCAAGGATTTTGTCTGATCGTTATCAGGCTCAATATTAAGCGCGCGCTCAAAATTGTCGATAGCCGGAAGTAATTCGGTTACCAGGCTTTGAGCTTTATATTTTTCACTCGCCTCACGGTCCAAGTTGGCACGGCGGCGGAAATTATCAAAATCAGCACGCAATCGTAAGTAACGGCTTTCGGACTCATCCAACTTCGACTGCAATTCTAAAATTTGTGTTTCCTCAGGAGATTGCCCGCTTTCTTCGCCTTCCTGATCTTCCAGGCTTTCAGCAAAGATTTCTTCTTCATTCCCTTGAGAGGTTTGCTCTTCCTGCTGATCATGTAATTCTTCCTGATCAACTTTGTTGTTCGTTTCTTCTGCCATTCCTTTCACCTCCTTAAAAGTAGACGGGGTTTTCACCCTCATTAGAAACACGGCAAGATGGTAAGAGCCTGAACAGATTAATCTGGTCACAAAGCGTCCTGCCGGCTCCAATATCCTTTATTCAATATATCCACACGCCTTAGCTTTGATACAGCTTCGTCAAGGCTTTGGACATATCATCACTTAAAAAGTTCAATAAGCTTATGACCCGCGAATATTCCATCCGTGTCGGCCCCAATATGGCAATGGATCCCACTTTTTCATCAGCAACTGAATACGATGCCGTAATCAGGCTGCAGTTTTCCATCGCTGTTACATTATTTTCTTTGCCAATCTTAATATTGAGACCATTTGGAAGATGTTTGATCATATCATAAATGCCATCTTCATGCTCAATCATATTCAGCAGCAGCCGCACTTTTTGGATGTCGTTGAATTCCGGTTGGTTAAGCATATTAGTTTTTCCGCCAAAGAACAGCTTTTCACTCACTGGCAAATCCATTGTGTTCACGAGCGAATGCAGCATTAAATCATAATTCTCAATGTGCTGCTTAAGGAGCTGTGCAACTTCTTTAAATATCTTGTCATTCAATTCGGTCATCGGAACACCCGCCAACCTGTCATTCAAGATATTGACCAATTTCTCCAGATCACCGGTGTTAATGGCTTTCGGGATTGTAAACATACGATTCTGCACATGCCCTGTGTCCGTCACGATGATGGCTACAGCTGTTTCCTGGCTGATAGGGATGATCTGTATTTTCTTCAGCTTGTTTTCTTTCACCTCTGGACCAAGAACAATCGCCGTATAATTGGTAAGTTCTGAAAGGATCTTAGCTGACCTTTCCACAACCTTTTCCATTTCATAAATCCGCTCGGCAAAAATGGACCGGATCGTTTTGACATCCTTCTTTTCGAGCTGAACAGGTGAAAGCAGATGATCCACATAATACCTGTAGCCTTTTTCAGAAGGAATCCTTCCGGAAGAAGTGTGGGGCTTTTCAATGAACCCGAACTCCTCCAAGTCTGCCATTTCGTTCCTGATCGTTGCGGAACTGAAAGAAATTTCTTCTTTTTTCGATAGGCTTCTAGAACCTACAGGTTGTGCAGACCGGATGAAATCATCAATGATTACTTGAAGTATAAGCAACTGTCGATCTGTTAACAACTTTTCATCACCTCTGTTAGCACTCTCGATTAATGAGTGCTAAATCTAATAATAAATTATCAAATCATATTCGAGATGTCAATTAGAACAAACCATTTCTAGGGCAATTTATTGTGTAAAATTTATCCTGTGCTTTCTAGACGGTGATGTTGATTTCCGCTTCAGGGGTCGCCCCCGCAGCGTGTTCTGTGAGCCTCTTCGGGTTGATAAAAAGCGGAAGCGGCCGTTTAGCCTCCAGTGGGTACGTAACCTTGGTGCCGGAACTTGACGTCATACTAGTTCGCAGGAGGCCGAACCCCTCCAATCAACTCTTTAAACAACGAACCATTCCAGCGTAAGAAGAGATTTTCAATAGACTACTTACTTTACTCTCCTTATATAACACCCAAGAAGGCTTGAAATACTTCATTACCCAGGAATTTTCCTTTTTGTGTCAAGCGGATGTATCTATCTTTGATTTCCAAGAGTTCCTTTTCGGTCATTTCTTCTATGGCTTCTTTGAAGACCATTAATGGACTTTCACTGAATTTCTCAGTGAAACGATCAATGGATACCCCTTCTGTCTTGCGAAGCCCCAGGAACATTTCTTCTTCCATCTGTTCAGCCTTTGTCTGCTCATGATTTTCGATGATCGGCAGATTTCCTTCTTCTAGCGGCTGCATGTACTTTTTCAACGGGCCGAAATTCGCATATCTGTTTCCTTGAGCATAACCATGCGCACCTGCACCGAATCCATAGTACTCCTCATTATTCCAATAAACGAGATTGTGTTTGCTTTCATAACCCTTTCTAGCAAAATTGCTGATTTCATATTGATGGATGCCTGCAGACTCCATTTCTTCCATCAGCACACTGTACATCTCGGCTTCCGCTTCCTGAGGAGGCAAAGACAGCTTTCCTTTTCTCATCAAATTATAAAATACTGTTTTCGGCTCAATGATGAGAGAATAACTAGAGTAATGAGGAAGGTCGAACTCGAGCGCCGTCTTCAGAGTCTGTCTAAAATCAGCCACTGTCTGGCCGGGAAGAGCATAAATCAAATCAATGCTGATGTTTTCAAAACCGGCCTTCTTTGCCGCTTCAATGGATGTGTAAACATCTTTGCTTCTGTGGTTGCGGCCGATTCTTTGCAGCAGCTCATCATTGAATGATTGCACGCCGAAGCTTAACCGGTTCACTCCATGTTGATAAAGGACATCAAGTTTATCGCTCGTTAAGTCTCCCGGATTCGCTTCAAAAGTGAATTCTACCTCTTTCCGTGAAAAAGGAAGAGTTTCATTTATGTTTTGACAGAGAACTTCAAGCTGCGAGGCATCCAATGCTGTCGGTGTTCCTCCCCCTACAAAAATCGTAGAGAGTTCTTCTGCCGGATATTTGTCAATCTGCATTTGCATTTCTTTTTTCAAGAAACCCAAGTATTCATCAACGGGCTGCCCCTTCATAAACACTTTATTAAAATCACAATAATGGCAGATATGGTGGCAGAATGGGATGTGTATATATGCTGATCGTATCATTTTTTCACTACCTTTAATGAATCCCGATAGAGAAAGGGGGGCCTGCTCTTGATACAAGCAAATCCCCCCTTACTTAACTTATATTAAATCGAGATAGAATTTAATGTGCGGAACCTTACTTAGAACCTCCGTCGTCATCCATTTTCAACACTGCCATGAATGCCTCTTGCGGAACTTCTACCGAACCGACCTGTTTCATTCGCTTCTTACCTTCTTTTTGCTTTTCTAGAAGTTTACGTTTACGGGAAATATCTCCACCATAACATTTGGCAAGTACGTTCTTCCGGATGGCTTTAATCGTGGAACGGGCCACGATTTTCTGGCCGATCGCTGCCTGGATAGGAACCTCAAACTGCTGTCTTGGAATGAGTTCCTTTAACTTATCGACTATGACTTTTCCTCTATCGTAAGCAAAATCTTTATGAACGATAAAGCTTAAAGCATCCACTTGTTCTCCATTTAGGAGGATATCCATTTTCACAAGCTTGGACTCTTTATAACCAATAAGTTCGTAATCGAAAGAAGCATATCCTTTAGTGCTTGATTTCAACTGGTCAAAGAAATCATAAACAATTTCAGCCAGAGGAATTTCATAAACGATGTTCACACGGGTTTCATCCATGTATTGCATATCAATAAAGTTACCGCGTTTTCCTTGGCATAGTTCCATGACTGCACCTACATAATCGTTAGGTACCATCATTGTTGCTTTCACATATGGTTCCTCTACACTCTGGACTTTTTGCGAATCAGGCATCATGGAAGGGTTATCGACTTTCAATTCTTCACCATCTGTCAAGTGAACATTATAGATAACACTTGGTGCCGTCGTAATCAGGTCAATCTTGAATTCACGTTCAATACGTTCCTGGATGATCTCCATATGAAGCAAACCAAGGAATCCGCATCTGAAACCGAACCCAAGTGCCTGGGATGTTTCCGGCTCGTATTGAAGGGCTGAATCATTCAATTCAAGCCTTTCCAATGCTTCACGAAGGTCATTGTATTTTGCCGAATCAATCGGATATAAACCACAATAAACCATCGGGTTAAGTCTTCTGTACCCTGGTAGCGGCTTATCTGCAGAATTCTTGGCACCCGTAATGGTGTCACCCACACGCGTATCGCCGACATTCTTGATTGCAGCCGTTAAGTAGCCTACGTCTCCGACAGTCAATTCTTTGGTTGAAGTCGCTTTTGGTGTAAATACCCCTACATCATTGACTTCAAATTCCTTGCCTGTCGCCATCATTTTGATTTTGTCGCCGACCTTCACTGTACCTTCGACTACACGGATATATGCTACGACACCGCGATAAGAGTCGTATAAAGAGTCAAAAATTAGTGCTTGCAGCGGGTTATCTGGATCTCCTTCTGGCGCAGGGACCTTTTCAACCACCTGTTCCAGAATTTCCTCGATTCCAATTCCAGCTTTTGCAGAAGCCAGGACCGCTTCCGATGCATCCAATCCGATAACATCTTCCACTTCTTGCCTTACACGTTCAGGGTCTGCAGCCGGAAGGTCAATTTTATTGATTACCGGCAGTATTTCAAGATTGTTGTCCAGTGCCAAATAAACATTGGCAAGTGTCTGGGCTTCAATCCCTTGGGCTGCATCGACGACGAGAACAGCGCCTTCACATGCTGCCAGGCTTCGGGAAACTTCATATGTGAAGTCGACGTGGCCCGGTGTATCAATCAAATGGAAGATATATTCTTCCCCATCTTTTGCCTGATATTTCAGCTGAACAGAATTAAGCTTGATCGTTATTCCACGTTCTCTTTCAAGATCCATAGAGTCAAGCAATTGTTCTTTCATTTCTCTGGCAGTCAATGCTTTCGTTTTTTCAAGAATTCTATCTGCCAATGTAGATTTTCCATGATCTATGTGAGCAATGATAGAAAAGTTACGTATTCTTTGTTGTCGTTTTAATTTTTCCTCACGGTTCATTACTTTCAACTCCTGTTAATCGACGCATGTACACTATTTTGAATTATATCAGTACCTATAGCAATATTCAATCATAACCATAATGCAGGTGAATGCTTAATGTCCGGATTCCCTTCCCGGTAATTTATAGTATATGCTTTCAGTACGATTTTTCTATTGATATATATAACTTTATAGGGATCGTAACATAATGCTCCAAGCATTTTTCATACCAAGATAAGTACTGGTTAGCGATTTCCAAGTATACAATAATACCCATAAAATAAGCTAAGAAAAATAAGGGGAGAAATTACTCTTATTGAGGAAATATCTCGAAAAACAGACTAAATAAAGGGAAAGTTTCCCCCTATTTACTCCAAAAGCATGAAAACTAACCATCTTACTATGCCTTAACGGGAAAAACTCCCCTTATATTCCCTGAACCTAGCCCTATTCTGTAGGATAAGGGGAGAAACTTCCCTTATTTAAACACTCCATTTTCATGCTGACAAAAACTTATGACACCATGTTAAATGGGTTCGAAATTCAGGTCGGATCTAGCGTTAATTTAACCCCTATGTACATCAACAGAAAGAAGCAGTCTAATTCAGTTGCGAATAGAACTGCTAATCGGTGTGCTAAATTAGTTTTTGAATTCGAAAACAGAACTCCTTTTTCTTCAAAAGATCCGTTTTTTTAGAGACGCTGCATCAAGATGCGGAAAGCATTCTTAGGGATGGTTGATCCGCTATTAGAAGAAAAAAAACGCCGGAAAGCGTTCTTTTCATTAGGCTGTCTTTGTATGTGCCGGGGTTTACCCTCTGGTTACAAGATTTTTCACTCAGAACAGGAAGAGTAGCTCTTTTCTCTCTTGCTTACCATAAAATGTCCCGGAATATGGCTATATTGTTTGTAATTCATATTATTTAGCAACAAAGTTTAAAGTAAGAGCCCTTCATTAAATCAAGGAAGAAACAAGTTCCACTGTTTTTTCTGCCAGCCCCTTTATAATGCCGGCGACGGATTTGCCTATCTCGGAAAAGAAATTAAAGCTTTTCATTTCTTCAAGTTTTTTCTTCTTTTCGGAAATAGAGGCACTTCCCATATCCTGCCCCAAAAGGGAAGCTTCAATATTCCCTGTCCCGTCTTCGGATATTTCCAGGGGAGTCCCAAACCCTTCGTCGGCATAGCCCTTCATATCCATAATCCCTTCGTTTGCTTTTTGCATCCCGATGAGAACGCCGACAAATAATATTGATACTAACAGTATGCTTTTCAACATGAAACGCTTCATCTTGCTCATCCTCTACTTAAATGTTTTCTATTATTGGCTTGATGCAGGGGTGGAGATAACATGGCCGACTTTATCGGCCTGCCAGTAATACTCGACAAACACATCCGCTAATGCTGCTGACGAGCGGTTTAATTCCTCAAAGGTATTGTCCACTCCTCCGAATTCAACCAGGAGGGAATTCGCTGTCAGATCCTGATTGAACTTTCCATTTGTTCCGCTTCCTTTTTTGACAAAAACCCCTCTTGATATACCTTTGAATTTTTTCTCAAGCTGTTTATGAAGTTCTGTTGCGATTTTCAAATTCTTTTCATAATTAGCATGTTTTGCCCCCACGACAAATGCGAGTTTTGCATATGGCTGACCATTAATTGACACAGTTGTGTCCTCTTTTCTCAAAGCGTCCCTGTGAATATCAATGAGATAAATTAAATCTTTATTTTCAGCCATTGCGGATTGAGCGACCGGACGGGATTCCTGATAAGCATACCAGTAGTTCAAGCCCTTTTTGTCCAGATTAGCGATGATATCCGTTTTATCAATCATCGTACCTATACCCCGGTTTTCCAGCTCTTCTTTTAATTTATCTCCAACTTTTGTGACATTTATTTGTGAATGATGGGCAAGATCGGGATTATTTACATCTTTTAAATAAGGAAGATAGGATTCCCGCGTATGAGTGAAGTAGAGATAGACGGTTTTTTTATCTCCGGTGGTGAGCCCGTTCGTATTTGGAGTGCCTCCAGCTGGTGGGTTCTCGATTTTATCTGTATTTTGAAGTTGCGCTTCGTTTTCAGGGTTCAATGCCTCTGCCGGCGGCACCGACTCATAAGGCATGTTCGTAAAATCCGTTCCTTCTCCTGCCACGAGGATTTCACCGTCAAAAATGGAGAAACCAGGGAGTTCTCTTCCTAAAAAACTGCGGGGATCTTCAAAGCTTACATTAGTCGCCATCCTTAAGAGCAGATTGGAAACCGACGGAAGCTCTTCGTTTATAGGGTCTGCCCCCTTAAATGCCCTATTTTCCATTGAAAAAAGATTATATAGCAACGCTCCCGAGATTTGTTCTGTCGCATGATTCACCGAGCTGGATGTAATCCGGTATTCAGGCTTTAGGGATGTAAGTATGCCAGACAAAGAGAAAATCGAAAGGAGGCCGAATATAAACGCCAGGACGCCTTTGACAATGGTCGATAGATTCACGGCTATAACATAATTGGATGACTTGTACGACTTCATTTTTCCACCCTTTCTTCTCAACTCTAGTACAAAATATGATAGAGATAGAAAAAGTAGAACAGGAAAATAGGAGAGATGAGTGTATGCAGGAGGCACCTATTTCTGATAAAGGATAGAGGTTGGGTTGATAGACCTGCCGGTAGATGGCGGGTCTATCAGTCCATTGAAGTTTATTGGAGATTAATCAATTGGTTATGGTAACCCGTAAAAAAATTGGATCATTCCTTTCGAGAACTGTCCGTCTTTTGCCTTCACTACCTTTTTGTCCAACTTCTCCTTAGCTCATCAAAATGCCCATTCAAACTAAGTACGTTTTTTACTCCATCAAAAAAGCACAAGCCGCTTGGGCTTGCACTTTTAAGCTTAATGGGTTTTAAAGCCTGCATCTCCTTGATCAATCGCACTGTGAAGAGCGGCATTCAACCCGCTTGAGATGAGATTTGCCATATCTTCTATGAAAACATCGACTTCTTTAGGTGTGACCATTAAATTGTGACCGATTGGTGCGAGTACTTCGTGAATGAGTTTCCTTTTTTCCTGGTCATCAAGGGTGCCGACAATTCCAAGGAATGTCTTCCTGTGATGTTCTTCAGGCAGGTCTTCCTCCGTCAGTTTTCTTCTTTCACCAAATGTCATCCCTGCAGGCGCAAGTGAGCGGGAAGGTTTATCTCCTTCTCTAATCTCTTTACCGAAATGTTTCAGAAGGAAGTCAACCGTGTCGCTTGCAATAGTAACAGCATCTACCACAGTAGGAATCCCAATTGCAATGACTGGCACACCCAGTGTTTCTTCATCTAGGCCTTTTCGTTTATTGCCTACTCCCGAACCCGGATGGATGCCTGTATCCGAAATCTGAATGGTAGAATTGACTCTTTCAATAGAGCGGGAAGCCAGCGCATCAACGGCAATGATAAAATCCGGTTTTGATTTTTCCACCACACCGAATATGATGTCGCTTGTTTCAATCCCTGTAATCCCCATAACACCTGGAGCAAGAGCTGAAACTGGACGGTAGCCTTCTTCAACTGATTCAGGTTGCAGCTCAAACAAATGGCGGGTGACAATCAAATTCTCGCACACCAACGGTCCGAGTGCATCCGGTGTAACATTCCAGTTCCCCAATCCCACTATAAGGCAGCTGGCGTTGGGGCTGATTCCTTTCTGAGCCAAGAAAGCACTGAATTCCTGCGCAAATACCTCTTCTACTTTCTGCTGAAGATCTGCCTGGCTTTGCCTGATACCGTGGGCTTCAATCGTTAAATAATTTCCGGCTTTCTTTCCTAGCAGCTCTTCGCCTTCTTCCGTTATTTTCACATGTGAAATACTGATGCCATCAACTTCTTTTTCATTAACGATGACTCCCTTTAACTCTGATACCTGTTCGGCTTTTTCGGTATCTTTACTTTTTTCGGCGAGTACCATCTCCCTTGCTTCCACGGCAAGATCGGTCCTGATAGAATATTTGCTTAGATCGACTGTTTTATTTTCTTCCACTTTGACAGCCCCCTTAGATTATCTTTAGTAACCTTATCTTTGCCTTTAAGGAGACTTTCATTCATTCGATTACAGTTTAAAAGCAGCGTGCTATGAAAACCAAAAGCAACTAAATTAACCAACACGTTTATAAAAGTTTAGAAATACATTTTTGAAAAGTGCTTTTTCAATCCAAGAGTATTGCAATATAGTACCTGATTTGATAAAATATCATTTGTTCTGATTAATTTTAGGAATTGTAAAAATCGAGTTAAATATAATTCTCGATCGCTTTGTAGGAGGTGACAGGAATGCCAAATATCAAATCTGCTATCAAACGCGTAAAAACGAGCGAAGCAAGAAATGCACAAAATGCAACTGTAAAATCAGCTATGCGTACTGCAGTGAAGAAAGCTGAAGCTGCTACACAAAACAACGATGACAACGCTAAAGCATTAGTTTCTGAAGCAGTTAAGCATTTAGATAAAGCAGCTCAAAAAGGTCTTATCCACCGAAACGCTGCTGATCGTTCAAAATCACGCTTAATGAAAAAAGTTAACTAATTGTTTCTTTTAAAAAACGATCTCTCATCTGAGAGATCGTTTTTTATTTAGGATTTACACTGTACTGGGGCCATCGTGGGCAGAAGGCGCATAATAAAGATAACCTGAGGCTCTCGCTTTGACACCGCCGAGTTCTTCGCTCTTTAGCACCTCCAATTTTCTCAAAACCCTAATCGACAACCCCATTCACACTCTTTGGCACCATCGATTTTTTCAAAATCCTAATCGACAACCCCATTCACACTCTTTGGCACCATCGATTTTCTCAAAATCCTAATCGACAACCCCATTCACACTCTTTGGCACCATCGATTTTCTCAGAATCCAAATCGACAACCCCATTCACTCCCTTTGGCACCATAGATTTTCTCAGAATCCTAATTCGACAACCCCATTCACACTCTTTGGCACCATCGATTTTCTCAGAATCCTAATTCGACAACCCCATTCACACTCTTTGGCACCATCGATTTTCTCAGAATCCTAATCGACAACCCCATTCACACCCTTTGGCACCATCGATTTTCTCAGAATCCTAATCGACAACCCCATTCACACTCTTTGGCCCCTCCGATTCCTTCAAAAACTATTCTATCTCGCATTACTCAACGACTGCTCATGAAGTTTAAACAGAAATAGCTCAATGATCATTTCCTTCTTCTGCCTGCCGGTTTTCATCTCATAGTCTCCTTCTGAGAGCAATTCAATGATGGTGGCAAGCTGCTCATCCGTAAAATGCTTGGCTTGTCCTGCTGCCAGCTTCACCCGGAATGGATGGACCCGCAGCGTTCCGGCAATCTTCTGCTGGCCATACCCTCTTCTCGCTAGTTCCTTCACTTGGTAGATCAGTCTGAACTGTCCTGATAGAACAGCGAGAATTTTAATCGGTTCTTCATTTTGCTTTAAAAGGTCATAATAAATCCTTAATGCATCTTCTGTTTTGCGCTGGACAACCTTTTCCACCAGTGCAAAGATGTTCTGTTCAAGTGATCGTGCCGTCAGGGATTCTACCACCGATTCATCAATTCTGCTTGTTTCACTAACGTACAAAGACAATTTATCAATTTCTTTGGTCAGCATCATTAAATTGGTTCCTGCAAGAGCCAGCAGCAAATCGATTGCCCCTTCATCAATTTGGACCATATTGGCTGCTGCTCTTTCCCTTACCCAGGTTCTCAGTTCCTTTTCATTCAACTTTTTCGCCTCAAGAACTTCTGCCTGCTTTTTTAAGGTTTTCGTGATTTTCTTTCGCTCATCCAGCTTTTCATATGGAGCAGATATCACAAGAATCGTATAAGGAGAAGGGGAAGACAGGTACTGTTCAAATTTCTTGATATTGTGTTCAACTTTTTCCTTTGTTTTTTCTGCCGTTAAAAATACGGGATTATGTAGAACGACAACACGCCTTTCTCCCATGAATGGAAAGGTTTCAGCATCCTCGATGGCCGTTTCAACAGGAGTTTCTTCCAAATCGTATGTGGAAAAATTGAAATCCATTTCCTCCTCCGTTATGGCTTGTCCGACAATTTTCTGCTTTGTTTCATTTATTAAAAAGGATTCCTTACCATATAATAAATAAATACCTGCAAATTGTTTGTTTTCGATTTTCTTCCAAATATCAATAACCAAAATCGCACTCTCCATTTTTTCAGATACTTCTATCGTAAAAAAGCTTGGCGGTTTTGACAAGTGGAAAGGGGACGCCCAAGGATGGAGGACACCCCCTAAATCTATATTTAACGCCGATGAAAAAGACCTAGGACCCTTTTTGACCGGCGGTATCTCCCTTGTTGATATTATTGTCACCAGAGGAATGTGAACATATATGTGACAACTCTTGTCAGTATAGGAAAATGTAAAGTGCAAGTATAGATTTTTTAACGGGAATCATCTATACTAAGATAGAAATAGGAGGGGTACTAATGAACGAATTCGAAAAAAATGTCCAATCAAAAAGAAATGATGCAGTAGATTCTGGCGTTGGATTTATCGTATCTTTCGGTTTCTTTGCCACTTTGTTCGTAATGGCTGTAGTCATTAAGTACATAGGATCTTAATGAGCAAGCCCATGAGTTCGCATAACGCGGACTCTTTTTTATTGTTGAGAAAATAATAAATTTCACCGTGTTATCCACGTCTAGCTTCAGCGCCCAAGGTGCCATCCCCACTGGAACGCAACCCAGCCACTCGGGTCCACTAACCTAAAGGGGGAGATCGCCTCTCCAGAACATTTGCCTGTCGGGGCTAACCAGGCCACTTGCGCTATTGTTTCTCTGTTAGTTGTAATATATCTTATGGGAATGTGGTTCTAAACGTTCCTCTGCTGCCCAAAAATTTATAATGTATGCTTCCCGTTTCAGCCGTATTGTAGATCTCTATGCCGTTTTCCTTTAGTCTGTTCACTACTTCCGGGTCGGGGTGGCCGTAGCGGTTTTCCTTTCCCGCAGATATCAAGGCGGTTTCAGGGTTTAACTCCGTCAAGAATAATTCGCCCGTTGACGTATCGCTTCCATGGTGACCGACCTTGAGAACATCAGCTTTCACCTTCCATTTTTTAATCAACTCGAGCTCCCCCTCTTCCTCCAGGTCACCCGTGAATATCCATCGCTTACCCCCGAAATGGCCGTATAAGACCAGTGAATCATTGTTACCTTCATACTCCTTGTCAAAAGGATAAAGAAACATGAAATTCCCACTTTTCGTACTCCACTTTTCCCCGGCACCCGCCTCTCTCATATTCACCTCCATTTTCTTGGCTTTTTCAGAAAGTGCCTGAATGGTGTCTTTTTTCAATGAGCCTGGCGTTATAAGGATTTCATCGATCCCAATTTCTTCGATCAATTCCAGGGAAGCACCGGTATGATCAAGGTCACTGTGAGTTAATATCAGCTTATCAATTTTCTCAATCCCTTTACTTTTTAATAATGGCAACAGAATATCGCTGCTGATTGAAAATTCTTTTCTTCTCTTTTGCCAGTTCTCCTCAGTAAAACTTATCACCCCTCCTGTATCAATCATATATACTCCTTCATTGAACGGAAGATCGAGTATAATGCAGTCCCCTTGGCCGACATCCACAACGATTAACTCGCCATAAGGGTTTATGAAGCCTGAGATTTTGTGCAGACATAAAAGCAGAACTATCGGAGCCACCGCTGTCAGCCACCTGGACCGCTCCGCTTTCATAAAACAGAATCCAATCGTCACACAATACAGGACTGCCAGCAGCAGCGAAGGTTTTCCTGCTGTATATGTAATATATGGAAGGCTGTTCAACCAGCCCGAACCATGATCCACAACAATAACGGCATACTTCAAGAAAGGGAAAAATAAACCGGCTGCCGGAGGGTAAAACAGCATAGCTAAGAAGGAGATAAGAGCGAGAGGGAGAAGCACCATGGTGAAATAAGGGACATAGAATGCGTTGACCACAAATCCTATTAACGAAAACTCGTAGAAATGCCAGAGAAGAACTGGTATTGAACTTATCTGACAGACCGCGGTCACCAGAAAGATAAGTTTCCATTTAGGTCCACTTGAACTCAGTAAGTAACGAGAGGATAAAACGAGGGAAAAACTGACCAGGAATGACAATTGAAAACCGACTTTTCTTAAAGCATGAGGGTCAATCAATAAATACAACATAAAGACAAGCGATACGGCATCAATGGCCGATAATTTCACGCGAAGAAACCCTGACAATGTAACTGCACCCATGATTCCCGCGGCTCTGATGACCGGCGGGGCCGCTCCCGTCAATAAAACATACAGAGGCAGAATAACCAGCAGCAACACCAGGGCATGCTCCCTAGCGAGTCCAGCCCTCAACATAACATTATACAGTACCGCAAACAGCATCCCCACATGCAGGCCGGAAATAGCAAGAAGATGAATAACCCCCAGCCTTTGGTATGCTTCAATTTCGTCCTCTTCAATGAGGTTTCTATGTCCGAATACCAAGGCCGCTGAGATTCCCGCTGCCTGTTCAGGAAAGTGTTTCTGAATGGAGTGTATTCCTTGCTCCCGCCACGCCTCAAGCCTATCGGGTATTGATTTTCGATTGTAGAAGCAATGCTCGTCCGCCAGGCTGTTCACATGTAAGAGCCAGTAAATGTTTTGACCGCGAAGAAACTCTTTGTAATCGAAACCATTTAAATTTCTGGCTTTTCCAGGTTGTATCAACTCTCCTGAAACAGAACATGACAAGCCGGTATATTGCCTGCGCATTAATTTTTCTTTTTCCAGTTCATTAGAAATTGTATAGCGGAGGATGACGGCTTCACCACCGGATGTTTCTGCTTTCCCCATAAAGCGGTCACCATCTATCTCAGGTCTTTCCTTAAACTCAACAGAAAAATTCGTCTGGTAGGGAGAGAGAATACTCGCAGCGTTATCCATATGAGAAGAAGTGAGGAAAAAAGCGGAGGGCACCAGGAGGGTACCAATAAACAGGATTGCTGCGGATAGTTTGCGGACCGACAGGATAAAAATAAAAACAGCCAGAAAAAATGCACCCCATTGAATGTGAAGTGCAAATGACGTGCCAGCCAGGACAGCCAGGGCTAGATAGATGAGTTCGCCTCGTTTCAACTATTAAAAATCATTTCGTATTGTTTTTTAAGATCATCCAGCTCTTCTCCGGCTAATCCCATTTCTTCCAGCCTTTTCAGCATGTCCCGGCTCAATTTTTGCTCCCGTTCTGTAGATCCATCTTTCTCAAAAGGGACCTGTTCTGTATGTACTCCCGCCTGCTCAAACAATTCAATGGCATATGGGTGGTTTTTATAGTTTTCAGCATAAAACACCTTTTTGATACCTGCCTGTATGAGCGCCTTGCAGCATTGCAGGCACGGAAAATGGGTCACATATATTTCGGCACCGTCTGTCGGCACTCCAAATTTGGCACATTGTAGGATTGCATTCATTTCCGCATGAATGGTGCGAACACAATGGTTATCAATTACATAACAGCCTTCATCAATACAGTGAACCCCTCCTGCAATCGATCCGTTATATCCCCCTGCTATGATTCGTTTATCGCGCACAATAGTAGCCCCTACTGTCAAACGTGTACAAGTGCTTCTTAAAGCTAGCAGGTGGGACTGAGCCATAAAGTAGTGATTCCATGAAATTCGGGACATAATAAAACTCCTTCCATTTTGTACAACTTCTTCTGTAAATAAGTTTATCGGAAAACCGTCATATCGGCAAAAGGATTCAACCATCAATTCACCGTAATATTTTCTTTGAGCCTCTCAAAGGTCGCCTCACCTATCCCTGTGACATTTTTCAAGTCTTCAATCGTCTTAAACGGCCCGTTTTCCGCTCTGTACTGAATAATAGCCTTTGCTTTTGCCGGTCCAATCCCCGGCAGGCCATCAAAGTCCTGCTCGGCTGCATGGTTAATGTTAAGGACCTCACTTCCCCCTTGTTCAGTTGAGGCTCCTGCTGAAGGTACTGTGGCCTCTTCACCTTCTACCGGCACATATATGACCATTTCATCCAGAACCTTTTGAGCGAGGTTTACACCCTCCTCATTCGCTTCTTCAATAAACCCGCCTGCCCTGATAATGAGGTCATTCACCCTCTCTCCATGAAGAGCCTTATAAATACCAGGTTTTTTCACTGCTCCTTTTACATCTACAAAAATGTCTTTTGGTAAACTTTCTACAGCCACTTCTTCCATCTCAGGAACTGCCACAGGAAAGGATTCTTCAATGAATTCTTTCTCCACAGGGGGGCTCGATTGGTAAAAAAAAGCACCTGCCGATACAAGCAGTATAATAAGGAATATAAGAAGAAGTTTATATTTTTCCAGAACTGTCTGTAACACGGATTACCTCCTTTTATTGGTATATTCACCTTTAACAAATCATAGGAATGATAAGAGAAAGTTCATTAATAAGGATAAGGCTAAACAACCTCCTGTACTGTGAATAGTCTTAAAATGCAGGAAAAAGGTGAAGAAAGTTGGAAAGAGCCTGACTCTAAGCATAAGTTGGCAGAGGAGTATCCTTTGATAAAAAGATGTGTATGAAGGAGGGCAGTATATGAAGGTAGGAATAGTGGGAACAGGTAATATGGGCGGCATCTTACTGGAAGCATTCCTTGAGTCGGGAGCAATTTCTCCTTCTGACCTCAATGTGGTGAATCGCACAAGAGCGAAAGCCGAAAAATTCAAGAGAAAATTCCATGATATTACGATATATAATGAACCGGCTAATCTCATCGAGAATTCTGATGTGATTTTCATTTGTGTAAAGCCTTTGGATATATATGAACTTCTGAAAAGCTGCCAGAGCTCGATCACCCGGGAGAAGTGCATAGTGTCCATTACGAGCCCTATCAGTGTCGAACAGATTGAATCTCTGGCAGATTGTTCCTGTATGAGAGTCATACCAAGCATAACCAATCGGGCGTTGAGCGGAGTATCTTTGTTTTCGTATGGTTCCAGGTGTACGAAAGAATGGCAGGATGCTGTTTGGAAACTTTTAAGCACCATATCCACACCAGTGATCATCAATGAAAACATCACCAGGGTATCCTCGGATATCGTGAGCTGCGGGCCTGCTTTTTTTACTTATTTAACGAGAAAGTTCATCCAGGGAGCTGTTAGCGAGACGGAGATTGATGAAAGCACCGCGACCGTCCTGGCCTCGGAAATGTTGATCGGTTTGGGTGAACTGCTGAAAAAAGAAGTCTATACGTTGCCTGCACTTCAGGAAAAAGTTTGTGTAAAAGGCGGAATTACAGGAGAAGGAATCTCTTCAATGGAAGCAAACTTAGGCGAACTTTTTCATGAGCTGTTCAGGGCCACTCATAAAAAGTTTGATGAAGACCTTGAGGAAACAAGAAAGCAGTTTGGTTTGTAACTGTCTACTATATTCTACGCAAAGTCGTTATTTCCTTTTTTTATGAGACAAATATAAAATTGTAGAAATATCTAAAAGTCCGTTTTAAGTATAGATAATTCAGCAATTTGTATAATATAAACTGCACAGAAAAGCTTGAGTAAAAAAGCTCAAGCTTTTTTAGTTTGCCGTTAACGATATGACGAAAAAAGGGAGGAAGAAGAAGTAGACTTATTTGCTAAATGGGAAATTGTTGAGTTAAAAGCAATGTGCATGCGGGTGCTTGTATATTTTGGGGACGACGCTGTCTATACCAAAGAACATGCGGCCAAAGATATGAGGAAGATCGTTAATTTCTTAGACTTTATGGAAGAAAAATCAAATAGATAAAAAATAAGCCGCTTAAAAGTAGCGGCTTTTATGAACTTACATTTATTTTTTTTTACAAGAAAAAAAGATTCTTTCACTTTGGTCCACAGGTCGTCCTTCGGTAAAATCCGCCGTCACGGATAATACTTCAAATCCAGCCTCGTTCAACCATTTTTCCAAGGTAAGAACAGGGAACGTGCGCTGATGATGAAGTTCATCGATCCGTTCATATTGTCCTGTTTGGTCATCCCTGACAAAGAAGGTCAACTCATGTTCCACACTGTTCGGTGCATCACCAGGAAAGCAATCCCAGATATATGCGACTTCGTCATCATTATAAGTAAACGTCTCATTCAGGAAGATTTGTGAGACCTTAAATATGGAGTGTACGTCAAACAAAAAGATTCCTTGATCATTAAGGTGATCCCTTACTTTTTTAAAGGTATTGATGACCTTCTCTTCGCTATCCAAATAGTTTAATGAATCACAAAAGATAGTAACGATATCGAACAAGCCCAATCCTTCAAGTTCACTCATGTCCTGCTGAAACAACGGCAGGTCCAGCCCTTCTCTTTGCGCTTTTTCCCTCGCTATAAAGAGCATATCTTCAGACAAATCTATTCCTGTTACGGCATAGCCTTCTTTCAACAGCCTTAATGACAGTTCACCAGTCCCGCATCCTATATCAAGAAGCTCCCTGCCTTCTACTGAATATCGTTCAGCATGAGCCCGGACGATATCCACCCAGGAATCATAGGGGACATCCTTCATCAAATAATCATAAATATAGGCAAACTGCTGGTAGCTCATTGCTGAATCTCGCTGCTGACGTCAACAAGCGGGGCATCTCCCCAAAGCCTTTCCAGTTTATAATAGCCTCTTTCTTCGCGGTGGAATACATGCGCAACCACATCTCCCATATCAACAAGCACCCAGCGCGCTTCGTCAAATCCTTCCATCCGCTTTACATCTTGACCATTTTCTTCTGCTTTTTCTTTAAGTTCTCGGGCAATTGCCTGTACCTGTTTGTCCGAATTACCATGGCAGATGACAAAATAATCGGCGATCAGAGAAATTCCTTTCATATCAAGTGCAACAATATCCTCTGCTCTTTTATCATCCGCTGCTTTATATGCTATTGAAAGCAAGTCTTTACTGTTCATCATATCAACTCCTATTGTTAAGAACTAAATCATTGAATGTATAGAATGTCTCAGGAAACACAGCCTGATTCTTCTTCATGAGAAATGTGATCGAGTTTCGAATCGAAACAATCAATGCCTCTTCAAGATTATGTTTCGCTAATTCCCTTACTTCATCCACACCGGGAAAGCGCCTGCCCGGTTCAATGTAATCTGCCAGGTAAATCACCTTTTCAAGAGGTGTCATTCCAGGTCTGCCAGAGGTATGAAAGCGTATGGCATCCAGAATTTCTTCATCGTCTATTCCTGCTTCTTTCTGAACGAGCCATGCTCCAACCGGGGCGTGCCACAATTCAGCGTTAAAGGATAAGAGCCTTTCATCCAGTCCCTCTGCTTCAATGATCTCCTTCATTTCGTCTTTGGGACGGAATTTGGCATAATCATGGAAGATTGCAGCCAATTCAGCTTTATCCCTATTTACACCATATCGTTCTGCCAGTTCAATCGCCGTTTCCATCACCCCTAAGGTGTGTTCGTATCGATGCTCTGTCAGCTGTTCCTTTACAAGACTGAGCGCCTTATCCCTTTCCATACAGTTTCTCCTCTCTTATATAATCTGAAACCATCTCAGGAATGAGGTAGGTAACGGTTTCCCCTGAAGCCACCCGGTTTCTGATCATCGTGGAAGAAATATCGACTTGGGGGACCTCGACCATCTTTACATTATAAGAGGAACCTGTCTCATATCCCGGCCGTTTGACACCTACGAATTGAACCAGGTTGGAAAGTTCTTCGATTTTATGCCATTTTGGCAAAAATTGAATCATATCCCCGCCTATGATAAAGTGAAAATCTGCATCCGGCTCTCTTTCTAACAGAAGCTTTACTGTTTCGTAGGTATAGGAAGGACCTTCCATCTCCAGCTCAATGGGTTCCAAGACAAACCCGGGATGGCCTTCAATTGAGCGCCGCACCATCTCTTTCCGCTGCCCGGTGGTGGTGTCGCCACTTATTTTCTTATGAGGCGGGATCCCTGCCGGCATAAATCTGACTTCATCCAGACCTAATTTGAACAGCACTTCATTGGCAATAATCAGATGCCCCAAATGAGGAGGGTTGAATGTCCCTCCTAATATACCAACACGCTTTCCCATAATGGACCTCCTTTATTTAGGAAGTTCAATTTTTTTATTTTCCTTGGATTCCTTATATAAAATAATCGTGTGACCGATGACCTGGACGATATCTGCACCTGCTCCTGAAGCCAGCTCCTCTGCAACCGTCCCTTTATCCTCTTCACAGTTTTGCAGAATGCTTACTTTGATTAACTCTCTGGCTTCCAGCGCTTCGCTGATTTGTTTAATCATATTCTCATTGACTCCGCCTTTACCAACTTGAAAAATTGGATTTAGATGGTGAGCCTCTGAACGTAAATGTCTTTTTTGTTTTCCTGTTAACATATTAACCTCCAAGTTGTTGTTGAACTATTCTTTTCATTCGATCAGAATCTGGTGTGATTCCTGTCCATAATTCGAACGCAAGCGCCCCTTGATGGACGAACATGCCTATCCCGTTATCCCCTTCACCGCCAAGCCTGCGAAAAGTCTTGATGATATTCGTTTCCAGAGGATTATAGATGATGTCAGAAATAAATGCACCTTCTTTGATACGGGTCACATTGAGCGGCATAGCATTTATATCAGGATACATGCCTACTGATGTGGTTTGAACAATGATATCATAGTTTTCCATTGCTTGTTCTGCCTGCTTCAATGATAATGAGGCGGATGTACATGGAAACGGACAATCTTTTATGATATCTTCCCCTTTTTCAATTGTTCGATTACATATGTCGATCGATCCAATGCCTGAAGAGGCCATGGAATAGAAAATGGCTCTTGCTGCTCCGCCGGCGCCGATGATTAATACAGCTTTATTCTCCAATGGAAAAGGGCAGCTTTCCTCCAATGCTCTAATGAACCCCATTCCATCGGTATTGCAGCCAATGAACCGGTCTTCTTTTCTGACAACTGTGTTCACAGCACCGATTGCCTCGGCAAGGGGATCCACTTCATCAAGAAGCGGCATTATGGCACGTTTATGCGGAATGGTGACATTAAATCCTTTCACCCCCAGCACCTTCAATGCTTCCACTGCCTTTTCCAGATCTTCGCTTTTAACCTGGAATGGCTGGTAATGACTGTCAATGCCATTTTCCTGAAAAGCATCATTGTGCATAAGGGGAGACATGGAATGGCCGATAGGATCTCCGATTACTCCATATAGTGTTTTCATTGGGAAACCTCCCACTAAAGCATTATCTTTCAGAAGTTTGATTATCTAATACTCAGATCAATGATTTTCTGAGGAATACACTTACACCTTTAGGAACATGCGCAGCGATTGTGGCCCCGGGATCATTAATAGTGACCCATCCAAGCCCGGAGAAGACAATATCCGTTTTGCCTTCTTTAATTCTAAACTCATGTCTTACGAGTTCAGGGAATTCACCCAGGTCATCTTTCCGCGGAGGCTGAAGCATTTCGCCGACATGATTTTCATATAGTTCATCCGCTTTCTCCACTTTTGTACGATGAATGTTCAATTCATTAGAAAGGTAGCAGACAAATGAACGTCTTCCGCCACTCAAATAATCAAATCGGGATAAACCGCCGAAGAACAATGTCTGCCCTTCATTTAACTGAAATACTTTAGGCTTGATTTCCTTTTTAGGTGTAATATACTTGAGGTCCCTTTTATCCACATAGTGGGCCATCTGATGATGGTTGATGATACCTGGAGTATCGATCAACGCCTCTCCGTCATCCAAAGGAATTTCAATCATATCAAGCGTCGTTCCTGGAAAATGAGAAGTGGTGATTATGTCCTTTTCTCCAGTGACATGTTGAATGACACGGTTGATGAATGTAGATTTCCCGACATTGGTACATCCGACAACATAAACGCTTCTTCCATTGCGGTACTGCTCAATCGCTTCTACAGCTTCTTCAATGAATTGGCCTTTCTCCGCACTCATCAGCTTAACGTCCACAGGCTTTAGCCCCAGCTGTTTCGCCTGGAATTTCATCCAGTTGATCAATTTAGACGGCTTGACCGATTTTGGAAGCAAATCTACTTTATTACCGATCAAAAGGACTGGATTGTTTCCTACAAAGCGATGGAGACCTGGCAGCCAGCTGCCATTGAAGTCAAAGATATCGACCACTTTTACGATGAGGCCTTCACCTTTGCCGATTTCGTTTAATATTTTCAAGAAATCCTCATCTGTCAGGGAAACATCCTGCACTTCATTATAGTGTTTCAGGCGGAAACATCTTTGACAGACGATCTCTTCCTTATCCAATGAAGACGGGGGAGCATAGCCTAACCTTTCCTTGTCTTCCGTTTGAATGCCGACTCCGCATCCGGTACATACGATTTTGGTCACTTTTCTTCCTCCCATTGAATCATGCCTTTTCGTTTGAAGAAGTTCATGATTCTTCTTTCAACTTTCCGGTTGAATTTCGTCACAAATCCATCTGTCTGGGCAACAGGGACGACAAGAATTGTGTAGAAACCGCTGCGATTACCGCCCAGGACATCCGTCAGCAGCTGGTCCCCTACTACCACCGTTTCTTCTTTACTGACTCCCATTTCTTTGACCGCCTTTTTGAAGGCACGTCCCATCGGCTTCCTCGCCTGATGGATGAATGGAATATTCAAAGGTTCGGCAAAGCTCCGCACCCGGTCTTCATTATTATTGGAAACGACAGTCACCTTAATTCCGTGGTCCTGCATTAACTTGAACCACTTGATTAGCTTGGGAGTCGCCTGAGCCCTGTCCCATTCCACCAAGGTGTTGTCAAGGTCAGTGATAATCGCCTTGATCCCCTGTTCCTTTAAAGTTTCTGGTTTTATTTGAAAAACATCTTTAACTTGCTCATTGGGCAAAAATGATTTTAACACGTTTTAACACCTCTAACTTTCCTAATCTACCGCTATAATCATAACCAATTTTCCCTTTAGATTCAAAATTAACCATTTAGATATAAATGCCGACGAATTATTCTATCATCAAATATGCTCCAAGGCATCAGGAAAACAAAATTAAGAGAATATTCCCCTACATTTTCGTAAAGATTTTTTTCGAAAGCTACAATCTAATCGAAATCAGCCTTGTAATAAGCATCTGGTTAAAAATATTCCAAAATTTTTATAAATAATTTTCGACAAAATTAAGGCTTCCAAAAGTGTGGATAACTTTATACACATTATCCCCTTAGAAACACTGTAATATATTCCCTTTATAAACAAGTTAACCACAAGTTATCCACCCAAGCCTGTGGATAAAGGAACGCTTGTTCTGTTTGTTTAAATTTGGTAGAGTAATGATACAAAGTCAAAACTTACTACTATATGAGATAGAAAAAGAAAAAATGATCACTTTTTGGAGGTGAGTACTGTGCGTAAACTTTCTGACGACCTGTTAATTGAATCCTATTACAAAGCAAGAGCCCTAAAACTCAACCCGGACTTTATCCGCCTCATCGAGACAGAAATTCACCGCCGCTCATTGTCTTACCGCATTAGAATCTCTTCATAATTTCCCATCAGAAAAGCAGGTCTGCACAGCACCTGCTTTTTTAATTTGGGTACACGACCCATTCACTGATCTCGCTTAATCCTTTATAGAGCCTTGGCACAATATTATTGATATTGAGCAGATGCGAAAAAAAGAAAAACTCCCTGACAAGACAAGGGAGTACTCAATTCCTCGATATCTTTCCAATACGCTGACCCATTCTTACTTTACTCGGCACATCGATATTCTCATCAAAATTGAACTGTCCTTTTTGGAACAACAGGATGACAGTCGAGCCAAACGAAAAGTAACCGATTTCCCCGCCTTTTTGCCATTCCTTCTCCTCATTCGTATAGCTAATCGAATTGACAAACATCGCTCCTACTTTAACAAGACACATCTTCCCATATACATGAGAAACTTCAGTTATCGACCGGTAGTTCTTGGATAAAGTGCGGACCCCCCATTTGAGCCCAGCATCATTAACAGGGTAAGAATGCCTTCCTAACTCCCATCTGTTAAGCACCGTTGCACGAACCGGACTATGAATCCGATGATAATCAGCCGGACTCAAGTACAGAATCATATACTGCCCGCCTTCATACTCACTTGCTTTCTCTCTGCTTCCAAGCATTTCTTCTATCGAGTAGTCTTTTCCTTTGACATGCATATTCAACGATTCCGATATTGTTCCAGCGTCGGCCAGCATTCCATCAACCGGACTGATGACATCATCTTCCTCACCTTCAACCGTTCTTACTCCCTCTTTCAAGCTTCTGATAAAAAAAGAATGAAGGTTGGGATAGGAAGCTGCGTCTTTTTCAATTTCCCCGGTATTAATGTTATAAGCTTTTATATAAGATGGAATGAACTTTGAACTAATAGGTGATTGCACAAACTTGCGAAGCAAAAAGGACGTCCATCTTTTGTTGGTTAACTCGATACAAAGACGATAGAAATTTTTTCTCAACTTTGCAGCTCCTTAAAAGTTTAGTAGTACTTATTATTATACAATTGTCCTTAAACGTCTACCTTTTTTGAAAAGCTCTTTTCGTATGTATTGCTGCTTTAGTTGTTTTAGATATGTGGTGTAAGCTGATTTCCACTCCAATCAACAGAAAATAATATGTAACTATAATTCAAAAGTTACTTTGACTGTGATTTTACATTATCCCTTCATGGAAGTATTAAGATGGAGATTCTGTTAAATGATTGCCAAAGGTTTTTGATTGAGCTTTTGCTTAGAAAAATTTTCTCAATCCATTCCAAAGAGATAACAATAAAATCCGGATGTAAGTTCACCCGGATTTTTTCATCGTGCATATTGAGAATAGCGCCAGCAGCCAAATAGGAACAGCAGAATGATCAGCACCACCGCAAGGGCCAAGTAAAAACCTCCATAGCTTCTCGCCGGCGGATAAACTGGAGCATAATAGTAAGGATAACCGTACATCATCTCAAACCCCTCCCATGGATGTTGTTAAGGATATCTTATGCAGACCGGGGCATTGGTGTATAGGCTGTAAACATGACATATACAACGCTAATTCCTCCCAAACACACTCATCAGCACACTAAATTGGAGGGACGTGCAAGGACAGCACAAATGAATCATATGATGAACTATAGGCGAAAGTCCTTCACTGGAGGTGAAAGTATGTCCGCGATCGCTACTGCTATAGGTTATTTCTTAAAAGAGCTGATTTTTCTCGTCTCCTATGTAAAAAACAACGCTTTCCCACAACCGCTATCATCACAAGAAGAGAAAAAATACTTACGAAAAATGGCCAATGGTGATGAAAATGCCAGAAACATTTTAATCGAACACAACCTGCGCCTTGTTGCCCATATTGTAAAAAAATTCGAAAACACCGGGGAAGATCCGGAAGACCTCATCTCGATTGGCACGATAGGATTGATCAAAGCCATTGAAAGTTATTCGGAAGGAAAAGGAACAAAGCTTGCCACGTATGCGGCGAGATGTATCGAAAATGAAATCCTCATGCACCTCAGAGCACTGAAAAAAACTAAAAAAGATGTGTCACTTCATGACCCCATAGGTCAGGATAAGGAAGGCAACGAAATCAGCCTGATCGATATCCTGAAATCTGATGCTGATGATGTTATTGAAACGATACAGTTAAGTATGGAACTCGAAAAAGTAAGAAAATATATATGCGTTTTAGACGAGAGGGAAAAAGAAGTTATAATCGGCCGATTTGGCCTGGATATGAAAGAAGAAAAAACCCAGAGGGAAATCGCCAAGGAACTCGGTATTTCAAGGAGCTATGTGTCAAGGATAGAAAAGAGGGCGCTCATGAAGATGTTCCATGAATTTTACCGGGAAGAAAAAGAAAAGCGCCAATCCACTTAAGCGTACAGTGCAGGCATAGTCAAGGATATTGGCCTGCTTTCTTATCGATCCAGTATTTATTTTCACAACGATCATGAACAACACCCCTTTCATCAATCCCCTTGATGAACACCGCAACTTAATAAAATAGTAAAGAAGTATTTAGGCAGTATTAAGACTAAGCTGTTTTCGCATAAATTGGTGCTTTCGGAAAGATCCCCCCGGAAGACCAGAAGTTTATTTCCAATCAGGGAAAGCAGCTCTTTTCTTTCTTAATTACAAAGGTTTTCTCCAGAATAATGGATAGATCTTTTGAATTGTACATGAGATAGCAACAAGGTTTACGAAAAGAGCCTAAGACAAAGAAGACCGGTGAGCGGATATGGCTCACACGGTCTTCTTTTCTTATTTACGCTTTTTTCTCTTTATCATCAAAGTTAAAAGGGTTACATTGAGAAACATACCTTCACCTTCCCAAATCCATTCTAATGTGCTTTAGAACCACTATCTCTTTATTTGCGGTGAAGGAAGGACATTCTACAGCTTCGTTATGCAGAGTCCTTCTCCACCCAGATTGCATTCAGCCGTTTCACCTGATAAAAGATCATAATTATTCTCCTCTCAAATTTTTTCATGCTTTAAAATAACCTTACAGATTCATGTTTCATTTTGTTTTCTTCATAGCGCTTAGAAACCATTTGATCATGGTCATATTCTTCAAACGAGCGATTCCGTTTTTTAACGGTAATACTTATAAATAAGATATTTAACGTCATATTAACACCTCCCTTTCTTCGTAATGCTGTTTTTATCTCCACCAGAAGTTATTAAAACAATTTCATTGATTCCTGCTTTACTTTGCTTTCTTCAAAATGCCTTGCCTTGATACCATTTCATCATGATTGTATTCATGTACAGAACGCATTCTTTTTTTTACTGTTATACTCATAAATAAGATATTTAGTGTCATGTTAACACCTCCCTTTCACCATACAGTTTCATTCATCTCCGACTAAAATTTAGTACAGCCGGATTGTTTCCTGTTTCATTTTGTTCTTCTCGAAATGGTCATTAACGAACCTGTCATGATCGTACTCGATTCGTGAACGCAAACGTTTTTTCACTGTTATACTCATAAAAAGAATATTCAGCGTCATATTTTACACCTCCCCAGTAAAATCCTATTCATACCATTAAAAAAAGCCGCGAAGAGACAGCTCCCCGCAGCAAGACATAAAAAAGCCGCAGGAATGCACACACTCCCGCGGCTTGGTATGATTGATTTTGGTTAAGATTACGAAATAATCAATCCATTGGCGATCGAATGTGTATAGAAGTTTTCAGTTGTAGCGATCATTTTGTTTTCAGCTTTAACTTTCATCATGTCATTCGACCTCCTTTTCTGATTGTTATTTCCTTACAGAGGTAAGTATATCCAAATAAACAGGAAAAGTAAACCATTTTTTTGCCTTTTTTTTTGACAGATTATTTATACATAAGGCTGTATTCGTATAGATTGTTGCTATCGGAAAAATCCAATGGACCAAATTTTTCCCTCGGGTACAAGGATTTATCTAACTGAACAGGATGATTAGCTCTTTACTTTCTTATTCAACAAGGTGATTTCTGTAGTTGTAGAAAAGAGCCATACATAAAAAAGCCTGAAAGGGAAATACCCCTTACAGGCTTGAGTGCTACATATTTACTTGCTCTTCGTCCATATCTGTCAGCTTTTTCTTCAACTTGGCCGCCTGGTAAAAAAACAACCCTGAAAACCCCAGCATGACAACTGTTCCACCCATTAACACGTATGTCTTGAGCAGCGTTTTTTCTTCCACTGGAAGAACAGCACCAAGATAAAGAAATACACTTACCGACACCAGCACAAAGGCAAATCGTTTATAATCTATGATTTTTTCATTTAAATTCTTTTTAATATTTTTCAAAGGAAATCCCTTCTTTCCATTGGGTTTCAACTTGTAGATTTACAGAATACTCTATTCCCACCTTAACATAGAAAGCGGCCCAAATATTCATGTAAATCTCACCAAATGTGGAAGAAAGGGTTTTTAACGCCATATTTTTTAGAAATGAATGATCAAGCTTCCTCAATAAAAAAACAGCCTTAAAGGTTACCTAGTTTAATTTAGAAACCATTTTCATGACCAAATTTGCAGAATTAACTGCCGCTGTTTCCAGATATTGATCAAAGGAAACGTGGGATTCTTTTCCTGCAATGTCAGAAAGAGAACGGATGATGACAAAAGGGACCCCAAACTGATGAGCCACTTGAGCAATCGCAGCGGCTTCCATCTCAACAGCCTGAAGGTTTTCGAACTTATCACGAATCGCTTCCACCCGAGCTGGATCATTCATGAATGAATCCCCGGTAGCAATCAGGCCCGAAACCACTTTAACATCGGAAGTCTCTTTGGCACTTTCGGCAGCGACTTCTTTTAATTTTTCATCGGCTGTGAAGGCTGCCGGAAGCTGCGGAACTTGGCCATATTCATACCCGAAGGCCGTAACGTCCACATCATGATGCCTTACATCTGTGGAAATGACTACATCGCCGACATTCAGTTCTGCATCAAAACCACCCGCAGAACCTGTGTTGATTACACAGTCTGGCTTGAATCTCTCAAGCAGGACAGCCGTACTCATAGCAGCATTGACTTTCCCAATCCCCGAACGCAGTAGTACAACCTCCACACCATGCATGGTTCCAGCAGTATATTGGCTTCCCCCAATAATTTCTTCTTTGGCGTTGTCAATATTCTCTCTTAACAGCCTGACCTCTTCTTCCATAGCTCCGATAATAGCAATTTTCATAACATCTACCTCTTTTCATTCACCTTATTGTATACTCTTTATGTATGTAGCTATTTTACCCTAAAGGCAGTGTGTTTTCCACATCACCGCTTAGCTTGTGAAATGGATGATTGAGTGATTTGCCATTCTGTTTTATAATTTTTGCTGAAAAGTACTCAAAGGAGTGAAGCACATTGAATATAGAGTTTGATTTGATTCAGGATAAAATTGAATTTTTTGAAGCCAGGGACTTACAGACACTGGAGAAGAAGATAAACGAGCAAATCGGACATAATAAAAGCATTCTGCTATCTGTACATTCTGTTTCCCACAATGTGACAATCGACGATAAAGGTTATCCCTTATATACAGCGGTTGTTCACTTTAAAGCGAAACCAATGAACTAAAAAATGGCCCCGTCCTGACTATTTCAGGACGGGGCTGTTCCTTTAGTCTTTATCATTCTCAATCAATTCTTGCATTTTCACAGGTTTCCAGCCTTTGCCGTCTACCCATTCAAGAAAAACACGATAGGTTGTTGATTGGTCTTTTGGCGCGACTGTCCCGATTGCTTTGTCGTCACTACCGTTTCGTTCGACCCACCAAACCGTCATATTGCTTTCAGGTAATCCTGTAGCATAAGACAAGGCATCTATTTTTTCCTGCCAATCTGGAGAGGAAGAATCTTTATACTTATAGACATGTTCACCAGTTTGAACAGTTCCGATCGGTTTCCAATTCGGATTGATGATTTCTTTCTTCACGTTCGGTTCATCACTGTTTTTTACAATCTTCTTATCCTTTTCAGAAGATGACTCTTTATCTTTCTTCTCTGTATCTTCTTTTTCCTTGTTTTCTTTTTCTTCGCCTTCAGCTAAGTTTTCACCATCTGCGACCGGCTTATCTTCGGTGTCAGCCTCCTCTGATGCTGTATCCGTTCCGGTGTCAGCTTGTTCTTCTTCAGTGGATTCTCCATCTGCAGATGCGTCTTCATTTTCTTCTTCACCAGTGTCAGCTGAAGGTTCATCTGTTTCCTCTTCTTCATTTGAAGAGCTGCTGTCAGCCACTTCATTGTTGGGAGCTGTTGTGTTATCCCCCGCTGCCGGCTCGCTGTCATTGCCCAGGAAAATTGTAGCCCCGACTATGACGATCAGCAATACAACAATTCCAATCAGACTATTCAGGATAACATTGGATTTCTTCCTGGCCCTTTTATCTAAACGTGATGTATATTTTGGCATCCTTGTACACTCCTCTGCAACATTATGCCTTTAGAGTAAGGCTCTTTTTCTCTATTACCCATTCTATCACGCAAATAAATTCATCAAAAGAAATTTCCTTGAAAATAAGAATGTTTTCCTATTGTGATACTTCTTTTGTTTCGCTGCTTGTATGCAGCATGTCGGCAATATCTTTAAAGATGGGATATACTCCTCCTTCATATTCCAATACATCCATATTCACCACGGCTAAAGCAAACTTAGGCCTGTCGAACGGAAAGTAACCGGCAAACCATTTATTATATAGATCAGCTTCACCTTTATATTGTCCTGTCTGGGCAGTTCCCGTTTTTCCGGCAATTTCATAAGCTGCAGTCTTTAGGAACTTTGCTGTTCCGGATTCTCCTGCTACTACATTCCTCAGGTACTGCTGCATTTTCATAGCCGTGTATGGTGAAATCGCCTGCTCATCTGCTTTTTGAACTGGAAAATCGACTAATTCCGTTCCATTTTTATAGTGAATGCCGCTTACTGCTCTGACGCTCTGCTTTTTTCCTCCCCGTGCAATGGTAGCCATCATGTTGGCTACACCTAGAGGGGTCACACGTACCTCCCTCTGGCCAATCCCGGTCTGAGCCACATAATTTGCTTCCTTTCTTTCCTCATCACTAATAAAAATCCTGCCACTATCAATTGGCAGCTGCTCGAAATTTTCATAATGAAAGACAGTGCCTTTCCAACCTAATTCCCCTATTAAACCAAGTCTTTCTGCATATCGATCAAGCGATGTATCATCCTTCTCTATCAATTTTTTGGCTATGTCAGCAAAGGTCCTGTTGCAGCTGACTGCAAAACTTTCATTGATATTGATGGTGCCATGTGGTTTTGGTGCCGGCTTTCCATATATCGTTTCATCACAATTAAATAAGTCATTTTCATCTACTAGATTAAGATCAATGGCCGCAGAAGCTACTACTGTTTTAAAGACTGATCCGGGAACAAGCTGGGAAGTCATTAAATTCTTCGCTCCCTCGTCGGAAAAAGGGGCCCCCTGCTGGACATACGGTCTGGAGACACTCGCCAAGATGTCCCCGCTCTCAATGTCGAGCAGTACTGCGCCTCCCCTTTTGATAGCGTGCTGATCGACGAGCTCTTCCATCTTCATTTGCAATCCGGAATCGATCGTCGTTTGAATATCTAATGGATAAAAGGGATTAGCAGGAGCCAGATATTTCACATCGACTCCAAACAATGGACCTCCTCTGGCATCAACATGATAAATCAGCTTTGACTCCTGTTCCGCTATCAGCCATTCGTCGAATGACTTCTCTAAACCGGTTATGCCTATCTTTTGAGTTGCCCCTTTTACTCTATCGGGATACCTGGCATGAAATCGATCTTCATTCTCCCCAGTCAATCCTATCAATTGTTCAGCCAGAATCTCTTCTTTTGGATATTTACGTTTCAATGCAAATACACCTTTAAGCTGAAGGTTGTTAATCTCATTCATCTGCGTTTCACTTAATATGTAAGGAGTTTTGCCGCCATACACAAACGGCTCCTTTGCCTCTTCTATATCCCTTTGAAGGTTTTTCTCGTTTGTATGCAGTATGTCCGCTACCTTTTGGACATCCCATTCAATTCTCGCCAGAAAAGGAAACAGGACCAATACGTTTTTGGTCTCATAGTTAATAGATTCTCCGTCCCTGTCCAGGAATGTTCCTCTGCCTTCATCAATGATCAACTGTTGAGTTCTTTGGTTCACACTGTTTTCAATCAAGTTTACTTGATGTCTTGAAAAGGACTCTGCTTCCAGTAACTGGATCTGAACCATGCGCACAAGAAGCCCTATCATAATAAACAGCACCATTCCACTGAAAAAGTATATTCGTTTTTTTTTCATCTAGAACACCTCGTCAACATTGTTGACGTTTTGGCGGGAAACATACGTATGGGAGAGAAGAGGAGAGGATTAATTTCGGAGAATAGACTTTCCTCATAGATTTTATGAGGGACTCAGCTTCTGGCAGATTTACCTCAAGAATTATAAAATGGCGCGGGCCAGGAAATCATTAAAAGGGATTCCTCAAATAGCTCAAAAATTTCATTCCCTATGTTAATAGTCTTATCACAAGGACAGGCAAAACCCTTTTTATCAAGTATTCACCTATAAAAAAGTGATGAAAGCTTATGCCTTCATCACTTCGCTGTACGTCTTATTTTACTGCCGTAATTTTAACGCTCATTTCCCCGCCAGGAGTTTGAACCGTCACTTCACTGCCTACTTTGTGGCCGAGCAAACTTTTGGCGATTGGAGAGTCATTGGAAATCTTTCCTTCGAACGGATCAGCTTCTGCACTTCCCACAATTGTGTACGTTTCTTCTTCACCATCTGGAAGTTCAATGAATGTAACAGACTTACCAAGTGTTACTGTATCAGAGTTCATCTCATCTTCCTGGATGATTTTTGCGTTTCTGATCATATTTTCAAGAGTGGAGATTCTGCCCTCAACAAATGCCTGTTCATCTTTCGCTGCATCGTACTCCGAGTTCTCAGATAAGTCACCGAAACTGCGGGCAATCTTGATTCTTTCCACAACTTCTTTACGCTTAACGGACTTTAATTGCTCAAGTTCTTTTTCTAATTTTTCTTTACCTTCTTGTGTCATTGGATATACTTTTTCTGTTGCCAAAATACTTCACTCCTTATAAAAAGTATAAGAACCTCCCACCGGTCCTTTATGTACATAAGCGTGTACCATATGCTTTGGAATTCCTCTGCAGCTTAATCTTCCATTGTAATTCAGGGAATGGACGGAATAGGGTAAATCCTAATCGTCCATTCCCTAACAAGAATATTCGCATGTAGTGATTCCTTGGGATGAAGAAGATTTCTGAATATTACTATATGTTTTTATCTATGTTATCGTATTACAAAAATGATTTTTGTTCAAGAATTGTTTGAATTTTTGTCACCATTAAATCGATTGCGACATGATTATGGCCGCCTTCAGGAATAATAACATCCGCATATCGTTTTGTCGGCTCGATGAATTGATTATGCATCGGCCGGACCACATTGATGTATTGGTCAATGACCGAATCGATGGAGCGGCCGCGTTCCTTGATATCCCGCAACATCCTGCGGATGATGCGCAAATCGGCATCCGTATCAACATAAAGCTTGATATCCATTAAGTTACGCAATCTTTCATCTTCTAATACCAAAATTCCCTCTAAAATTATGACATCCTTCGGTTCAACCAGGATAGTCTCCTCGGACCGTGTATGCATTTTATAGTCATAAACCGGTTTTTCAATACTTTCACTCTTTAATAGCTTCATTAAATGTGCAATTAAGAGGTCATTATCGAATGCAAGGGGGTGATCATAGTTTGTTTTAAGTCTTTCTTCGAATGGCAGATGACTTTGATCTTTATAATAATAGTCCTGTTCAATCATCAGGATGGAATGCCCTTGAAACGACTCATATATGGAACGGGTGACACTGGTTTTTCCAGACCCCGATCCTCCGGCTACACCGATTACAATTGGCTTTTGGTTCATTGATTAGTTGAACTCCTTTCCCTTGTCGTGCTGCAGACCCGCATATTGCTGAATGGGCCACTCGTGACGTATAGTAAACAACCGTTATATTTTTCTGCTGACAGCAATTCCGTCCCCAACCGGGATGATCACTGTGTTGAATCCACTATGGTTCATCAGCCATTCATTGTAACTTTTTAGCTTTTTAACCATTTGTCGGATTCGCTTATTCTCTACATTTTCTTCTGCCACCATTCCTTTAAACAGAACATTGTCAGAGTAGACGACTCCTTCGTCTGTAAGCATAGGTGCATAAAGATCAAAGAACTTTTGATACTGTCCTTTTGCCGCATCAATAAACAATGCATCAAAAGGACCCTTTCCTTCAATCTCTTGCACTTTTTCCAATGCATCGCCGAATATGATGTCCAGCTGACCTTTGTTAGGAGAGCGTCCTACAAAGTCCAGCGCTTGCTGATAACGCGCTTCATCTCTTTCAATGGTCACAATCTCAGTCTCTGGAAGAGCTTCAGCCATTCTCAGTCCTGAGTAGCCAATGGCCGTTCCAATTTCCAATATCCTCTTCGGCTGTTGTATTCTCAGAAGCTGAAGCAGCGTTTCAATGCCAGCAAGCTCCATGATGGGCACATTTTCTTTTTCTGCAAAGGTTTCCATTTCATTCAGAAGGTCGCTTCGCTCTTGTATTAATGATTCAATATAAGCATTTACTGCATTATCCAAGGTATTCACTCACTTTCCAGTTTTGGAGGCAAGAACATAAACAAGTGCGTTTTTTCATAGCCAGTTGACTCAACAATCTGTGCCAGTTGGTTATTAAAATTACATAAAAGTAGAAAGCCCGCAAGCTTTCTACCTGAAATATATATCTATGGTTGAGTTACTTTTTTAAAAAACACTTGTACTATTTTAGCACAATAAAAAAAGGAAAGCTAATAAACTTTCCCCTTTAAATGTTGTGAAATACTGGCCCTGTTTTATCTGCGAACAGGCGCAGCTCTCGGTCCCGACGGGAGAAGCCGTCACTACGAGGGATGTCTTTAGTAAAGCGCCTTATTGTTCAGACGTAATGTATTCTGCCTTTTTCTCATTGTGCTCTTCAAGTGTTTCAGAATAATACACTGTCCCTTCTTTAGAAGCAAGGAAATAGTAGTATTCTGTATTATCCGGTTTAAGAGCGGCTTCAATGGAGGATAACCCGGCATTGGCAATTGGTCCCGGCGGGAGACCTCTGTGCTGATACGTATTATATGGAGAGTCTACTTCCAGGTCTTCATACATAGTCCTTGATTTATGCTCTCCAAGAGCGTACAGCACGGTCGGATCCGTCTGCAATGGCATCTCAGCATCCAGGCGGTTATAGAAAACGCTTGAAATCTTGCCGCGGTCAGCCTTTTCAGTTGCTTCTTCTTCTACTAAAGAGGACATAGTGAGCAGTTCATGTACCGTCAGATCTTGTTCCACCCTTGACGTCTCATACTGCGTCAATACATCCTGTGTCTGGGAGACCATCTTTTCAATAATCGCTTCCAATGAAGGCTCTTCTTCATAGAAAGGGTAGGTAGAAGGATAAAGGTAGCCTTCCAGAGGGTGCTTGACAGCGTCAGCCAAAATTTCTTCTTCATTCAGAAGGTCCGGGAACTTACCTATCAATTCTTGAATATAGCTTTTATCATCTAATTTCTTTAAGATTTCTTCTTTTTTATAAGGTGTCTTTTCAGCAATTTTCTCCGCAATCTGATCCAATTGCATGCCTTCAGGGATTGTAATCTTGAATTCAGCCTTCAACATTACTTTTCCTGTCTTCAAGCTGGTAATGATTTCATCAAGTGTCATGGCAGGAGTTAAATCATAATTACCTGCCTGGAATCCGGATTCATTATTGAATTTCACATAGTATTTAAATATAAGGGCATTCTTGATAATGCCGTTCTCTTCTAAAATATTCCCTATCGACGTCACACCTGATCCTATCGGTATTTCTACATTTACAGACTTATTACTATCTTCATCTACAGGTTGAAGCGCAGATTTAACATACATATAGCCTCCAACCGCTGTACCTCCAATAATAATAAATAGCGCAAGAACGATAATACCGACAATCTTCCTGATCACTTTTGCTTCTTCTTTTCGCTCTATTAGTTTTGATAAGAGTATCTCTCTTTTTGATTTTTTTTCTTCAGTCATTATATATTTCCCCCTCTCGAGCAAAAACGGGGTTCCCCCTTAAAATTCGACATGCATCTTTTTCATTATACTATATTTTTCAACCAAAAAAAGAGTTCATTCTGCAAAAAAGGGATCTTCTTTCCATTTACAGGGTGCCCTTCTTTTATAAGGGCTATCATTTTCGGGGCAGGGGACGACCCGGGACCCGCGCAGTATTATTATGCCTTTTTAATCAGGCTGCTGTGTAGGAGATTTATGCATGATTAGGGTTGCAGGATGAGAATGTTGCATGTATTGCTTGGTGGTTTCATACATGATTTTGACTCAACGACGTGAATGATGTATTAATTATCGGGGGATTCATACATGACCTGGGCTCAATGAACAGAATGATGTATCAAATATCGGGAATTCATACATGATTTGGATTCAATTAACAGATAATGTATCAATTACGAGGTTATTCATACATGATTGGGACTCAATTAACAGATGATGTATCAATTACGAGGTTATTCATACATAATGTGGACTCAATAGACAGATGATGTATCAATTACGAGGGTATTCATACATGATTGGGATTCAATTAACAGATGATGTATCAATTACGAGGGTATTCATACATGATTTGGATTCAATTAACAGATGATGTATCAATTACGAGGTTATTCATACATGATTGGGACTCAATGAACAGATGATGTATCAATTACGAGGGTATTCATACATGACTTGTCCCGGAACCACAATCTCATGTATCAAACATCTAGGACTTCTTACACAAGGTGAACCGAATTTACAATCTCATGCATCAAACACCGAGGATTTCATACATGACTTGGCCTGGAGACCCAATCTCTTGTATCAAACATCGGTGGGTTCATACATAACCTGGAACGCTTGTGAAGATTTATGTAAAAAGGGAATCATGCGTGAATTAGTGGGGATGTATCCCGACTAAGACTCCCGGAAAAATTAAGCATAACAACAAAAAAAGAGGGTGAAATCATAAGCGATTTCACCCCCGTCAGGTATGTCATCAAAACAACCCGTTCTTTTTATTCTTCTTCCTCATCAAGGAAAGTTTCTAGCATTTCTTCAATCATATCCCATTCTTCTTCGGATTCGATTGGCTTTAATTCTCCTTCTTCACCTTCGTTTCCAGGAACGAATGCAGAAGCATGGATTTCGATTTCTTCATCGCCATTTTCGTCTGCCCCTACTGGGTAGTAAAGGACGTATGATTTGTTGAACTGATCGGATTCAAATGTGAATAGAACCTCACAAAGCTGTTCGCTTCCTTCTTCATCAATAATTGTAATTTGTTTTTCGCCGTGTTCCATTTGTATGCACCTCTTATTTTTGGCTGTCCAAATATCCTTGCAGGATGAAGGCAGCAGCCATTTTATCGATCACTTTTTTCCGTTTTTTCCTGCTTACGTCTGCTTCCAGTAATATTCTTTCCGCAGCCATCGTTGTTAAACGCTCATCCCATAAAATGGTTGAAATACCGAGCTTGTCCTCCAGCAGTTTAGCATACTTTTGCGATGCTTCGCCACGGGGGCCCACTGTATTATTCATATTTTTTGGGAAGCCGATAACCACCTTGTCGACCTCATACTCTTTGATCAGCTCTTCCACCCGCTGAAGGCCGAATTGTGACTGATCCTCATTGATGGATATCGTTTCAATGCCCTGGGCCGTCCAGCCCATTGCATCACTTACTGCTACGCCGACTGTTTTCGAGCCGACGTCTAGTCCCATAACGCGCATGTTTTACCCCTCTTTATGCTGTTTCAAATAAGATTTAACCAGCACTTCAATGATCTCATCACGTTCCAATCGACGGATGATGTTACGTGCATCCTGGTGTCTCGGAATGTACGCAGGGTCGCCGGATAACAGGTAACCTACAATTTGATTGATTGGATTGTATCCTTTTTCTTGCAAAGCATTATGAACCTGGAGCAGGACCTCGTTGACATCCTGTTCGAATGGTTCATCCGAAAAATTAAATCGCATTGTTTTATCAAAAGAGCTCATTATTCGCACCTCTCTTTAGGCTTGGTGTATTCTGGCAAACCTGTCTTATTACATTCATTGTACACCACTTTAGTATCGATTTAAACGGATTTGATCCAATCTTCTACAAACTTCAAGGCTTCATCCAATTTTTCAGGGTTTTTACCGCCGGCTTGGGCCATATCCGGACGTCCCCCGCCACCGCCGCCGCAGATACCGGCAACTTCTTTAACAAGCTTTCCAGCATGGTAACCCTTCTCTACAAGATCCTTTGTAACTCCTGCAGTGATGCTGACTTTATCATCTTGGGCAGAACCGAGAACCACTACTGCCGATCCCAGTTTTTGCTTAAGATCATCTACCATATTACGCAGGTTATTCATGTCGCCACCCGCAATTTTTGCAGCAAGGACATTGACCCCGTCGATAGATTTCACTTGGTCAGTCAGACTTCCTGCTTCAATATTCGAAAGCTTGCTTGTTAAGGATTCATTTTCACGCTGTAGCTCTTTCATCTCTGCCAGAAGTCCATCGATACGGCTTAAGATGTCTTTTGGCTTTGATTTCACTTTTTCTGCTGCCTGTTTCAATAACCCCACTTGCTCATTCAGCATATGGTAAGCCGCTTCACCAGTAACTGCCTCAATCCTGCGCGTCCCTGCGCCAATACCGCTCTCTGATACGATTTTGAACAGACCGATTGCAGAAGTATTGTTGACATGGCAGCCGCCGCATAACTCAAGACTGAAATCTCCGATAGAGACTACACGGACAGTATCTCCATATTTTTCTCCAAATAAAGCCATTGCACCCATTTCTTTTGCTTCTGCCAGAGATTTATAATCTGTGCCGACTGTGATACTATTCCACACTTGCTCGTTGACAATTGCCTCAATTTTTTCCATTTCCTCTGTGCTTACACTTCCAAAGTGAGAGAAGTCAAAGCGGAGGCGGTCCGGTTCTACAAGTGATCCAGCCTGGTTGACATGGCCTCCAAGGACGTCTTTTAATGCTTGGTGAAGTAAGTGTGTAGCCGTATGGTTTTTGATGACCTTGCTGCGTGTGGATTCATTTACTTCTGCCTTTACTTCCTGTCCTTTTGACAGAGTCCCCTCTTCCACGACAGCATTATGAAGGTTCTGGCCGTTTGGTGCTTTCTTGACATCCTTAACGGAAACTCTAACGCCATCTGCTAAAAGAAGACCTTTATCTCCGATCTGTCCGCCGCTCTCAGCATAAAATGGAGTTTTATCTAAAATGAATTGGATTTCATCACCCTTTTCAGCTTTGTCAGCCAATTCATTATTCAGCACAATTACTTCCACCTTAGAAGCTGCTTGAAGTTCATTATATCCGACAAATTCACTCTCAACCTTGATATCTCCAAGAACGCCTCCCTGCACTTGCATGGAACCGGTATCCTGGCGGGCAGCACGGGCACGGTCACGCTGGAGCTCCATCTCTTTTTCAAAGCCTTCCTGATCTAACGTCATGCCTTCTTCTTCTGCATACTCTTCAGTCAGTTCAACAGGGAAGCCATATGTGTCGTATAGGCGGAAGACATCCTTACCCGAAATCACCGTATTGCCGGCTTCTTTTTCTTTCTTGATAACAGAAGAGAGTATGGAAAGACCTTCATTCAGTGTTTCATGGAAGCGTTCTTCTTCATTTTTGACAACCTTTTGGATGAATTCCGTTTTTTCTTTTACTTCCGGATAGAAATCAACCATGATCTCTGCCACAACCGGGACAAGTTCAAACATGAACGGTCGGTTGATATTGATCTGTTTAGCAAATCTTACAGCACGGCGAAGAAGTCTTCTTAATACGTACCCTCGGCCTTCATTGGATGGAAGCGCTCCGTCGCCGACAGCGAACGAAACGGTACGGATATGATCAGCAATGACTTTGAAAGCAACATCCTTCTGTTCATCTTTTCGGTAGGACTCGCCAGAAATCTTCTCAACAGCCTCAATGATCGGGATGAAAAGATCTGTGTCAAAGTTAGTCGGAACTCCTTGTGCGACACATGCCATCCTTTCAAGGCCCATACCTGTATCAATATTTTTCTTAGGAAGCGGAGTGTATGTGTTGTCAGGATTATGGTTGAATTCAGAGAAAACAAGGTTCCAAACTTCCAGGTAACGGTCGTTTTCACCGCCAGGATATAGTTCAGGATCTTCCGGATTGTCCCCATATTCCGGTCCGCGATCGTAGAAGATCTCTGTGTTTGGTCCGCTCGGGCCTTCGCCGATATCCCAGAAGTTTCCTTCAATTCGGATGATTCTCTCTGCAGGGACACCGATTTTGTCTCTCCAAATTTCAAAGGCTTCTTCGTCCTCCGGGTGGATCGTAACGGAAAGTTTCTCTGAGTCAAAGCCTATCCACTTCTCATCTGTTAGGAATTCCCATGCCCATTCAATGGATTCTACTTTGAAATAATCTCCAATAGAGAAATTTCCAAGCATTTCAAAGAATGTGTGATGGCGGGCTGTTTTCCCGACGTTTTCAATATCATTCGTCCTGATTGACTTCTGCGCGTTGACAATACGAGGATTCTGAGGGATCACACGTCCGTCAAAGTATTTTTTCAATGTCGCAACACCACTGTTGATCCACAGCAATGAAGGATCTTCATGCGGAACAAGTGATGCACTAGGCTCTACTCCGTGGCCTTTTTCTTTAAAAAACTCTAAAAACATTCTTCTGATTTCTGCACCTGTCAGGTTTTTCATGTAAATTTTCCTCCTTCATTTTTAAAATTAACCAAAAAAGCATACAAAAAAGCCCTCATCCCTGGTCAGGGACGAGAGCTTGCTCGCGGTACCACCCTGGTTATGAATCCCATTGAAGGATTCATCACTCTGGAGCCTTAACGCGGCGAACGGCAGTTTTGCTGCACTCGGGATTAGCGTTCTGTTATCCTTCATCTGGAATTTCTTTCAGCCGGGGAAATTCCTCTCTTACGTGCCGGAAGCACTCAGATGGACTATAACATACTCGATCTTTCGTCGATTTGGTCAGTGTTTTAATTATTGTATATGTCGAATTATAGAAATATCAATCTCATTTGTCAATCTGAACGGGGAGAAAAGTAGAATTTATTTTTTCAGGAACTTTCCCGAGCTGTAAAATGCGTTCTTGCATGGACGACAGCCACTTTCAGCATGGCCAGCAGGGGAACGGCGACGATCAACCCCAATACCCCGCCAACCTCGCCTCCTATAATCAATGCTCCCATTATAAACAGGGGGTGCATGTGCAGGCTTTTACCGACAATGAGCGGAGAAAGGATGTTACCTTCGAGAAATTGAAGAACGAAAACAATCACAACCACTTTTACAATCATTTCATTGGAAATGGTACTGGCTACAATGGCTGCAGGGACCGCCCCAATTACCGGTCCAAAGTAAGGAATGACATTCGTGATTCCCACAATGATTCCGAGAAGCAGGGGATACTTCATTCCAACCAGCCAGAAAGAGAGCGCAGCTAGGGATCCAATCAAGAGGCACACCAATAATTGTCCTCTAATGTATCCCCCCAGCGACTCGTCCAAGTCTTTTAAAAAACTTCCTGCACTTTGCCTCCACTTTTTAGGCGTTATACTTGTCGCAGCCTTTTTTACCTTTGGGAAATCTTTCAGTAAATAGAACGAAATGAATGGAACAATCGCAAACAATAACAAGCTGTTCATTATTTTCAATACGCCTGATAAAATAAGCGCAACGACTCCATTCAGCCATTCCTCAAACCGCTCGATTCGTGATTCCAGCTCATGCTGGATGCCATCCGGCCAAGTAGAGGTTTGCCTTTGAATATAATCCAGCCACCGCTGATACTGATCGGTATACAGCGGAGCATTTTCCGCTAAATCCTTCAGTTGATGGATAATAACGGGAGTTCCTTTGTAAACCGCATATCCCAGTCCGCCAAAAAACAAAATATAAATCAGCAGGATCGCAATCCCCCTATGGATTCCTGCTCTATATAACTTTTCAACCACCGGGTGAAGAAGATATGTGATAAAACCCCCGAGCAAGAAAGGGATCAAAGCAATGACCAATACGTTTAACACGGGATGCCAAACCGGGTACAGGAGATAGAAAATGTAAAGTGTAATTACCGTCAAAAGCGTGACCGCCAACCGGTAAAGCCATCTTACATAAGGGCGGTTGTTCATTGCTTCCCTCCTTCTTCGCTCTGCCTTGTTATTACATAATGTGAACAAAAAAAAGAAAACCATTCAGCATGGGGGGGTAATGGAAGAGTTGGACAATAAATAACTGATACAGTTGGGAGGATTAGTCTGTCGAGTGAACATTTCTCTTTTTGACTAGTCTTATGCTTGAGCCCTTCTGGAGACCTTATTTGAGCTTTTCAGGATTAGACGGCCTCATGAACCCTTCATAAGACCATTACCCCGGCAGTTTTTGAATTAGATGGCACCATGAATCCTTCATAAGAACATTTTTGAGGCATTTTTTGAATTAGATGGCACCATGAACCCTTCATGAGACCATTATTGAGGCATTTTCTGAATTAGATGGCACTATGAACCCTTCATAGATATGGCCTTTCAACATTCGATAGGCTCATGCACTCTCCCCATCAAAAAGCTATGGAAACCAAAAAACAGAGGGAAGAGTCCCTCTGTTTTTAAAACATCTTTTTAATTTGTTTGCGCATTCTCTTCATGTTACGTCCATTCATCATGTTCGAACGGCGAGAGGCCATCGTTGCAGCGATTCCTACTCCGAGCCCGATCATTGAGGCCATTGTTTTATTCAAGGTGCCCACCTCTTCCTTAGCTTAGTTGGCGGTCTTCCTCGTCAAACAAGTCATCCAAAGAGCTTAACGTTCCATCTTCCTCGACCTGGTGTGTGTGTATCACACCTTTGGTGATTGAAAGTTCAATAAAGCACTTCCAGCAGTAATACTGGTTAATGCCTATCTTGCCTATATCTGTGCTTTGACAATTTGGACATTTCATCGCATTTGCCACCCCTTCAAGTCCGTGGCATTGACTGCTTTTCAGGCATATGGATACCATTTCAAAAGTAGATCTTTGCCATCTTTTCCAGTAGCCATTATGTCCAAATTGTCTAAAGCCTATACAATTTTCTAACAATACGAGGAAGAACGGCGCCATATTGATAAAAGTATCCAGAGGGTCGAGCCCCCTGTTACTACTATCGTTCGCTTAATTAAAGGAAATCATAAGGTGTAACCTTTTCCATTCCGATCATCGGGTCTGCCTGCAGCATTTCTTCCAGTTTGTTTTGAGGAGGAGCATCTTCTTCGCCGGCTGGTGATTCGGTAACACCTTCTGTTTTAATCCCCCTCAATTTTTCATAAAGAGTCGTAAGTCTCTGAACGTCTTCCTCTCGTTCCACTCCCATCCGGAGCGCCTGTTCTTCCCCACAGAGAATCAAAGCGTTTCGGCTTCGTGTGATGGCCGTATAAAGCAGATTGCGCCTTAACATCCTGAAGTAACTTTTCACGACCGGCAGGATGACAATCGGAAATTCGCTACCCTGTGACTTATGGATGGAACAGCAGTATGCAAGCGTGATCTGATTCAGTTCCTGGCGGGTATAGGTTACCTCATTCCCTTCAAAGGAGACAAGGACCATATCCTGTTTTTCGGTATTTTCCTTTGCATAAAATATCGAAATGACTTCACCGATATCACCGTTGAACACATTGCTTTCCGGCTGATTGACCAGTTGAAGAACCTTATCGCCGATCCGGTATTTCGTCTCCCCGAAGACGATCTCCTTCCGGGTGCCGTCATTGCTGTTGAATATTTCCTGAAGCATTACATTCAATTTATCAATACCGGCAGGACCTCTGTACATAGGGGCAAGCACTTGAATATCCTTCGCACTGTACCCTTTCGCTTTGGCATTGGTGACAACCTTCTCCACAACTTCTGCGATCTGGGAGGTTGTACACTTGATAAATGAACGATCCTTCTGAGGCTGAAGCAGGTTTCCTGGCAGCTTCCCCTCTTTCATTTCGTGGGCCATCTCAATGATGGATGACCCTTCCTCCTGACGGTAGATGTCTTTCAGCCTGACAGTCGGGATGACTTCTGACCGCAGGAGGTCTTTCAACACCTGCCCTGGACCTACAGACGGCAGCTGATCTTCATCTCCGACTAGAATCACCTGTATATCGTCAGGAAGCGCTTTGAACAGCTGATTTGCCAGCCAGGTGTCCACCATTGACATTTCATCAACAATAAGCAGCTTGCCTTGTATGGAGCGGTCTTCATCATACTCGAAGCTGTCTGTACCGTTCCAGCCAAGCAGCCTGTGGATTGTTCCGGCGGGAAGTCCAGTGGATTCTGTCATCCTCTTGGCAGCCCTCCCTGTTGGAGCAGCCAGAAGAATAGGAAAGGGTTCGTCTTTATAATCCTTAGGTTCAAGCGAGCATCCGTGCAATTCAGCATAAAGCTCGACGATTCCCTTTATAACCGTTGTCTTTCCTGTACCCGGTCCTCCCGTCAAAAGCATCATCGGAGACATAAGAGCTGTCTCTATCGCTTCTTTCTGGGTCGGGGCATATTGGACATTCAACCTTTCTTCAAGCCCGCCAAGCGCCATCAGGAATTCTGATTGAGGAAACTGATCAGTGTATTGATCTTGGGAAAGCAGTCTTTCAATATTCGTGACAAGCCCCTTTTCGGAGAAATACAAAGATGGAAGGTACACTCGTCTTTCTTCCCCAATGATCTTCCCTTCTTCTTCAAGTTTTATGATTTCGCGCGAGATATCATCGAAGCTGATTCTCTCGTTCTGGCTCTTTTCCAAAAGAGATTTGACATTGGTCAAGAGGGTTTCAGCTTCCAGGTAAACATGGCCATCCTGCAGACAGTTTTGTTCCAGGGTGTAGAGACAGCCAGCTTTTATCCGGTCAGGATGATTGCCGGTGATGCCGAGTTTACTGCCAAGCTCATCCGCACGGCCAAACCCGATCCCTTCTATATCTTCGACTAGTTTGTAAGGATTTTTCTGAAGGATTTCAAGTGCCTGTTCCTTATAAGCCTGGTAAATCTTCATTGAAATTTGGGGTCCAAAACCAAATCCATTAAGGCTTATCATCACTCGTTCCAACCCTTGATGTTCAACAAGGGAATCATAAAGCGCCTTTGCCTTCTCAGGAGGAAGTTTCGGAATATCATCAAGAAGGGAGGGGGTCTCCAGGATTTTGCTGATTGCATTCTCTCCAAGCTGTTCCACAACTTTTTCGGCTGTTTTTTTTCCTATCCCTTTAAACAGCTCACTTGAGAGGTAGTCGACAATTCCTTGTTTTGTCTGGGGGATTTCTTTTTTGAAACGCTCCGCATGAAATTGCATACCAAACCTCGGATGGTCCTTAAAAGCACCATGGAACACATACGTTTCCTGTTCATGGATCTTAGGGAAGTGTCCAGTTATGACCGCTTCCTTGTCTTCATATTGGGCATTAGTGGACTCCACTCTGATTCTGATCACTGAATAAAGGTTGCTCTCATTGTGGAAGATGGTGACAAGATGTTTACCCTTTATATAAATTTCATTTTCGTCGAAAAGTTCTAACGAGTCTTGCCTGCTCATTTAGAAACCCCCTTGCTCCTTCTTAATTCTCTTCTTTCAATTGTTCCATCATCTTTATGCCATAACCGGCAAGCATGTGGTCCGGCTGAATTTCCAGAGCCCTCTCGAAGCAGCTTCTTGCTTTGTCTGCGTCATCTGTATAGCCTGCATAGGCAACGCCGAGATTATAATAGGCATCTGCATGTTCAGGATCTTGTTCAACAACCATCTCAAGCTGCTCGATAGCTTCTTTATAGGCTTCAGTTTTTGCAAGGCAAAGCCCATATTGAAACCGTGCTTCAGCATCTTCACCATTCAGCTCGACACTTCTCATCAGGTAAGGGAGAGCGAGTCTCGGCTGCTCAAGGTTTACAAGGGATATCCCCAGCATGAAAAACACATCTTCGTTTTCAAGACCTTTTTTGATTGCGGTCTCAAAGGCTTCCTTGGCTGCATCAAAATTCTCACCGTTGAAATATAAGTTACCGAGAGAGTAATAAGCAGATGCAGCCTCCTCATCAAGGGAAGTCGCCCTTTTTAAGAACTTCTCTGCTTTTTCATACTCTCCCACCGAAAGGAGGACATTGCCGAAGTTTATGTATGCGACCGGATCGGTTGGATTTTCTTCAATCGCTTCTGTAAAAAATTTAACCGCCTCTTCGACTTTTCCCTCTTGAAGAAGCTGTATTCCTTTTAAATTTTTATCCATATGTAACACCTCTGGTTTGTATTATTTTCACTTATTTATCTCCATAGTATATCATAACCATTGATTTCACTAAGAAAAGCACTATTCAAAAAATAGAAAAGTCCTTATCCTAATCTTTGAATGTGATAGTTGATTTCCGCTCCAGGGGCGGGCGGCAGTTCAGGTCCCTACGGATTGTAGTACTATCGTTCCCATAAAGGAAACACGTCGGGCATAATAAACAGGCAAAAACAAAAGGCTAACCAGATAAAGAATCTGATTAACCTCTTCATGATCAGCCTACGAAATCAAGTTTTGTGTCATCCTTGAAAATTTCATCAATCGTGCCTCCGCCCAAGCATTCGTCACCGTTATAGAAGACGACTGCCTGACCTGGAGTTACAGCTCTTACAGGTTCTTTAAAGATTACTTTCGCTTTGTTATCTTCAAGAAGCTGTACCTTCACTTCATGATCTTCCTGACGGTAACGGAATTTAGCTGTACATTCGAATTCAGCCGGTTTTTCTTTATCTGAAGTCCAGCTGATATCCGTAGCCATAATGGAGTCAGAGTATAGCGCCGTGTGATCAAAACCTTGCTCAACAAAAAGGACATTTCGGTCAAGATCCTTTCCGATGACAAACCAAGGCTCTCCTGCACCACCGATTCCAAGTCCCTGCCTTTGGCCGATCGTATAATACATCAGTCCATCATGCTTTCCTTTAACTTCACCGCTGAGGGTCTCCATATTTCCAGGTTGCGCAGGCAGGTAATTGCTCAAGAAATCCTTGAAATTGCGCTCTCCGATAAAGCAGATACCTGTACTGTCTTTTTTCGTGGCAGTTGCAAGCCCGGCTTCTTTCGCAATTTCCCTTACTTTCTTTTTATCGATCGATCCAATCGGGAACATGACTTTTTCAAGTTGCTCTTGTCCCAGTTGATTCAGGAAGTACGTTTGGTCTTTGTTAGAGTCTTTACCGCGGAGCATTTTATACTCTCCGTCTCGGTATTCAACTTGCGCATAGTGTCCAGTCGCCAGGTAGTCTGCTCCAAGTTTCATTGCATGCTCAAGGAATGCTTTGAACTTGATTTCTTTATTGCACATGACATCAGGGTTCGGCGTACGTCCCGCTTTATATTCATCGAGGAAGTATGTGAACACCTTGTCCCAATATTGCTTCTCAAAATTCACTGCATAATAGGGAATGCCAATCTGATTGCAGACCCTGATGACATCTTCATAATCTTCAGTCGCCGTACATACCCCGTTCTCATCGGTATCATCCCAGTTTTTCATAAAAATGCCGATGACATCATATCCCTGCTCTTTCAATAAAAGTGCTGCGACGGAGGAGTCCACCCCTCCTGACATGCCGACAACCACTCTTGTATCTTTAGGTTCCTTCTTCACGAAAAGGCACCTCCTTTATATAGTAATGACTCAAAGTCATATAATTTATTGTTGATTACATGCTTTTATAGATAAAAAGTTGATTTCCGCTCCAGGTGCACGACTCCGCGGGGCGGGCGGTGAATTTAAAAGCGGAAGCGGCCGTTCAGCGACGTACAGATTTTAGGGCTCACGCATGAGATAAAGGAATCACGAAGAGCGTTAGCGATTCGATGATGACTTATCTATATAAAGCGGAAAGGCCCCGTTCAGCGGCGTACGGACTGGACTGTTCCTGCATGAGATAAAGGAAACACAACGAACACAGTGAGTTGATGTTGACTTATCGCAAGGAGGGGACAGGGAAGTCCGCTAGCCGTTGGGGCCTTGCAGCTGGATTCGCAAGGAGAGAGACCGAAATCTGCTAGTCGCTGGCCGCTGGAGCTGGATGAGCCTCCTCGGCTGTCCAGCTAATCCCGCAGGAGGTCGCACACCTTCCGCTCCAATCAATCGTTGATCTTAGAAATTTTGTTACTATAAAAAGAAACCTGATAACTTGATTGGATTCCAAAGCACTAGTCGAAATTAAAATAAAAGAAGGAAGATTAAAACAAATGCTAACTGTAAATAAATCATTTCTTCCCTATTTAAACTTGGAAAATTACCACATTATTAACTAACAAAGGCTTTATAAAAAGCTCTCAAACAATAGAAAGATTCTATTACAAATCTTTTATGAAGACAAGAGATTGAACTTTGCCTTATTTTCTCAGGCGGTTGACAATTTTGGCGACTTCTTTAGCTGTATGAATAATATCTTCTTGAGTATTCGTGATCCCGAAACTGAAACGTATCGAATTTCTCAGACGCTCAGAATCTTTACCGAACATGGCAAGAAGTACATGGGAGGGCTCTATAGACCCTGCTGTACAAGCGGAACCGCTGGAGACAGCTATACCTGCTAAATCCAAATTCACAAGCATGGATTCAACATCTGTTCCTGGAAAACTTAAATTAATAATATGCGGAAGCGAACGTTCCAAATCTCCGTTAAGGTAAAATTCTATGTCCTCTTCTTTAAGGATTTCTATTAATGTTTTTTTGAATCCGATATACTCTTCAATCTTTTTATCCATATCTTGCTGAGAAAGCCTGATTGCTTCTGCCATTCCCACTAACGATGGAAGGTTCTCAGTCCCTGCCCGTCTTTTTCTCTCCTGCTCACCGCCGAACATTTTCGCTTCAAGAGGAACGTCTTTTCGTGCATATAAGAAGCCGACGCCTTTTGGTCCGTTTATCTTATGGGCTGAGATTGATAAAAGATCGATGATATCAGTGGCAACATCAATTTTTGTCATCCCAAAAGCCTGTACTGCATCAGTATGCAGTAATACTCCACGGTTTCTGACCAGTTGCCCGATTTCAGAAATCGGCTGTATAGAGCCCACTTCATTGTTACCGTACATGATGCTGACCAAAATGGTGTCTTCCCTTAATGCAGCTTCGACGTCTTTGACAGAAACAAGTCCATGTTCATTTACCGGTAAATAGGTTACTTCAAACCCTTCCTTTTCCAACTGGGCGCATGTATGAAGCACGGCATGGTGCTCGATGGAAGACGTGATAATATGTCTTCCTTTATCTTTTAATGCATGCGCGGTTCCTGATAATGCCAGATTATCAGCCTCAGTCCCACCGCTTGTAAAGATGATCTCATTAAATCCGGCACCAATGCTTTGGGACGCTGTCATCCGGGCACTGTCCAATTGTTGCCTGGCATCTCTCCCAGAAGAGTGGATACTGGATGGATTGCCGAATGTCCCTTTCATCGTTTCTGTCATGACTTCAATAACGCGGGGATCCATCGGGGAGGTTGCCGCATTATCGAGATAAATCGTCCTCATTGTCATTCCTCCAATTAGATATAAAACATATATGCATCTGACTCGCCTTCATCCGTATAGCTTGCCAAATCTTCAATGGTGGTATTATCCAAAACCTCTTTCACTGCATCCCTGATTCTCATCCAAAGCTCACGTTTTGCAGGCTCTTCATCTTCAATGCCTTCCACCGGAGATATCGGTCCCTCGAGGATTCTAATAATGTCACCTGCCGTGATCTGAGACGGCTCGTTTCCAAGCACATAGCCGCCGTATGCGCCTCTGATACTTTTTACCAGACCTGCATTCCTGAGTGGAGCAACCAGCTGCTCCAAATAATGTTCAGATAAATTCTGAGCCTTCGCAATGGATTTCAAAGAGGTCGGTCCCTCTCCATGCCGTTTAGCCAGCTCTATCATAATTGTCAATCCATAACGTCCCTTTGTAGAAATCTTCATATTTTTCGCCCCTCTATCTATCTTTATACATATAAGTGCAACTAGTAATATTATTAATTTCCTTAGTAACTTTTGTCATTATAGCATAATCAACGGTTGCTGTTAAAAAACGTTAGCCATAAAGGTTCCATCGTTTTAAAAGTCAGCGGAATATGATAAATTAGTAAAATAATATGAGAACGCCAGTTTGGAGAGATGGAAATGAGTATCAAGCCATTGGCCTACCGAATGAGGCCGCGTACCATCAATGAAGTCATTGGCCAGCAGCACCTGGTGGGCGATGGGAAAATCATTGACAGAATGGTGAAGGCTAAACAATTGTCTTCGATGATCCTATACGGGCCTCCCGGAATAGGCAAAACCTCGATTGCCAGTGCGATTGCCGGGAGCACAAACTATGCCTTCAGGACACTTAATGCTGTTACGAACAATAAAAAGGACATTGCCGTGGTCGCGGAAGAAGCGAAAATGTCAGGAAAAGTCATCCTACTCTTGGATGAAGTGCACCGCCTGGATAAAGCTAAACAGGATTTTTTGCTTCCCTACTTGGAGAACGGCATGATTACCCTTATCGGAGCTACGACAAGCAATCCCTATCACGCGATTAATCCCGCAATTCGTTCCCGTTGCCAGATTTTTGAACTAAAGCCTCTCTCGGTCGAGGATATGAAGCTGGCCCTCCAAAGTGCGCTCAAGGATGAAGATCGGGGTCTCGGAAAACGGAACATATTTGTCAGTGACGACGCCCTCCTGCATTTTGCGCAGTCCAGCAATGGAGATGTAAGAAGTTCGCTGAATGCTCTGGAACTCGCAGTTCTATCAACAGAACCGGCTGAAGATGGAACCATTGAAATCACAGTGGAAATCGCTGAAGAATGTCTTCAGAAAAAAAGTTTCTCTCATGATAAAGATGGTGATGCACATTATGACGTGCTGAGCGGCTTTCAAAAATCCATAAGGGGAAGTGACGTGAATGCCGCCCTCCACTATTTGGGCAGGCTTGTGGAAGCAGGAGATATGCCGAGCATTACAAGAAGACTTCTTGTCATCGCATATGAAGATATAGGACTAGCAAGCCCTCAAGCAGGACAACGTACCCTAGCGGCAGTGGAGACGGCCGAAAAGATAGGCTTCCCCGAAGCACGAATCCCCCTCGCCAATGCTGTAATTGAGCTATGCCTTTCACCAAAATCCAACTCGGCGATCAGTGCGATTGATGCTGCCTTACAAGATATACGAAACGGCAAAAGCGGAGAGGTTCCTGCTCACTTAAAAGATGCGCATTATGCCGGGGCTAAAGAACTTGGAAGAGGGATTGAATATAAATTCCCTCATGATTATCCATCAGGGTGGGTCAAGCAGCAATACCTTCCTGACACGTTGAAGAGAGCACGATATTATGAACCAAAAGAAACCGGGAAATTCGAAGTAGCGATTTCTCAAGTGTACAAGAAAATCTTGGGGCAGAAATAAGATGGAGGGGCGCTTTTGGGCGTCCCTTTCATTATAAACCTTGCACATTAAGATCATTGCAGACCAGGAAAACGTGCTTTCACTAAATTAAACAGGAAGACTCCTGCCAACAGTGCTTTTGCAGCAGTCTAATGAACGTACATGCGTCACCTTATAGTGTTTGAAATTTAGAAGGTACAAAACATTAAACTGGAATGCTGTTTTGTCCTTACATTTCTAATCACAAAAGGCAGTTTTCTAAAAGATTGTTGATTTTTACACTAACTTTTTTGACTCTGTTTTAGGAAAGTGTGATTGGAGCGGAAGGTGTGCGATTTCCTGCGGGTCTGTTTTCAGGGTTCTCCCCCCTCGCAATTCTGTCTGTTTATCCTCAGCCTTCTATGTTGATGTTCGTTCATCCCCACTTATTTCACCGCTGCACACTAAACTTACGGACGGATTGGCTGCAGATTTCATTTTTTACAAATATCTCCAACCTCATACTGAAAAGATTGAAAGTGGTCAACAGGATATCATCTTAACTTCTTCATATACTAAGGACAAACAGTCTCTACGAATGGAGGTGTTCCTTTGAGTAAGGCTGTTGAAAAGAGAAAAAAGTGGACAGATGAAGAGGAAAAAATAGTAACGGAAACCGTTCTCAAGTTTCTACGGGAGGGAAAAACCCAGAAGGATGCTTTCGATGAGGCTTCCAAGTCTATCGGACGAACATCGGCTGCGTGCAGTTTTCGATGGAACAATAAATTAAAGAAAGAAACTGTCACGGCACCTAATCATACTGATACTGCTCCCGCTTCACCATCGCTTGAAGACTGCATTACGTTTTTACAAACGATGAGTCCTGGAGGGCAAGATGACTTTCATGAAAATAAAAATCTGAGAGAGCAGCAGAAGGAACTACAGAAGAAATTGCTCGCAGCGGAAGAAAACTATAACAAGTTAAAAACAGACTATAAAGAATTACTGGCACTACTTGACATGGAGGGATTAACTACCGCACCTCCATCCTCTATATAAAACGCTGTTTTCGTATATATTGTTGCTCTCGGAAAAATCCAAAGAGCAGGATTTTTCCCTTGGAGACAAGGGCTTTTTTCTCTGAAAGAGGTGAATTAGCTCTTTTCTTACTTGTTTATCAGGCTATTCCTGGTTAATTAAGTAGATTTTTTAAAATTTGTATTAAATAGCAACAATGTTTACGAAAAGAGCCATTTAAAAAAACTCTGATAGCCACTCCATGTTTACAGCTAACAAAAAAGCTGCCAAAATCGGCAGCTTTTTGTTCAGTCTTTTACTCTTTTGATTTCAATTGAAGAAAGAAGTTCACTGATGACGTGGCTTGCCGCAATCAAGCCTGCCACTGAAGGAACAAACGCATTGGAAGAAGGCGGGAACTTTGCCTTTCGAATCTTTGCATCATCTTTACCAACTTCCTGCCTGATGTCTTCCCTGATTACAATCGGGCTCTCGTCAGAGAAAATCACTTTGACACCTTTGTGGATCCCTTCTTTTCTCAAACGTGTACGGATGACTTTTGCAAGTGGATCTGTATGCGTTTTTGAAATATCCTCAATCTTAAAACGGGTCGGATCTGTCTTATTCGCGGCCCCCATAGAAGCAATCAATGGAATATTTCTCTCAAGGCATTCTTTCATCAAATGGATTTTATACGAAATTGTATCAGATGCATCCACTACAAAATCCAATCCGTAACTAAAGAACTCTTCATAAGTCTCTTCTGTATAAAACATTTTAAGTGCGATGACTTCACAATCAGGATTGATATCCTTGATGCGCTCCTTCATCAGGTCGGCTTTAGGTTTGCCGACGGTAGAGAGCAAGGCATGGATCTGACGGTTGATGTTGGTGATATCCACATCATCTTTATCGACCAGTACAAGTCTTCCGACTCCTGAACGCGCAAGAGCTTCAGCAGCAAAAGAGCCGACTCCGCCGATTCCCAACACTGCCACTGTACTGTTTTTTAAAATATCCAAGCCTTCTTTACCAATTGCCAATTCATTTCGCGAAAACTGGTGTAACAAATTAATCATCTCCGTTATATCAAGTTTCAATGTATGAATACTGAATAAGAATAAACGATGGACCAGTTTAATGCAACCTGTCCTATAGGAATAATGCTTTTAAGATATAACCTGCAGATTTCCGCTTCAGGAGGTACGACTCCAATCAGCTCACTTTTGTGAATCGAACAGATAAAATATAAGGAACTGGTAATCAAACTGTATATACTTAAAACAAAAGAAGCTGCAGAACTGCTTGTTATCAATTTTCACCTTGTTTCGAGGACCTCTGCCCATCATTTAGCATATGTACATTTTACCCTTCACAAACATAAAAAAACCCCTTGCCTGAGCAAGAGGAATGATTATTCAATATAGTGGTTAAACAAAGTCCCGATCGTGCCGTCGCAGAGATTCCATCGTTTTGAACCCGCTCTCAGCAGGTGGGTGTCTTGTTTCAAGTTTTATTAGTCCTCTTAGCCAGAGGCATTAATGCCGCTTGAAAACGTCAGACTCCCGTAGATAGAAATGTTCGGTCAAAACTAATAGGTAAAACAACGAACACATCAGGACTTTGTTTAAGCTGTTGATAAAATAATATCACAATTATCCGTCAATTTCAATTTATATAGGCTAGGTATTATTCACCAGTTTTCAAGGTTAATCCCAGCTCATCCAATTGAGCTGTATCCACTTCACTCGGTGCCGCTGTCAACAGGTCGCTTGCGCTCGCTGTCTTAGGGAACGCGATTGTATCTCTCAAATTCGTGCGGCCCGCAAGCAGCATAACCAGTCGGTCAAGTCCAAGTGCAATGCCGCCATGAGGAGGTGTGCCATATTCAAATGCTTCAAGAAGGAAGCCAAATTGCTCTTGTGCTTCTTCTTTAGAGAACCCAAGGACCTTGAACATTTTCTCCTGTACATCGCGCTCGTAAATACGAAGAGATCCCCCGCCAAGTTCATACCCATTGAGGACCAGGTCATAAGCTTGTGCACGGACATTTGCCGGATCTGTATCAAGCATATCCACTTCGCTTCTTACCGGCATTGTGAATGGATGGTGTGCTGCATAGTAACGGCCATCTTCTTCGTCATACTCAAGAAGCGGCCAATCTGTTACCCACAGGAAGTTGAATTTGGATTCATCTATCAAGCCAAGTTCTTTTCCAAGCTTCAGCCTCAATGCTCCAAGGGCATCCGCCACAACTGACTTTTTATCAGCGACAAATAACAGAAGGTCCCCCGTCTCTGCTCCAGCATACTCTCTGAGTACGGATTGTTCATCAGCAGAGAAGAATTTTGAAATAGGTCCTTTTAATTCTGCTTCTTCTGCCTTCATCCAGGCAAGGCCTTTTGCACCATAGCGGCTAGTGAATTCAGTCAATGCATCAATGTCCTTACGTGAGTATTTCTCTGCTCCGCCTTTTACATTGATTAATTTAACTTCTCCTCCGTTGGCCACTGTGCTGGCAAATACTTTGAATCCAGAGTCCTTCACAGCTTCGGATACATCGACAAGTTCCATCTCAAAACGGGTATCCGGTTTATCAGAACCATATCGGCTCATAGCTTCTTGATACGTCATGCGAGGGAAGGCTTCAGTGATTTCAAGCCCTTTTACATCCTTCATCAGTCTTTGCATCATTTTTTCTACAAGGCCGATGATTTCTTCCTGATCCATGAAACTCATTTCAATATCGACTTGAGTGAACTCCGGCTGGCGGTCTGCACGCAAATCTTCATCACGGAAACAGCGTGCAATTTGGTAATATCGGTCAAATCCGGACACCATGAGCAGCTGCTTGAAAATCTGCGGCGACTGAGGCAGGGCATAAAATTCACCAGGGTGGACCCGGCTCGGCACTAAATAATCACGTGCTCCTTCCGGTGTGCTTTTCGTAAGGATCGGTGTTTCCACATCCAAGAAGTCATGTTCACTTAAAAAGTCACGGAAAGACTTTGTTACATTGCTTCTCATCTGGAATGTATCAAGCATCGCCTTTCTTCTCAAATCAAGGTAGCGGTATTTCAAACGTAGTTCTTCAGATACTTCTTTCCCTTCCCCGATGATAAAAGGAGGTGTTTTTGCTTCATTGATGATGTCAATCTCTTCAACATGAACCTCAATCTTACCTGTCTTTAAATTTTCGTTAATCGTTCCTTCTTCCCTTGCAGAAACTACTCCGGTTACAGATACAACAAACTCATTCCGGATTTTTTCAGCTACCTCCAAGGCTTCCTGTGATGTTTCAGGATTGAAGACAATTTGCACGACTCCCTTTCTGTCACGCAGGTCAATAAAAATCAGCCCGCCCAAATCTCTCCGTTTTTGAACCCATCCTTTCAGGGTCACTTTTTCGCCGGTATATTTTTCTGTCACTTCACCACAATATACAGTCCTTTTCATGTGTAACTCCTCCTTAGCCGTGATACTTTTTTACTTCTTCAACAAATTCTTCAAGACTCACTAGTTTTTGCTCACCTGTACTCATATCTTTCAAGTTGATCTTGTTATCTTTTAACTCATCCTCACCCAGAACAGCTACCAGCTTGGCGTTCATTCTGTCAGCCGATTTGAATTGCGCCTTCATTTTGCGGCCAAGATAATCCTTCTCTGCTGAGAACCCTTCCTGGCGAAGCTGATGAAGAAGTTTCACCGAGTAATCTTTAGCTTCTTCTCCCATAGTGACGATATAGCAGTCAAGTTCCGGCTGTATCGGCAATTCCACGCCTTCTGCTTCCAGGGCTGCCAACAGACGCTCTATACTGAATGCGAAACCGATGCCAGGTGTCGCAGGACCTCCGATCATTTCAACAAGGCCATTATAACGTCCCCCTCCACATAATGTGGTAATGGCACCGAAACCTTCAGCGTTGCTCATGATTTCGAAAGCTGTGTGGTTGTAGTAGTCCAGTCCTCTCACCAATGTAGGATCGACCTCAAATGAGATCTCCATGTCTTCCAGGTACCTTTGAACCTTTTCGAAGTACTCCTTGGAATCTTCATTCAGGAAGTCAAGAATGGAAGGCGCTGTCTTCATAAGTTCGTGATCACGGTCTTTCTTACAGTCGAGTATCCTTAAAGGGTTCTTTTCAAGGCGGTTTTGGCAGTCTGTACAGAATTCACCGATTCTTGGTTGGAAGTGATTGATCAGCGCTTCCCTGTGTGCTTTGCGGCTCTCATTATCTCCCAATGTGTTGATAACAAGTTTTAGTTCTTTCAAGCCAAGCTTTCTGTAGATTTCCATCGCGACAGAAATTACTTCAGCATCAATTGATGGGTCTTCACTGCCAAGAGCTTCGATCCCAAACTGAACAAACTGGCGGTAGCGGCCCGCCTGCGGTCTTTCATAACGGAACATCGGTCCTGTGTAATACAGCTTGACAGGCTGATTAGGGACACCGAACATTTTATTTTCCACGAATGAGCGGACGACCGAAGCCGTTCCCTCAGGTCTTAAAGCAAGGCTTCTTCCACCCAGGTCCTCAAATACATACATTTCTTTCTGCACGATATCAGTGGTGTCACCTACACCGCGCAGGAACAATTCACTTGATTCGAAAATAGGTGTGCGGATTTCCTCATATTGATAATTTCGGCAAATATCAGCTGCTGTTTTTTCAACATACTGCCATTTGCTTGAATCTGCCGGCAGAATATCTTGCGTTCCGCGAGGTATTTTAATTGACATAAAAGATCTCCTTCCCTGATAACCATGTATTATCTTTCAACTAACTTAATAAGCCTGTTTTCGCATAGATTGTTGCTTTCGGAAAAATCCAAAGAACCGGATTTTCCCCTCGGGTACAAGGGCTTATCTAACTGAACAAGGTGAATTGCTCTTTTCTTACTTACTGACTAAGATAAATTCTATGAAATCTGGACATATCTCTTTAACTTTATAGTAAATAGCAACAAAGTTTTGAAAAGAGCCTTCAATAAAAAACCAACAAAAAAAGCTCTCAATCCCTTGTAATATATACAAGGGACGAGAGCTTGGATTCCCGTGGTGCCACCCTAATTGAGGCAAAAATGCCTCCACTTAGCCAGTTAACGCCTGGTACGTTCCTGCCTTGGAAACAAATCGTTCAACAGGAATCCTCCGGAGTGTTCATTCACTGAATCAGTATGTAGAAATGCTTACAGCCGCGGCATTTCCTCTCTGTACACCTGCTATTTCAGCTACTATGCTCCATCAACGGTCAAATCATAATAGATATTTTATTTCTATAATAATACGGATGGCAAACGAAGATGTCAAGGGGATTTGAAAAATTTCACGACCGTTCCATCTTCTTTTTCAATTGCCGCACTCCTGCCAAAGTTAATCCAAACTCGGAAGCCAGTTCAAAGCTGTCTATATTCTTTTCTCTTTCCAAGAAACTATGAAAGTTTACACCGAACAATTGATTCTCCCCATTGGAACTGATCATGCCTTTCTCACTCGCTCTCATGGTATTCACCCCTTCAAACTATGTTGTTACATATCATTTCCATTCTGGAGAAAATTCTTTCATATAAAAGGATTTTTCTTATTTACGGAGAATAAATTCATAGATATACTGGATAAATATCCCGCAGATAAGGTGGTGAATATGATTAAGAAAGTTTTTTACAATTTTATCATTTTCCTTTTATTGTTGGGCTCTCTGCCGGCTGAAACCCAAGAAAAGGCTGCTGCAGAGGCAACAACCGTCATTATTGATACTCATACACTAAATGTTAGAAAAGGACCTGGCTTAAGCTTCCCCGTAATAGAACAAGTATATAAAGGGGAAGAATTCAAGGTGGTCTCCACTGAAAATGACTGGTACAAGATCCAGTTGAATTCTTCTGGAACCGGTTGGGTTGCCAACTGGCTTGTAAAGGTACAAAGCAGCTCTACTAGCCAAAAAAACGGAACTGTCACTGATAACGGCCTCAGAATGAGAGAAGGACCAGGGACCAACTTTCCTATCATCGATACACTATCCAAAGGACAGGAAGTAAAGATAACTGAAAGCAGCGGGAATTGGTATAAAGTGTCCATTGGCAGTCAATCAGGATGGGTACATAAGGATTATATCGCTGGCGGAGCTATCCCAAGTCAAAACTCCGGAAGCAGCACCACAATCGATCATGAGAACTGGACCGGCGTTTCGACAGTCAATTCATTGAACGTGAGAAGTTCAGCAGGTTTAAATGGCAGTATTATCGGAAAGCTAAACAAAGGAAGTAAGGTTTCTGTCACTGGAAGTGTTTCCGGCTGGTACCGAATAAAATTCGGAGGCAGCGAAGGGTGGACAAGCAGTCAATACATTGAGAAATCGTCATCTCCCCCTGCTAAAGAAACGAATCAAGGAGCCTTCGGCAAGGTGACTGTCTATTCTTTAAATGTAAGGGACAAGGCAAGTTTGAACGGCAGGGTTACTGACTCAGTAAAACAGAATGAAGTATATGAGATTTTGGAAGAGAAAAACAACTGGTACAAGCTATCCCTTAAAGGGGGTAAAACAGGATGGGCAGCAGGCTGGTATATTGAAAAAACAGTCGGTTCAGCACCCGAAGAACCAGCAGAATCCAGTCAATCAGGCTATATTCAAATTCTCTATAATGGGACGAACCTCAGAAGCAAAGCCTCCACCAGTTCATCCATTGTGGCCAGAGCTTCTGCCGGGGAATCCTACGCTATCCAGCAACAGCAGGGCGACTGGTATAAGATTGCTTTAAAGTCAGGTCAGACTGCTTATGTAGCAGGCTGGATTGTTTCTGTATCCGGTACCGGCCAAAGTTCCACACCAGTTAACAATGCAGGGGGGCTGAAAGGGAAGACGATTGTCATCGATCCTGGACATGGAGGACGGGACAGCGGGACAGTCGGATATAGAGAAACTCTGGAGAAAGAACTGACCCTGTCCACTTCACAACTTTTATATGAACTTTTAAGAAATGCTGGGGCCAACGTAATCTTGACGAGAGACGATGATACCTACTCATCCCTGAGTGCAAGGGTCGCCCTTGCTCATTACCATAACAGCGATGCATTTATCAGTGTCCATTATGACAGCATTTATGATTCATCCATAAAAGGATACACTGCCTACTATTATCATAGTTATCAAAAAGAACTATCACAAAGTATAATCGATAATCTTGCCACAACCCTTTCATCCCGAAATAGAGGGGTCAAGAACGGCAATTATTATGTGTTAAGAGAAAACAAGCAGCCGGCTGTACTGCTAGAACTAGGTTATCTCAGCAACCCTACAGAAGAAGCTTTGGTCAATACACACAGTTTTCAGGATATGGCGGCAAGAAGCATTTATAATGGATTGAATGAGTATTTCAGAAATTAATAAAAGGGCTGAAGATATATGGATATCTTCAGCCCTTTTGTGTTCCTATTTACTTTCAATAATCAATGTGACAGGGCCGTCATTGGTCAGCTTGACATCCATCATGCTCCCGAACACACCCGTCTCCACATGTACTCCTTTTTGCCTTAGCACCTCATTGAAATAATCATAGATCTTTTCTGCTTGCGGCGGTTTAGCTGCCTCCATGAAGTTGGGGCGCCTGCCTTTTCGGCAGTCACCATAGAGGGTAAATTGTGAAACAGATAGAATTTCCCCTCCTGTATCAAGCAAAGAACGGTTCATTTTACCTTCTTCATCCTCGAATACCCGGAGATTGATAATCTTATCAGCAAGCCAGTCGGCATCCTTTTCAGTGTCTTCGTGTGTAACTCCGACCAACAGGACAAACCCCGAGGTGATTTCACCGCTCAGTTTGCCGTCTGCCGTCACAGAGGCTTCACGGCTTCGTTGAAGTACTACTTTCATTTCTTAACGAGCTCCTTAGTTCATGATCCTTCTGACAGCGTAGATATCCGAAATCTGCTTGATTCTCTCTACTACCCTGTGCAGATGGGAAATATTTTGAATCGATATCGACATATTAATGGTAGCCATCTTATTTCGGTCCGACTTTCCGCTGACTGCAGAAATATTGGTCTTCGTTTCATTGACCGCCTGAAGAACTTCATTGAGCAAGCCCCTGCGGTCATACCCCGAAATTTCAATATCGACATTATATTCCTTGCGATTTGTAAAGTCACTTTCCCACTCGACCGGTATCAAGCGCTGTTCTGCATTTTCGGCAGATACATTCGTACAGTCCGAACGGTGAACGGACACCCCTCGCCCTTTCGTAATAAAACCAATGATTTCATCACCTGGTACTGGATTACAGCACCTGGAAAGCCTGATGAGCAGGTTATCGATCCCTTTCACCTGCACCCCTGCGTCCCGTTTCCGTTTCACCGGCTGGTTCGCTTTCAATTCGGTGATGGTCTCCTGAAGGGATTCTTCCTGATCACGCTTCTTTCTCAACTTTTCTGTGAGTCTGTTTGCAAGCTGGGCAGCTGTAATTCCGCTGTAGCCAACCGCTGCATACATATCTTCTTCATTCACAAAATTAAATTTCTCCGCTACACGGGAAACATTCTCAGGTGTGAGAACTTCTTTTAATTCAAACTCAAGGTTTTTGATTTCTTTCTCGACAAGTTCCCGGCCTTTTTCAATATTTTCTTCACGCTGCTGCTTTTTAAAGAAGGTCTTGATTTTATTCTTAGCCTGCGACGTCTGGGCGAGCTTGAGCCAATCCTTACTTGGTCCATATGAATGTTTGGACGTGAGGATCTCAATGATGTCCCCGGTATGAAGCTTATAATCAAGTGTGACCATTTTTCCGTTCACTTTGGCACCGATTGTTTTGTTTCCAATTTCAGAGTGGATGCGATAGGCAAAGTCTATCGGAACAGAACCGGCCGGCAGTTCAATGACATCTCCTTTAGGAGTGAAAATAAAGACCATATCGGAGAATAAATCAATTTTCAACGACTCCATGAATTCTTCTGCATTGGCAGATTCATTCTGGAATTCAAGAATCTCCCTGAACCAAGTGAGTTTCTTCTCAAATGTCGTTTTCTCATCAATATTCTGTCCTTCTTTATATGCCCAGTGAGCAGCAACCCCGTATTCAGCAATCTGATGCATTTCCGTTGTTCTGATCTGCACTTCAAGTGGATCGCCTTTCGGACCGATTACCGTTGTGTGAAGGGATTGATACATATTAGGCTTAGGCATAGCGATATAGTCCTTGAAACGGCCCGGCATCGGCTTCCAGCACGTATGGATGATTCCAAGTACTGCGTAACAGTCCTTAATACTGTCCACCACAATGCGTACGGCAAGCAAATCATAGATCTCATTAAACTGCTTGTTCTGAAGAGCCATCTTCCTGTAAATACTGTAGATGTGCTTCGGCCTTCCCGATATATCCGCTTCAATCTTCACTTCGCCAAGGCTGGATTTCACTTCCTCTATTACTTCATCCAAATATTGTTCACGCTCAGCTCTTTTCTTTTTCATCAGATTAACGATCCGGTAATATTGCTGAGGGTTTAGATAGCGGAGTGCTGTATCCTCCAATTCCCATTTAATCTTAGAGATACCAAGCCTGTGGGCCAATGGTGCAAATATCTCTAACGTTTCATTGGAAATTCTCCGTTGTTTTTCACTTGGAAGATGCTTGAGGGTCCTCATATTGTGAAGACGGTCCGCAAGCTTGATCAGGATGACACGGATGTCCTGGGCCATGGCGACAAACATTTTTCTATGATTTTCCGCCTGCTGTTCTTCCTGCGACTTGTATTTGATTTTGCCGAGCTTTGTGACACCGTCTACCAGCATGGCAACTTCTTTTCCGAAACTTTCTTCGATTTCAAGCAGGGTAATGCTTGTATCTTCCACTACATCATGTAAAAATCCAGCAGCAACAGTGGAAGGGTCCATTTCAAGATCTGCAAGGATCCCGGCTACCTGTATCGGATGTATGATATACGGCTCACCTGATTTGCGGAACTGTTCCTTATGCGCTTCCTTGGCAAATTCATATGCCTTCTGCACCAGTGAGACATCTTCTTCGGGTAAATATTCACTTGTCCGTTTTACGACCTCTTCGGGGGTCAGTACCTGATCTTTTGCCATTAGCAAAATCACCTTTACAATATATTAAATTCAACATACTCACTAGATCCATCCTCTTTTTGAAGACGCAGCTCCATGTTGAACTCTTGTTCACAATAAAAAAGCGTATTGTATACTATTATCAAAAAAAATAGAAGATATGTAAAGTCTTCAACCTAAAAAATAGCCGAATTTGTCGAAAAATATTTACCATTTTGATATGAGTCCGCTTACATTTTATTACATGAACATTTTGAAGAAATCCTTCTTACCATTTTTATTAGTTCTTGCCGCTTGCACCAGCTTTCCAAAACTGGCTGACGAACCAGCGATGGAATACCGTAAGTGAATGACCGAAGCTGTTCTCGCAATCTTCAGGAGAAAAGAATCAATGGTCTTCAAATAATGATTCAAGCAGTGTCAAACATCATCTTAAATAGTTGAATAAAAAAGAACTGAGTAATAAGATATAAAATCTGCATCTCAGTCCTTGTGATAGTATGTTATTCAAGTTTTTATATTAGAATTGCATTAATGTCATAATGTCATGGCCTGCAAGCTTTTCACGGCCGTCCAGATATGTCAGTTCGATAAGGAATGCAGTACCTGCAACGATTCCGCCCAATTCCTCAACAAGTTTGATCGTTGCTTCGATTGTCCCTCCTGTAGCCAGTAAATCATCCGTGATGAGAACTCGCTGACCAGGTTTGATAGCATCTTTATGGATGGTCAAGGCATCCTTGCCGTATTCAAGGCCATATTCTACCTTGATTGTTTCACGAGGCAGTTTACCAGGCTTACGGACAGGTGCAAAACCAACTCCCAATGCATAGGCAACAGGACAACCGATGATGAATCCTCTGGCTTCTGGTCCTACAACCAAATCGATCTCTTTTTCTTTTGCATATTCTACAATTTGATCAGTAGCATATTTATACGCATCGCCGTTGTCCATCAAAGTGGTGATATCTTTGAATTTAATCCCTGGTTTAGGCCAGTCTTCGACGATTGTAACGTATTGTTTTAAGTCCATGCTTAAAAATCCTCCTCATATGTTGCAGACCATTCCAGTCTTCTTATCAAACCAGTTTTTAAGTTCCTGATAAGATGAGTACAACAATTCATTCTCTAGATTATATTGTTCCTGTTTTTGTCGATAAGTAATCGATTCTTCCAAATCTCTCTTAACTTTTACAGGATTGACGGAAATTAATCCATTTTTTATTGTAACAAAATCCAGCTCAAAAAACACCTTTGACATGAATTCAATTGTTTCTCTCGACCAGCCTTTATGCTGGGCAAGCTGCCCGCCATGCTTTTTAAGATCGAAAGTATCCCTCTTTAATAGAAAACCATAGTACCATTTAAAGTGATCACGGTTCGGAATCGTGCTGAAGAAGTGATCCTCTTCATGATCAAAATGGGCATATATCCGCTCTGGCTCTGCAGACTTCACAACAGTCTCAAGCCACTCTGCTTGAGGTGGCATGTCCAGGAATACAATGCTGGACGTCCTCGTTAAAAGTCCGGAGGCTTCTTCAGTTGATGAGATCAATAAAATATCATCATGGTAGCCATCAAGTGGAAGGCGGTCAATAGTCGACTGATTGAAGGCAATAAACTTCCTGTGTTGGGAAGGAACTCTATTGAACCACCTGTTGACAGGTTTGATGCCTCTCATATCGAAAAGCTGCCAATGATCTACAGTAACGTCTTTAAGGAATAGCTGTGGTTTTCGGATATTATTCCATTCGTTGATTGAGAGCTCCCCTATCACCGAAACTTCGGAAAGCGGTGAGATATGATCCGCAAACTCTCCCATGCCAAATCCGATACTATCCAATGTATGCAAATCTTTTTGCAGGGAAAGCTTTAAATGATCCTGGTTGCCTCCAATTTTCCGCATGCCGGAGATGGAAACACCTTCAATTAGCAACTTGGGCTTAGGATTGCCCATTCCAAATGGAGCCAGCATCTCAAGGGACTCGATCGTTTCAATATCGACTTCCTCTAATTTAATGGCGGCATCCAATTCTGTCAGCGGAATGAAATCCTCTTCTGTCAGTTGTTCTTCAGCAAATGTATTCAAGCGGCTCCTAAGCTCGGCAACATTCTCTAACTCCAATGTCATTCCGGCCGCCATTGGATGACCCCCGAAATGAGGAAGCAGCTCTCTGCATTGTGAAAGGTTCTTAAAAAGATCGAAGCCTGCTATACTTCTGGCCGAGCCTTTAGCAGTCCCTTTTTCACTGTCAAAACTCAACACAATGACAGGCCTGTAGAACTTCTCAACGAGCCTGGAAGCAACGATCCCAACCACCCCAGAATTCCAGCCTTCTTTTCCGATGACTAAAACTGAATTATGGGTAAGAGGGAACTCATTGTTGACCATTTCAATCGCTTCCTGGGTCATCTCATTCACAATGGCTTGCCTTTCTTTGTTAATACCGTCGATTTCCTCGGCAATCGCCATTGACTCTTCCATATTATCAGATAACATCAAGTCGACTGCAGGGTCCGCATCTCCCAGCCTGCCTATTGCATTGATTCTCGGCGCGATCGCAAAGCCTACCGTCTCTTCTGAGATTTCATTCATCTTCGCATTCGCTGCCTTGCAAAGAGCTATCAGGCCTGGACGTTTACTGTTGCGAAGCTTCGCCAATCCCTTTTTGGCCATCGCCCTGTTTTCACCTTTTAATGGCACAAGGTCTGCGATCGTTCCAATTGCCGCAAGATCAAGAAGATGTTCCGGCAAACTTCCGTACAAAGCATGTGCGAATTTGAATGCTACCCCTACTCCCGCAAGATCAGGAAAAGGATAAGTACTGCCTTCCCTTTTAGGATGGAGGATTGCTAATGCTTCAGGTAGTTCCGGTCCAGGCTCGTGGTGATCAGTGATGATCAAGTCGACCCCCAATTCTTTGGCCAGCTGAGCTTCTTTTAGAGCCGCAATGCCGGTATCAACGGTAATGATTAATGAAAACCCTTCTTCAGCCGCCCACCGGAAAGCATTCTCATTCGGCCCATACCCTTCGGTAAAACGATTCGGAATGTAAAAGTGCACTTCTGCTCCAAGCTCAAGCAGTGTCTGCATCATCGTGGAAGTCGAACTGACACCGTCCGCATCATAATCCCCAAAAATCAGGATAGCCTCACCATATTCAATGGCTTTTTTCACCCGATCTACTGCCTTGTCCATGTCCAACATCAGAAACGGATCATGAAATGGCTCCTCCTCACCGTACAAGAAGGTGCGGGCTTCTTCTATATCATGTATTCCCCTGTTCGCCAGCAGCTTGCTGACAATCGGCGGTATATTCAATTCATCTTGCAATTTATTCACATTCGACTCACCATGGTCTTTAATTAACCAGCGTGATTTTGATTTTAACATACGTTCACCCCTCAGCCTTTCCTATTATACAAAATGGGGTCAGGCCTTTCAATCAGAGAAACATGGAAAGTCTATTATATTCGGGTTACTTCAGAAGCTGAAATAAAAGACTGCCATAGAGGTCCGAGCGAAGCAGGAAAGAAGATTCAGCAGGAGGAAAATTGCCCTTTTCTAGTTGTTTATGAATTTTTATCGCCAGGCTTGAAGTCCCTCAGCTGTTGTCTTAGAAAACTTCTTAGTTAATCACTGAGTAATACTTTCTTTAGGGGACCTTTATAGTTCGTTAATCTTTAAGATGTCAAATTAATGTTCTTAAGGACTTGCTGCGTAAAGGACGCTAATTTTCTTTTTCTGAATTTAACGTCCTTTATACGCTCTTTATAGGACCTTAATTCTCCTTCACAAGATTTATAGTCCTTTATGTCCAGACCCAGCAAATGTTACTGTGTCTCAACTTTTGAAGCACTCTTCAAGACTCGGTTTTTCCAAACAAAAGGACGCTCTTAAACCAGAGCGCCCTTCCTGTTACATTCCCGTATGCTTTTCTTCTTCAATTTTCTCATTTGCTGCCGGAGCGGCAGGTTCAGGATTGGTAAGAGCCGCTTCTCTTCCCTCGGTCTCTTTCATCAGCCGGGCATTTTCCTTTTCCAATGCCTTTACCTTCCTCTGGACGACAAACAGACGGAACAATCCGACTGAACCGACAATCAGTCCTCCCATCAGGACGGATCCGATAATGACCAGGATTAATGGCCACTCTGCTTCACCGAAAAGATAGTTCACCCTTACAGGATCGACATTGATAACAGCAAAGATGGCAACAATCAAAGCAAATATAAGTCCTAAAATCAAGTTCCATTGAAATTTCACTGCGTTCCCTCCCTTACGTTAGTTCTACTCTGTCACCTTCATCATCTTCTTCTGCATTATATGGATTGATGTGTATAAAAACATCTTGTACGTCAGGGTTTTCCAGCAATCTTTTCTTCACATTTTTTCCAACCCTGTGACCCTCTTCTACTGTTATATGGGGGTCCACGCTTATTTTTAAATCCACTATAAGATAATGTCCATGTTCCCTTGCATGCAGTTCATTGATTTCCAGAACACCATCAACCTCATTAACAGCTTGCCTCAGCTCTTGTGTGTCCTCATCATGAAGTACGTGATCCAGAGTATTGTGGATGGATTCAGCTCCAAGCTTCCAAGCCATCCTCAAGACAAGTAAAGAGACAAATACTCCTGCAACCGGATCTCCATACTCCAGCCAGCCGATATCCAAAACTCCTCCCAGCATGGCTGCACCAATTCCGATCAGTGCCGCTATTGAAGAATAGACATCCGAACGATGCTCATACGCGTTTACAATGAGGGCATCACTTTTTAACTTTTTACCCAGTCTGTACTTATACTGAAACATTGCTTCTTTCACGACAATGCCAAAGACAACCGCATAGATAGCTATCGCTGTAGGAGGACTGATTGGATGGAAAAACGATTCGATTGACGATTTCCCGATTTCAATGCCGACCAGGAACAATAAAACCGCCACAATAATGGCTGCAATGGATTCTGCCTTTCCATGTCCGTATGGATGGTCCTCATCAGGCGGCTGCTTAGCGGCACGAAGGCCTATGTAAACGGCTAAAGATCCTGCTACATCAGAAGCGGAATGAACGGCATCGGCGATAAGGGCTTTACTGTTTCCAGCGATCCCCGCCCACCATTTAATACCTGCCAGAATAACATTACCGACGACGCCAATCATAGCAGCAAATTCAGCCTTTTTAAAACGATCATCTGTACTCAATGTCTATCCCCCCTCATTCCACTTTATTGTAACCCAAACGCCCCTAATCTATCTTCCAAAACGCTTAAAAGGACAAGTGCTGCCGGCCTGCCGGTAACACTTGCCCTTTTAATTGTACCATTATACTTGTGGTTCGTCTGTGAATGTCTTTTTCTCTTTGAAAGTAATGATCGTACCTTTTTTCTTCAATTCCCGCTTCTTTAATACCAGCCATAGCTGGGAGGCAATGAATACGGAAGAATAGGTTCCTGAAATTAAACCGACAAGTAAGGCGATCGAGAAGTTTGTAATCGACTCACTGCCGAAGATCATCAACGCAATTACGGTAAATACAACAGTAATAACGGTGCTTACCGAACGTGTTAAGGTCTGACGCAGACTCTTGTTGACCACTTCTTCAATATCTTCAACCGTTTTCAAGCGGCGCTTTTTCTGTAAGTTTTCACGAAGTCTATCAAAGGTAACAATAGTATCATTGATGGAGTAACCGACAATCGTCAATACTGCTGCAATGAAGGTTAGGTCCACTTCAAGACGCGTCAAGCTGAAGAATGCAATGATGAAAAATGCATCATGCAGCAAGGCAGCAATGGCTCCGACAGCCATATATAGTTCGAAACGAAGGGTAACATAAATGATGATCCCAATCGATGCTATTGCGACAGCAAGCATCGCGTTCTTTGCCAGCTCTTTACCTATGATCGGTGATACTGTACTGATATTCGGCTCAGCATCGTAAGCTTCAGTGAAATAATCCTTCAATTCGGCGATTTCTTCTTTAGTGAGGACGTTAGTATAACGGACAACGCCGATCTCATCGTTATCACCTGAAATAACGATTTCATCAGAAGGGTATCCCGCTTCTTCTAGTTCTTCAGACAAGCTGTCGGAAGTTAATCCAGAGTTAGATAATATCTCCATTCGTGTCCCAGCAGCAAAATCAATGCCGAGGTTCAGCCTGAAGATCGCAAGGACAATAAGACCCGCTGCAATCAGGACCCCTGATATGGCGAAGAATTTATTTCGTTGTTTAGCAAAATCAAATTTATCGTATGCCGTTGGCAAATCAAGAGTGTCATAATTTTCTGCAATATCTTTGATATCTTTCGGATTGACACCAAGCCAAGAAGGCTTCTTATTGAACGCCCGGCTGTTGACCCAAAGTCCAAGGAGCAGTCTGGATCCCCAAACAGCAGTCAGGAAGCTTGTCAGGATACTGACAATCAACATTGTCGCAAAACCTTTGACAGAGCTTGTCCCGAAGTAGAATAAGACTGAACCGGCAAGAATGGTTGTCACGTTTGCATCAAGGATTGTCATAAAGGAAGATTTATTTCCCGCTTGGAAAGCTGCTCGGACGCTTTTGCCGACCTTCAGCTCTTCTTTGATCCGTTCATATGTGATGATGTTGGCATCGACCGCCATGCCGACCCCAAGGATCAAGGCGGCAATACCCGGAAGCGTCAAGACACCATTCATCATGTCAAATACCCAGAGGATCAAGAAAATATAGACAGACAGGGTAATCATGGCTATTAAACCAGGGAAACGGTAGAATATCAACATGAATAAGAACACAATGGCAATACCAATAATTCCGGCCGTAACGGTTTTATCCATTGCCTGTTCACCGAACTTGGCTCCAACCGATGTAGAATATACTTCCTCAAGTTTGACAGGCAGGGCTCCGGCATTCAGCAAGGAGGCAAGGTTCTGGGCTTCCTCAACTGTGAAGCTTCCAAAGATTTGCACCTCATTGGAATTGATAGGATTATCAACTTTAGGATCTGATAAGAATTTTGGATTCTCTTTTCCCGCTTCCGCTTGATAAGAGTCTACCCCCTCTTCAAAATCAAGCCAGATGACAAGCTTGTTTTCAGGAAAAGGTTTTTGGGATAGTTCTTTCGTCAGTTCATAGAACTCTTCCCGGTCTTTCAGGTCAAGAGACACTATAGGTGTATTATTTTGATCGAACGCCTGCTGTGCTCCGCCAGCAACCAGGTCAGAACCATCCAGCCTTACTTCGTCATTGATATCTCTGAAGGTCAAATTAGCCTGAGTGGACAAAATTTGTCTTGCTTCGTTTTGATCTTCAACTCCGGCAAGCTGGACACGAATACGATTGCCGTCTTCTATCTGGATATTCGGTTCGCTCACTCCAAGAACATTGATCCGCTTATCCAGCGCATCCGCTGTGTTGGCGACTGTTTCACTGCTGACATCTTCGTCACCATCCAGGGATTTGACTTGATAGAGAACTTCAAAGCCCCCCTGCAAATCCAACCCAAGCTTTATGTCTTTTACGATGCTGTTCGTTGTGCCTCCAATTAACCCTCCCAATAATAGAACGATTAAAAAGAAGGCGACAATCCGACTACGTTTTACCATTATGTATAAGTCCTCCTTGCATATGTACAGGGCAGTGCCCCTCAATATTTGATTTGGCCAACCTGCACCTGAATTGTACCAATATGACAATTATGAATTAGATGTAATTGACTGTCAATTCAATATCCCCTGCTATTTCGGGTTTTTGCCAGGGTTCAACAGTTCTTTGAGCTCCTCTTCATTTAAATCTGTAAACCAATTTGGAGACCGGTATGCCTCTACGGTCTCAAAGCTCATATATTCCCCTGGTTTGACACTAAGGATGTCACTCACCAGTTCGAATACCCTGATTTCTTCCTTAGGTTTCTTCCACTTTTTCTTTAACAGGTATGTCCACAAGCTTTCAACAGTTGCTTTTCCATAGCCCAGCACTTCAAATTCTTCTACTTTACTAATCAGCGCCGGCTCGACATCATCATAAAAATTACTGTACGGATGTTTCAATACGTTCATATTTGTCCCCCGCTTCATTTTCAAATCGCCAACAACTTGTCATGCTTTGTCCATCCTAATGCATATAGATAATTGTATACGATATTACGATTTTTGAGAAGGCAGGGAATGGGATGTCTAAATTTCTAAAAGGCACTATGATCTTAATGGGAGCTGCCTTGATCACCCGGATACTGGGTTTCATAAACAGGATTGTCGTTGCAAGGTTTATCGGTGAAGAGGGAGTCGGTCTCTTCATGATGGCGTTTCCAACTCTGATCCTTGTTATTACCATCACCCAAATGGGACTGCCTGTTGCGATTTCAAAAAGTGTAGCCGAGGCGGAAGTTCAGGGTGATATAAAAAAAGTTAAAAAAATTCTCGCTGTGTCGTTGGCTATTACGGTTTCACTTTCGTTGATATTCACGCCCGCGTTGATACTGCTTGCTCCTTATCTATCAGAAACTCTTTTTACAGATTCCCGTACCTACTATCCACTGGTTGCCATTGCGCCAATTATACCGATTGTTGCGGTTTCATCTGTTATCAGGGGATACTTCCAGGGAAGGCAGAACATGAAGCCTGCAGCTGTTTCCCAAGTAATCGAACAGGTGGTCCGCATCTCATTGATTGCAGTAATGACCAAGACGTTCCTTCCATATGGTATTGAGTACGCTGCAGCAGCGGCGATGGCGGCTTCTGTACTGGGTGAATTGGCTTCCCTTCTTTACATGTTCACTGCTTTTAAAATCAAGAAAAAGTTCAAAGTAAGAAGAAACTTTTTTCAATCTGTCAAATCCGGAAAATCTACACTAAATGAATTATTAAGTGTGGCACTTCCCACAACCGGCAGCCGTATGATTGGGTCCATCTCCTGGTTTTTCGAGCCAATTGTGGTCGCCCACAGTCTCGCACTGGCAGGTGTAGCTACTTCACTTGCCACCAGGCAATATGGTTCCCTGACAGGCTTTGCCCTTCCATTATTGTTTCTGCCGTCCTTTATTACGGTCTCGCTTTCTACATCTCTCGTACCTGCAGTTAGTGAAGCAAATAAACAGAAAAATTTTATGTTGATTGAACACCGCCTGACTCAGGCGCTGAGGTTCTGCCTCATAACCGGCGGGATTGCTGTGGTCCTGCTGTTTGTATTTGCAGAGCCGTTGATGACGGTTATGTACGGCAGCAGCAGTGGAGCGGGCTTCGTGATGATCATGGCTCCATTTTTCCTTTTTTACTATTATCAAGGTCCCCTTCAGGCCGTCCTTCAGGCACTGGACCTGGCGAGGGCCGCCATGATCAACAGTTTGATCGGGGCCATTGTCAAAACAGCCATCATCTTTATTCTGGCCTCACAGCCGGCTTTCGGTATTAACGGTGCAGCCCTGGGGATCGTAACGGGCATGATGCTTGTTACCCTCCTTCACTTTGCAACGATTTTAAAGACGATTCCAATGACAATTTATATCCGGGATTACTTAAAGTTTGCCATTGTGATGGCAAGTACCGGTTTAACTGGTCATTATGTATACAGCAGCGTATTTCAGGATTTGTCTCTGGGGCTCCGTCTGCTGGCAGGGATCACGGTGACTTCCATTCTATATGTCCTGCTGTCCATCATTTTAAAGTTGATCAGCAAAGATGACCTGAAAAGGATACCAGTCATCGGAAAACGGATTCCTGATTAAAAAGTGCAAGCGTGTTTAATGCTGAAGCTGGATTCTTCAAAACGCACAAGCACCCCGTTTAGCCCCGACAGGCAAATGTTCCTCAGCGAAAAAAAGGTGATCTTTCCTTTTATTCGCTGAGGGTTATTTGACCCCGAGGGGCTGGGTTACGTTCCAGTGGGTACGTAACCTCGGGTGCTGAAGCTGGATTCTTCAAAAAGCGCAAGCACCCGTTTAGCCCCGACAGGCAAATGTTCCAAAGAGAAAAAGGATGGGTTTCCCTTTTATTCTCTTTGGGTTATTTGACCCCGAGGGGCTGGGTTACGTTCCAGTGGGTACGTAACCTCGGGTGCTGCAGCTGGATTCCGGACCGCACTACTTTAAAACCCTAACCTTTTGTACAATTAAAAGCCATTCCCCGCAAGTAGTGCAGGGAATGGCTTTTTCAGCGAGCTAGTTGCGTCAACGGGCATGTCTTATTCATCACGCTGATCAATATAAAATTCACCGTTCTGATAACTGCAAAATGAAATTCTCTCAAGATCATGATAATTTTCCCCTCGCAGTTTTTGCCTCAACCAGAATTCATTTTTTCCAATCATGTTAAGGTGTTTTTGCTGAATGATCCCGTCGAGTATCAGCGGAAGGGTTAAGGATCCCTCTCCATTACTGTCTTCTTTTTTTATCACGGACAATGTCCCTGAAGGTTCGAGGATGGCAAACTCCACATCCGCAACATTACTGACATCTTTCTCTCTAAGCTGCAGCAGCAAATCATCAAAATTATACCTTTGGCGTCTCATCGCCCGTTCATCTATCTTTCCATGGCTGATTACGACAATCGGCTTCCCATCTACGATTTCCCTGAATTTTTTACTCTTTAGTGAGAGAAACGCTGTAACAATTTGTATCAGCATTAAAACAGCCATCGGCAGCAAGGTATTGACCAATGCACTGTCAGGCTCTTCTATAGCCAGAACAGCCATTTCGGCAATCATGATAAACACGACCAGATCCAGGAGGCTCAACTCACCAATCTCCCGTTTGCCCATTAACCGGAAAATAAATAAAATGACGGCATATAAAAAAATGGTACGGACAGCAATAATCAGATACTCCTCCACGTCCCTCTCCTCCTTCAGGTACGTTTGCACACTTTATTATGCTCCTGGGAAAAGGAAAGATGAGAGGTAAGATTTACTATTCCGCTAATTGCAGGGCTTTATAGTTCCATTTTGGTCCAGCGAGGGCTTCTGGAAGCTGCTTTTATTGAAGTCAATTTTGATGTTTATCCTATGGGTGTTACATAAGACACCCTAATTCTTAATTCTCGTTCGTTTTGGCTTTATGAACCCTTCATAAAACACCCTAATTCTTAATTCCAGCTCTTTTTGGTCTTATCAACGGTCCATGAGACACTCTAATTCTTAAATCACGCTCTTTTTGGTCTTATGAACCCTCCATGAGACACCCTAATTCTTAATTCCAGCTCTTTTTGGTCTTATGAACCCTTCATAAGACACCCTAACTCTTAATTCCAGCTCTTTTTGGTCTTATCAACCCTCCATGAGACACCCTAATTCTTAAATCACGCTCTTTTTGGTCTTATGAACACTTCATGAGACACCCTAATCCTTAAATCCCGCTCTTTTTGGCATTATGAACACTTCATGAGACACCCTAATCCTTAGATCCCGCTCGTTTTGGTCTTATGACCCCTTCATGAGAAACCCTAATCCATAATCCCGCTCGTTTTTGGTCTTATGAACACTCCATGAGACACCCTAATCCTTAGATCCCCTCAAAACAAGCCATCCCGTATCAGGATGGCTCAAAACATTTTTCCTTACACTAAGCCCCAAAAAAAGGCAGGATATATTTAAAGTACACATACACAGTACAAACAGCCAGTGATATCAAGGTGATCGGCACCCCGATTAATAAGTATTGATAAAATTTAATATGCACATTCTCCTTGGAGGCAAGTCCGACAATCACGAGGTTGGAAGATGAACCAAGAAGAGTTCCATTCCCCCCTAGACAAGCTCCGAGTGCCAGTGACCACCATAAAGGATCCATATTAACCATTCCAAATTCCTGAAATTCCTCAATTACCGGTATCATCGCTGCCACAAACGGGATGTTGTCAACCACGGCGGAAAGAAGGCCTGTTCCCCATAAAATGACAAATGCCGTTGTCTTCATGTCCCCTTCTGTCAGTTTGATGATCTCCCTGGCAGCTTCATCAATGAATCCTGCCTCTTCGATTCCGCCTACGAGCAAGAAGAGACCGATAAAGAAAAATAATGTTCCCCACTCCACTTCTTTTAAAATCTCCTCCGGGTCGTACACTTTCTCAAGCAGCAGCATGATCAGTACTGCTCCTGCCAATGCAACTGATGTAACGTCAAGATGCAGCACCGGATGCAGTGAAAAGCCAACGAGCACAAGCCCCAGAACACTGATCGAAGATATAAGTCCATTATTTTTCTTAAGGTATCTCTTCGCATTGATTCCCCGCAGTAACAGCTTTTTGTCTTCTTTTACAACCAAGATCTCCTTATACAGCAGACAGATAATTATGATGGTGACAAGGAGGATGAGTGCGGATACAGGAAGGAGATTCTGCAGGAATGCATTAAAGGTGAAATGCTTTACCGCCTGACCGATCATCATATTCGGCGGATCCCCAATAAGCGTGGCGGTACCGCCGATATTACATGCAAGAATCATCATCACTAAAAATGGCAGCGGCGGCAGATCCAGAACCTTTGTCAAAGTAAACAGGATCGGCACCAAAAGCATGGCGATGGTTACGTTGGCCAAGAAAGCTGAACCAATCGCGGACAGTAATGAGAAGACGACCAGAAGCGCCAAGCCATTTCCGTTGACTGCTTGGGCAAGTCTTATTGCCAGAAACTCAAAAAAGCCTGTCTTGCTTGTGACGGTGACAATTAACATCATTGAAAACAGCAGCGTGATTGTTTTCCAGTCGATATAGGTGAATAAAGCTTTTTCTATGGAAAAGGCCCCAATTAAAAGCATGGCCACCCCGCCGCACATGCTCGCCAGGATCCGGTTCCATTTCTCGGTGATTAACAAGATATAAACGGCTGTAAATACCGCCAGTATGATAAAGGGTGACATACATCCCTCTCCTTTAAAATTCCTATGTATTCAAAAAAGAAAAGCTGTTCGGCTTGTCTGCTTCTACCATTGTATGAAGCTTGGCCGGTAAAAATTATAGTCTAATTTTTTCTTTTGCGAATATGCTTGTACTAGGAAAAGCTTGCAATTTTCATGTTTGAACAGAAAGGAGAGGGAGACGATAGAAGCCAAAAAAATGGGAAGTGCGATTCTGTATGGGACTGGGACCATTTTGGTCATAGCCATAGCAGCGAGTTTACTATTTGCCTTATTGCTGCGGTTCACAAGTCTGGAAGAAAGTTCAATCAATCTGGCAGTGACCATCATATCATTCCTGGCGCTCTTTATTGGCGGTTTCATGTCTGGAGGAAAAGGGAAAGAAAAAGGGTTGGTCCTGGGAGGGCTTACCGGCGTACTATTCTCTGTTGGAGTATTTTTATTTCAGTATTTGGGATATGACTCCCTGTTTTCCATGAAACAGGTTGTTTATCATGTCTGCTTCATCATCACTTGCATGATGGGCGGAATCCTCGGTGTCAATGTCAGCGGCGGAAAGTCTTCATGACCATAATAAAAGGCTGTATTTGTATAGATTGTTGCTTACGGAAAAATCCAAAAGGCCGGACCCTTGGGTACAAGGGCTTTTCTCTCTGAACAGGGTAAATACTTTTTTTCTTGCTTACAAGGAGAATTGATGTGAATTCCGGCCATATCTCTTGTTCACATTAAATAGCAGCAAATTTTCAGAAAAGAGCCTAATAAAAAAGCCCCGCATTTTTAGTATGCGGGGCTTTTCCCATTATGCTTTGACTACTTCACGGACAGCGTTTCTGTCGTATGTAAGACGGCTTCCATCTCCGCATTTTACAACGATTTTACCTTCTTCGATCGCGTCGATGATACCATGTAATCCGCCGATAGTGATGATCTTGTCACCTTTTTGCAAATCATTTTGCATTTGCTGAACCGCTTTCTGACGTTTTTGCTGAGGACGAATCAGCAAGAAGTAGAAAAGGACGAACATCAGCAATAAAGGAATTAACGTAGCGAATGTATCCATTCTATGACCTCCTTTCCAATTAAGGATGTGTATTCTTATAAAAGAACATCCTAATATCAGAAGTTTTTGGCATCAGGACGATTATATCCATATGCTTCAAAAAATTCTTCTTTAAAGTCCCCCAGACGATCTTCTCGAATCGCTTGTCTGACTTGCTCCATTAATTTTAACAGAAAATGAAGATTATGATAAGTCGTAAGTCTGATTCCAAAGGATTCATCACATTTTATCAAGTGACGGATATACGCTCTGGAATAGTTACGGCATGTGTAGCAGTCACAATTTTCATCGATAGGATTGAAATCCCTCGCAAACTTCGCATTCTTTACAACGAGGCGGCCTTTGCTTGTCATGAGGGTTCCGTTCCTTGCAATACGTGTTGGGAGAACACAGTCAAACATGTCAATTCCTCTAATAGCCCCGTCGATCAAGGCATCAGGAGATCCGACTCCCATCAGATACCTTGGCTTATTATCTGGTAGCAGCGGTGTCGTGAATTCAAGCACTCTGTTCATGACATCCTTAGGTTCCCCAACTGAAAGACCCCCGACGGCATAGCCCGGAAAATCAAGAGAAACCAGATCCTTGGCACTTTGACGGCGCAGATCTTCATATTCTCCGCCCTGTACGATCCCGAATAAACCTTGATCCTGTGGACGCTGATGAGCTTCAAGACAGCGTTCTGCCCATCTAGACGTTCTTTCCACCGAGCGCTTCATATACTCATGCTCAGCAGGGTAAGGCGGGCACTCATCAAACGCCATCATGATATCCGAACCGAGCGCATTTTGTATTTCCATTGCCTTTTCCGGACTCAGGAACAATTTATCGCCATTGAGATGGTTACGGAAATGAACTCCTTCTTCTTCAATCTTGCGGAACTCACTTAGGCTAAACACTTGGAAGCCTCCTGAATCAGTCAGGATTGCACGGTCCCAGTTCATGAACTTATGCAGTCCGCCTGCTTCCCTGATGATTTCATGTCCTGGTCTCAGCCAGAGATGATACGTATTGCTCAGGATAATTCCTGCTTCCATTGCTTTCAAGTCTTCCGGTGACATCGTCTTGACAGTCGCCAAGGTCCCTACAGGCATGAAGACCGGGGTGTCAAAAGAGCCGTGAGGGGTATGGACCCTTCCCAAACGCGCTCCTGTTTGTTTACAAGTTTTGATATGTTCATAACGAATTGCAGTCAAATCGTCTAACTCCTTCCAATGTTACAGAATCAGCATGCTGTCGCCAAAGCTGAAAAATCTGTACTTTTCCTCTACAGCTGTATTGTATGCATTAAGAATGATATCCCTGCTGGTAAAGGCACTGACCAGCATGATCAGGGTCGATTTTGGCAGATGAAAATTGGTAACCAGCCCATCAATGGCCTTAAATTCATACCCTGGGAAGATGAAGATATCGGTCCAGCCGCTCTCTTCCACAAACCTGCCGTCATGCTTGGAGGCAATCGTCTCCAACGTCCTGGTAGAGGTGGTACCGACGGTGATAATCCGGCCGCCGCTTATCTTTACTTCGTTAAGAAGGCGCGCAGTCCCTTCGGTGATTTGATAAAACTCCGAGTGCATGTCATGCTCTTCTATACTATCTACCGAGACCGGACGGAATGTTCCAAGCCCCACATGCAGAGTGATAAAGGCCACATGGACCCCCATTGACCGGATCTCATCCAACAGTTCCTCTGTAAAATGAAGCCCTGCTGTCGGGGCAGCCGCCGATCCCCTTTCTCGTGCAAATACCGTCTGGTACCTGTCCTGGTCATCCAGCTTTTCGCTGATATAAGGAGGAAGCGGCATTTCGCCCAGTTCATCCAGAACTTCATAGAAAATTCCTTCGTAATGGAATTCGAGGATTCTTCCTCCCTGATCTTTTTCTTCCGTACAAATTGCTGTCAGTTTTCCTTCTCCAAAAGAAATTTTGGTCCCAACCTTTACTCGTTTAGCCGGCTTGATCAACGTTTCCCACCTGTCCCCTTCTTCTTGCTTCAGAAGCAGGACTTCAATTTTAGCACCGGTTTCTTCTTTCACCCCAAATAGACGGGCAGGAAGGACTCTTGTGTCATTCAGCACGAGACAATCTCCTTCTTTCAGAAAGTCCGTGATGTCCTTGAATTTCTTATGCTGCAAGTCCCCGCTTTCCCGGTCGATCGCCATCAGCCTGCTCTCTGAACGTTTTTCAAGAGGCGTCTGGGCAATCAATTCTTCGGGCAAGTGGAAATCAAAATCTTCAACTTTCAAAGCTCTCACCTTACTTTTCTTATTTGTACTAATTCAATAACTGCTGCCCATAAAGCAGCATAGTGTATCTATTTAAATCTTCCTATCACGTAAAAAATTAATGATAACACGATACTGACAATTATGGACGTCACTACCGGAAAATAAAATGTTGAATTCTCTTTTTTTATAATGATATCGCCAGGCAGCCTTCCGAGCTTGGTAAAGGCCATCAAAAACCCGATGATCAGCAGGACAGCTCCGGCAATCATCATTAACTTCGGCAATCCTGTCATGCGTTTGGAACCTCCAGCCCAAAATGTTCATACACAAGAGAAGTGACTACTCTCCCCCTTGGTGTACGTTGTAAAAAGCCAATTTGCAGCAGATAGGGTTCATATACGTCTTCAATCGTATGAGACTCTTCGCCAATACTGGCAGCGATGGTATCCAGACCGACGGGACCGCCTTTGAACCTTTCAATGATGCCCTTGAGCAATTTATGGTCAATATGGTCAAGGCCCAATTTGTCGACCTGCAGCAGTTCCAGGGCATGGCTTGCAAGGTCACTTGTAATTTCCCCATTGCCTCTTACCTGTGCAAAATCCCGTACTCTTCTCAGCAGCCGGTTTGCAATTCTGGGAGTCCCCCTGGACCTTCTTGCAAGCTCAACGGAGGCAAGTCCATCAATTTCCGTACCCAAAATTTCGGACGTACGAATCACAATCTCCCGAAGTTGTTCCTCATTATAATATTCAAGCCTGCACAATACACCAAATCGGTCACGAAGAGGAGCAGAAAGCGCACCCGCTCTTGTTGTAGCGCCTACCAGTGTGAAAGGAGGCAGGTCAAGCCGGACAGATCTTGCACTTGGTCCGTTGCCGATAACGATATCCAGGCAGAAATCCTCCATTGCAGGGTAAAGTACTTCCTCGATTGAACGAGGCAGCCGGTGAATTTCATCGATAAAAAGGACATCCCCCGGCTCCAGGGAAGTCAAAATGGCAGCAAGGTCACCAGGACGCTCTATTGCCGGTCCCGACGTTGTGCGCAGGTTGACCCCCATTTCATTGGCGATGACAGCGGCAAGGGTGGTTTTCCCCAGTCCCGGGGGACCATAAAGGAGAACATGGTCCAATGTTTCCTGTCTCATCCTGGCCGCTTCGATAAAGATGCTTAAATTGCTTTTGACTTTATCTTGTCCAATATATTGATTTAATGTTTGTGGTCTTAAGGAAAGTTCAAAGGAATGATCACTTGTTTCTGCTTCCGAAGATACTACTCTCTCTTCCAACTGCTCCGTCCCCTTTCCCGATGGTTATTTTAACAATAATTTTAAGGCATCCTTGATCAATTCATCTGTCGTTTTACCTTGAGAGGATAACTTTGGCGTCACTTTTTTGATTTCCCTTTCGGAATAGCCAAGTGCTTTCAATGCCAGGGCAGCCTCTTCAATCAGTTCATCATTACCGGAAACAGCCTCATACTTTCCTTCTTGAAACAAGTTTGGAAAGTAGTCAGGTACGACATCCTGTAATTTCCCTTTTAAATCAAGAATCATCTGCCTTGCTGTTTTCTTGCCGACACCTGGGAACTTGGTCAGAAATCTCTCATCTTCTCCTTCAATTGCTGAGATGACCTGTTCAGGTGCTCCTGAAGCGAGAATGGCCAAAGCACCTTTTGGACCGATACCCGACACATTCAGCAGCTTGATGAATAATAATTTTTCTTCCATGGATAAAAAACCGTACAATGCCAAAATATCTTCCCTGACATGTTGATATGTATAGATGGTCGTTTGTTGATTTTCAAATTTTGAAAACAGGAAAGGATTGCTTGTGAATATTTGATACCCGATCCCTCCATTTTCAAGGACCACAAATTCCGGCCCCACTCTTTTTACAGTTCCATTTATATATTCATACATAGGTTTTCTTCTCTCCCTTAATCACTACATTGTACCATAAGAATGAAGAATATCGTGGGTTCATTCATAACATAATGCAAACCCAAAACATCTGTTCTTATTTTACCAAAAAAACAGGAGAAAGAAAGAACCTGCCTTAATTTAATACGGATTGGATTCAATATTTTTTGTTTGCTGTGATGGTGTCCGGTGCGGCCAAACTGCGGAACATTCAGGGGTAAATCCGACTTCCCACTTACGCCAGCAGTTACAGAAGGAACAGGCTGTTTTAAAATACAAAAATAACCGGCTCTGGTGCGGCCGGTTACTCAAAAGAAACGTTATCATCTAGAGAAAACGGCTGAAAGCTTTGGATGACCTGCTGGTAGCCCTGTTTTGATTTTACAGGAATCCCTTTGACAAGTTCGTCATGCTGCTTGCTTTCAAGCCTGTTAATATCTATTTGGAAAAAAGATTGAATGATTTCAGACTGGCCCGGCTTTCCGTTAAAGATGGAAAGCACCCCGTCTTCTGAAATCCCGAAATAACCGTTCGATTTCATCAATGGAGAAATATCATCGACCGACTGGCGGAACACCACCTGGTCTTCAGACATGTCCACAAGTTCCCATGCCGCATAGGCCGCCCAAAAATCTTCCATGGACCAGATGGTTTCTGACCTGATTTCTTCACTTACCTCACCATCCAGATAAACTCGTTCCAGTATAACGTCCACCATATGGACCTGAGAAACAGCTGCTGCTTCTTCTAAAGCCGCTGGATTTTCTGCTGCTTCTTTTACAGTATTTCCGTCATTATGAAAAAACGTGAAATAAAATGCCCCTATAAGCAGCAATACCATAAACACGATTCGAATTTTAACCGTCATCGTGATCACCTCTAACTCTGATAGTTTAATCTCTTTCTCGTGGCTGACATGCGGATACATCTCTTCCATCACTGGTACTAGTCTGACCAATTTTTAACAATCCTATCCCCATTTAAGGGATAATTTTCTTTCTTGGATGTGTATCAGGACGGAACAAAGGCACAAGCGGCTTGTCTATAATTATGAAAACAGTAGTAGCCTTCTATTTGAGTTGTGCTTGGTTAGTGTTTCCAACAGGCTCGTATCAGGCACTAATTCTTGCCTTAATAACAAAAAATTTTTAACAAGAAGGTGATAAATTGTATTATTGTTTTTCACCTATTTAACAAAAAGGGTGTTTGATTTCCGCTCCAGGCGAGCGACTCCGCGGGGCGGGCGCTAAGCCCGCAGGAGGTCGCACACCTTCCGCTCCAATCGGACATTATATGCTCCTGCAGACGGCTTCCAATTGATTATCTTTATGGTATGAATTGAGATTGGAGTGCAAGCGTGCTAATACTGTATTAATCTTATGAATCTAATAAGCTCACCTTCAACTAACAATGCCACCAAGAAAAAAAGCGAGGAATTTTCTTCCCCGCTTTAGCCTTCTCCTCTTATAGATCTAAGGATATCGTGTATATCCATCTGGATCGCCTCACGCGGTCCTCCATCACGCAAGTCGTTGTCAATGTTGCGCAGGCGGCTGAATGTTCCTTCATCAGCTGCTACAGTAACTGTCCGCCCTTTTAAATATGGCTGGACAGCACGTTCGATTTCCCTCTTTGTTTGTTGAAACCGGCTGTGATCATCCAGGTCCACGGCTATCAACACATCAGATCCATATGTTACAGACCGGACATCATTCACATTCTCAACCGAAGCCGTTACATCCCCGATTTTCTCTGCAAGCTTTCCTTCATAAGCGGTGTAATAAGATTGTCTTGCCCTTCGTGTATTATCATCAAGATGTCCATGGTAATTGGCATCTCCATGACTGGCTCTACCATCTTGCAACAGGTAGTTTCGATCGATTTCTGCAAGGGGTTTGGAAGGATTTTGCGGATTTCCGTTTTCATCCTTTATTTGAAGATACCTTCTTTTGCCTTCTCGGATAGCCTGCCCTTCCTGTCCGATTGAATGATCATACCATTCGGTCAGCGGGCCGTCTCTATCATCATTCCTGTCGTTTCCATGACCTTGATTGGAATAAACACCCATAGGTTCATACGGGTTATCGTGCTGCCCTTCGGCTGCATTCTCAGCACCGTTACACGCCCCCAGAAACATGGCTGATATAGGAATAAGCAAAAGCTTTTTGTGCATCATGGTCACCTTCTTCCGCAAACTTTGAGCATTAATAGCTCTTCATTAGCTTGCGGAGATACCGTAAAGATGATTCTGTCTTCTATTCGCAAAAAGCTGGTGCCTGCCCCTGTTTTTGGATTCCTGTCATACCAGACTTTTTTGAATGTCCCTGCAGCACACCATCCTGGCGTGAAACTGATACACTGTCAGCGACATCAAATAATTCCAAACACTCTTTTGATAGCGAGGACTACTGCGGAAAAATCGGTTCCATTCCCTGAAAATATCAGAAGGGAAAAGGATGCCATATAAAAAGCACTGATTTTCTTTATAAAATGAAAATGGTTCGTGTTCCCACAGCTCCTTCAAAGACCAGTTGATATAGGGGAAGATTCTGTTTGCAAATTGCAGATAATCAATTTCTGCAGGCCCGGCTGTTATCAGATCAAGATCAATCATGTATAGGTCTTTCTTTTTATCGCGCAGAAAATTATGATGGGCCAAATCACCATGGAGGATGCAAATCTCACCGGGAAACCCCTGTCTTTCCAACCCCTTAAGTGCTATTTCGCCGATTTTAATATAAGTGTCAATCATTGCAGGCGGAACATATACACTTAACTTTTTCTTATTTCTTTTGAACTCATCGAGCCTCCTATTCCATTTTTCCAGAAGTTTCTGCTTTGGGAGTGCCGTTACATTCCCATTAGACAGGACTTTTCCGGAATAATGGTGAAACTCTTGTAAAACAGCCAGTGCAGCCACTCTGTCTTTGTAAGAATTAAACGTAAAGATTTCGTCAGTTTCGATCCATTCTGTGAGGCCGACCGTTTTTCGATCCATTTCAATGTTGTCATTTTCATGCAGAGGATGAAATCCTGGTACCCTTCGAAAGCCTGCCTTTTTAAGGTCTCTTGCCACTTCCATCTGCAGCTGGAACTTTTGGTTATTTGGAAAAAGTTTAAGGAACCATCGTTCATTACCAGTTTGAAGCCGCCATTTGCCTTCCTTTATTTTTTTCAGTTGAAGGTTTTTGTCTCCCAGTTTTTCTTGTAATAATAAAAGGAGACGATTCTGAAAACCGTCTCCACCTTGTTCTTCAGTCTTCAAAATCATCATCATCAAAACGCGGCATTCCGAATGGTCCGGGTCCATACATTCCTGGATAACCTGCTCCAGGCTGCATCATTCCCTGGCCGTAAGGAGACATCATACCCGGTCCATATGGAGTTCCCGGCATTCCAGCTGCCCCCATGCCCGGTCCATACTGTCCCATCGGTGACGGACCACCGCAGCCGCAGCCTCCTTGCTGCATCGGCGCACCACCATACATGCCTGGTGATTCTTCCATCATGGCTCCTTGAACCTGTGGCATTTGTCCATAAGGCTGGCCATAGCCTGGTCCAGGGTTTCCATATCCAGCCGGTGATGTCATGCCAGGTCCACCATAGCCGGAATCTCCAAATCCTGTTCCCGGCATTACCGGTGATACTGGATAACAATTATTTGGTCCCATCATACCCGGCCCCATCATTCCAGGATATGGACCCATTTGTGGCTGCATACCGCCCATCGGCATTTGCGCTGCAGGGTAATCTTCTTCATCTTGAGCTCCTGCTACTGCTGAAGGTGAACCCATCGGTCCCATCATCGGGTTGCCCATTTGTTGCTGCGGCATTTGCGGCATGAATGAAGAGGACTCTTCGTCATACCCCATCGGCATTTGCTGCATGCCCGGCAGACCTTGCGGCATCATGGATGCCCCTTGGACCTGACCCGCCGGCCCCATTGGATAACCAGGGTGCATAGGATAGCCGCCGTGCATTGGGTACCCACCGTGCATCGGCCCTAGTCCGCTTCCCGGCAGAACTGGTGATACAGGATAACAATACTCCTGCATTGGCTGCTGTGGATAAGGCATTTGCGGGCTTTCCGGGCTTTCATCATCCTGTACTCCTGCCACTGCGTCCGGCGCTTCTTTTGGTTTTGGGAGAGTCGGCGCCTTTGGCACTTTTGGCATTTTTTGAGGAGCCTTCGCTGCTTCCGGCATCACTTGAGGCGCTTTGTGTGGAGCCTTAGGTGCTTTCGGCATTGCTTGCGGTTGAGTCTGCATTTGCATATTTGCCATATTCATCATGTAATAATTATTAATATCGATTTCCGGAATGACCGGCTGCGGCATTTTGGGAGTATATGGCTTTTTCGGCATTTCTTTTACTGGCATTTCCTTCTTGGCGGCAGGCTTCTTGGCTTCTTTAGGCTGCTGTACCGGCATCGCAGCCGGCTTCTTCTGCGCAAAAGGATGCTCGGCTTTCGGCATTTCCTTTACCGGCATTTCTTTCTTCGCTGCCATTTCCTTTTTTACCATCCCGCCTGATGTCGGAACTTTTATTTTCATTCCAGGCATGATCATATCTGGATTTGACAGCTGTGCATTCATCTTTTTTAACTCTTCGAAATTAACGCCATATTTCTTGCTGATATTCCAAAGAGTATCTCCTTTTTGTACGATATGGATCTTCACTATTTATTCCCTCCTCAGGCATAAGTCTATATATCCTATGTCAATAAATAGGCAAAGTGCTAACAATCTACACAAATACTTATGACTTTTAAAAAATAAATATACCTTGGGTGGGAATCTATACATCTTTATTGAATAAATTTTTTCTCTTCTAATAAATTCCTTTTTCATGATTTCTTAAGGCATTAAAAAAAATTCTGCGAAAGGATCTAGGAGTTCACAATGGTTTTCAAAAGAAAATTCTCTTCCCAACGGTGGATTTCTATTATTGTTTCTTCCAGTTATTTAATTGTAGTGTTACGATGCAATCATTAAGGGAATGGAGGGACTTACTATGCTGTCAGAGGCAATGGATAAATTGAACAAGAAGGAATATGAAGAAGCGAAAGTTCTGCTGGAAAAACTGGTCAGTGAATCTCCGGAAGATCCGCGGGTGAATTTTTATTGCGGGGCGGTAAATGATTCCATGGGGTTTGAAAGTATGGCCATTCCTTATTACCGGCGTGCGCTTGAAAACGGAATTAAAGGAGAGATGCGTGAGGCTGCATTTATTCAGTTAGGCAGCAGCTACAGATGCATAGGTGAGTATCCATTTGCCAGGGATGTACTGAAGGACGGGCTGGCTGAGTTCCCGGATAATCCGGCGCTGAACGTATTTTACTCCATGACTCTTTATAATTTAGGAGAGCATAAAGAATCTTTTACGCTGCTGCTTAAGACCCTTAACTCGAATTCCTCAGATAAGTGGCTCAAAAAATATGGAAAAGCACTGGCATTTTACAGTGAGGATATTGATGGAGTCTGGAAGTAGTGAGGGTGAGGTTTTTAACCTTTGGAATCTCTAATAGCCATTGAAAACTTGGGTCTATTTTTCTTTGGAACGGGCCGTTTTGTTGATGACTCACCTGAAGTTTGGACTATTAACTTCAGGAATGGACTGTTTTTACAGAACCCAACGATACATTTTCATTTAACATTGGAATGGACCACTTTTGAGAACCACAGGAAAACCTGGACTAATTAAAATGTTTCATTTTTATAGATCCTAAATATCTGGCTCTTCCACTAAGCCGAGAGATGAATCGTTATCAAATAAGGGTCAGTCCTATAGTACATCTGACTACCAGGATGACCCTTGGTGTTTTATGCTCTTGCCAGCATGCGGTCCAGCGCAAGAATGGCATTATCGGCCGCTTCTTTATTGACCTTGATGATGTTTTCCGGATTTTTTTCTACAATATTATCCAATGACCATAATAAGTGTGGCAGGTCAATCCGGTTCATGGTTAAACAAGGGCACATATGGGGGTTCAAGGAAATGATGTGCTTATCTCTATGTTCATTGATCAGTCTTTTGACCAGGTTCATTTCCGTTCCGATCGCCCATGAGGTCCCCGGTTCGGCACTCTTGAGGGTTTCTATAATATATTTGGTCGAGCCGTTGTCATCCGATGCTTCGACGACCTCCCTTCGGCATTCCGGATGGACGATGATTTTCATTTCGGGATACTGGTCCCGGACTTCCACAATGTTTTTCAATGTGAAATTTTCATGGACCGAACAATGTCCTTTCCAGAGGATGACTTTAATCCGTTCTGCGTCTCCTTTATGATACAACTCATTTTTGATGGGATCCCAGACCGCCATTTCATTCAGAGGTACTCCGAGATCGGCGGCTGTATTTCTTCCAAGGTGCTGGTCTGGAAGGAATAGAATCCTTTCCTTTTGCTGAAGAGCCCACTCTACCATTTTATGGGCATTTGAGGAGGTCACTGTTGCTCCTCCATTTTTACCTACAAACGATTTAATGGCTGCGGTTGAATTCACATAGGTCAGCGGCAGGATCGTGTCGCCGAATTGTCTTTGAAGCTGCTCCCATGCCCTTTCTGTTTGATGGATATCGGCCATGTCAGCCATTGAACAACCCGCTCTCATATCAGGAAGTATCACTTTTTGATTATCATTGGTGAGAATATCGGCGGTCTCTGCCATGAAATGCACTCCGCAAAACACGATATACTCCGCTTCACTGTTAGCTGCTGCCACTTGTGCGAGTTGAAGTGAATCACCAGTTACATCGGCAAATTGGATAACTTCATCCTTTTGGTAGTGATGGCCGGGAATGAACAGCTTTTTACCCAGTTGAGCTTTGATGTCCCTTACTCTTTTCTCCATTTCCTCATAGGACATTTGCCTGTACTTTTCAGGAAGTAAATACGTATTACTTTTTAATGCTTGTAATAAACTCATTTTGGTTTCCCCCCTCTGGTATCATTCCTTGTGCATTCAACACTTTAGCACTGATATCAAGCACGTTAACGGTGTGTGTCAGGAATCCGAGCGAGATATACTGCACACCCGTTCCGGCATAGGCTGTTATATTTTCCTTTGTGATTCCGCCCGATGCTTCCGTAATGATATGGGGCGGCACATCCTTCAGCCAGTCGGCAATTTCCTCAGGCGTCCGGTTATCGAACATGATAATGTCTGCACCGCTTTCAACGGCCTCACGCAGCCCTGCCCGGGTTTCAACTTCCACTTCAATTTTTACTGTGTGTCCCAGCTTGGCCTTCACCTCTTTTACCGCACTTGAAATCGACCCTTTAAATGCAATGTGGTTATCTTTGAGCATGACGGCATCATACAATCCACTCCGATGATTAAATCCTCCCCCGCACCTTACTGCATATTTTTCGAGCATGCGGAGCCCCGGTGTTGTTTTACGGGTATCACAAATTCGTACCTGTTGATTGTTTACCAGGGTGACGATCTCTGCAGTCTGTGTTGCAATCCCGCTCATTCTCTGGACCAGGTTCAAAATTACTCGTTCAGCCTGAAGAAGGTCGGCTGCTGGTCCCGTCGCCTCAGCTATTACCATCCCCGGCTCAACCACTTCACCGTCCGCCACATGTGTGTGCACCTTGATATTCGGATTCATGATGCTAAAACCTGCTTGGATGACTTCCCTGCCGCAAAATACTCCGGTATCTTTGGCAATAAAATGAAAAGTACTCCCATCCCGTTCTGAGAATAAAGCTTGTGAACTCATGTCTCCATCTCCCAGATCCTCAAGGAAAAATTGTTCAAGCATTGATTTTAGTTTTAACTTGTTCATCCACCCACGTCCTCATCTCTCCGTTTTCTAATGCATGCATGATCCTTGTCTTCAGCCAGCACCGATCATCTTCTTCGTAATAATCACTTCGGATATGCCCTCCTCTGCTCTCGGTCCTTAAAAGGGAAGCCTTCGTCACTATCATGCTGTTGATCCACATAAAATACTTTTGAATATCATGTGGATGCAGGTCATCAAGATTTTCTTCAAGATTAAATGCTAAGGAATGAAGCCAATCCAAGTGCTTCTTAAGTTTGGCTCCTTCTCTAATGATTCCTGCAGACTCCATCATCCGCTTCTGGAATTCTTTCACATCAAACGTGTTGAGTAGTTTCTTTTCATTGGGCTTTTTGTCCTCATAATCTTTTAACATTATTGGGAAGGACTGTCTCGCTTGACCGTTGATCCAATGAGCGAGCCTTTTTCCATATACGAGCCCTTCCAGCAGGGAATTGCTTGCGAGGCGGTTTGCCCCGTGAACTCCGCTGCATGCGACCTCTCCGACAGCATAAAGCCCTTCGACATTAGTCCTGCCGACAGAATCAATCACAACCCCTCCCATCATAAAGTGGCAGCCAGGTGATACCGGGATTTTCCCAAGGGATAGGTCAATACCATTCTCTCTGCATAGTGCTGTGATGGATGGGAATTTTTCTTCAAAGTTTTTTATGAGATTGATAGATAAAAATACATTTATCCCCTTTTTTCTAAGTTCAAATATACGTTCTGCGACTACATGCCGCGGAGCCAGATCTTTAAGGGGATGAAACCCATCCATGACCCCTTCTCCTGCATCGTTGATGAGCCGGCCTCCTTCGCCTCTAACCGCTTCTGACACCAATCCCTTCGTCTTGCCTTCCACAAAAAGAAGCGTGGGATGAAATTGTATGAATTCGGCATCCGCAATATATGCTCCGGCCCTGAAAGCCAGTGCCATGCCATCGCCTGTTACAGTAGGATGGTTGGATGTAGAGGAGTACACCCCGCCAGCTCCCCCGGCTGCCAGGACGACATGCAGTGCAGCATAGAAATATACAATTCCTAATTGATCTATAGTCTTGACCCCTCTGCATGCTCCATTGCTGTCGAGTATTAATTCAAACACCGTTTGCCCTTCAGTCCAGCGAGTGTTGGTTGAAAGGGTTTTCAAAATAAATTCCATTAAATACCTGCCTGTCGCATCTCCCCCGCAGTGAAGAATGCGTTTTGCCGAGTGGGCCCCTTCCATGCCCAAGCTCAAAGATCCATCAGCATTTCGGTCAAAGGGAGCTCCTTCTCTCACAAGCTCCATGACAATATCCCGTCCTTCTTTCACAAGGGAAGTTACCTCTTCCTCCAAATGGTGCATTCTCCCGGCTTCCAGTGTATCTTGAAAATGTTTTGTTATGTTGTCATCTAACGCAATAGCTGCAGCGACGCCCCCTTGTGCCATATATGAATTGCTTTCCCGTCTTTTCCCCTTTGTGATAACTATCACATTTAATTCCGGACTTAACTCCCGCGCTGTCTGCAAAGCTGCAATTCCACTTCCAATAATAATTACATCTGCTTTTTTCACTAGGGACTCCTCCAGAATGATTACATGTGTCTTGACACATATATTTACACATATTTAAACTAATGACAAGAGTTTTTTCATATCGGTCATTCTTCCGAAAATCCAAAAAGGGGAATAGTACATGAAATATTTTGACTACGCAGCCACCACTCCTATAGACGAAGAGGCCCTCAACGTTTATGTGGAGGCCGCAGCAAACTTTTACGGCAATACCTCCAGCCTTCATGATATTGGAACAAAAGCGGGCGATCTTCTGCAGGAGTGCAGGAAGACCCTCGGGGATATTCTCGGAGTTTCTTCTCAAGGGATCTATTTTACTTCCGGAGGAACTGAAGCCAATCATCTCGGCATACTTTCGCTCGCGCTTGAAAACCAAAATCGGGGAAAACATATAATTACCGGAGTCGCAGAACATTCATCCGTTCATTCAGCAATGGGCTATCTTGAAACTCAGGGATTCCAAATCACGAAGCTGCCTTTTACAAAAACCGGATTGATTTCACTGGAACAATTGGATAAAGCCATCACAAAGGATACAATTCTAATTTCTATGGCTCATGCAAACGGGGAAATCGGTTCTATCCAACATATTGCCGGCATAGCCGAATTAATCAAAAGCAGAAAAATCCTTTTTCATACTGATATGGTACAATCATTTGGAAAAACAGATATCAAAGAAATTGCTGCTATGGTTGACAGCTTATCTATCTCGGCCCACAAAATATATGGCCCCAAAGGAGTTGGGGCAGTATATATCCATCCTAAACATGCCGCCCGGTCGATATTTCCCAATCAGTCACATGAAGGCGGGTTGAGGGGCGGCACAGTTAATACACCTGGAATCGCCTCCTTTGTCACCGCTGCCGGGACTGTCTGTGACATCTCTCAGCAGACAAGATTCCAAGAGCTTAGGGAATTGTTTATAAACAATATCAAATCGGCATTGGGGGATTCCGTCCTGATAGTGGAAGCACCCAAGGAGAATCAACTGCCTCAAGTCATCGGCTTGTGCATAAAAGGACTACAGGGCCAGTGGGTCATGTTAGAATGTAATAGAAGAGGGTTTGGCATTTCAACCGGGAGTGCCTGCCAGACTGGTCAGCAAGCCATCTCTAAAACCGTAAACGCCCTTGGACTTTCAATAGAGAGAGGAAAAGAATTCATTCGGATTTCAATGGGGAAACATACCGTAAAAGAGGATGTTACAGAGCTTGTACAGGCTCTTGCAGATATTTCAAAATTACACTGTGAACAATAGCTTTTTGTTTCAATTGAGAGGGGTAATTCTATGTCAAAAGGCAAAAAAATACTTGGAGAAGAACGAAGAAATCTTATTCTTTCTAAACTTCGCGAAGAAGGAATTCCAATTACCGGAGGGGACCTTGCAAAATTCACGAATGTCAGCCGGCAGGTCATCGTCAGTGATATCACCCTGCTAAAAGCAAGGGAAGAACCGATCATCGCCACAAGCCAGGGGTACTTGTATTTGCAGCGGAAACAGCCTGAAGGAACGGTAGAAAAAACCATCGCCTGCAAACATACACCCGAGAGGACTGAAGAGGAACTGAACCTCCTTGTCGACCATGGGATACTGGTGAAGGATGTCCGGATTGAACATAAAGTGTACGGAGACCTTACCGCCTCCATCATGGTATCCAACCGCCACGAAGTCAAGCAATTCATGAATAAAATAAAGGAAACCAATGCCTCTTACCTCTCTGAGCTGACAGACGGCATTCACCTTCACACCATTTCAGCACCGAGTGAAAAGGTCATGGCAGAGGCAGAGAAAGCTTTAAACGACGCAGGTTTCTTAATCGAATCTTGATCCTTGAAGGATGCCCTGTTAATGGGTGTCCTTTTTTGCGCTTTGAATTCGTTGTAGTGTTGGCAACTTCGGAGGAAGGTCTTATTAAGGTATTGCTAAGTTTCTATCGAAGAGTTTGGTCACTCTATCAATGACTTTGCATAGTCTATCAACGACTTTTGTACTTCTATCGCCGAGGCAGAGTATCCTGTCGTCGACTTTCATATCCTATCGAAGAGTTACACTTTTTCTTTCATCAAAAAAAATGCTAGGCTCCAGAGCCCAGCATTTCTACTTTTTCTATAAATTCCAGTTTTCTTAAGCTGTTCAACATTTCCTCAATATCTACCGTGATTTCCGCAATATTGAGGGAAAGAGTGACAGTCGCTCTTCCCTGGAGCGGGATCGTCTGGTGAATCGTGAGAATATTACAGCCCGTTTTGGCCACTTCCCCGAGAAGATAAGAGAGGGTACCGGAACGATCTTCCAGGTGAAAAATTAAGGTGATGATCCGCTCTTTCACAATGGTATGAAACGGAAAAACAGTGTCCCGGTATTTATAAAAGGCACTCCGGCTCAAATCGATGCTGTGGACAGCTTCCCAGACAGAGTCCGCTTTGCCCCTCTCGAGCAGTTCCTTGGCCTGTAAAGTTTTTTTCATGGCATCAGGCAGTACATCTTCCCTGACAAGATAAAACTTTCCGTCCTGTGCTTTTTTTCGCAAGGCTGGTTCCCCCAATTACAAAGCTTAATCAGTCGACGAAATCAAATTCAAATTCAAGCAGTCTGACTGTATCGCCGTCTTTGGCTCCTCTTTCTCTCAATGCCTCGTCGACTCCCATCGTGCGCAGTTGACGCGCGAATCGCTTTTGAGATTCTTCACGGCTGAAGTCCGTCATTTTGAAGAGTCTTTCTATTTTGGCTCCGCTGACAACGAATGTGCCATCGGATTCTCTGGTAATGATGAATTCCTGCTCGGCTTTCTCATGCTTATACAGGACACGCTGTTCTTTCGTTTCTTCATCCTCTTCTTCGAACATCGCAAACTGAGGTGTTTCCTCAAGTTTATCTGCTATCGCAAAAAGCAGGTCCCGCAGGCCTTGCCGGGTAACAGCTGAGATACCGAATACAGGATAGTCCTCTTCCAATTGTTCCTTGAAGTTCTTGAGGTTTTCTTCTGATTCCGGCATATCCATTTTATTGGCCACAATGATTTGCGGACGTTCCGTCAAACGGAGGTTGTATGCTTCCAATTCGGCGTTGATTGTCTGGTAGTCCTGGTAAGGATCCCTTCCCTCAAGGCCGCTCATGTCAATGACGTGCACGATAACACGCGTACGCTCAATATGGCGAAGGAATTGATGGCCAAGACCAACACCTTCATGGGCGCCTTCAATCAATCCTGGCAGGTCAGCCATGACGAAACTGCGTCCGTCTTCTGTTTCCACCATTCCCAGGTTGGGAGCGATGGTTGTAAAGTGATAATCACCGATTTTCGGCTTGGCAGCTGAAACGATGGACAGCAGGGTCGACTTTCCTACGCTTGGAAAACCTACAAGTCCGACATCAGCAAGAAGTTTCAATTCAAGCACGACATATCGTTCCTGACCTGGTTCCCCTTTTTCCGATAACTCCGGAGCAGGGTTGGAAGGTGTAGCAAAGCGCGTATTTCCTCTTCCTCCGCGTCCGCCTTTTGAAATGACGGCTCTCTGGCCATGCTCAGTCAAATCTGCAATCATTTCACCTGTATCGTCATCTTTTACGATGGTACCCGGCGGAACTTTGACCACCATGTCTTTTGCATTTCTGCCGTGCATATTCTTGCTCATCCCATGCTCGCCGCGAGGGGCTTTAAAGTGACGCTGATAACGGAAATCCATCAGCGTACGCAGTCCTTCGTCCACTTCAAATATTACGTCGGCGCCATTGCCTCCGTCACCGCCCGCCGGACCACCATCCGGGACGTATTTTTCACGGCGGTAAGCAACCATTCCATTGCCTCCGTCGCCGCCTTTTGTATAAATCTTGACCTGATCGACAAACATTTATTTTTCACTCCTTTAAAAAGAGACACAGGAATACGCTTTCGCTTATTTCTGTCTCTTTGGGTTATGTATCTATGCTCAGGGACATTAACAATCCTTCAGTGTTCAGTGTATGCAGGGTTACAGTCAGGCTTTGCTGATGAATCCATTTCTGCAGGTTTTCTCTATCTACTATTATCCCATTAAAATCCAATTCAAACCGTGCTTCATTCTGGCAAATCCTGATGGTTACGACCATATTGTTTTCTTCATAGGGTTTAACCGAATTTTCAAGAGCAGAGAACAATCCGCTAAACCATTCATAAAGACAGTCATCATCAATAGTATGCTTTTCTGCCTGAAGAACTTCAAACTCCAATTTAATGAAATGAGTCTGCCAGTTGTACGTCAACATCCATTCGGAAAATTTCGGCAGCCTCAAATTGGAGAGCTTTGATTCATTCTGGGCTTCTGCCACAATTTCTTCGATAATCTGCCTGGCCCTGTCGATTCTTCCTAAATCCATATTGCCTTTGATCAATTGTAATCTATTCATCCAGTCATGGCGGGCATGTCTCAATGCCTCTACCAGGTTCCATTCATTATTCATTATAAAACTCCCTGTAAAGTTCGGACTTTTCTTACTTGTAGTATATCAGAAAAGGATAAGGGAACGGAAAATATTCGTGATAAAAAGACAAGAATCGACTGTATTTGTCAGGGCTACCCCTCCATAAAATAAGAAAACTCTAACCGCATACACGGTTAGAGTTTTCTTTAAAAAGCATTAAGCTTCTTTAGCTGCAGGGTATACGCTGACTTTTTTCTTGTCACGGCCCATACGCTCGAAACGTACGATTCCGTCAACTTTAGCGAATAAAGTATCGTCACCGCCGCGTCCAACGTTAACTCCCGGGTAAATTTTAGTACCGCGTTGACGGTATAAAATAGATCCGCCAGTAACCATTTGACCATCAGCACGTTTTGCACCAAGACGTTTAGCGATAGAGTCACGACCGTTTTTAGTCGAACCTACCCCTTTCTTAGATGCGAAAAATTGAAGATCTAATCTTAACATGTGTTCCACCTCCTACGCTTTGAAGGTAATTTTTATAAACTTGCTATAATCACGTTCAATCGTTTGTAAAGAGACAATCATCCCTTGTACGAGCAGCTGGACCTTTTCTTCTGTTTCTTCCGGCAGGTCTGCCGGGAATTCGCAGTGAAGGTAACCCCCATCAGGCGACTGGTCAATCTCGGGTTGAACCCCGGTCAGTGACATGACCGCGTTAAGGGCACCAAAGGATACAGCCGATGCTCCGGCACAAACGATATCTTGACCATTCTGCGCAAAATTTGCATGACCATCCATGGAAAAAGAGGAAACTCTTCCTCCAGGATCTTTAGTGATGTAAACTTTGATCATCTTTCAAGCGCCTTACGCGTTGATTTTGTCAATCGTTACTTTAGTGTACGGTTGACGATGACCTTGCTTACGACGATAATTTTTCTTCGGCTTGTATTTGAAAACGACTAATTTCTTAGCGCGGCCTTGTTTTTCAACTTTAGCTGTAACAGTAGCTCCATCAACCAATGGGCTTCCTACTTTTACATTGTCGCCACCTACGAAAAGTACTTTGTCAAAAGTAACTGTTTCGCCTTCGTTTCCTGCAAGCTTTTCAATGTAGATGGATTGTCCTTCTTCTACTTTGATTTGCTTTCCGCCAGTTTCGATAATTGCGTACATGAATGGCACCTCCTTATAAACTCAGACTCGCCAAGTACAGGCGTTTTGTTATTCAACAAAAGCTTATGGCCTGATTTGAGCGGTTGTAGCACGGGTGCTACAAAAACTATAACATAAGAATCCTATCATATATCGAAGAATGGTGTCAATAGATTTTGTGGGAATTAAATTGTTTTATAAACGCTTATATAACTACGCATTAAAGGTTTTTTGGCCTGCGCTGCAGGGGTGTGACTCCGCGGGGCGGGCGGTGAGCCTCCTCAGCTGCGCTTGCGGGGTCTCACCTGTCATCAAAAGTGGAAGCGCCACATTCAGCCCCGACGGGCAAATGTTCCGAAGAGAAAAAAGGCGATCTTCCCTTTTATTCTCTTCGGGTTATTTGACCCCGAGGGGCTTGGCGCTGGAACTAGACGTCACGCTAGTCCCGCAGGAGGTCACCCGCCTTCCGCTCCGGTCAAAAAACAACCTTGGTTACTTGAATCTTTATTTATATCCAGCTTCACAAATTCTCCAGCCTTTTGACTTTATAAAAAGGATGGCTTTTTTTAACATTTTGAAACTCAATCTTCTTTTTAATGGCTTTTTCCATCTCTTGTTGGTAACGGGAGCTCTCTCCCTTGAAGACTTTCTGGACGTCCTCTGTGGCTTCTATGATGACTTTATCTTCGTCTGCAGGATAAAGCTCATATAACTCCCTCTCAAGCTTGTAGGCCATTGATTCGGCACTTTGAATGGTTCCGCTGCCGATGCACACGGGGCACCGGCAGCTGAGATATTCAAGCAATGGCGGTTTCGTTTTCTTCCTGGTCAGTTGAAGGATGCCCAATTCCGTGAACCCGACGATGGTTGTCCGCTTTCCATCTTCTTTGAGGCCTTCCTTTAAGGAAGCTACCACTTCTGCTTGATGCTGTTCGTTTTTCATTTCTATGAAATCGATAAGAATGATGCCGGATAGATTCCTGACTTTCAGCTGTCTGGCTATTTCTTTGGCTGCGAGCTCATTCGTTTGCAATACAGTTTGGGACAGGTCGCTCTTTCCTGTAAATTTACCTGTATTGACATCGATGACGGTTAATGCTTCCGTTGGTTCAATGACGATAGTGGCTCCATTCTCAAGCCAGACCACCTTTTTCATCGCCTTTTCAATCTGCGCTTCCACCCGATAGTGGCCGAAGATGTTCTCATAACTTTGGAAGTGGCTGACTTCTCCGTCGAGGCTGACTCCACTGTTATGTAAGAATTCCTTGAAATCATTCTTCCATGCAAAGTCATCGACGACAAGCTCAGTTTGTTTGACCTTTTTTATTTCCTCTAGAATGTCATCTTTCATACTATCCTGATGATGAAGTAAAGAGGGAGCTTTTCTATTTAGAGAAGAATGATATAGCTCTTGATATTGTTTTTTCAGTTCCAGATATTCACTTTTGATGGCTGTTTCACTTTTCTTAAGTGAAGCTGTCCGAAAGACAATGCCTTCCTGTTCTTCTTTTATTCTTGAACCGAAGCGCCGCCATTTCTTTTTTTGTTCTTCACTGGAAGCTTTCTTGGATACAGCGGTATACCTTCCGTGGGGCAGATATACAATTGAGGTCCCTTTGAGTTCAATCACGCCTGTGAGTCTCGGCCCTTTGGTACCCGCAGGATCTTTTTTCACCTGCACGATCAATTTTTGCCCTTGATGGAGCAGCCTGCTTATTTCAGCTGTTTTTCGTTCGGTTTCTTCCATCGACAGATAGTCTGCCAGATCATCTATATGCAAAAAACCATTTTTAGTTTCTCCAATATTGATAAAAGCAGCGTTCAGCCCTTTTTCGACTTTATCCACTCTTCCTAAATATATATTTCCTACAATCGATTCTTTTTCCGGTTGATAAACATGAAAACTTTCCATTATCCCATCACGAAGACGGACCCATCTTTTTTCCCTTCCCAGTGCGTTGACAATAATTTTGTTCATTAAACCGCTCCTCTTTCCGCCTTACAACTAGAATAAGGCTAACCATCTTCGTTAGCCTTTTAATCATAATATGGGAAAGAAGCATTTCGCAAACGTTTCAATATAAATACAGGAGGTCCCGGAATTTGGCAGTCGTCATCTTTTCGGTAAAATAAGCATGCAGAACTTCATTCTCATCAAGTTTGCCCGCTTCTTTTCCGTCAATAAAGACAATAAGCGGATGCTTAAACCCTCTGTGAAATTTCTCGAGACCTGAGTAAATGGTTTCTTCCCCATTGATTTCAAGCGGCTTCAAATCCCGCACGTCTCCACTTTTCCCGTAATAACGTTCCAATAAAAATCGCATAAAGGTAAACTTACGCTGTTTCCATTCCACCCATAACGAAAAGTAAAGAAAAGAAAGGATGATCCAAAGATTCAGGTGGAAGGGAGCTGTCATGAGAACGACAGCATGAAACAGAAGCAGGGCGGCAAAGGAAAGGATTAATGTCCACTGATAGGCATGGATGAATGTAAGCTTGTAGCCGAGACAGATGGACAGCAGTTTTCCTCCGTCCAAAGGCCAGATCGGAAGCAAATTAAATAGAAGGACCATTAAATTCAATTGAATGAAAAGCTCAAAGTGATAAGAAGAGAGAAGAGTGGCATCATACAGCAGCTTCCCCAGCCCCATCAACCAAAGATGCTGAAGAGGCCCCCCGGCCACCACAAACAGCTCTTCCTTCAATGACCTATTACCATGCTCATCCATTTCTGCTACACCGCCAAAGGGAAGAAGTGAAATCCGCTTAATTCGCCAAGAAAAAACATGAGCCGTGACTCCATGTCCCAACTCATGTATAAAAATGATGATAAAAAGCATGATCAACTCTGTAAAATGGGCGGTAAGTATTGCCAGGCCAGCCGCCGCCCATAGCAGCGGATGAATGTATATCTTCTTCAGCAGCTTCATGAATTCATTCAAAAGATATCACCTGGATTGGATCGATGAAAGCATCCTCTTTTTTGATGGCAAAATAAAATTCCCCGGTTGCAGAGTTTTCTTCATCCGTTACCGTGCCGACAGGACCCCCTGCCTTGACGGTCTCATATTGTGTTACTTCAATGGTGTTCAGGTGGCCGTACCAGGATTCAGACTTATCATCGTGCTGAATAATCACCGTTTGACCAAGGTCAGATTTCTTTCCAGCAAAAATGACCAGCCCGCCTTTCATCGCCTCCACTTTAGCTCCCTTGCCCGTTTCCACCATGATTCCTTGACCATTGCTTTTGAAGTTTTCAACTACCTTTCCGGACGCAGGAAGAGCATACTCAACTGTTTCAGCCGTGCCTGCTTGGCTGCTCTCTTTACCCGCGGGAAGCAGCGCTAGCGGTTTTCCGAATTGGTCTTCATACCAAGTGGAAATCGCAGCAAATTGAAACTCATTCGACATGGTCTTCTCCACATAGGAACGGGCTTTGTCAAACCCGGGCACCTGGTTTTGAAACAAAATAGCCGTACAAAGCACCAGTACACTGGTCCCAAGGATTTTGAGGATGAAAAGCTCCTTGCTAAACAGCGGATGCCCTCCTTCTGAAGGACCTCCTTCATAAGAAGAAAACCGTTCTCCCCCATACCTCTCCTCATCCGATGGCAGCAGCATACTCCTGGATGAAGTAGGGGTATAACTGTTCATTCGCTTTCTCTTAGCTATGCGCTTTCTGATTTCATCCGCTCGATTCCCCATAATACCATTCCCCTTTTGTATGCCGGAACGTGTATACCCAGGCGTCTATATCGTATTGACTCCCCATGAAGACCTCCTGTAGTACAAGTCCCTTTTGGAATCAATGTATGACTTGTCCTTTGAAAATATGTCTTTGATAAGGGTCTTTTATAAGACTTTGTTAAAAAGAAGTTCAAGAGATGCAGCCACACTTCACAAAATTTATCCTGGTAAGCAAGAAATAAAATGAGGGACCACGTGGGCCGAGCACATGGCTTTCTTTTCAAGTTGGAGAGCAAATGAGGTACCGCGCTGGGCGAGCGCATGGCTTCATTTTAGAGTTGGAGAGCATTTGACCTACCGCGCGTGGTTTCATTTTGTAGTTGGTACGCATATGACCTACCGCGCGGGACGAGCGCATGGCTTCATTTTGTAGTTGGAAAGCTTATGACCTACCGCGCGGGACGAGCGCATGGCTTCATTTTGTAGTTGGAAAGCTTATGACCTACCGCGCGGGACGAGCGCATGGCTTCATTTTGTAGTTGGCGCGCTAATAACCTACCGCACGGGACAAGCGCATGGCTTCATTTTAAAGTTGGAGAGCTAATGACCTACTGCGTTCCCCTCACCTGCATCATTTTAACCCAAAAATGATGCATCTTGCTTCCTTTGCGCCTGGCATCAACAAACGATCAAACAACGCACCTATAAACTACCTAGCGCTCCCTAAGAAAAAAATTACGACACTTACAAACTAAAAAACCGGGCTGCTTATGCAGTCCGGCCCTAAAAAATCTATCAAGCTTTAACACCAAAAAACTTTTTCAACTTAGTAAAGACACCCTGCCTGTCCTCTTCAAGGGATTGCAGCGGAACCGATTCCCCGAGGATTCTGCGGGCGATATTGCGGTAGGCAATGGCCGCTTTGCTGCTTGGATCCATGGCGATCGGCTCTCCCCTGTTAGAGGATTTAATAACATTATCATCGTCTGCCACGATCCCAATCAGATCAATGGATAAATGGGTAGTGATTTCATCGACATCCAGCATTTCCCCGCTCTTCATCATATGAGTCCTTATTCGGTTGATGATCAGTTTAGGCGGTTCAATATCTTCTTTCTCCAGCAGACCGATGATACGGTCGGCATCCCTGACAGCGGAAATTTCAGGAGTCGTCACTACGATTGCCCGGTCAGCACCGGCAACGGCATTTTTATATCCCTGCTCAATTCCCGCAGGACAATCAATAATAATATAATCATAGTCTTGCTTCAGTGTTTCAATCAGTTTTTTCATCTGTGCAGGAGAAACCGCGGACTTGTCGCTTGTCTGCGCTGCAGGAAGCAGAAAGAGCTTATCATCAAAGCGTTTGTCTTTCACAAGAGCCTGATGGATTTTACAGCGTTCTTCCACAACATCCACTAGGTCATAAATGATGCGGTTCTCAAGCCCCATGACAACATCGAGGTTGCGCAGTCCAATATCAGTATCCACTAAACAAACTTTTTTCCCTTGCAGAGCTAATGCCGTACCAACATTTGCCGATGTAGTCGTTTTCCCTACACCGCCTTTACCTGAAGTAATTACTATCGCTTCCCCCACATTAGCGTCCCCCTTTAAAACTAGTAATATTAGGTCTAAGATGTTTTAAAACTTGTAATCTGTCTATCACGATTTGGTTTGAATCATCTATGTAAGCGCACTCCATCTCGTGTCCTTCTTCTTTATCAAAATGATCAGGAGCCCTGTTCAGGCAATCCGCAATGCGAAGCTGGGAAGGTGTCATCTGCGAAGCGACAATCACCGCTTCCTGACTCCCCATATACCCAGCATGGGCAATTCCTTTAAGGGAGCCCATCACATAGAGGTTGCCTGCTGCTTTAACAGTCCCGCCAGGATTGACATCCCCAATGATCAGCAGATCTCCCGGCACTTCAACCACTTGTCCGGAACGGATGATACCGGCGATGGTATGTATTTCGCTTTCCTCTTTCATCTTTAACGCTTCTTCATTCGTCACGACATTGCTTGAAATCTCGTGAACTGACAAATTGCGTTTCTCGCTTACTATCTCTTTCAGCTCCTCTTTCTGCCGAGAAGTCAAATATCGGTTTCCTGCTTGGATTTTAACGGTAATAAGAGGAGTGCCCTCAGTTTGACGATATTGGGCCGTCAGCTTATCCTTCAGTTCTTTTTTCAGGTCTTCAAAAGAACACTGATCATTCAGGTGAAGGGTAAGTCCATCTTTTGTGCCTTTTATCATAACATTTTGCCTGTTTTTCATGTCGGAATAATTCACCTCAGTCGTCATTAAATTCGACAAATGCATGCTCGTTTCCTCTTTTTCAAAAGTTATTTTATTATTATTGTTGCAAATTTACTGACACCTGACCGGCAGGCTTAATCCGATAAGAGGATTATATTAGTACGTTACCTTGGCCTTTCCTGTCAACTGGATTCCGCCGACGATTTTAAACTATCCAGCTGTTAACCTCCAGGTTAGATAAGAGGTGAGGCAATACTTTGCCTTGGCTCCTTAGTCTATACCTTCATCCTTTAGATTACGTCTTTGAGACAAAAGACTATTTTCAGTCTTCCAGCCTTTCTTTTTGAAGCTTCATAAGAAGTGATTTTAATGGATAAGAAAAAATAATTAAAAAGGCTGCGTTCAGTACAAGAGTCGGCCATAGACGCAGATCGGCAAACATGGCAATGGCCCAGTCGGTCTTGCCGATCAGCAAGTTGATTTCATAAACGAGAAATTCCAAAATCGACAAATTCAATAGAATGACGATGCTGGTAACCAACAAGTTGCTGTGCAATACTTTCATCATCCTGGAAGTCAGGAACGTGACAAACGGGAAGATGAATAAGTGCACGCCCAGGACTTCTGTAAAAAAGGAATCATATAAGAAACCAAAGATAAAAGCATATAGCATTGCTGACGCATTATGATAATAAACACTCATAAGCAAAATGAAAATGATCAGAAAATGAGGTACAAGAACTCTATCACTATTAAACACACCCATAGGCAGGTACGTTACAAGCAAGCTTGATCCATAAAAACAGATTAAGGCGATGAACGGAAGGAAAAGTTTCTTCATTCTTCACCCTCCGCTTCTGCCGGCTCCTCCAGGTCAATGCTCACCTTGCTTCTGTCCACTACAATGACGTGTTCGAGATGATACAAATCAGCTGTCGGTTCAACATATGCAGTCTGTGTCAATCCATATTGGTCGGGAACGACTTCCTTCACTTCCCCGATTGGAAGCCCTTTCGGAAAGACGCCGCCAAGTCCGGAAGTGATGACTTTGGCTCCTTCTTCGACCTTCATATCATTCGGGATACGTTTGACCAGCAGCTGATCCCTGTCCGTATCATACCCTTCAATGGAACCGATAACGTTCTCATCTCCTTGAATCAGGGCAGAAATCCTGTTATTCGGATTCTTGTTGCTGAGCAGTTCAATGGTAGAAGAGAATTGCTTGACGCTTTTCACCTTTCCAATCAGACCCTGAGAAGTGATGACAGCCATATTGGCTTGTACGCCTTGAACTTTTCCTTTATCAATTATGAGTAAATCCTCCCACTGGCTGGGATTCCTCGCAATGACGGTTGCCTGAATGGAGTCAAAGTCCCTTAAATTTTCTTGCTTATCCAAAATGCTGCGCAGTTCATCATTATCTTGTTCAAGATCTTTTACCATTGTTTCCAATTTCACAAGCTCTTCCAGACGGGATTTCAGTTTCTGGTTTTCAGTATAAGTATTTTGAAGATCTTTCACATTTTCAAAGAAACCGGCAATAGCTCCAACCGGTTTGGACACAAGGGATTGCCCGAATCCAACAATATCTCCTACGAACTGTTCCGGCCAGGATATATTATCCCTCTCACGAACAGAATATCCTATCAATGCCACCAGCACGATGATGCTGACAAGAAGGATGATCAATCGTTTATTCAAAAAAAAGCGGGGCATGTAAGACACCTCTATCTTTTACACTTATTTTCTGTCTTGGTTAAATCTATATATTAATACACAAGCACACTACTTAATCTACCATTTTTCGCAAAAAGGAAAAAGAGGCTTTTAAAGAAAGCCCGTCCAGAAGGGCCACTGACTGAACGGATACTTATACCAATTTACACAAATAAGAAGGGACTGCTCACGATATCCTTCAATGAGTGCAGCCCCATCTTTAGTTAACTCTACTTATTTTTTGTTTTTAAATAAATCGATATGATCAAGGGCTTTACCTGTACCGATGGCGACACAATCAAGCGGGTTTTCTGCAATCAGGACAGGCATTTTGGTTTCGTCACTGATAATTTTATCCAGGTTGCGAAGGAGTGCCCCGCCTCCAGTGAGAACAATTCCTCTATCCATGATGTCTGCCGCCAGTTCCGGTGGTGTTTTTTCAAGTGTGCTCTTAACTGCATCCACGATTGAATATACCGTATCCCTAAGGGCAGCTGCAATTTCCTCTGCTGTGATTTCAATGGTTTTCGGAAGCCCTGTCAATAGATCTCGGCCGCGGATATCAAGAGTATCGACACCCTCAGAGTCTCCGGCAGAGCCGATTTCAACTTTAATCGTTTCAGCAGTGCGGTCGCCGATCATAAGATTGTACGTTTTGCGGATGTAATTGATGATGGCTTCATCCATTTCATCACCTGCGACACGGATCGATTGGCTCGTCACAATTCCGCCGAGGGATATAATCGCAACCTCCGTTGTTCCACCCCCGATATCAACGACCATGCTGCCGGTCGGTTCCCATACAGGAAGGTTAGCGCCGATTGCCGCCGCAAAAGGTTCTTCAATCGTATATGCATCTCTTGCGCCCGCCTGTCGGGTCGCATCGATGACTGCACGTTCTTCAACCGCTGTAATGCCCGACGGAACACAAATCATTACATAAGGCTTACGGGAAAACGATCCTTTTCCTTTTGTCGCCTGTTTTATGTAGTATTTCATCATCGTAGCAGTTGTTTCATAATCAGCGATGACACCGTCTTTCATCGGGCGCAGGGCCACTACATTCCCCGGTGTTCTTCCGATCATATTTTTAGCGTCGTTCCCCACAGCAACGATTTGCTTTGAGTCGGTCTGCAAAGCAACCACTGAAGGCTCACGGACGACGATTCCTTTTCCTTTTACATATACAAGTGTGTTAGCCGTTCCTAAATCTATTCCAAGATCTTTTGTACCAAACATTGTTGTATCTCCCTTTCTAATACGGAATGGGTTCATTCCAATCTATATAAGATCTTTCCCTATATATTTAAGCTTCCAAAAATCATAAACAATATTATAGCCTAACCATCACAAAAAACAAAGTATCATAAGTATCCTTTTTCCTTAAGGCTGACATATTTCTTTTCGCCGATAATGAGATGGTCCAGCACCTCAATGCCTATTATTTTTCCACATTCGACGAGCCGCTTAGTCACTTCAATATCCTCCCGGCTAGGAGTCGGGTCTCCTGATGGGTGATTATGGATACATATGATGGAGGCCGCGGATCTTCGGAAAGCTTCCTTAAAGACTTCACGGGGATGGACGATTGAGGCATTCAGGCTGCCGATAAAGATGGTCTGTTTGTGGAGGACTTGATTTTTTGTATTAAGATACAGGCAAACGAAATGTTCCTGTGACAGAAATCTCATATCGTTCATCACATAGTTAGCTCCATCTTCGGGAGACCGAATGGAGTAACGGTCATCGTAAGCAAGATTGCCAATGCGCCGGCCAATTTCTACAGCAGCCATGATCTGTACCGCTTTAGCCAGCCCGATGCCCTTAATATTCATAATCTCCTCAAGAGAAGCATCTTTCAAAAGCCTTAGGCCTTCAAATGTTGTCAGGACCCGGTTCGATAATTGAAGGACGGACTCTGATTTTGTGCCGGTCCTTAAGATGATGGCCAGGAGTTCCTGATTGGACAGGCTGGAAGCGCCGTTTTGAACCATTCGCTCGCGCGGTCTTTCATCAGTAGGATAATCTCTGATCATTAGTTTTGTTTCTTGCAATATTCCTTACCTCCCAATTATAACGCTTGGGAGGAAAAAGAGATGAAATATGCTTACGGGTGATAGCCCATCTCTTTCAAGCTGCGGTATACCTGGGAAATCGGCAGTCCGACAACAGAAAAATAATCACCTTTGATTTCTTTCACCAGAAAGGCGCCTATCCCCTGTATTCCATACCCGCCGGCTTTATCGAGTGGTTCACCGGAAGCTGTATACGTTTCTATTTCCTCTTCTGTCAGCTCCCAAAACGTTACATCTGTTTTTTTGTAAAACATTTTTTCCTTTTTGTTGTTCACAATTGCAACACCTGTATACACGGAATGAGTGTTTCCCGAAAGTGTCCGCAGCATTTCTTTGGCATGTTCTGAATCGGAAGGTTTTCCCATGATTTCATTATTAAAAACCACCACCGTGTCCGAGCCAATTACAAAAGATTCCGGGTGCTGTGCTGCCACGGAGACGGCTTTTCGCTTAGACAGCTCCATCACGACTTCATGCGGCTGAAGTTCCGGCGCGAACGTTTCATCTGCATTGCTGACTTCAATTGAAAAAGATAGTTGAATTTGTTGCAGGAGTTCTTTTCTGCGGGGAGAACCTGAAGCTAATATGAGGTTTGGCAATTCATACACCGTTCCCTTCTTCCGTAAGATTGGGAGATACAAATTCATCGTACCAAATAGTTGTCCCTTTCACAACAAATAACCAAAGCGGAATGGCTTCTCCTTTAGGGGAGGAAAAGCATAGCCATTCGATCGTTATTTTCCTATGAACCGTTAGGAAGACTAAAGCATGAGAGCCGGCGTGCCTAGTAACCGGATACACTAATAAGGAGGCTTATCAGACTATAAAAAAAGCAAAGTAAATGCTTTTACTCTGCCCCTTTAGTATATATTTCCCGGAAAATATCCATTATTCCGGATAAACCTACAATTTTTGATAAGACTCCAAGTAACTTAGCAAAAATTGTTGTGAATCAATTAATTTGGTGAGATCAGAAGAAGATTGATATTCCTTGAGACTTGTTGCTGCTGCTTCCAAGCTCGCTTTCAGTCCCGCCATATTTTCACTTACCTTTTGAGCTGAGAGATCCTTTAGAAGCACGCTGATCTCGATCATTTTTTCTCCATTGATTGTTCCGTTTGTATACGCATTTGAACTTTCTGCTGCAACTGCTGCATATACGCTTTGGGATTTTTTTATAAAGTCAGCATCTGTTTTTGTTCCCTCGATATTCTTTTCTGGAAGCACGATATCCTTCGCATATACCTCAATATTTTCACCTGAGAGCTTTTTTCCCATTGCCTTCGCACCTTCAAGATCACCTGCTGTTCCGACAAATAAATAGTAGCTGGCCTCCATTTCAATCACTGCCGTAGGGATGCCCTTTGCCTCTAAGGCGGCTTTCATGGCATTGGCTGAATCCGATGTGGAAAAAAAACCTCCCTGAAGAACGGAAGCAGACAGACTCTCTAAAGTAATAGCACCGCCAGAAGCAGTGGCGGTTTCCTTATCAGCATCGCTGGCATCTGCAGCCTCCTGCAGCTGTACTGCCGGTATGGACTGTTCTCCGTCTGTGATTACATTAAGGATAATGAAGCCGAATATCAATGAGATCGCAACCGCACCGACCAGCGTATAGATCATTCTAGCTATACCAGGAGTGATCTGCCTGCCGGTAAAGTGTTTTTTTCCTTTCTTTTTCTGCACATAATTAATTTTCTTGAATTCTTTAGGAGCCGGATCTTCATCTGGAAGGACCCAATCAAAAGAATCATCCTCTGCACTCTCTTCGGCAGCGGCCGATTCTTCTTCCCCTAACTTCCAATTATGTACAAGCAGTTCTTCATTGTAATTCTTTTTGTCACCATTGATTTTAATAGTGATTTTACCGTCTTTGTTTCCCCGCTTGTCCATTTCTGTCCCCCTCCTCTGTGTCGTTTTTTTTATGCTATCATAGTGCATAAAAAAAAGAACAAGACTTTTGTCGTCTTGTCCCCAGAGGTTTTCGTCAATTTTTTTATTGGCCCAAACAGGTGTTCAGGAGAAAATACAAGAGTAACCCTTCATGCCCTTCTATATTTATTACTCATCTTCTTCTTCCAAGTCACTGTAACTGCTGAATGGATTCACTTTATTGGCAGGAGGCGGACTCTTCAGCCCAGGCATTTCCTCTATAAGCTGCATAAGGCCAGGCAGGTAAAAAGCAGCCACCACCAGCTTATAGCTGACTTTATCGTAACTGTCCCCTTGTATCGTCGATTCCTCCGGTCCCTCGAATGCAATTTGCTCAATTTCAGTGATTCTGTCAAGCTCTTCAAGAACTTGAAGGAATTTTTCCATTTCAAAGTAGCTTGGTGACTCGACAGAAAGGGTTGCATTGAGTTTTTTCAATCCTTGAGGCAGGATCTCCTGAGGTTGTGCCGCTGCTTCCCCTGAATCTTCATTATCATCATCAGTTGACAGATTTTCTATATCTTCCTCTGCACTTTGAGAAGTAAGCGGGAGGATGACATCTCCTTCTGAAAACTGAATACTGGATATGAAACTGTTTGAAATGGTTTCTGCTTTCTCCAAATCCAGAATCAACTTTTCTGTCATTGGTTTAACAGGCACTTTTTTCTGCAGGGAAATGGAATTTTGAAACGTTTCCTGCTCAATATTGCTTGTCTTCTCTTCCAATATGGAAATCAGCTTCTCCTCTGTCTCCAATTCCTGTGCACGGACAGCGATTTCTTTTTGAACCGGATTATACATGAGGAAATAAACAACAGCCAAGATACACAACCCAAGAATAACCGAGCCGGCCATCAAGAGCCATTCTCTTTTTTCAAATTGGAGGTTCATCAATCATCCCCTCCTTGATATTCAGTCTGCAGCTCATTCTTAATGAATGCCTGATTTAATAAAACTTCATACTGCCCAAGATACCTTGGCATAAGTTGATCTTCCGGAAGAACAAATATGCCTTCATCCGCTTCACTTAAAGACGTTAACAGAGAAGTCAGTTTGGCTTCGCTGATCCAATCCGAATTTTTAAGATCATTGAGGAAGTAGGCAGCCTGCCTGCTTGTATCAAACTGAACATTCAAGTTGACCATGCCATCCTCTGTGTAGCTGAACTGTCTGAAGAAACCTCTCTCCGGTAGAAGGGAGGTAAGGTGTTCAAGAACAGGAACCGTATCAATCGGATATTGTTCAGCCCATTGGACAGCTGTATGAAGCTGCTCTACCCCATCGGAAGACTCAATATTATTTACGGCTATTTCCTGCTGAAGGCGGTATTCCTTCTTCATTTCTAGATTTTTGGTTATATTCTCCAGTTCCTGCTGTGAAAGATGGGTATGAATCAACAGGAAACCCGTGCCGAGCAGCGTAAGAATCAGTGCTGCAAGCCCAATGTATACCGGCAGCCTCCGCTTGCGTTCCTTCTGAGGAAGCAAATTAATATCGATCAGCATCAGAGCACCTCTTTCAATGCCAAACCGATTGCCAAGTCGAAATGACCAGGTATTGGCCGTCCACTCGTGTCCATGACTGTGTCTTTCGGGGACCTGTGAACAGAGACATCCAGTCTTTCTGATAAGGTTTGATAGATCTCATTAAGATAAAGGTGGTCTCCTGTCAGAATGACCTTGTTGACGTTGACCTCTCCTTTATTCAAGGAATATTTATAAAAGCTGAACACTTTCTCAATCTCTTTAAAGGTATCCTCCAAATAGAACAGCAGTCCGCCAGACTGACGTTCCGATGGTTCAACCAATTCAAGGTCTCCCTGCAGGGAAATCGGCCTCAGGAAGATCGGCTGGTTATTATGGAAGATGGAAATGGTCAAAAGTTTCTCATCAAACTGAAGGAGCATTTCATGATCAGTACTTCTCACCATATCTTGCAGATAAAAGTATCGGTACAGAGCCAACGGTGAAATATCAGCCACCACCGGCTTCAATTTTACTTCCTCCAAAATGTCCCGATACGAATGGATGACTTCTTCGGGGGAAGCTACCAGTAAGATTTCCTGCTTATCCCCTTTCTGCCCCAGAAGCACTACGTCGAAGAGAGGATCTTCAAACGGAAGATGGATACTTGTTCCGATTTCCATGAATATATAACCTTTTAACTCATCTTCCCTGATGTCAGAGGGAACAAGAATCCTTTTGACAATGATGGACGTGCTGGGAACAATGAAACGGACCGGCCGTTTCATAATTCCCCATTCAGCAATACACTCTTCCAGAATCATGGCAAGGGTCTCATATTCAATGATCTTTCCATCCGTGATGATACCTTGAGGAAGAAGCTTCTCACCATAGCTGTACAAAGTCAGCGGAGACTCCATCTTCAAGTCTGCATACCGGATTGCTGTGTCGGTGATGACAAGGTTCGCTATTCTTTTGTTATTTCCAAACAATCCAAAGTTCATTGAATATAACCCCTTTACCTAAAACCCGAGTAAAAGTGATAAATACCAATTAATGATATTTTCATAGTAGAAATAGGATATTAAAGTTCCTGCAGCGATAAACGGCCCAAACGGAATCGGTTTCTTCCTTTCAAAGAAGCCTGCCGCCAAGCCAATGATCCCGATTCCCGCTCCCAGCAGGGTAGCAAGGAAAAAGGAGAGAAGCATCGGTTTAACACCGAGTACAAAGCCGATGACGGCATATAGTTTAATATCTCCGCCGCCCATTCCCCCCTTACTGATGACCGCAATCAAAAGCAGTAGCCCGAACCCTAACGCTGCTCCCGCTAAAGAGTCCCAGCGCGGATCTAAAGGTATAAAAATTCTTTCTAATAAAAAAAGCCCCGAGAAAAACAACAGAACTTTATCAGGGATAATCATGTATTTTATATCAGAAACCAAGATGATGATAAAAAGCGAAACCAGTGTGAGAGCAACGAGCAGTTCCCACTCCCATCCGATGATAGAATACGAGATTACAAACAAAGTCCCTGTGGCAGCTTCCACTAAAGGATAAAGAGGAGAAATGCGTTCCCGGCAGCGGGAACACCTTCCTCCTTGAAATACATATGACAAAACCGGAATCAGTTCCATTGCCGTCAATGTATGTCCGCAGCCCGGACACGAGGACCGCGGCTTGACGATCGATTGTTTAAGCGGCACCCGGAGGCCGACTACGTTGTAGAAGGAGCCTAGGAGTAGGCCGTATACAATAATAAAAATACTAATCATTAAAGAATGATATCTGATCTTGTTAAGGCATCTGGATCTTTATCATCAACATGAGTAGATCCACTAACCCCTTTTAATGTAACCTTATAAGAGTAACTTCCATTAGCTTCTTTCGTAACAGTTACTAGGCTAGTATCATCCTTGTATCCGGAAGAATCAGATGGATTCTCGACAGGTTCTAAATAACCATCATCAACTAAAGATTTTAGTGTATACGTTTTACTAGTTTGTACATCTGTTGACGTTACAGCCAACCTCGCAGCACTAACCATCTGCTGAGCATTCGCAATATGAGCGTCCTTCTTAGAGTTGTTAATCAATCCACCAATACTAGGAATCGCAATAGCAGCAATGATTCCCAAAATTACGACAACAGCAAGTAATTCGATAAGTGTTAACCCTCGTTGGTCTTTCAACTTTTGACCTAATTTTTTCAACATTTCCCGTACCTCCTATGAGTCTTTTGGATTAGATAGATTATTCCTACTTTAATTATACATGACAATTTTGTCATGAAAAGTGGCAATCTGTAAAAATTTTAAAGAAATTGTTTAATAGCCTTGTACGTTGTTAAAGATTTCGAACATCGGCACCATAATGGATGTCACGATAGTGCCCACCAATGCCGCCAGTACGACAATCATCAGGGGTTCGATAAGAGATTTTAGTCGGTCAGTACTGTTTTCAACTTCTTTTTCATAGAAATCCGCCACTTTCCCGAGCATGGAATCCAGCGATCCGGTTGATTCCCCGATGGCAATCATCTGGGTCACAAGCGGAGGGAAAGCCCAATGTTTTTTCATTGGTTCAGTCAACGATGTCCCTTTCTCAAGGGCATACCTTGAATTGCGGAGAGTCTTCGCAATCACTTCATTTTCCACGACCTTTTCCACAATGGCCAGCGCCTGCAGGATCGGCACAGAGCTTGAAAACAAGGAGCTTAATGTCCGTGTCATTCTCGCGAGTGCGGCTTTTTGAATAATACTTCCGAAGATCGGCATACGAAGCAATGCATAGTCGAAGTAATACTTCGTCCTGCGGTTTTTCTTCAGTACCATCAATGCAGCTGCAAATCCGGCCATTCCCGCAGTCACCAAATACCAGTACTGCTGCATGAACTCACTTGAGTTCAGGACAAACTGTGTGATGGCAGGCAGTTCTCCACCAAAATCGGCAAGCATTGTCACGAAAGTTGGGACAACAGCAACAAGCAGAAAGATGACAACCGCTATGGCGATCACCCCGACTACCGCCGGATAAGCGAGAGCCGAGATGATTTTCTGTTTCGTCATATGCTGCTTTTCATAATGAGTAGCCAGACTTTCAAGAGTTTCATCAAGGCTGCCCGATGCTTCCCCAGCCCTGATCATATTAATCATCATTGGCTCAAAGATCCTTCTATATTTTGCCAAAGCATCGGACAGCGGATTTCCGTCTTTCAATTCCAATTGTACTTCATCCAGTGCTTTGCTGAGGGCTTTGCTTTCTGTCTGTGAAGAAAGGATATCAGTGGCATCCACAACGGTCACACCTGCTTGCAGAAGTGTGGCAAATTGCCTCAGGAAGATGACCATATGCTGCAGCTTGACCGGATTTCCAATCGCAATGTCCTTGGTCAGCAGTGTTTCTGGCACTTCATTCATTTCAATTACACGAATGCCCTGCTTTTTCAGTTTGAGCATTGCATCCCTTGTAGATCCTGCCGTCAATATCCCCGACTTCATGCCTGTCCGCCCTCGGCCTGTATATTTGAATCGTGCCATTATGACATCTGCTCCATTTCAATAAAAGGGAAGGCGGATTCACGGGAAATGACCCCGGATTCATAGAGATTCTTAATGCTGGTAGACATGAGGTGCATGCCCAGCCCTTTGGATGTCTGTAAAATATTATCGATTTGATGGACCTTTTCAGACCGGATCAAATTGGCGATGGCCGCATTGTTGACAAGTAATTCTGTTGCAGCTCTTCTTCCCCTTTTATCCACAACAGGAAATAGTCTTTGTGAGAGGATCGCTACCAGGACAGAGGCAAGCTGTATTCTTATCTGAGCCTGCTGTTCAGGAGGAAATACATCCACAATCCGTTCAATGGTCGCTGCCGCACTTGATGTATGAAGTGTGGCGAACACGAGGTGGCCCGTCTCCGCCGCGGTGATCGCTGTATGGATTGTTTCCAGGTCCCGCATCTCGCCGACAAGAATAATGTCCGGATCCTGACGGAGAGCGCTTCGAAGACCTTTAGAAAAGTTCTTTGTGTCGAATCCGACTTCACGCTGATCGATGATGCTGGTTCCATGTTTATGAAGATACTCAATGGGATCTTCCAGTGTAATGACATGCTTCCTCATCGTACGGTTAATATGATCGATCATTGACGCGAGTGTAGTCGATTTTCCGCTTCCTGTAGGACCTGTCACCAACACAAGACCTTGAGGTTTTTCCGTGATTTTCTTTAATACAGGCGGAAGACCAAGCTCATCAACACTCGGTATGCTTGTCGGAACAATCCGGATGGCAAGCGAGACACAGGAGCGTTGCTGATAAGCATTGATCCTGAACCGTGAAATGCCAGGGATACCGTAAGAAAAATCAAGCTCTCCCTGATCTAAAAACATTTTCCAAAGATCTTCAGGGATGATCGACTTTGCCATACCTTCCGTATCAGCCGGTTTTAATACTTCCTTTCCGTATCGCCTCAGGTCACCATGAAGCCGAAAAACGGGAGGAGCCCCGACTGTCAAGTGTATATCAGATGCCTTCAATTCATACGCTGAACGCAATAAGTAATCTATTCTTTCTTTCATCGGCTTCACCTATTCTGAAATTGCTACTCGAAGAATCTCTTCGGTCGTTGTCAATCCTTGTTTTACTTTTAATAATCCATCATCCACAAGAAAAATGGTCCTGTTTTTCACCGCATACTCACGCAGCTTGGAAAAGGATTCTCCATTCAGAATCACTTTTTTCATATCATCATTCATAACAAGAACTTCATGAATGGCGAGACGCCCTTTATAGCCTGTCATGTTGCAGGAAGAGCAGCCGCTTCCCCGCATGATTTTGTCGATTTTCATGCCTCTTTTAGAAAAAATTTCAACTTCTCTCTTGCTCGGTTCTTGTTCACGTCCGCAATCCCGACAGACCCTTCTGACAAGGCGCTGGGCAACAATTCCACTTAAAGAAGAGGCCACCAGGAATGGCTCTACACCCATATCGAGCAGCCGAGTGATAGTCCCGAGGGAATCATTGGTATGTATGGTACTCAGCACGAGATGTCCTGTCAGGGAAGCACGGATCGCAACTTCTACCGTTTCCTTATCACGAATCTCCCCGACCATGATGACGTTGGGATCCTGACGGAGGATGGCCCTTAAACCTTTGGCAAATGTCAGGCCGACATTTGGATTGACACCAATCTGATTGATTCCTTCCAATTGATATTCAACAGGATCTTCAACCGTAATAATATTAACTTCTTCACTGTTTAAATGGTTCAATGCCGCATACAGTGTCGATGACTTCCCTGATCCAGTCGGTCCCGTGATCAGCACGATTCCGGTTGGCTGCTGAATCATATCCATGAATCTCTTGTAGTTTAGTTTGTTAAAGCCCAGCTGTTTAATATCATTCAGGGCACTGCTCAGATCAAGTATCCGCATAACAACCTTCTCGCCGAATACGGTAGGAAGAGTCGAGATTCGGAGGTCGACTGGCCTGTAATCAACATTGGTCTTGATTCTTCCATCCTGGGGAATCCTGAATTCCGTAATATCAAGATTAGCCATGATCTTAATTCTCGCAATCAGCATGCTTTGCATATGTTTCGGCAGATTTCGTTCTGTTCTTAACACACCGTCGATCCGGTAGCGGATGGATACTTTGGTTTCCTGCGGATCAATATGGATATCACTCGCTTTTTGTGTGACAGCATTTGAAAGGATCTGGTTGACGAGTTTTACGATGGGAGAGTCCTGGTCAACGATGGTCTGTTCTTCAATGGAACTTTTTTCTGGCTTCTCGTTAACCAGCTCCTCAAAGCCCTCCTCTGTATCGTAATACTTCGTTACCGCTCTGAGGATATCATCTTTGGTAGCGATAGCTGTTTCAATTTGAAAGCCGGTCGACAGCCTCAAGTCCTCTATTGCATAGAAATCCATGGGGTCTGACATTGCAACATACAGTTTTTCCCCTTCTTTTTTCAAAGGGATCATCAAATTGCGTTTCGCTTCTTCCTTGGGAATCAGGTGGAACAGATTCGTATCAAAAGGGTATCTGTAAAGACTGACATGAGGGATTCCCAATTGAAATTCAAGCACCTCAATCAGCTGCTGTTCGGTAATATAACCTTTTTGCAGCAAAGCATCGCCGAGCTTTTGTCCCTGCTCTTTTTCCTGAAGAGCCATATTAAGTTTTTCTTCTGAAATAAGACCCGCCTCTACCAGGAGATCCCCGAGCCTCTTCCTCGTCTGAACCATGCAATCACCAGCTTATTTGAAATTTATTCATTTATTCTTCTTTTGCTCTTGTGATTTCTTGCCTTTCACACCGGAAGCGGAATCAGAGGCCGCATCTGATTCTTCATTGTCATCGACAGATTGTTCGCTTTCGGTTGAATCTTGACTGCTTCCTGAATTAGGAGGAGGTCCCGCGGAGTCCTCAGAATCGGAGCTATCAGGAACCGGTCCTTCGACAATATCGGTATCTTCAATATCTTCAGGTGCTTCTTCCAAACTATGAATCTCAATTCTATGGACAGGCGGATAAAAATCTTCAGAAATCAGTTTTTCCTCAAGCAATTCCCCATTTCCACCAACACTCTGGCGGAATACTTTAATCAAGACGCCTTTCCGCCCTTCCTCAGGCACTTGAACAACATTTTGATCAAGAAACGGGTTATACTGCACTATCTTCTTTGGTGAAAATTCTTCCTTGTCTTTTAATGCAACTTTATAGTCAGTCGCCAATGGAAAACCGATCAATTTCCCATAGATTTGGTTATTAAGCAATTCCAGCTGGATGACATAATCCGTTTTATTAGGATTGGCAAACACAAAGTCCTGATTGCTGCCCTCATCAATTTTCGCCTCGTACCCAAGTTCGATCTCTTCCGGCAGTTCCGCGCTTGTATTGCGTTCAATGATTGAAAAGTTAGATTGCAGGATGAGCTTATATAATAGCGATGATATAACACTTAGGTCTTCACCATTTTCCTGTATGGCAAATCCATTCTCATCCAGGTGGCGCAGGAAAGAAAAGTCTGTACCCTGCTTAATGACGATTTGCGGAAATGTCTCTATGAATCTCTTTACCTCAGGGGTAACGGTTATCTCTTCAGTAAGAGCTTCAGCGGTTACCTCCTCGACACTTCCTTCAGGAAAATAGTCACTTAAAGAGATGACAGAACTGCTTGGAAGCATGGATGCTTGGCTCAGCAGGTCCTGCTGGAATGATGCAGTGTCCATTTCTTCCACCTTCATATCAGGAAAAGCAGCTGTCAGTTGTTCCATTAGACTTTCCGCATCCAACGTGATGGCCAATGGATTTTGACCTCCCTCATTGGCAGACTGTAAACTTTTATTTATATCAATATGAAATACTGATAAATCTATAGGTGTTTCTTCACCTGAAAGTTCAGCCGACATGTTCGCTGTGGCTTTCCAGTCGGCTGCAGCCTGGGCCAAAGCTTCCTTTGCCTGCTGCTCTGACTGTCCTCCTATGTCTACAGAAGCTACACTAGTCGATGGCTGCACCACTGACACCCCGGTGAATTTATCCAGTGCAAAAGAGCCGGCATGGGAGAAACCGAAAATAAATACTGTTGAGGAGAGTAATGGGAAAAATACTTTCTTAAATGGTCTGTTCTCCATGTCAATTGCTCCTTTCACATTATTCTTGAGTATTCATAGTCAGTTCAACAAAAACGGAAGGCCCTTCGTTTTGTGCTTTTGCAATATCCTCTTCAGTCAGGATTGTCCCCTTGGAAATAAGGGTCTCACCAGAGATTCCGAGGATGTCTTTCGTTACACGCTTGCCTTTCAGAAGGCCTGCCTGCTTATTCTTTATATTTTCAAGGTCATTCGTTTCCGTTTCTTCGAAGTCAAGATTTTGTTCCGCCTGTGCAGTTGGAAGAAGATCTTCTACAGAGTCTTTGAAGCGTTCAGCTGAACCTTCCTGTACAATCAGGATATCTTTTCCATAAGTCAATATTTGTTCAGACTCTAATACTTTTTCATTTTCTTTCATAGCAACCAGGATCCCGATGATATTTCCTGTTTCATCATCGACATAATACTCCTTCGCTTCCCCGATCAATTGACCTTTCCTTGACATAACCTTCGTATCATTGATTCTGATTTTCTTGTTCACAAGCGCATTCGCAATCGGAATTTCATTCAAATCGATCACAGCGTTGCCATTTTCAACCGTTACCGCATATTCCCCGATCCCAATGACCTTTTTAAAAGGAATCGCCTTGACACTTACTTGCCAGTCTTCATGTTCGATAGTAAGAAAGTCTACTGATCCCTTTTCAGGATTCACGACAAGAGATTTTACACTACCGATTTCAACTCCGTCTGCAATACTAATGATGGGCAAACCTACAATTTCAGCACTTTTTTTCATACCAATACACCTAATCCCTTCCAATTTACATCAATTATTCTTTAATCATATTCATCCAAGCAATTTCTTTATAATCATTCAATTCACTTTTCAATATCGGGTAAGAACTAAATCGATCCTCAATTTCATCTATAAACAATTTCAGCTTCTTGTATTCTTTCAATTCATTGTATCGTTGTATCAATTGCTGAGAAAGCACATAATAATCCCTGTCATGCAATTCAGGATGCAGATACTGCTTCGTCAGAGCTTCAAACTCAGCCAAACTCAACTTATTTTTAAAGTATGCAAGTTCCTCAACAATTGTATGGATGACCAGCGTTTGCAGTGGAGGGCGCATATCCAATTCCTGTCCACTCTCTTCAGTTCCCGGGTGAATTTCATCTTGAGTCTCTTGGTCTGAAACTTCCGTTAATTCATCGGAAATCCCTTCGTCAAGTTCAGAAGACTCTAATTCATCAAGCTTCTCTTCCTCTTCCTCAAACGTATCTGAAAGCAACTCAGGTTCTTCTTGGAGAATCTCGGGCCTTTCTGATAGCTCCACCCCAAATGAATGATCTTCATCTTGATCTGAGTCAGCTTCCAATGATTCCTCTGCTGACAGGTCGACTTCTTCTTCCGATTCTTCGTCAATTCCAGCATTGCCACTCTCCAAAAACGAAAGTTCATCAGCAGATAACTCAAATGGTGGAAGTTCACCATCCTGCACGCTATCCTCTTTCTCTTGTGGGTCTTCTGAGAGGACATTTTCATGGGAAGCCTGCTCTGTTTCAGCTTGAGAGATCATCCATTCAATTTCACTCAGGGGTTCCATTTCATCTTCCATGTCTTCAGCTTCCTCATGAGCATTGATAATGGAAGCATCCTCAATTGACTCCTCACTATCGGAGAGAGCTTCAACATTTTCCAGATTATGTACAGGTTCTGTATCTTCCTGTTCCTCCTGTTGAATCAACCATTCGATCTCACTTAATTCTACATCAGGTGTATTTTCATACATCACTTCCTCAAGGATAACCTCTTCGGTTAGATCGGTATCTTCCGAGGCTTCTACATCCTCCAGGTCAATTGGGTCTTGTGAGTCATTATCCGAGTCGTCTGTTTCAGATAGAATCGGTATTTCTTCCAGTTCTTCATTCGGGATAAATTCAACTTGTGTGTCCTCATCCTTTTCCGGCTCCCAATCCAGATTCAACAGATTTTCTTCCTCTTTGAATTCGGCTGTACCTCTCGAGGAGTTGTCAATGACAGATTCCTCTTCGTCCACTGCGGCAAAAAATATTTTTTCGTCTTTTTCCGTCGTGTCTGCAACGGCTGAAGAACTCTCATTATCTTGTGCTTCCCCTTCTGCCAGTATTTGAGGACCAAAACGGTTTCCGATCACTAAGGAAGAAACAATGACTAATATGAATAAAAAAATGGCAACCATCCATAGCGAATATTGATTCAATGCCAGCAGACCCAGAAGAGAGATAAGCAAACCTCCACCAGCTATCCAGACCTTTCCGATTCTCGCGATCCCGCCGGGCAGGAAAAATAGCACAGGCAAAAGGATTACAAAGGCTATTAGTGCAAAAACATATAACTCCATCCTTTCACTCCCTTCATTAAATAAATTTTTCTATGAATTTAGTACTACATTTCCATTATTCGACTCTTAAATATTGTATAATAAACTTAGGCATTTTGAAAGAAGGTGACAGAATGAAACTGTCAAATATCTTAAGAAATCACCAAGGTTTGACACTAATTGAGGTATTAGTATCCGTAACAATATTAAGTACGGTGCTATTAGTCTTTTTAAATTTTTTTTTCCAAGCAGGTACATACACCAATATGAATCAAAAAAAGACGGTCGCTGTCAATGTGGCCCGTAACGCTTTAATTTATATGGAGAGCCAGAGCTTCCTGGAAATGAAAAGAGAATACTCCGATGTCAACGAAGGCCGCAAATCTCCAGAAGAACATCCGGTGAAATTGAAAATTTGCAACGATGGATATGAGACGTTCCCTCCTGACAAGGCAGTTCCCCCTCACTGTAAAGATATATCAATTAATGGAACCGACTATGAAGTGGAGATTACGTCAGAGGAAGTACCTCCCGAAGAACAACATAAGCTAGATTACTATATTCCGGTTACTGCAGAAGTGAGGTGGATGACCAATGATAAAGAGTTCAGCACGGTTGTGGATGGAACGGTTAAAAGTGAAGATATCCGATGAAGACGGGCTTACGTTAATCGAGCTGCTGTTAACGATTGCTATCTCTGCCATCCTGTTCCCAGTGATATATGGCACTATCATCACCGGTTATAAGATTTATGAAAAGGTCAGTGTTGAAGCGCAGCTGAGAGAAGAGGCGGACTATACTTCTGCGATGATCATGAACAGCCTTTACTCCAAGCAGTTTGATTATATTGACAAATGTGATAAAGAAAAGAATTGCGTTAGATTTATAGACAGTGTAGAAACCGGCCAAAACGAATATAATTCTGAGGTCATCGACCAGGATAAGCAGAAATCCGATGAGAGTTACTTTGAAATAAAGCTGACTGAACTAAATGGACGGCAAATATGGACAAGCGGCAATTCTGCCATTGAAACAAGGTCGGATTTTAAAAATTCGGAAATCAATTATAAATGTTCCGAGAAAAACCGCGAAGGACAGTGTACCAACGCCATTATATTTCTTGATTTTCAAGTCTCACATACCAGACATGATAAGCAGTTGAACCTGCAAAGCCAATTCGGATTCTAATATAAAGGGGGATATAAAATGCTCAAGAACCAAAGAGGCAATACCCTGATCACCGTAATGATTACTTCGCTGGTTGTTATTACGATCGGGATGGGGGTCCTGTCAGCTTCCATAGGCGGAGCCAAAAGGACAGAAGTCAGGGAAACGGAAATTGATATAACCTATGACGGATTAAGGCTGATTGACGAAATGACCTCAGAGCTTTCAACAAACCTTTCAAGAGATTACTTCAACATTAAAAACCTTTCACCCTTGGACTTGTCTTCAAAGCTGAACACTTACTTCTCCACTCAACTTAACCAGATGGACACAGGGGACAGTGTGTCTTGTGTCAACGTAGTGGATGTCACAGCAAATGTCCCTAAGTACCTTATTTCCGGGGAAGAAAATCAATGTTTGGGTACCAACCTGGCCGGCATGCAGACATTTAATATTGATCCTGCTCTTCAGCTGACGAGGGTCCTGGAATTTGTTGTATCAGTGAACAACCCGGAAGATGTACAAGGAAAGGTAAACAGAACAATCCGTAAACGCATCATCCTTTCACCGCTGCCCGGCTTTCTGAAGTACGCTGCCGGTGCGGGGAACAAAGTAATCATAAATGGCTCACCAAATATTGCGGGAAATATATTCAGCAATGAGCTGGTCATTAATAAAAATGCGCAATTTCAGTTAACAGATGGCGCTCAAAAAGAAATCGAAACTCCCTTTTCATCCATTTTCGGAGACATTTATATCAATTCAGCAAGAGCTGATTATACAGCTGTCATGGACTATTTGACACCTGAAAAGTTCTATCACAATAATCTGCCCAATCTGAAAAATGACAGCCAGTTTATAAGTGTTGATTTTGAAGAAACGTTTACTGAAAGAGTCAATGTGATTCAGCAGGAACAAGGATTCTCGCAGGTTGTCTCACTTGAAGACCTTCCACAAACGTTATCCGCTTCTATCAAGGATGACTACACTTTCAATCTCGCAGACTTGCCTGCACTCATCCAGAGGCCTCTGGATAGTGTTGAAGAAACCTTAAATTTAGAGAACATCCTTAACCTGCAGTTATGGCAGAGTGATGATGATAGTTGCGGTGGGGATGACGACGATGGGGACGATAGTTGCGCTGGCGGAGACGGTCTTTTGAACAAACTAAGCTACAAACTGATTGACAACAGCTTGTCCAGTACTATACAGGTACCAGGTGATCTGGTTATCTCAAGCGTCTCTTCCACCCTTAACTTTCCAGGTAAGATCATTGCTGATGGCGATGTTTACATCATAGGTAATAAATCGATTACGCTCAACGATATCATAGCAACCGGAGATATCCATCTAGTAAATCTAAAAGATACAATTAAAGTAAAAGGAAACATCATTTCTGCTGGAGATATCACCATTCAAGGTAACGAAGGATTTTTATTCCAAAAAGACAGTAGTTCAGAAGAACCCGGCTATATATTGGCAGGGAAATCATTGACCATCCAGACGGTTGACAGTACGTCAACTATCGTGGGTAACCTGATTGCGGGTGGAGATCTTTTAATTCAAGGGGACAGCAATGAAGAATCAAAAAAGGAAAATGATGAAATCATCTTCGATTCTGTCGTCTATGCCGGAGGAGAAGCTTTCATTTCCAATTTGAATATTTCAGGATATGATAATAATACTAAACAGCTTGTTCTCTTATCGGGGGATAAACTGACAATGACCAGAATGAATGAATACCGAAACTTCGAGAAAAGTAAAGAACCAGATAATTTTGATGGACTTATTACAGACGACAAAATCAAGCCGTTAAAAGCCTTCTTTTATACAAATGGCAGTGCAGAACTTTACGGAGTGGGCTCCCTTTTCCACATAGACGGCGGTGTATTTGCAAACGATACTCTTGTAATCAATGCAATCAGGGGCGAGATTGATGAAATACAAAAAGCGGACCTCTATTCTACGAAAATTACACAGGACAATTATCTCTCCCGCTTCAATGTCAATTACAACCGTGATATATTATTGCAAAAAATTGACGCATTGCCTAAAACAGAAGTACTGTCACTCTTCAGTGATGAAGTATCCGTTCAATAAAAAAACAATATTCTAATAGAATAGGAAAAACGCTTCCCTGCAGGGAAGCGTTTTTCATTTACCATCTGCCATCTAAGTATGGAGTTTCTCCATCCTCTCCATCTTCACCATCTCCGCCGCCTTCTTTAGGGTCAACGACTTCAAATACTGCTGAATCGGTAATGGAGCTGTCTTCATCAGCTTCCACTGTGACGGTGGTAAAGCCAAGTGCTTTCGTATAAATATACCATTTTCCATCGGATTTACTGACTTGAATCACATCCGAAGATGAAAGGACTTCCGCTAACTTTTTATTCGTTGCATTGGATGGATTATAGATCAGGAATGCATCAATTGGTATCCGCTGGTCTGTCAGAGGCAGAGTGATTTTAGCTTGCTTGAACCGGATTTCTTCAAGTTTCACATAAGGATCAAGCACCTTAACAGGAACAACCAATTTTACCCCTGAACCATCTTTTGCTTCAATTATTAGTTTATCTTCACCTGGCTTCACACCTAATATTCGGTGTGAACCTGGAGATAGTATGCCGCCATTAGAATAACTGGCAATGTTTCCGTTCCCTTTCTCTAGGTAGATGCCAACGTTTTTGTTAGAAGCATCTACGGGAAGCACTTCCACCTGGAAGGAAATGGACTCTCCAACCTTTACTTCAATAGGATTAGGAGAAATGTTTATGGAACTTACTCTTTTAATGATGGTGATCTTTTTTGTGACCGGCTGCTCATTTAGAGTAAATCCACCTTCAGTTTTGACCTGTACTTCTACCGGCCCCAATATATTTGAAGGTAAATCAACCTTTTGATCAGAAGCAAACGCTGTCCAATCGGATTGTGAATTGCCGGAAATAACTTTGTATAGGTATTTGACATCTTTGCCATCAACCCATTTCGTTACTTTAAACGAAGCAGGGCCGGTTGTTTCTGCATTATTCAGGAGTACTTTTTCTGTCAATGTTTCCATTACGTTAAAATCCGTCTTCAGAAATACATCTTTGGAAGAAGAATCACTGAAATGCACCCTGATAATCGTTCCATTTATCAACTCAAGTCCCTTTACAGGAAGTGGTTTGTGTGTAACTTCAGCAACCATCTCGCTTGTTAAATCGTTTTTCTTGGCCAGCTTTCCAGTGTGGTCGCCGATATATGTGGTATCGTCCAACATCCCTTTTAAGATTACCTGAAGACCGATATATCCTGAATGGGAAGTAAGTGTATGGCTTTGAGAGCTGAAATTAGTATCATTATAGTAAATGGTCGCCTTTGGCAACTTCACCAATGACATGGCATATTCTGCTTGAAGGACTGCCTTATAATTCAGTCGGGCAGGCGTAAACTGACTGCCGATGTAACTAAGTGATCTTCCTGGTTTAATTTCAATTGCCCTTTGTCCATTGTGGGTGATTTCCCTGACCGAAGCGCCGGTCAGTAAACCGCTTATGGATGTCTGGAGATTAGGGCTTTTCAGGGTGATTCCGTCGGGCAATGGCTGTACGATACGGATATCTTTCAGTACACCAGATTTGTTCGCCTGAAGGACCCCGGAAGGCAGTAAATCATATTCAACTGAAAACTCATTATGAACACTATTTTGCATTCCCATTTTAGTCAGGTTTTCCGGAGCGTGATATTGATTACCGACAACCTTTACTGTACTTTCAAATTTCGGAGCTGCTTCTTCCACAATATTTATAGTAATACTCTCATGGGTGACAGCAGGCTGGACGTGACCGTCAAAATCCTTATAAATTAATTTGATATTATCGAACACATAGCTGCCCATCTCAGTGAACTGTAACGGCAGGCTCATCTGAATATTGCCTGGGGAAGGTTGTTTCCCGATCGGATAGGTAAAATTATATTTCAGGTGCACTACATTGTTATTATCTACATAAGCATCAGAATTGGCCGCCAGTTTTACCTTCCCGTTAAACTTACTTAAATCGATCTGAATCTCCCCGTCTACTGCTGGAGAATTGAACTCTTTTGAAATATCTGTAAAGACATTGGAAAGGCTGTTTGGGTTTGCCTGAATCGCCCTTCCTCCAGATTTATTTGACATCGTCTCTAACAATTGGTAGTTTACCTCGCCCGGTTCTGCGAAGGCAATGCTGTACATCTTAACATCATTGACACCCAGTTTTTCAGCTGACGCAACTGCTTTTTCATGGATGAATTGCTGCACATCTCTGTAGTTCGCGCTCGTATTTCCTACTCTGGCAGTTCCGTTTGTATAAAGGGTATACTGCTTATTGTCATGGTAAAGAGAGGTCGGTTCTCCATCAGTCAAAAAGATGATATACCTCTTGGTATCCCTCATACCTGAAAATTTAGTCAAGGCATACTCAAGTGATTGGGTGTAATTAGTTCCACCAACACTGAAATCAAAACTCTCCTGCGCCCAGTAATAACCGTAGTACCACGAGTATTTTTTCACCCAATACGTTTCACTGAAATCCAGATGTTCAGCCATAGGTAAGATTTCATTCAATCCTTCGGCCGGTTGAATCCGTTTATCCCCGTAATGCTTATAACTCACATCACTGTCAAATGGAACAAAAAAGTATCTATCATTACTTTGCTTATTTTGCTTAAAGAAATTTAAGGACTCTTTTAAGGCACTCTCCGCACTTGTGGCTTTTTTGACACCACCGAATGAATCTCTCATAGATCCCGATGTATCGTGCACAAACACCACATCGATCGGCTTCCGCTCTTCATTGGTGGCTTGTCCTTTTGGTGTCAACTCGATATCCAGGCGGCCCTGGGCATTGCCGTTGGCAGGTTTCACATATTCTTTGGCACTTGGCTGTACGGAAAATTCAACTGAAGGTTTAGTAGCTGCATTCGCAAAGGAGGTATGTACTATAAAACTGAAGATGATTGAAAATATGATTGCAAACGAAAACCTCTTGTTCAAATTCTCCCCTCCTCATTTTTAATTTATTGTAAATTTTCAATAATAATCCATTACTTATCTACTATTATAGCAATCTCATCCACCTTAATATAGCCCAAAGTACTCAATACATAAAATTTTTTCAATAAAAAACCCCGTTTATTCAAGAACGGGGTCATGATGACTTCACATATTCAGCCACTCGGTTTCTTCCAGCCTGCTTCGCTCCCGTATAAAGGGCTCTGTCTGCGTGCCTGATCAGGGACATGCTTTCATCTGCATCGAGCGGAGCGGTTGCCACACCGATGCTGGCAGTAATTTTCAAGCTCAGTGACTTTCTCTCGGCTTCAAGATTACTATGCAAGATAAAGGGACGATCAGCAATGGTTCTCCTTACAATCTCGGCGATTAAAAATGCATCTTCTTTTGTAGTGTCAGGAAGCAGAATGACAAACTCTTCACCTCCATAGCGGGCGACTGTTCCTTCATCTCCAATCAGGGTTTCAAGCCTTCTTGCCAATTCAAACAGAATTTCGTTTCCGCTTTGGTGCCCATAATTATCATTGACTGATTTAAAGTGGTCGATATCGAGCATGATCAAGGACAAGAATACACGATCTCCGGATTCCATGGCATTGAACTCCTGGGAAAGCAAGTCCTCAAAATACCGGTAATTATACAGCTTCGTCAGGGCACAGCGCTCACTGTTCCGTTTTGTTGCTTCATAATGGCGGGCATTGGCTATCGCCACACCAAGATAAGAACACAGGATGTCAACAATCATTAATTGATACTTTTTATAGGCCCTCTTTCTTGAAGAAGCGAGAAGCAGAACCCCTCTCACCTTTTGGTTTCTAACAATCGGGACGGAAAGCACGCTCTCCACCTCTTCGGGCATATACCCTTTTGCCACCTCTGTCCAGTCAGATTTCGCATGGAAAAGTGCGGACTTTCCAGTTGCCCAGACAAGGCCGCTTATTCCTTCATTTTTTTTCAAAGGTGGAAGGTTGACGGGCTTGTTTTCATTATTTTCGACCCTGCGCAGTAAGACCAATTCATCACCCTGAACGTCCAATATGTATGCGTATTCCACCGGCAGGGTCTGAAGGATTTTATCAAGGAAGAATTGCAGCACCTCATTCACTTGAAGGCTTTCAGTAAGCTGATGACCTATCTCAACTGCTTTCTGAAGGTATTGATTGATCTGTTCTGAGGAATTATAGAGTCTTAAAATCATCGCACCTGACATAAACGGCAGGCCAATCAAAAATAGTGCAATTGGACCAATCTGATATTGCAGGTAAAATAAGCCGAGACCCATCGGGAACATAATCAGCATCGCTGAAAAATCCCATTTCAAGTCCTCCCCAAACAACTTAATTTTTCTATTAAGAAACGCATAAAAACCTATCAACAGGACTTGATTTATCAATATTGAAGATATCTGATAAACGAGAGCCGGAATAAATATCGATTCAACAGGAGAATATCCTATGGTGCCCCCGATATAAAAATAAATAATACCGCTGAACACAGACATAAGGAAGAACATGATAGAATTCCAGGGAAAACGGTATAAGTCACTTTTTCCTACCCGTAAGCGCAGCATAAATGTAAAGATCGCGATTTGAAGGAGAACCACTTCAAAAAAAAGGCCGAACTTCAAAAAGGCTGCCAGCGACACCCATTGTATGAGCAATATGGGAAAGCCGTTAATGACTATAGGCATAACAGATATAATAATAGTAAAAATAATAAACGCCAACACACTGAATATATCAACGTTCACTGGAGGGAAATATTGATAGGTAAAGTAGATGCCCGCAGGTACCAGCAAAGCCCACACCACCCAGACTATTATCTCCTGCGTCCTGCTGATTCTCATCAACATCCCCCTCCTCTCTCAAATCTCTAAGCTGCTGTATAGAAAATCACCTAATTTTAGTCAAAAAGTCGCAAGTTTAAGAATATTTTATCAAAGTCTTCTGAAAAAGTCATGAAAAATTTACAAATCCTATCAGGTGTTTATGACCTGGGCTCTAACGGCTGACAGGAAGTAGAGCGAGCCGGTGACAATCAAAATTTCATCATCCCCTGCTTCTGCTTTGAATTTTTCAATGTGTTTTTCCCAATCCTCAACAATATGATGGCGGTCGAGTTGAAAGTATTCCGACAGCTCTTCCGGCGAGGCCGCTCTAGGAAATTCAAAAGTGGTCAGCCCGATATTTGAAACTTTCCCCTCAAGATTACTGATCATGGATCGAAGGTCTTTGTCTTTTAGTGCGGCAAACAGTATCGAAACTTTCTTTTCAGTAAACCTTGTTTCAATTGTATGGATTAACGTCTGCATCCCTTCAGGATTATGTGCTCCATCCAGATAAATGGGAGGGGTTTGATTCACTTTATCCATTCTTCCCGGCCAGTAGGCGGCTGCTAATCCTTGCTGGACATCACTTTCTTCTATTAAATAACAATATCTCTCTCTTAATATATCGGCAGCTGCAACAGCTAGAGAAGCATTTTCAGTCTGGTGCCTGCCGATCATCTTGATTTCATAACTTCTGCTCCTGTCTTTACTCTCTAAGGCAAATGCCTCCCCCTCTTCTGCAGGACCTTTATAATGAACTTCAAAGTCACGATTCAGCAAATATAAATCCGCATTCTTCTCTGCCGCTTTAGAGATGACCACGCTTTGAGCATCCGGTTGTAAGGCTGCTGATACAACAGGCTTTCCTTCCTTAATGATTCCTGCTTTTTCAAAAGCGATTTCGCCGATAGAATCACCGAGGAATTGAGTATGATCCATACCAATGTTTGTGATTATGGATATCATTGGATCTATGACATTGGTCGAGTCTAAACGGCCTCCAAGCCCCACTTCAAATAAAGCAATAGGTACAGGATTTACCCTCGCAAAATAATATAAAGCCATACAGGTAATCACTTCAAACTCTGATGGACCTCCCCATTCGCTCTCTTCCAGTTCTTCTGCCAAAGGAATAATGATATTAACCAGCTCAACAATTTCTTTATCTGAGATCGGCTTGCCACTGACACTAATTCTTTCGTTGAATATTTCAAAATAAGGAGAGGTGAAGGTTCCGGTTTCATAACCGGCAGATTGCAAGATATTACGCAGGAACGTTACCGTAGAGCCTTTTCCATTCGTGCCGGCGATATGGACAACTTTCAATTCTTTTTCAGGATGTTCCAACTTTTTCATCATCCATTCCATTCTGCTTAATCCCGGTTTGATGCCCAGCCTCAATCGTGAATGGATCCATTCAACCGCTTCTTTATAAGTAGTCACCATTTAAGTCCCTCCTCCAATCGGGGATGTTTTTCCAGATTATTACTCTCCACAAAACAAAGATAGGTACAGTTCCACTTACATATTCGGTAAATCTAAAAGCGGGACTGCCGGCAAGAAGCAACAGCTGCTTCCTGCCGGGTCAGTCCCGAAAGTTTCTTTCTATATGGCTCTTTACGAAGACTTTGTTGCTATATAATATGAAGCTTATAACATATAGCGATAATTCACAAAAATTAACCTGGTAAACAAGAAAGAAAAGAGCTAATCACCTTGTTCAGTGGGATAAGCCTTTCCGGTGGCCCCTCTCTTTACGAATACAGCCTTCTATATTATTGGCCTTTCAATTCTTTGATGCGGGCTTCAACCGTGCTGCGCTTTTCAAGATAGTCCGCTTCTTTCGCCCGTTCTTCATCAACTACTTTTTGAGGTGCTTTGCTGATGAATTTTTCGTTGTTCAGCTTGCCTTGAACCCTGGAAACTTCTTTATTCCATTTTTCCAATTCTTTTTCCAGACGGGCAATCTCTTCCTCAATGTTGATCAACCCTTCTAATGGAAGGAAAAGTTCTACACCTGTTGCAACCGCAGTCATTGCCTTGTCAGGTGCTTCAATATCTGTAGAGATGGTCAGTTCTTCAGGGTTGCAGAAACGTTCGATATAGCCCTTATTCTTTTCAAGTGTCTTTTGAATTTGTTCGTCTTTGGCTTTTAGCAGAAGTTTGATCTGTTTACTTAAAGGTGTATTTACTTCTGCGCGGATGTTCCGTACTGCACGGATGATTTCAACGAGGAGTTTCATTTCCTCTGCCGCTGTTTTATCAGTAAATTCTTCTTTGACAACCGGCCATGCAGCAATCGTGATGGATTCGCCTTCATGCGGCAGGTTCTGCCATATTTCCTCGGTAATAAACGGCATAAACGGATGAAGGAGTCTCATTGTATTATCAAGAACATAAGCCAGGATAGATCTTGTCGTTTTTTTGGCTGCTTCATCTTCCCCATACAGCGGCAATTTCGCCATCTCGATATACCAATCACAGAAGTCATCCCAGATGAAATTGTAAAGTACGCGGCCAACTTCACCAAACTCATAACGGTCAGCCAGTTTCGTTACCGTTTCAACCGTTTCATTCAATCGAGTCAGGATCCACTTATCAGCTACCGACTTTTCTCCGGTTAAATCGATTTCTTCATATTTCAGTCCATCCATATTCATAAGGGCAAACCTTGAAGCGTTCCAGATTTTGTTGGCAAAGTTCCAAACTGATTCAACTTTTTCAGTTGAATAACGCAAGTCCTGTCCTGGCGAGCTTCCTGTCGAGAGCATATACCTCAAGGCGTCCGCTCCATATTGCTCAATGACTTCCATCGGATCGACACCATTGCCTAGTGACTTACTCATCTTACGGCCGTCTTCAGCTCTAACAAGACCATGGATCAGGACATCTTTGAACGGGCGTTCACCAGTAAACTCAAGACCTTGGAAGATCATCCGGGAAACCCAGAATCCGATGATATCATACCCTGTTACCAATGCATCTGTCGGGTAGTAGCGTTTAAAGTCTTCCGCTTCTGTATTCGGCCAGCCCATTGTCGAGAACGGCCATAGAGCCGAACTGAACCAAGTATCGAGAACATCCTCTTCCTGTCTCCAGTTTTCTATGTCAGAAGGCTCTTCTTTCCCAACATAGATTTCGCCTGTTTCTTTATGGTACCAGGCCGGAATGCGGTGGCCCCACCATAACTGACGAGAAATACACCAGTCACGGGTATTTTCCATCCAGCGAAGGTACGATGTTTCGAAACGGTCTGGAACGAAGTTAACCTTATCCTCAGCGTTTTGAAGCGCGATCGCTTCATCAGCAAGAGGCTGCATTTTTACAAACCATTGTGTGGATAGATATGGTTCTACAACGGCACCGCTGCGTTCCGAATGGCCAACAGAATGCATATGGTCTTCAATTTCAAATAGAACGCCAGACTCTTGCAGATCTTTGACAATTTGCTTACGGCAGGCGAATCGGTCCATACCTTCGTATTTCCCTGCTTTTTTGTTCATAGTTCCGTCTTCGTTCATAACCAGGATTCTCTCAAGGTTGTGACGGTTTCCAATTTCAAAGTCATTTGGATCATGGGCTGGGGTAATCTTCACTGCCCCTGAACCAAATTCCATATCTACGTAGTCATCACCAACAATCGGGATTTCACGACCGACAATTGGCAATGTTACCTTTTTGCCAATGAGGTGTTTATAACGGTCATCTTCAGGATGTACAGCCACTGCCGTATCTCCAAGCATTGTTTCCGGACGGGTAGTTGCAATTTCAATATGTCCTGAACCATCTGTCAGCGGATATTTCATGTGATAGAACGCACCTTGAACATCCTGATGGATCACTTCGATATCAGAAAGAGCTGTCTTCGTCGCCGGATCCCAGTTTATGATATATTCACCGCGGTAGATCAAACCCTTTTCGTATAGAGTAACGAACACTTCTTTAACGGCATCTGACAGGCCTTCATCCAGCGTAAACCGTTCTCTTGTGTAGTCAAGTCCCAGGCCCAGCTTTGCCCATTGTGCCCGGATATGCTTAGCATACTCGTCTTTCCACTTCCATGTTTCTTCAAGGAATTTTTCACGGCCAAGGTCGTATCTGGTAGTCCCTTCACTGCGGAGCTTTTCTTCTACTTTGGCTTGAGTTGCTATGCCCGCATGGTCCATTCCAGGAAGCCATAATACGTCATAGCCCTGCATCCTTTTCATACGAGTCAAAATATCTTGAAGAGTCGTATCCCATGCATGCCCCAGATGAAGCTTCCCTGTAACGTTCGGCGGGGGGATGACGATCGTATAAGGTTCCTTTTCCTTATCGTTTGCTGCTTCAAAAAATTTGCCGTTCAGCCACCACTGATATCTTCCGCTTTCAATTGCTTGTGGATCATACTTGGTCGGCATGCTGATTTCGTTGTTATCCATGATCTTTTCCTCCTTAGATTTACTATTTCATTGTGGTTACTTCCAGAAAAATAAAAAAACTCCGCTCGTCTAAAAGGACGAGGGAGCTGATTCGCGGTACCACCTTTTTACACAGGCAGAAAACATTGCCTGGCACTTCATTGAGATAACGGCTTTAAACCGGCTTCCGCTACTTCTGTTTTCACGGAAACTGCTCTGGGGCGACCTTCCTTTGTCTTAGCCTGGGAAATCTTTCAGCAGGTGACTTCCCTCTCTGGAGGCGAGTTTCAAAGTACTCTTCCCTTTCTTTGCATTTCATTTGTATTCGTATTTGCTATTATTCAATATAGTATAAGATTTTAATTCTGTTCGTCAATCATTATCGCCAATTTTTTAAAAAATAATGCAAAAAACTTTTCGGGCCATTTGTGGAACAAATAAAAATCCCCTTCATAGAATAATATAAATCGTATTAGGAGGAGATGAAATGCGGAAAAAATACAACCCCTATACCCTGCCTCCTTGGCTTCGTACATGCCGGAGTGTATGTAAGCAATTCAGTGTACCCTTCTGCATTTTTCAAGGCATCCGGACAATACTCATTCCGACGACTTTTGATGTCTTGCTGCTGGCCATTTTCATCGGTCTTGCCCTTGCACTTTATTTTGAGTGGATATAAGAAGGAGCTTCACCCTGTCATGAGGATGAAGCTCCTTCTTGCGCATTCTTCTTTGCTTCTTTATTACGCTGATCCCATTCTTCCCATTTCATCACGATATACTCAGTATTTTTCAACAGCCAATAATGGTGCTGAAGTTTTCTCAGGAATTTAATCTCATTCCTTTTTTCCCGGGGGGTTTCATGATATTTTTTCACCACCGAAATCAAGCCGCTCGGGTATGCGAGATAGCTTAAAAACAAAAGCTTTTCCTCATTTCGAAAGGAAAAATGACTGCAGTAGGTCATCAGCCAGTCAAAACATTCGTCATATGCTTTCGGATAGGTCTTCAGGGTTCTGGACAAAAAAGGCAGAAGATCATGGATAGGAGAGGCAATTCTTGTGTTTTCAAAGTTGGAAAAATAACCTGAGCCCCTTTCGTCATATAAAAAATGCTCTGTGGAAATTTTCCCATGGACGACGACACTCCTCACTTTTTCAAGATCCTTGGATTCTTCATACCAGCTGTCGAATTTTTTTCTAGCAAACCTTAAGGCTTGTGAAGCATCTCCGTAGAACATACAGTAGGATAACTGGAATGGAGACATATACCATTCCTTTTCACATAACTCGATATATTCTTCTAAGAAATTCTGTTCTTTCTCCCACCTTGAATTCATCGTTTCATAATGTTCTTCACGTTCCTCTTTTCTTATCTTTTGTTCCTTTGAAGAGAGGATATGAAGCCTGGCTAGTTCACGAAATAGTGTTTGATGCCGTTCGAAATGATTTTCCTTCACCTCATTCGCCAGCCAGGGCATTACATAATACAATTCATTCTCATGCCATACAGCATACCTGCCGTCATGTGTAGGATAAATTGGCACAATCCGGTGGTAGCCTGATTGGAAAAGGTGCTGGACGTTCCTGACAAAGTCGACCCCGGTACCCGCCGGAATTTTTTTTACCGCCAGTGTCCCCTTCTCCGTGTACACCTTCTTGACCTTTCCGTACTCCTCTATAAAATGAGGCTTTACCCCGTAAGGCTTTAATACAGCCGTTAATATCTGGTCGTTAGCCATTCCCTTCACCTGCTTAATTAGTAAGATAAAACTTTTGGTTATCTCTACGCCTTTTAAAAGGTGGCTGTGTTTATAGATCGAAAATTCAGCTGTGAGTTTACATACCCTCGCTGTCGAGAGCTTAAGAAAATGCCGGTAAAAAACAGGAGAGCAAGGATAAGACCCTGCTCACCACCAGTTAATTTTTATGAACAGCTTCTTGAGGAATATACAGGACTTGACCTTCAGATACGTCCTGGTGTGCCTCCAGGTGGTTAACGCGCAGTAACTGAGGGATTGATAAGTCATACTTATCAGCAATCAGCTCTAGTGTTTCCCCTTGTTGGACGATGCAAACTTTCATTTTCGCCGCTCTTTCTTCATCTTTACGCGCGAAGAAATCAGTCAATGATATCGTCTCATACTTTTTCTTGAACAGAGGTTTTTTCTTAGCTTCTTCAGGCGACGATGAGCTGCTTTCCTCTTCTTCCTCCTGCTCCGCTTCGACTGCCTCTACAACCTCTTCTTCCTCATACTCGATCTGTTCCCCTCTTGCATACTCGAATTCTTCCTCATCATAGGAAAAAACAGGCGGAGCATTCTTATGGGCCTCATAAGATATAGGGATGATTACTTCTTCCTCTTCTTCAGGTACCTTCCTTCCTTCTACGGTAAAAGGCTCATAAGTATCTTCTTCTTCAGCTTCAACTTCTGTTGGTTGTTCCTCATAATATATTTCGGTTTCAACTTCAGCTTCAGCTTCTTCCTCGTCTCTTTCCACTTCATACTCCGTTGCTTCCAGATCGCCGAAAGATTCTTCTTCCTCTGTCTCCTGTAAAAGCTCTGCAGCAGGTGCTGAGCGGTACACTGGCTCGATTACTCCATCCTCGGCAAGTTCGATCGGTGCATGAACCTGTTGCTCACCGTAAATACCTGATATGGTCAGATCGGCATTCAGTTTCAAGCAAACATTTTCCGGGACCATATAATCAAATGAATCCACATATACATCGATTTCCTCGAGATTGGCAATTCGGTTCTTCGGAATCGTCACATCAACAGGAAAACTGTGCGTAAACTCGCATTCCCCTTTTTCCCTGTACTCCACTCGTTGTACATACTTACCGTTATGCTGGAAGTCATACCAATTATCCGGTTCCGCCTCTTCATTTGAGCCCGATGGTAAATATTCACCTGTTAAATCCAGGGTTCCCCGGATTAATACGTATTGTTCCTGCTCTTGGATCGTTATATGGGGATCTAAAGAGATGGAAAGCAATTCTTCTACTTCCTGTCCTTTTTTAAACCAAACAGCTTCTTCCAATGAAAATCGCAAGCACGATTGTTGTTCTTGTGACAAAGAAAACTCCTCCTTTCAATTCCGTTACAAGGTATATCAATGTCATTAACAACTTATGAGGAGGAGTGGCAGAATATGAATTGATTTTAGTGAAAATAGGGTTTGAATGATTATTTTATGCGTTTTTGTAACGTTGTTCAGATTAGATGGATTTGATTTCCGCTACAGGCGTACGACTTCGCGGGGCGGACGTTGAGCCTCCTCGGCTTTGCCTGTATAAAAAGTGGAACCGCCCTATTTAGCCCCGACAGGCAAATGTTCTGTAGCGAAAAAAAGGTGGTCTTTCCTTTTATTTGCTGCGGGTTATTTGACCCCGAGGGGCTGGGTTACGTTCCAGTGGGTACGTAACCTCGGGCGTTGCAAATGGATTGAAGGTCTCAACTGCCCGCTAATCCCGCAGGAAATCGTACTCCTTCCGCTCCAACCAAATCTATATATTATCTTAAATTGTTTGAAGTAGTTCAGTGTTTTAAAACTTTTAAATATGCTCGATTTACTGCTCTAAGTTATGCGAGGGAGAATTTGCCCTACTGCTATAGAATAAAGTGCTAAGTTAATATACCTCTTGGACTCTTCACTTACTCTATTCCATATTGGCCTCTCCTTGAATGGACCACCCTTTCTATAAACCTTCTTTTATTTAGGCTCTTTTCTAAAACTTTGTTGCTATTCACTATGAAATTCAGGAGAAATAACCATATTTCACAGGAATTATCCAGGTAAACAAGAAAGAAAAGAGCCATTCACCCTGTTCAGTTAGATAAGCCCTTGTACCCGAGGGAAAAATCCGGCCTTTGGGTTTTTCCGATAGCAACAATCTATACGAACACAGCGTTTATTAAAATTAGGTCTCGAGAGGTGTAGACGCCTCCATCTTTCCATAAAAAAAGACAAAGCCACCGAACGGCTTTGTCTTTGTGTGATTTATCCTTTAATCTTTTCGAATGCTTTTTCAGCAGCTTCTATGGTTTTTTTGATGTCTTCATCGGTATGGGCTGTAGAAAGGAACAAGCCTTCGAACTGTGACGGTGGAAGGAATACACCTTCGTTTGCCATTTCACGGTAATAGGCGGAGAAAAGCTCAAGGTCTGAGCTCTTGGCTCCCTCGTAGTTCTTTACTTCCTCGTTTGTAAAGAAGATGCCGATCATGGAACCTGCACGATTGATTGTATGCGGGATGTCATATTTTTCGGCAGCGGTGTGAAGGCCTTCTTCCAGTCTGTCCGCTTTTCTTTCAAACTCTTTATAACTTTCAGGAGTCAGCTGACTCAGTGTTTCATAACCTGCTGTCATAGCAAGTGGATTTCCTGACAGCGTACCCGCTTGATAGATAGGACCGCTCGGTGCAATCTTCTCCATAATTTCCGCTTTACCACCGTATGCGCCGACAGGAAGACCACCGCCAATGACTTTACCAAGACATGTGAGGTCAGGCGTCACTCCGTAAAATCCTTGAGCACAATTATATCCGACACGGAAACCAGTCATAACTTCATCAAAGATCAATAGTGATCCATGTTTCTCAGTGATTTCCCGGAGTGACTCGAGGAATCCAGGCTGTGGAGGAACCACTCCCATATTCCCTGCAACGGGTTCTACGATGACCCCGGCAATATCCTCCCCAAATTGTTCAAAGGCATAATTCAGGCTTTCAAGATCGTTGTATGGGACTGTAATGGTGTTTTCCGCTACACCGGCAGGAACTCCAGGACTGTCCGGCAATCCTAAAGTAGCTACTCCTGATCCAGCTTTAATCAGCAGGGAATCACCGTGTCCATGATAACAACCTTCAAATTTAACAATTTTGTTCCGTCCAGTGTATCCTCTTGCAAGGCGAAGGGCACTCATCGTCGCTTCTGTACCCGAAGAAACCATACGTACAATTTCAATAGATGGCACACGTTCAATTACAAGCTCGGCAAGCTTGTTTTCGACCAACGTTGGTGCTCCAAAGCTTGTACCAAGTTCAGCCACTTCTTTAATGGATTCAACAACCCGTTCATTCGTGTGTCCCAGGATTAACGGTCCCCAGGACAGGACATAATCAATGTATTCATTTCCATCGATATCATAAATCTTGGACCCTTTCCCTTTTTCCATGAAGATGGGATCCATATCGACAGATTTGAAGGCGCGGACAGGACTGTTCACCCCTCCAGGCATTACTTTAACCGCTTCTTTGAAAGCCTGTTTAGACTGGTCATAATTGCGCATGATAAGTTCCTCCGTTTTCTTTAAAATTAGGCATTTTCCTTTTATCTGAAAATGTCTTTTTTAAGTTTTACTGAGTATCGTTCTTGATCGAGAGCTTATTCGCCTTTGATCCAGGCTGCTGCATCCTTAGCTGCATACGTGATGATCAAATCCGCTCCTGCTCTTTTCATGCTCGTCAATTTTTCCATGACCATCGCTTTTTCATCGACCCAGCCGTTAGCTGCAGCCGCTTTAATCATCGAGTATTCACCGCTGACATTGTAGGCGACTACCGGTGCATTAAATTCTTCTTTGACGTCACGGATGATATCTAAATAAGACAGCGCAGGCTTAACAATTAGGAAATCTGCGCCTTCTTCCATATCCGATCGAGCTTCCCGCAAGGCCTCTCTCCTGTTTGCAGGGTCCATTTGATACGTCCTGCGGTCACCAAATTTAGGAGAACTGTGCGCCGCATCCCTGAATGGGCCATAAAAACTTGAAGAATATTTCACCGCGTAAGACATGATCGGAACATCTAGGAATCCCGCTTCATCCAACCCTTTTCTGATGGCGGCAACAAATCCGTCCATCATGTTGGAAGGTGCGATGATATCCGCTCCCGCTTCTGCCTGGCTGACAGCTGTTCTGGCAAGAAGGTCCAGTGTAGGGTCATTGAGGATTTTTCCGCCTTCCACTATCCCGCAGTGTCCATGGCTTGTATACTGACATAGGCAAGTATCAGCAACGACGACCATCTCAGGATAATATTCCTTTACAAGGCGTGTCGCCTGCTGGACGATTCCATTGGCATCATAAGCACTTTTGCCAAGTTCATCTTTTTCTGCCGGCACACCAAACAGAATAATGGAATGAATGCCGAGTCCGTTCAGTTCATCCAGTTCTGCTTTTAGATAGTCCAATGAAATTTGATAGACACCTGGCATTGATGCAACAGGATTCTTCACATTTTCACCTTCGACTACAAATAAAGGATAGATTAAATCTTCTGTTCTCAGGAAATTTTCGCGTACCATCGCTCTTAAGTTTTCTGATTGGCGAAGACGGCGGTGGCGGTTGAATTTCACGTCTTTCATACTTATTCCTCCCTGCTCTCTTCCTTAGAAATAAAATGTTTGGCTAAATCTTTTATCATTTCTTCAACTGTATACCTTTCAGGGACGACTTGTACAGTCAAGCCATTGCGATATGCAGCTTCCTTGGTTACGGGGCCGACACAAACCACTGAAAGGCTTTTCACTGCATCATGCAATCCGTGGTCATTGACGACCTTCATAAATCCCCTGATGGTTGAAGGACTTGTAAACGTTACGGCGGATATCCGTTGTTGCTGCAATAACGCAATCAACTTCTCTTCACTATCACTTGGAAAAAAAGTTTCATAAGTGATCCACTCATCAATCGGCATGCTTCTTTCCGCGAAATAGGATGAAATCGTATCTCTTGCAAGGTTACCTTTAGAAAGAAGAACACGTCCTGCTCCAGGAAATCTTTGGACAAACTCCTTCGCCATCTCAAGCCCGGAATATAATCGAGGAACAAAATCCACTTGTATCCCCCGGTTGTGCAAGGCCTTGCACGTTTTCTCCCCTACTGCGGCGAATTTCATATTGCCGACTTCAAGGGATAAGTTATGTTTCTTCAATTTTTCAAAGAAGAAGTGAACGCCGTTTTTACTAGTAAAAAAAATCCACTCATAGGATTTCAATCGTTCTAAGTATGTACTTTCTTTATCGTCTATATAAGGCCGGAAAGCAATCAGCGGGACAATATGGGGAATTCCTCCATACTGCCTGATAAGATCCGCCAACCCTTTCGCTGCCTTTTCTTCCCGTGTGACGAGAATTTCTCTACCCCAAAGCGGTAAAGAAAAATCCATTACTGTTCAAGCTCCTCTTTGACCTTATCAATTAGAGCCTTAGCGCCTCTTTCCGTCAGCAGTGCTGCAGCCTTTTCACCGACCTGGACAGGGTCAGAGCCTGTAACCGTTTCTTTATAAATATCTTTTCCATCTGGAGAAGCGACCAACACTGTCAGCTTGACCTCTTCATCTTGGAGCAGCTCAGCGTATCCGGCAATTGGCACCTGGCAACCTCCTTCCATCTTATGAAGGAAGGTCCGTTCAGCCGTAACCGTCTTCGTTACTTGCGCTGAAGCAAATTTACCCAATAAACCAAGAAGCTCCTCATCATCCTGACGGCACTCGATTGACAGTGCCCCCTGCCCAACTGCAGGCACACAAACCTCAGGATCGAGGAATTCCGTGACAACGTTGGAAGTCCAGCCCATGCGTGATAATCCCGCTGCTGCTAAAATGATTGCATCGTAGTCCTCATTCTCCAGTTTTGCCAAACGCGTATCAATATTTCCACGGATCCACTTAATTTCAAGTTCTGGACGCTGAGCAAGAATTTGGGCTCCTCGTCTCAAACTGCTTGTACCGATAATCGCTCCTGCAGGAAGATCAGCCAGTTTTACATGATTCTTGGAAATAAAGGCATCACGATGATCCTCTCTTTCCGGGATACAGCCGATACACAAGCCTTCCGGCAAGACAGCCGGCATATCTTTCATACTATGTACGGCCATATCAATTTCTTTTTCCAGCATTGCTTGCTCAATTTCTTTTACAAACAACCCTTTTCCTCCGACTTTGGACAATGTTACATCAAGAATCTGATCTCCTTTTGTAACGATTTCCTTTACTTCAAACTCAAACGATGGATCCAATTCTTTCAATTGGCCTATGACCCAATTGGTTTGTGTTAATGCAAGCTTGCTTCGACGTGAACCTACTATAATTTTTCGCATTATGTACCTCCTAAGCTTATGAATACCAGAAATGGAATGATGACAAGCGGCTGACAAGAAGGAAATTAATCAAGATCACCAGAAAAGCACCTATGTTCAACAGGGCCAGATTCTTGCCATAAATCTCTTTGCGCACTCGTAAATATAAGAACACACTGTAAATGATCAACAAAATAAATGAACCAATGATTTTTGGATCGTACCATAGAAAATCAGGCAGCTTGATGAACGCCCATTGAAGGCCGAGAATCAGGCTTAATAACAGCATGGCCACCCCGATGGCATTAAGGATATATGCCCCTTTTTCCAGTTTCGACAAATCACTGATCCGCCATAACCTCGGTCCCCACTTTTTCTCTTTCAGGAGTTTATATTGTAATAAGTAGAGGAGTGAGAACACGAAGGATAAAGAAAAAGCTCCGTATGATAGAATCGCCATGGTGATATGGATCAGCAGCAATTCGGAAACAAGCTGCTCTGCCATTGCATTGGATTCAACTTGCACAGGCGCAAATGTATGTATGGCCATGATGATGAACCCAAGAATATTGGTAAAGAATACTGTAAAGTCCACCCGCAGAACCCTGTTAATGGAGAGCGATAACGTAATAAGCACCCACGCATAAAAATAAAGCCCCTCAAAAATGGTGAGGACCGGGAATCTGCCTGTACGCATCATATAAAGAAACAAAAAAATTGTTTGAAGGACCCAAACAATTGCAAGAAGCCAGAAGGCAAACGCATTTGCCTTCCGGTTTTTGTTTAAGAAATCTATGAAATAAAATAGAATGCTGATAGCATACAGAACAATCATCAGTTCATGCAGCCTGGTCATTGTTTGTTCAAACATCGACTTTTAACCTCACTTATTGTTGAAAAGAAGGCTGGAGTTTAGCTGCCGCGACTCCTGTCTTTTCTTTCCCCTTGCTCTCAAGTGTTACTGCCTCAGTCTGCAATTGTTCCTCGATGTTGAAGATTTTGATGAATAAGTCCAGTTTCTCCTGACCGTCAGGTAATGCTGCCAGTTCCTTGACTTGAAGGATGGGATCCTTCAATAACTGATTAATGATACTCTTGGTATGTTTGTTTAAGACTTTCCGTTCCCGATCGGTCAAGTCAGGCATTTTTCGCTCGATGCTCTCCATGGTCTGACCCTGGATCATTAAGGCTTTTTCTCTCAGGGCGGAAATCACCGGCACGACTCCAAGCATATTGAGCCATTCTTTAAAAGTGACAATTTCCGCTTCAATCATAAGCCCAATGGATTCTGCCGCTTTTTCCCTTTCAGCCATATTTGACTGAACAATGCCTTCCAAATCATCAATGTCATATAAAAATGCACTATCCAGGCTTTCAATGGCAGGGTCGATGTCCCGCGGAACCGCAATATCCACCATAAACAATGGACGTCCTTTTCTCATGCGCTCGACTTCGACCATTTGATCTTTTGTGATCACATAGTCTTTGGCACCTGTCGAACTGATCAGGATATCAGCCTCAACCAAGGCGCATTGCAGCTCTTGAAGTGTTTTGGCATTTCCCTTGAACTTATCAGCAAGAGAAACCGCTTTTTCAAACGTACGGTTAATGACCGTAACCTTGGTGGCACCGCTGCCATGCAGATTCTTGATTGCCAGTTCTCCCATTTTTCCTGCACCAAGGATCAGCACATGCTTCCCTTTTAAATCACCGAAGATTTTCTTCGCAAGTTCAACAGCAGCATAGCTGACAGAAACAGCATTGGAACCGATTTCCGTCTCTGAATGGGCTTTCTTTGCCAAAGTAATGGCCTGTTTGAAAAGATGATTAAAAACAGTGCCCGTTGTACTGGATTCCTGGGCAGACAAAAAGCTCGTCCTGATTTGGCCAAGAATCTGCGTTTCCCCGACAACCATGGAATTCAAACCGCACGTCACGTTGAATAAGTGCTCGACAGCACCATCCTGCTCATATATGAATAAATAAGGAGTGAACTCCGCTTTATCGATATCAAACCATTGTGATAAAAATTCTTTAATATAGTAACGACCTGTATGAAGCTGATCTACGACCGCATATACTTCCGTCCTGTTACATGTAGAAACGATCACATTCTCAAGGATACTCTTTTTATCCTTAAGTGTTTCCATCGCTCTTTGCAGGTCTGCTTCATTAAAAGATAAACGTTCACGAATCTCGACAGGGGCCGTTTTGTAATTTAAACCGACTGTGATAATGTGCATAACAGAAATGACACCCCCAAATAATCATTAACTCTAGTATAACATGTACGACAAATATCCCATTCAAATAAATGTGAACATAAGATGAAACCTGTGGTAACATTAAGTGTAAAGGCAGCTCGTCCAGCTCCGACGGGCGTTGATTCTTTCACCAGATGAGGACGTTCTTTGTCCTCGGCTGGGGAAAGAATAACGACCCGAGGAGCTAGCTGCCTGCACCGGATAACATTAAAAGTGGAGCTGGCTCTTTCAGCTCCGACAGGCGTTGGCAGGCCGGCAGATGAGGATGCTCTTTATCCTCAACTGACGGATTGCAACGACCCGAGGAGCTAGCCAGCGGAACTGGATAACATTAAGTGTAAAGGCAGCTCGTCCAGCTCCGACAGGCGTTGATTCTTTCACCAGATGAGGACGTTCTTTGTCCTCGGCTGGGGAAAGAATAACGACCCGAGGAGCTAGCTGCCTGCACCGGATAACATTAAAAGTGGAGCTGGCTCTTTCAGCTCCGACAGGCGTTGGCAGGCCGTCAGATGAGGATGCTCTTTATCCTCAACTGACGGATTGCAACGACCCGAGGAGCTAGCCAGCGGAACTGGATAACATTAAGTGTAAAGGCAGCTCGTCCAGCTCCGACAGGCGTTGATGCTTTCACCAGATGAGGACGTTCTTTGTCCTCGGCTGGAGAAAGAATAACGACCCGAGGACCTAGCCGTCTGCACCGGATAACATTGAAAGTGAAGTCGGCTTGCTAAGGTCCGACAGGCGTTGATGCTTTCACCAGATGAGGACGCTCTTTGTCCTCGGCTGGTGAAAGCATAACGACCCGAGGGCCTAGCCGACGGAACTGGACAGCAACTAAGTGTAAAGACGGCTCTTTCAGCTCCGACAGGCGTTGGCAGGCCGGCAGATGAGGATGCTCTTTATCCTCAACTGACGGATTGCAACGACCCGAGGAGCTAGCCAGCGGAACTGGATAACATTAAGTGTAAAGGCAGCTCGCTCAGCAACACGGATTCCTTAAGTTAAACTGAAACAATTATATAAGTTATTAGCATAAGCCGGAATTCCTATGAATTATATACCCTATTTTCAAACATTTAGATAAGCACTTACATAATCTTATTCTTTTCGACATAGTTTCCTATGTTAGATTAACAAATCAGAACTCATTATTCAAGTTTACAAATCGGAGGAAATTATGAAAGGACAACGACTTTTTCCAGGAATGATCTTAATTGGATTCGGCATCTATTTTTATCTTCAGCAATCGAACATCATGGTATTCAGGGAATTCTATACATGGCCTACACTCCTAATCATTGTAGGTGCCGCCTTCCTTGCTCAGGGGTATAAAGGGAGAGATTATGAATCCATACTGCCCGGGACCATTCTCACGGGTTTCGGACTGCATTTCCACATCATTAATAAGATTACCATCTGGCCGGATCACATTGGAACATTCATTCTTATCATTTCACTCGGTTTTTTGCTCAGATATCAAAAAACCGGCAACGGCTTGTTCCAAGGAGTGCTTTTTCTTATACTGGCTATCATTCTTTTGTTTTATGATAAGGTTTTGATGTGGCTTGGCATCTTACAGGGCGGGGTCAACATGATCCGTGATTTTTGGCCGCTTATCATTGTCTTGATTGGCGTGTATCTATTATTTATCAAGAAAAAATAAAACAGGAACCGGCATCGGCTCCTGTCTTTTTCTTTTATAATATAGAATCAAGGAATTCTTTTGTTCTCTGCTCTTTCGGATTTCCGAACAACTCTTCGGGTGGGCCAACCTCCACGATACGGCCGTCATGCATGTAGACGACCCAATCAGCCACTTCACGGGCAAATCCCATTTCATGAGTCACGACCACCATGGTCATACCTTCAAGAGCCAGTTCTTTCATCGTGGCCAGAACTTCTCCGACCAGCTCTGGATCGAGGGCTGAAGTCGGTTCATCGAACAGCATGATATCCGGTTTCATAGCAAGGGCCCGCGCTATGGCCACACGCTGCTTTTGTCCTCCGGATAACTTCGAAGGGTAGACATCGGCTTTATCCTTCAGACCGACTTTGCTCAACAGCTCCATTGCTTCTTCTTTTGCCTGGACTTTTGAAATCTTCTTCACTTGAACAGGAGCTTCCATGACATTTTCCAACACGGTTTTATGAGGAAAAAGGTAGAAGTGCTGAAAAACCATCCCCACTTTTGCCCTGACTTCATTTAAATCATGGGTGCCTCTGTTCACCTCTTCACCTTCAATGATGATCTTTCCGCTGTCCTTGATTTCAAGGAAGTTCAAACACCTGAGCAGAGTACTTTTGCCGGAACCACTTGCTCCAATTAGGCAAACTACATCACTTTCTTTTACATTGATATCAATATCCTTTAGTACATGAAGATCGCCAAAGGATTTATTTAGCTTTTCAACTTTTATCATTTCCTGGGTCAAAGTATATCCCTCCATTTGTTTTGGAAGTCAGTTGTTATTAATCGCTCAATGACATACGTTTTTCTACAAAATTCACTAGTACTGAGAAGAACAGTACCAACACTAGATAGTACACGGCTACAATCAACAGGTATGTCATGTAATCGAAGTTATTGGAACCAAGTGTAGTGGCTACACTGAAGAGCTCGTACATGCCGATGAAAGAAGCAAGTGAGGAATCTTTCAAGGCAATGATGAATTGGTTGCCAAGCGGCGGCAACGCCCTCCTGAATGCCTGCGGAAGAATGATCCTTCTCATCGTCAACCCATTGGACATCCCCAGGGAACGGCCCGCTTCCATCTGTCCTTTATCGATTGACTGAATGGTACCTCTGAAAATCTCAGCTATATAGGCCCCATTATGGAAAGCAAGTCCAAGTACTACTGACCAAAAGCCTGAAATCTGAAGAGCTGTCAGCCCAAAGTAGAAGATGAAGATCTGGACGATCAACGGCGTACCACGGACAACAAATATGTAGATGTCAGCAATGATTTCAAGAACTTTCATTTTAGATATTTTCAAAAAGGCAAAAAATAAACCTATGAATATAGCAATAAATACGGATACCACGGTAAGCTCAAATGTTAACAGCATTCCTTTCAGGAACACATCAATGGTATCTGTGAATGTTTCAAAAAAGTTCACCCTATTCCCTCCTGTGCAATATTTTTAATCTTTAAAGTGTTTTAGGATAAAAGCAGACATTTACGGATAGAAAAAGCGAATGCGCAAAAATGTGCACATCCGCCCTAAATTTGATGATGGTTATTCTTCTCCCTCAGGGTCAGTTGTAATGTCTTCTCCGAAATATTCTTTGCTGATTTCTTCCAATGTCCCATTTTCTCTAAGTGTTTCCAGTGCTTCGTTAATTGCTTCAAGCAGTTCATCATTGTCTTGAGCAACAGCTATCGCCTGCTCACTGCGTCCAAGCAATTCTCTCGCATCGATTTCAAGACCTGCACCAATGGCTTCTTTACCAGTGACGAAATCAGTGATGACAGCATCATGCTTGCCTTTGCTTAATGCTTCAAGGGCCACTACATCACTATCATACGTCTTGATATTGTCCGTTACTTCACTCGCTGTGTCTGCATAGGTAGATCCTTTTGATACAGCAATCTCCATACCCTCTAAATCTTCAAGTGTTTTTACACCACTGTCAGGACGGACAAATATTTGTGGTCCTGAATAGTAGTATGGTGTGGAGAAATCTACTTTCTCAGCCCGCTCATCTGTAATTGTATGGCTGGCTACTGCTGCATCAAAACGGCCTGCCTGGACACCTTCAACAATGCCCGCAAATTTGAATTTCTTCTGTTCCGGGTCGAGGCCGAGTTCTTTGGCAACCGCCTCAGCCACCTCGATATCAAACCCCGTCATTGTACCGTCTCCACTGGTTACACTGAACGGTTTAAACTCACCGGATGCTGCATATGTAAACTTGCCTTCATTAACTAAGTCAAATCCACTGTCCGATGCGCTGCCTGAACCCGTCTCACTGGTCCCGCATCCTGAAATTAAAATCGCCGATAATGATAATGCTGCAAAACTAAATATTTTCTTCATTTTTCTGTTATTTCCCCCTCTAATCTATTTTTTTAGACCCTAGATATTATGGTAGCAAACTAATGAATAATTCACAAAATTCAAATATAATGATAAATCTGTAAATTCAAGTGTATTCAAGGCTTAGGTCAAACAAGTCCCCCTATTCCTTCTAAATCCATAAATTTGCCCATAAATCCTTAGTTTTCCTTTACCCGCCTTCATAAGTTTCAAACATCCGAAAAGTAATTTGATTGATAATAGTGAAAAATTATATTAAAACCATATAAAAAAGAGGGGATGTCCGCAGTGGATCCCCCCTCTTCCTGAACTCTATCGTCTTGAGTTAAGCGCCGCCCATACCTGGTCTTTGCCTAAACCTGTTTCTGATGAAAAGAGGATAATGTCATCCCCTTCCTCAATATCAAGTGCCTCTTTCGTAACTTTTAAGTGTTTTTGCCATTTCCCTTTTGGAATTTTATCAGCCTTTGTGGCGATAATGACACAAGGGATGCCATGATGCTTCAAAAAATCGTACATCATGATGTCGTCCTCGGTAGGGGGATGGCGCAAATCCACGATTTGAATAACCGCTTTCAGTTGTTCCCTCATCGTGATATAGGTTTCGATCATTCTCCCCCATGCTTCACGTTCTTTTTTCGATACTTTGGCAAAACCATAACCCGGAACATCGACAAAATACAAGCTCTCTTCGATTTTATAAAAATTCAGAGTCTGCGTCTTTCCTGGTTTGGAAGATATCCTTGCCATGCTTTTACGCCCGATCATCCTATTGATGAACGATGATTTCCCGACGTTAGAGCGGCCCGCCAGAGCGAACTCCGGCATATAGTCTCCCGGGTACTGCTCCGGCCTGACGGCGCTTATCACAAGCTCTACATTATTTACTTTCACTTCTCTCACCTACTAAAGCTGTTTCTAATACTTCTTCTATATGGGACACCGGCACAAACTTCAGATCTTTTCTGACACTTTCAGGGATATCATCAATATCCTTTTCATTGTCGATCGGAAGAATGATGGTCGTGAGGCCCGCACGATGTGCACTTAGCGTTTTTTCCTTCAATCCGCCAATAGGCAGCACACGGCCCCTTAATGTGATTTCCCCGGTCATGCCGACTTCACGCTTAATCTCCCGCCCTGTCAAGGCTGATACAAGAGCGGTTGCAATTGTGATACCTGCTGACGGACCATCCTTTGGAACTGCCCCCTCAGGAACATGAATATGAATGTCATATTTTTCATGAAAGTTTTCTTCTAGATCCAGCTCCAGCGCTTTTGATCTTACATAACTGAAAGCCGCCTGAGCCGACTCTTTCATGACATCGCCGAGCTTACCGGTTAGCACTAGTTTACCTTTACCCGGAGACAGAGATACTTCTATTTGCAAGGTATCTCCCCCTACAGAAGTATAAGCTAATCCCGTAGCAACCCCCACTTGGTTTTCCGATTCTGCCTGGCCATAGCGGAATTTCTTCTTGCCCAGGAATTCTTCAATATTCTTTTCCGTAATGATGACTTTCTTTTTCTCTCCTGAGACGATTACTTTCGCAGTCTTACGGCATAATGTTGCAAGCTGCCGTTCCAATCCCCTGACTCCGGCTTCCCTTGTATAATAACGGACAACCGACTGAAGGGCGTCTTCCCTTACCTGAAGCTGCGATTTGGTTAACCCGTTCTCTTGGATTTGCTTAGGAAGCAAATGGTTCTTCGCAATGTTGATTTTTTCAAGTTCTGTATATCCGGCAATTGTAATGATCTCCATCCGGTCACGCAAAGGGCCAGGAATCGTCGAGAGATCATTTGCCGTGGCAATGAACATGACCTTGGATAAATCATAGGTTTCCTCAATATAATGGTCACTGAAATTGGAGTTTTGTTCAGGATCCAATACTTCAAGCATGGCAGAGGAAGGGTCTCCCCTGAAGTCGCTGGACATCTTATCGATTTCATCCAGAAGGAAAACCGGGTTGATGGTTCCGGCTTTCTTCATACCTTGAATGATCCGCCCTGGCATAGCGCCTACATATGTCCGTCTATGTCCGCGAATTTCTGATTCGTCACGCACACCGCCCAGTGATACACGGACAAAATGCCTGCCGAGGGATTCAGCCACAGACTTTGCAAGACTTGTCTTACCAACACCCGGAGGTCCTGCAAGGCAAAGAATTGGACCTCTTAAGGATTGCGTCAGTTTTTGGACAGCCAGATATTCAAGCACACGTTCTTTTACCTTCTCGAGGCCGAAGTGCTCACGGTTAAGAATTTCCTCTGCCTTCTTGATATCAAGATCATCTTCTGTCTGGGCTGACCATGGCAGGGAGACAAGCCATTCAATATAGTTCCTAATAACAGAGCTTTCAGCTGAGCTAGTCGGGACTTTCTCATACCTGCCCAACTCTTTTAATACGGTTTTCTCGACTGATTCGGGCATGTCGGCTTCAGCAATCCGCTGAGTCAGCTCTTCAATTTCACCCGTCTTTCCTTCCTTATCGCCAAGTTCCTTTTGGATGGCTTTCATTTGTTCCCTTAAGTAGTACTCTTTTTGAGTGCGCTCCATGGAACGTTTCACGCGCTGTCCGATTTTCTTCTCCAGATTTAATACTTCTTTTTCATTATTGATCGTCTGGATTACAAGCTGCAGGCGTTCCTTTATGTCTTGCGTCTCAAGCACTTTTTGCTTTTCCTTCATCTTCAATGGAAGGTGGGAAGCAACAATATCAGCAAGCCTTCCAGGTTCATCTATATCTGAAACCGTGGAATACGTTTCAGCAGAAACCTTCTTGGAAAGCTTTATGTATTGCTCAAAGTAATTCAAAAGCGTCCTCATCAGGGCTTCTGTCTCTGATTCCTTTTCTTCACTATCTTCATGTGTAAAGATCGTTACTTCATAGAATTTTTCCTCATTTGTGAAGCTGCTGATTTCCGCTCTCTGAATACCTTCCACCAGTACCCTGATTGTTCCATTAGGAAGCTTTAGCATCTGTTTAACCTTTGTCAGCGTCCCCATTTTATAAAAATCGTCAACGCCTGGTTCATCTATATTCATATCTTTTTGGGTAGTCAGAAAAATATATTGGTCGTCCACCATTGCTTTTTCAAGCGCCTGGACCGACCGGTCACGTCCAACATCTAAATGAAGGACCATAGTTGGATAAACAAGCAGACCTCTTAACGGAAGGAGGGGAAGAGTCATTTCTTTTTGTTTTGCCATAATTACACCTCCAAATATTCTAACCCTTTTGCATCTCTTAAGTCTTTGTACAATTCTATCTTATTTATAAATAGGTGTCCATTTTATAGGGGCGGAGCTTCTTCTAAAGAACACTCTTTTCGTAAACATTGTGGCTATTTGATGAGATAGTTGATTTTCACTGCAGGTGCGTAACTCCAATCAACACATTCAAAATAGTTAATGTAATGAGCTTTTTAAAAAACAACCTTATAAAATAATGGCGACCTACACTTTAAAAAACCAAAACAGCCAAAAAAGAAAGGCTTGTTCGCTATAAGAGGGAGGACTGTTAGATTTCCTCCCTCTCATTTTACCGATAAAATCCGTTACAATCATGAATTATGCTTAGGGTTTATTTATCGTTTTCCTCTATGGGTGTGTACTTAAACCGAAAATTCCTTCCAATGATTATACACTTTTCTTATTCACATTATCATTAAATGAGATTTCTTCCTCTGATTTTTCTTTATCAAGGGCAATATTGAACACTTCCTGTAAATGCTTTACCGGTTTGACTTGTATTCCCTCTATTTCTTGTAGAAGCGCTCCCATGTTTTCATGCGGTATGATTGCGGTATTGGCTCCTGCCAATTTAGCTGCTTTCACTTTTGGATATACTCCCCCAACAGGTTTGACGAACCCATGGATGCTGATCTCCCCAGTTAAAGCGATATCTGATTTTACAGGAATGCGGTAAATTGCTGAATAGATGCCCGTAGCCATCGCGATTCCCGCTGATGGACCGTCGACAGGAACGCCACCAGGGAAATTGACATGTATATCGAATTGATCAGCAGGCACTCCCATCGAACGCAAAACGGTCAGTACATTTTCAATTGATCCCTTCGCCATACTTTTCCTTCTGATGGATTTCCCTTTATCTCCGATACTTTCTTCCTCTACGATTCCAGTAATATTGATACTTCCCTTTTCTGTTGCCGGAATGACTGTTACTTCAATTTCTAATAAAGAACCGGTATTAGGTCCCGTAACAGCTAATCCGTTCACAAGGCCAATGGCGGGTTTTCCATCGATTTTTCGGTCCATTCTGGGTGACAGCTGACTGGATTGAATCATCCACTCAATATCCTTATCATCAATGAAATCCCGGTTTTCTGTAATTGCAATCCCAGCGACAATCTGAACCATATTCACAGCTTCCCTTCCATTGCGTGCATAGGATGCTAAAAGTTCGACCCCTTCCCCGCTGATGGATACATTTACTTTTTCTGATGCATTTTGGGCAACTTTCATTACTTCTTCCTTATTCAATTCCCTGAAAAACACTTCCATACATCTGGAGCGGATAGCCGGCGGGATTTCACTCGGTGTCCTGGTTGTGGCCCCAATCAGTCGAAAATCGGCAGGGAGGCCATTTTTGAATATATCGTGGATATGAGTAGGTATCTGCGTGTTTTCTTCACTATAGTAAGCACTTTCCAGAAAAACTTTACGATCTTCAAGTACTTTAAGTAATTTGTTCATCTGTATAGGATGGAGTTCACCTATTTCGTCAATGAATAATACTCCACCATGTGCATTTGTCACAGCACCCTGCTTAGGCTGAGGAATCCCCGCTTGTCCCATCGCTCCTGCGCCCTGGTATATCGGGTCATGCACAGAGCCTATTAAAGGATCTGCAATCCCTCTTTCATCAAATCTGGCTGTCGTAGCGTCTAATTCCACAAAGACAGACGATCTCCTGAAGGGAGACTGCATCTGTTCTTTCGCCTCTTGCAAAACAAGCCTTGCAGCTGCAGTCTTTCCTACACCTGGTGGTCCATAAATGATGACATGTTGAGGATTCGGACCGCATAGCGCAGCCTTCAATGACTTGATTCCATCTTCCTGACCAACAATATCAGCAAAGTTTTGCGGTCTTACCTTTTCTGATAATGGTTCTGATAATGAAATCGAGCGCATTTTTCTTAACTGTTCCATTTCTTTTTTCGACTCACGGTCAATCGAAACCTTCTGAGTTCGTTGACTTTTTAATAAGTTCCAAAAATATAAACCGATAATCACCCCGAAAAACAGTTGGATGATCAATGCTATTCCTGTCCAACTCATGACTTTCCCTCCAGTAGTAACTTGTTGTTAAAAGTTAGTATCTCCTCGAGGTTGGCGGAATAAACAAGTTTTTCTGGGCTGGCAATATGGTGTTTTAAGTTTTAGTGTAAGTAAATTGAAGCCTGCTGTGATTTCCACTTCAGGCGCACGACTCCGCGGGGCTCACGGTGAATTAAAAAGTGAAAGCGGCTGTTCAGCGCCGAACAGATTGGAGGGCTCTCGTATGAGATAAAGGAAACACAACCAACAAAGTGAGTTGATGTTGACTTATCATTAAGGCTCTTTTCGTAAACTTAGTTGCTATTTAATACAAATTTTAAAAAATACCTACTTAATTAAACAGAAATAGCCTGATAAACAAGGAAGAAAAGAGCTAAATTCACCTTGTACAAAAAAAGCCATTGTCTCCAAGGGAAAAATCCGGCTCTTGGGATTTTTCCGAGAGCAACAATATATACGAAAACAGCGATCATTAAAAAGCGGAAAGGCCTGTTCAGCTGCGTACGGACTGGACTGACTCCGCATGAGATAAAGGAATCACGAAGAGCGGCAGCGGTTCGATGATGACTTATCGCAAGAAGGAGTCGGGTAGTACGCTAGCAGCTGGGCCTTGAAGCTAGATTCGCAAGGAGAGAGACCGAAATCTGCTAGGAGCTGGCCGCTGTAGCTGGATGAGCCTCCTCGGCTTCGCCTGTATAAAAGGTGAATGCGCCCTGTTCAGCCCTGACAGGCAAATGTTCCGCAGCGAAGAAAAGATGCTGTTTCCTATGATTCACTGCGGGTTATATGTCCCGAGGGGCTGGGTTACCTTCCAGTGGGTACGTAACCTCGGTGCACGAACTAGACGTCCCGCTAAACCCGGAGGAGGTCGTACACCCTTCGTTACAATCACAAAAATATGAAAATTACAATAAAAAAGCAAAAAGCAGACTTATAAAGTCCAGGCTTTGTTTTCAAAAAAGTTAACCATTAATTGATTAAACCTAAGCCAAAATTGCCCTACTGATGTCCCGGGAGGTTCATTAAATTAATGTGGACACCAAAAAGCCCTCTCCGGCATATAGCCGGGAGGGCCTTAAAGATCAACCGTTATGCAGATGTCTTCTCTTCATCGTTTCCTTCAATGATTGTACCGTCTTCCAACAGAAGCTTAGGCGCTTCGTTGTCTGTGACAGTTCCAGCTGTGATGATACATTTTTTGATATCTTCTCTTGAAGGAAGGTCAAACATTACTTCAAGCATGATGCTCTCAATAATGGAACGAAGACCGCGGGCACCTGTTTTGCGTTCAATCGCTTTGTTGGCGATTTCTCTAAGGGCGTCTTCTTCAAATTCCAATTCAACCTGATCCAATTCAAGCATTTTTTGATACTGTTTCACAAGCGCGTTTTTCGGCTTGGTCAGGATTTCCACAAGGGCATCCTCATCTAGAGGAGTAAGACTTGAGATAACCGGCAGACGTCCGATGAACTCAGGGATCAAACCGAATTTCAGCAGGTCCTCCGGTACAACTTTTGCCAATAATGATTTGTCATTGTCGACATTGACCGTCTTCGGATCTGAACCGAAACCGATGACTTTTTGGCCAAGACGTCTCTTGACAATCTGCTCGATGCCATCAAATGCGCCTCCGCAGATAAACAGGATATTGGAAGTATCGATCTGGATGAATTCTTGATGCGGGTGCTTTCTGCCGCCTTGTGGCGGAACACTTGCAACTGTACCTTCAAGAATTTTAAGCAACGCCTGCTGAACACCTTCACCTGATACATCTCTTGTAATGGATGGGTTCTCAGATTTTCTTGCTACTTTGTCAATCTCATCGATGTAGATGATGCCGCGCTCTGCTTTTTCCACATCATAGTCAGCAGCCTGGATCAGTTTTAACAGGATATTCTCAACGTCTTCGCCGACATATCCGGCTTCTGTGAGTGAAGTTGCGTCTGCAATCGCAAATGGCACATTCAGAATGCGGGCCAATGTCTGAGCAAGAAGGGTTTTACCGCTTCCTGTAGGTCCGATCATGGCAATATTACTTTTTGATAATTCAACATCATCCACTTTGCTGTTTGAATTGATGCGTTTGTAGTGGTTATATACCGCTACTGCCAAGGATTTCTTAGCCTGCTCCTGACCGATGACGTATTCATCCAGGATTTCCCTGATTTCTTTCGGCTTAGGAACATCCTTAAATTCTACTTCTTCCTCTGTACCCAGCTCTTCTTCAACGATTTCGGTACAAAGCTCGATGCATTCGTCACATATATATACACCTGGTCCTGCTACTAGCTTACGGACCTGATCTTGTGTCTTACCACAAAAAGAACATTTTAACTGTCCTTTTTCATCGTTAAATTTAAACAATGAAATTCACCCCTTATAAAAAGCTATGTCGTTTCAAAAGTTTTAAGTTATGTATTGCATTTTATCATACTATATGTCCGGAAAGGAAATTAAACGATTCTATCGATATTCTGCCCGCTTATTAAGCTTTATCCAAAAAACGTCTATCCTATTCCTGATTGAGCGATTATGTAATTTGTTTGTAAAGGTTATCCCATAGGGTAAGCCGACAAAGACCAATAATTTCGTTTATTTTATAAAACAAGGCACGATTAAACTCGCGCCTTGTTTCTATAGTTATTATTATGCAACAGTCTTGCTGTTATCCACAAGAACTTCTACAGCTTTGCGGATTTTAAGATCTGCTTTCAAATTATCAAGTCCGCCAAGAGCTTGCTTGATGTTGTCTGCAGCCATATTGTACTGTTCAGCCAGTTTATTTACTTCCTCTTCCGCTTCCTCATCAGAAACTTCAAGGTTTTCTGCGTCAGCGATAGCTTCAAGAGTCAAGTTAGTGCGAACGCGCTTTGCAGCGTCCTCTTTCATTTGACCACGAAGATCTTCTTCTTTTTGTCCAGAGAATTGGAAGTAAAGCTCCAAGTTCATTCCTTGCATTTGAAGACGTTGTTCGAACTCCTGCATCATGCGGTCAACTTCAGTGTCAACCATTGCATCAGGAATGTCCATTTCTGCATTTTCAGAAGCTTTTTCCACTAGCGTGTCACGAAGTGTTTGCTCTGCTTCGTTTTTCTTGGATTCTTCAAGACGCTTCTGGATTTTTTCTCTTAGTTGATCAAGAGATTCAACTTCTTCATCTGCATCTTTCGCGAACTCATCATCAAGCTCTGGAAGTTCTTTCGATTTGATTTCATGAAGTTTTGTTTTGAATACTGCAGGCTTTCCAGCAAGTTCAGCAGCATGGTACTCCTCAGGGAATGTTACTTCCACATCTTTCTCCGCTCCTGCTTCAAGACCTACCAGTTGCTCTTCAAAGCCTGGGATGAAAGAACCTGAACCTAATTCAAGAGAATAGTTTTCAGCTTTTCCGCCTTCGAATGCTTCACCATCAACGAAGCCTTCGAAATCGATGACAACTGTATCGCCGTTTTCAGCTGCTCCCTCTTCTTTGACAGCAAGTTCAGCTTGCTTTTCTTGAAGAGATTTCAGTTCGTTCTCTACGTCCTCAGAAGTAACTTCCGTTTCCATTTTCTCTACTTCAAGGCCTTTGTATTCGCCAAGTTTCACTTCAGGCTTAACAGTTACTGTCGCCTTGAAAATAAGCTCTTTGCCTTTTTCCATTTGCTCGATATCGATATCCGGACGGTCAACCGGCTGAATGCCTGTTTCTTCAACAGCTTTTGCATAAGCTTCCGGAAGAATGACATCTAGTGCGTCTTGGTATAGAGATTCTACACCGAAACGTTTTTCGAACATACCACGAGGCATTTTACCTTTACGGAATCCAGGTACGTTCACTTGCTTAACTACTTTTTTGAATGCAGCGTCTAAACCGTTATTTACTGTATCTGCATCTACTTCTACTGTAAGAACCCCTTGGTTCCCTTCTTGCTTTTCCCATTTAGCAGACATACTTTTCCCTCCAACAATCTATAATTGATTATAGTTAATACATAATAAATATTTAGATAGGTTTGCCTATGTAACAAAAGCACTATCTCTTCGAATATGAAAAACTTCACATTGCAACCATTATATTATAACATATGGAATTCTTCTTTCAACTCATAGCCTTAAAAACAAGTTTCCTATATTTGCTTAAAGCACCGGGGAGGTCACCTTTTCCAGCTCCTGAATGAATGATTCAATAGATTCCAGTGCTGTATCATCCGCTTCTTCTTCATCAAGCCCCATACTTGCCGGATCGTCTCCGTAAAGATGGAGACCATATAAGACATAGGCAAGGGCCACCTTCTCTGCAGGCCACTCAAATCCCCCAGGGTAAAGCAGGAAACTGTGACGGGTGAAGGTTTCTGTCACCTGCTGAAGCAATGTCGGATTTCTCTGTGCAATCAACTCTTCAATTTCTTCCTTTACTGAAGTAAAGTATTCCGTCTGAAAAACCTCCTCCAGACTTGCAGGGCTGCAGGTCATCACCTTGCCGAACTTCTGCACTTGGACTTCTTCATCAAAACCGTGTTCCCTGAGTACATTCACAATCATTGTACAGATGAATGGGTGGGTTTCTTCTTTTTTAAGAGCTTCTATTAATTCCGGAAGATACGGACGGATATTCCGGTTCACGAGCTCTGCCAAAATGAATGTCTGTTCTTGAAGATTTTTCCCTTCCAGTATGGTATCAGTTTTTCGTTGAGAAAGGTCATCCGATTGCACAGGAGACGGGTCCTCCTTTCCTTCCAGCACCCTTTTGCTGAATGACAGCAGCTTTCCGAAATGCTCTTCCTTTCCCACGGGAACTTCCTTCTCATCAAACAAAGCACTTAAAGTGCTGACCACTTCTTTATGTTCGTTTAACTGAATCAGAATCATCACATATAATTCAACAATTTTAAAGTAATCTCCTTGCCCTCCCAACAGCAGTTCTTTGCATATCACTTTCGCCTGCTGATACCTTTTGCTTTCATACAAAGCCACTACCAGGGCAGAACCAATCTCTCCATCTTCCTGATCCATTTCATATGCCTGTTCCAGTAGATGTACAGCCTGATCCAATTGGCTGCTTTGAAGCGCATCGATTCCCTTTTCAAAAAGCCTCTCCTTCAATTGCGGAAAATAAACGATCTTATTGTCTTTATTCATTACGTAACCGCCCTATATAATTAATTGTTTTCAGTTTAGCAAAACTATGCGGAATAAACAAAATGCAGAGGCTGTTCCCCAACCGTGTGAGTCAGTTTATGCGACAATATAAAAACAAGCCCCTTCATCCAATAAATGGTAAAGGGGCTTAACATCGGCTTTACTGCCGTAATATGTAATCATAATGGCGTCCCAGGAGAGATTCGAACTCCCGACCGACGGCTTAGAAGGCCGTTGCTCTATCCGGCTGAGCTACTGGGACTTGTTTCAGCGACAATATTTATTATATTCGCATAACAATCAAAAGTCAACAGTTTTTATAAACTTTTTTAAAAGGCTTTTTTCCGCATGCATGAAATTCTGTAAAAAAAGAAGGCGGTTGTTTTCCGCCTACTTATTATACAAAGAAATTCCGGGATAAATCAACAATCTCTTGATGATTATGATCAAAATATTTTACAGAGATGGACTTCTCCTCTTTTTCGATGAGTGCGTAGGTCCTTTCTTTCCGGCCTCTTGGAAGGAGGATACTGCCCGGATTGATAAATAGAACCTCTCCTATCTGTTCAGCCCCCAGCTGATGGGAATGCCCGAAGAACACGATATCAGCGTTATGCTCTTTCGCTAAGTAATCCAGATTCATCAGGGTCATTTTCACATTATAAAGATGGCCATGAGTTGCAAGAATCCTGGTATCACCAAAATCTTTCGTCAGCACCTCAGGATAAGCATGGTCCATGTCGCAATTGCCGCGTACGGCAAGATAGCTATCCATTGAAGAATCATCAGCCGGTAATTCAGAATCTCCACAGTGAATAAACCCATCTACTTTTCCTTTATATGTTTTAAGAATGTCTTTGATTTCTTTATCTGAACCATGGCTGTCACTTACTACAATAAGTTTCATTGACGATCACCCAGCATTTCTTCCAAATTGGACTCAAATTGGCTCAGCGCTTTTCCTCTATGGCTGACGGCTGCCTTTTCTTCCGGTCTCAGTTCAGCCATTGTTCTGTCTTTAGCCTCAACGAAAAAGATAGGATCATACCCAAAGCCGTTGGTACCGCGGCGTTCATCAAGAATTTTCCCTTCACAAGAGCCAGAGTATGTGCGGGTCTTCATGTTTGGACCCGCAATCGCAAGTACACAATAAAAACGTGCGGTTCTCTCATTAAAAGGCACGCCCTGCAATTCGGAAAGGACTTTATCCATATTGGCATTGTCATCCTTCTTTTCACCGGCATAACGTGCAGAGTAAACACCCGGCCTCCCGTCAAGGGCATCGATGATCAACCCTGAATCATCGGCTATCACCATTTCATTCAAAACTGCTGATGCTTCTTCCGCTTTAAGTACCGCATTCTCTTCAAAGGTCTCACCAGTTTCCTCAATATCCTGGAAATCGGGAAAGTCCAGAAGCGTTAAGACCTTATACCCCCTCGGAGAAAGCATCCGTTCAAACTCCTTCGCTTTTCCTTTGTTCTTTGTCGCAATGATAATTTTTTTCTTCATTAACAAACACCTCTCCTTCAGTATTAATGTTCTATTTTTTCAGCGATTGGGCCCAATGCCTCTCTTTGCTTTTGAAAAAGTGTTTTCATTCCTGTTGTCGCAAGTGTCAACATCTCCTGCAGTTCTTCAGATGAAAATACCGCTTCTTCTCCCGTTCCCTGAAGCTCAACGTATTTCCCTTCACCTGTCATAACAACATTCATATCCACTAACGCTTGGCTGTCCTCTTCATAATTCAAGTCGATTACTGCCCCTTTATCTCTCAGTATACCTACGCTGGCAGCCGCCAAAAAGCTTGTGACTGGAAAACGTTTAATTTTCTTACTTTCATGCAACTCCGATAACGCAATAGCGACCGCAACATAAGCACCTGTTATGGAAGCGGTCCGGGTGCCTCCATCAGCCTGGATGACGTCGCAATCTATCCATATCGTTTTCTCCCCGAGTGCCTCCAGGTCCACCACAGCTCTTAAAGCACGGCCGATCAAGCGCTGGATTTCCATCGTTCGCCCGGACACCTTCCCTTTTGAAGACTCCCGTATATTTCTTTGCTGGGTCGCTCTTGGCAGCATGGCATATTCCGCTGTCACCCAGCCTTTTCCTTGACCACGGAGAAAATGCGGCACTCTATCTTCAATCGTCGCATTGCAAATGACCTTCGTATCTCCTACCGAAATCATAACGGACCCTTCAGGATGTTTAATAAAATTCGTCTCTAAGACAATCTCACGCAGTTCGCCAGGTTCTCTTCCATCAACCCTCATCAAGTACCTCCTTCATTACACTTTCAAAAGCACTAAATATGTACACTTTTGCCCACTTGAGAAAAAGACGGGCAAAAAGATAAGAGGCAGTCTCAGCTGCCTCTTATCTTAATTAATTATAGTATATCAAAAAATAATCTATTAAAAACTGATTGTATTGACATTTTCTGGCCTTGTTACCGGCTCACTCAGTGGTTCTCCTTGTTCTGTAAACAATTCTCCTTCTCCATTGACCATGATGGCCACACTTTTAACATTTTCCTGCTCAGTCAGTGAAAGGACAAGCGAATTCATGAAGTGCTCGGAAACGATTTTCTCTTCAAAGCTGCCATACACACCTTCATTGAAGTTCAGCGTCACCTGACCATCTTTGAGAGTCGGTTCATCAAGCAAAGCCACCCCTGTAAAGTCACTGAGAAGGTTTTTAAGATGCCCTGGACCCTGTATCAGCTGATGGACCACGGCTTCAATTTTATTATCCATTTTATTGCTTACTCGCTTGGTGACCGGTACGTAATAAGTGTGTTCACCTTTTTGCGAAACGAAGTAAACTGTTACCGGATGTGTATCTGTCAAATCCGTAACCCCGGAAGTATCGATGTTTATCCCCACTTTTCTGGTAAGGCCGTTTTGATCGACCGGCGTCCCATTGACCGGCATTTCTGTCAGCTCATATCCGTTTACACGAAGCTCCACCTTCTCCACAGAATCGAATTGTGTTAGTGTCCATGTAACAGATTCGAGGATTTTCTTTTCATCTTCCGGCTGATAATTCTGGAATTCACTGGAGAAATCCGCTACCGCCGTTCCATCCTCCTTGATATTTACACTGACCTGTGTACCTGCCGGCAGGACAGCTTTGAAACCATTAGGAAGCATGTTTTGGACAGGACCATCCGCTACAAGGTATTCCAAAGCCTGTTTTGCAATGCTTTCAGTTTTAGGCAGAGCCATTGTCTGTGATACAACAAATCCATTTGAATCTATTAAGTATAATTCTGTCATAACACTTTCAGCCGCTTCCTCCGTTGAAGTCGAAGAAGTCACTTCGCCCTCGCTGTTCTCTTTAGCAGCATCAACTTTTTCGCCTTCCTCCAAATACGATACATCAGACGGCGGATCGATTTTCGCCTTTTCCCCGCCTCCCAATAATCCACATCCAGACAGATAAACGGATGATGTTAGCACAGTGAGCACAATGGCCGCTTTTGTTTTCTTTGACATGGGAACCCTCCTCAGACAGTTTGTACTATATGTATACGAGCCCCTTTTCAAAATTAGACCGAAAAATTTTACAAGCCCTATCTATTTAATAACTTTTTTATTTTCTATAGTTTGATTGAATATAAGGTGCTGTTTGGTTTCAGTTGAGCATGTTAACAAATTATTACGATTCAGAAAGACTAAGGAAGTCGGGATCCTGGAGAGGAATGCAACATTTCTACTGAAAGCAATCCAAAAAACCATCCTTCTCTGGGATCAGTCCCCGAGAAGAATGGTTTTGGTTTCTATCTGTTTCAACTGCAGCCAATCCAGCGCGATTTTCGAGAAAATCCGAGCGGAACCGGTTGTAAAAAATGTGTGCTGAGGTGTGACCTTCTTTTTATTCAACATTCCCTGATAATCCAGGATGGCACTCACTTCTCGTGCTGTCTCATCCCCCGAATTAATGACCTTTACCTCTTGTCCCATAACTTTTTGGACAATTGGCTGAAGCAGTGGATAATGAGTACATCCAAGGATCAGAGTATCAATCGGTTCCTTCCTCATATTCACGAGTGTCTCATTGACGATGTCCACTGCCCATTTACTTTCATATTCACCGCTCTCAACCAGCGGCACAAATTTAGGGCAGGCCAGGGACGTAACCTCTATTGCATCATTAATAGAATGTATGGCTTTGTCATAGGCCTTGGATTTAACTGTCCCTTCAGTCCCTAATACACCAATCCTGCCATTTAAGCTGTGTTTCAGGGCTGCTCTTGCTCCCGGTTGGATGACCCCTACAACCGGAATTGGAAGCATTTCTTGAAGTTCTTCCAACACGACTGCCGTCGCCGTATTACAGGCGATCACCAGCATCTTAATATTGTAGTTCATTAAGAAAGCCGCCATCTCCCATGTAAACTTTTTTACTTCCTCTGCAGTTCTCGGTCCATATGGGCAGCGGGCGGTATCGCCTAAATAAAAGATCGTCTCATTTGGGAGCTGGCGCATGACTTCCTTGGCCACTGTCAGTCCTCCCACTCCTGAGTCAATAATTCCAATAGGTTGATTCACAAATCTCCCTCATTTTCATTTCATTTCTTGATGTAATTTAGATAGATTGGCATTCAGCATTTTGATCTCTTCACCAGAGAAGTTCTTGAGTATTTCCTGGAGGTATTGCTGTCTTTTTTCAATTACCTCTTCAATGATCCTTTCCCCTTCTTGCAGGAGATGAATCCTGACTACCCTGCGATCTTTATTATCTTTCACTCTTTCTACCAATTCTGTCTTTTCCATCCTGTCCACAAGGTCAGTAGTTGTGCTGCAAGCCAGGTACATTTTATTTGATAATTCCCCAATGGTCATATCCCCGCCTTCAAACAGCCATTGCAATGCAACAAATTGCGGAGGTGTAATGGTATACTGATTTAAAATTTCTCTTCCTTTTTGTTTAATAATTGATGATATGTAACGCAAATCTTTTTCGATATCAGCAAAGATTTCCATATCCTGCGTTTGGTTATCCATTCAAGCCACTCCTATCAATACCTTTTCGTACGAGTTATATACTTAGCATTGTCGCCTTTTTTTCGACATTTTTCAAGTAACTTTTATAGGTAATTGCCTTCTTAAGTAAGTTTTGGAGATATTTTTATATGAAATGAAAGAACATAAATTAAAACCGGCTGTCCTCTTAAGGCAGCCGGTTATCTTTAAAGCTTGAGTTCCCCCATGCGAAGAAGCTCAACAACAGCTTGAGAACGCCCCTTCACTCCAAGCTTTTGCATGGCGTTGGAAATGTGGTTCCGAACTGTTTTCTCACTGATGAAAAGTTCACCAGCGATTTCTTTAGTCGTTTTGTCCTGGACCAACAGCTCGAACACTTCTTTTTCTCTTTTGGTAAGCAACGGTTTGTGTGTAAATTCATTGTCCTTCAATTATGGTAACCCTCCTTGCCTTCGCCAGCTTTAAACCGCGGGGATGGGTATTGTCGGTCGTCACGATATCATATGTGAACCATTGGTGTAGAGTGACATGGAGGAGGCGTTAAATAGCAAAATAGGCAAGGATATTTTTAAATACAGACATTCCGTTTCCAGCTAACCTTCACGAAGCCTGCATGCTGTGATTATTCAACAACTATTGGTTAATTTTCCGGCATTTGACAACTTTGACTTCATACCTTCCGTCCAAGGTACTCCCTTCCCTGTCTTCCTTGAAATCTGCACCATTGTTCCTCTGCCAGTAAAGCAGACTCTATCCCGTTCATCCATACCCATATAATGAAGATCTACTGAGGATGAACCAATCTTGTTTGCGTTCACATATACCCGTATGGTTTGATCGAAAAATACCTGCTTTAAAAAATCACATTGAAGGTCGGCTACTACCGGAATCGTTTCATTCTCCTGCTTCACCCAGTCCTGCATGAATCCTTTGCTCTTAAAAAATTCAATTCTTGCTTCTTCGAAATACGTAAATGGAACGGTATTGTTTAAATGCCCAAACATATCGGTTTCGGAAAACCTGACTTTTATCTCAATAAAAAAGTCGAATTGATTTTTCCATTGTTCCATATCCTCAATATATGTAATCCTCATAATTTTGCCCCTCCTATACATTCCCTTGATATAAATGTGTTTTGACCGCTTAGCGGTACAGATGGATCGAACGAAACTGAATGAATGTTCATTCTTTTCTTACTATTATATATTTTTCTGATGGAAGAAGAAAGGAATTTTATGTTCAATTTATACTGTACTCCTGAAGGTGGTGGATATGTTAGTGCGGGGAGGGGTTCATGCTGTGTTGCAACACCAGTAAGTTGTTTTATCTTCACGGCTGATTGCATAGCTGGTAACAGCAGCGCGCTCTGGACTTTTTGTGGTCCGCTTTCGTAGCGAGGGACTTCATTTTTGGTTTTCTCCACTTTCATGACCCTCGCTTCCCTAGCGAGGTACATCATTTTTGGTTTCTCCACTTTCATGACCCCCGCTTTCCGAGCGAGGGACATCATTTCTGGTTTTCTCCACTTTCATGACCTTCGCTTTCTGGGCGAGGTACATCATTTCTGGTTTTCTCCACTTTCGCGTCCCTCGCTTCCCGAGCGAGGGACATCATTTCTGATTTTCTCCACTTTCATGACCCCCGCTTTCCGGGCGAGGAACATCATTTCTGGTTTTCTCCACTTTCATGACCTTCGCTTACCTGGCCAAGGATGTCCTTGCCTTCTATCAGTTCCTCTGATCTCTATTCTATTTCCAAGGTACAAAGCAACAGCTTTTCATCTCAAATGAATTCCTAAAAAAATAAGAAAATCCGCAGGCAAACAGCCTGCGGATTTTCTGATAAGAATCAAACCATATTGTCGCTTCCGAAGAAGTTCTTGAACATTTGGAAAGAAGTATCACGATTCAGGGCTGCAATTGACGTTGTCAAAGGAATTCCCTTAGGACATGATTGAACACAGTTCTGAGAGTTACCACAATTGGCAAGTCCTCCGTCTCCCATGATTGTTTCCAGACGCTCGTCTTTGTTCATCGCTCCTGTTGGATGCGCATTGAACAAGCGGACTTGTGAAAGCGGGGCTGGCCCGATGAAGTCGGATTTAGAATTCACGTTTGGACAAGCTTCAAGACAAACACCACAAGTCATGCACTTAGAAAGCTCATAGGCCCATTGACGTTTTTTCTCAGGCATACGAGGCCCCGGTCCAAGGTCATACGTTCCATCGATTGGCACCCAGGCTTTAACCTTTTTCAGTGAATCGAACATTCTGCTGCGATCAACGATCAGGTCACGAACCACAGGGAAAGTCTTCATTGGAGCCAAACGGATTGGCTGCTCCAATTTATCAACTAGTGCCGTACATGATTGACGCGGCTTTCCGTTGATGACCATGGAACATGCTCCGCAAACCTCTTCCAAACAGTTCATATCCCAGTTAACAGGAGTTGTTTTCTCACCTTTGACATTCACAGGATTTCTGCGTATTTCCATCAATGCAGAAATAACGTTCATGTTCGGGCGGTACGCCAATTCAAATTCTTCCGTGTAGGAATCAGTGTCAGGGCTGTCTTGACGAGTAATGATAAAGCGGACTGTTTTATTTTCACTCATCTTTATTTACCCCCTTTTTTCTTAGTGTAGTCGCGCTTACGCGGCGGGATCAACGATGTGTCTACCTCTTCGTAATGGAATTCTGGTGTATTGGTTTCAGCATTGTACTTCGCCATTGTTGTCTTCAAGAAGTCCTCGTCATTACGATCCGGGAAGTCCGGTTTGTAATGGGCACCACGGCTTTCATCACGGTTCAAGGCACCGATTGTGATGACACGAGCAAGCTGAAGCATGTTGCCCAGCTGGCGAGTGAACATTGCACCCTGGTTGCTCCATTTTTGAGTATCATTGATATTAATATTTTTATAACGCTCCATCAATTCAAGGATCTTGTTATCTGTTTCCTTAAGTTTGTCATTGTAACGAACAACCGTTACGTTATCCGTCATCCACTCACCAAGCTCTTTATGGATAACATACGCATTCTCTGTTCCATCCATAGAGATGATTTCGTTCCATTTTTCTTCTTCCTGCTGAACATAGCGATCAAATAAGGAAGAAGGAAGCTCATCCACGCTCTTTTCAAGTCCATTCATGTACTTGATTGCGTTTGGACCCGCTACCATTCCGCCATAGATCGCAGAAAGCAGGGAGTTAGCTCCAAGTCGGTTACCACCGTGCTGAGAATAATCACATTCACCAGCAGCGAACAAGCCTGGGATGTTCGTCATTTGATCGTAATCTACCCATAATCCACCCATAGAGTAGTGAACAGCAGGGAAGATTTTCATAGGGACCTTGCGAGGATCGTCGCCCATGAATTTTTCATAGATTTCAATGATGCCGCCAAGCTTGATGTCCAGCTCTTTAGGATCCTTGTGGGAAAGATCCAGGTACACCATATTTTCTCCATTGATACCAAGCTTCTGGTTAACGCACACGTCGAAGATCTCACGGGTTGCGATATCACGCGGTACAAAGTTTCCGTATGCAGGATATTTTTCCTCAAGGAAGTACCAAGGTTTACCGTCTTTGTAAGTCCAAACACGTCCACCTTCACCACGTGCAGATTCACTCATGAGACGAAGCTTGTCGTCCCCCGGAATCGCTGTTGGGTGAATTTGGATGAATTCTCCGTTTGCATAGTATGCACCTTGCTGATAAACGATCGATGCAGCCGATCCCGTATTGATGACAGAGTTCGTGGATTTACCAAAGATGATTCCAGGACCTCCTGTCGCCATGATGACCGCATCCGCAGGAAATGCCTTGATTTCCATTGTTTTAAGGTCCTGCGCAACAATACCACGGGCAACTCCCTCATCATCAATGATGGTACCAAGGAATTCCCAGCCCTCATACTTATTGACAAGCCCTGCCACTTCATGACGGCGAACCTGTTCATCAAGTGCATATAACAGCTGCTGTCCAGTTGTAGCACCAGCGAATGCTGTACGGTGATGCTGTGTTCCACCGAAGCGGCGGAAGTCCAATAATCCTTCCGGGGTACGGTTGAACATAACTCCCATACGGTCAAGCAGGTGGATGATTCCCGGCGCAGCTTCTGTCATTGCTTTAACAGGAGGCTGATTCGCAAGGAAGTCCCCTCCGTATACCGTGTCATCAAAGTGTTCCCAAGGAGAATCCCCTTCCCCTTTAGTGTTTACCGCACCGTTTATTCCACCTTGTGCACAAACAGAGTGAGAACGCTTAACAGGCACTAATGAAAATAAATCTACCGGCGCTCCTGCTTCTGCTGCTTTTATTGTAGCCATCAAGCCGGCCAAACCGCCGCCGACAACGATGATTTTTCCTTTACTCATCGAGACTCACTCCTTTTCCTCCAAAAATACCTATCGAGTCTAGTAATATCTAATTAATAGAATGGTGAATTATACAAAAGCATATAGTGCTCTGATTCCGACGACGGAAAGAGCAACGAAAATTCCGATTGTAACGTAAGTAGCGATTACTTGAGAACGAGGAGATACTGTGATTCCCCAGCTCACAAGGAAAGACCACAAACCGTTAGCAAAGTGGAAGATAGTAGAGATAACGCCGACAATATAGAAGCCCATCATAAATGGATTTGAAAGAATGTTCTCCATCATTTGATAGTTCACTTCTGCTCCAAATGCAGCTGCTACCCGCGTTTCCCATACATGCCACGTGATGAAGATCAACGTGATGACACCGGATATACGTTGAAGAAGGAACATCCAGTTACGGAAATAACCATATCTGCTTACATTGTTCTTTGCTGTAAAGGCTATATATAAACCATAAATAGCGTGGAACAACAATGGAAGAAAGATAATGAATGTTTCAAGTACGATCCGGAAAGGTAGACTCTCCATAAAGTGTGCTGCATCGTTAAATGCTTCTTCGCCTCTTGTTGCGAAGTGGTTGACTACTAAGTGCTGAATTAAGAATATCCCTACTGGAATAACACCTAGCAATGAATGAAGCCTGCGATAATTGAACTCTCGATTTCCAGCCAATGATATACCCCCCTTAGTGATGAAAAAATGCATAAAATAAATTTCAACAATACTATTCAAGGTATAAACCTTCTGCAAATTTTCATATTATAACAAAAATGTGACATGTTCATTTTACTCCCATGTAGGAGGTGCGTCAAGAAAACGTATACATAAAATTCAGTGATACCGCAAAAATATTTTTAATATATTGATAATATACCTTTTACTAACAAACAACAAAAAAAGGGAACTGATTCACTGTTTGCAAGAAATCCAAATGACGGTCACGAAAATAATCATTATGTCGATAAAACATTCCATCTTTCCTATTTTTGTTTTAGCGATTTATATTTTGACCTCACCTTGTTTATAATAGATTAATAGAAGATTGTGAATGCACTGGTAGAAATTAAAAAAGGCAGAAATATCATGAATATCTTTGCTAATCAGTGGAAAATAATCAGATAATAACTCTCTTACAAATGTGCAGGAAGAGAGCCATATAGAAAGAGGGGATTACTTTTGGAAAGCAGCAAAGATCAAAATAATGGGGAAATGGAAGCTGTCCCCCTGTTTGGATATGAATTAATGAGGGACATACTGCTCCCTGAGATTCTGGGCAAGCATACGACAGACATTTTATATTGGGGCGGCAAAAGCCTTGCCAGGAAGTTTCCGCTTGTCTCCCTTGAGGAAATGGAAGGTTTTTTCCTTGAAGCGGGATGGGGTAAACTGAGCCTCACCGAAGAAAAAAAAGATGAACAGATCTTCACCTTGTCAGGACCATTCATTGAGAGAAGATTGACTCTTAAAACGGATATTTCTTTCAAGATGGAAGCTGGTTTCCTTGCCGAACAAGTTCAGTCACAAAAAAAAGCGGTCACCGAAGCGGCGGAAGAAATCCACAGGAGGTCAAAGACGATCAAGATTATTGTCCGCAGTGACCTAAAAGATAAAATAGAGTAGGTAGCAGGCAATGGAAAAGCTCCCCTGGGATCAGGGGAGCTTTTTTCCTTTACTATTTCATTGAAACTTTTTGAGGTTTCTCTGTTTTATCAAGATTGAATTCGGTATGAAGTACTTCTGCTGCCTTAAGCATTTGAGTTTCATCAACGACTGCTGACACCTTGATCTCTGATGTGCTTACCATTTTGATAGGAATTTCATTTTTAGCCAGCACTTCAAACATCTGTGCCGCAACACCCGGATTTGAAATCATGCCAGATCCAACAATAGACACCTTCGCAAGGCCGCTCTCATGTTCAATACTACTGAAGCCCAGTTCTTCCCTGTTGTTCTGAAGTACCTCTATCGCTTCCTCTAAATCATTTCTTTTGATCGAAAAAGAAAGATTGATGCTGTCTGTTTCTGTTTTACTTTGAATGATGATATCTACATTGATATGGTTTTGAGCAAGAGTCGTGAAAATCGATGAAAGGCTTGTGATTTCATTTTGAAGCCCTAATACTGTCATCCTGATAATTTCTTCTTCAAATGCTACTCCCCGAACAATCAAACCTGTTTCCATCGATACTTCCTCCTCAATAATTGTTCCTTCCAATCTTTCCATACTTGACCTTACCACCAGTGGGACACCATAGTTTTTAGCAAACTCAACCGCCCGTGGATGAAGCACACCGGCACCAAGGTTAGCCAATTCCAGCATTTCATCGTAAGCTACCGAAGCAAGCTTCCGGGCACTTTTTACGTAACGCGGGTCAGAAGTATACACGCCATCTACATCGGTATATATGTCGCACCTTTCTGCTTTAAGTGCAGCTGCAAGCGCAACAGCTGTCGTATCCGATCCTCCACGTCCTAGCGTCGTAATTTCTCCATTTTCAGCCAGACCTTGGAACCCGGCTACAACAACGATCCGGTTTTCCGAAAGATTATCATTGATTTTATCCGTATTAATATTCGTAATCCTGGCGTTTCCATGAATGCTCTCCGTTTGTATTCCTGCCTGCCAGCCAGTCATGGATACAGCATCGTATCCCATTCCCTGAAGCGCCATGGTCAGAAGCGAAATGGTAATTTGTTCCCCGGTCGTCAGGATCATATCCATTTCCCGTTTGCTTGGCTTAGCCGAAGCTTGAAACGCTAAGTCTACGAGCCCGTCCGTCGTTTTTCCCATCGCCGATACAACCACCACAACATCGTTGCCTTGCTTTTTCTCATCAATGACACGGCCGGCAACATTTTTGATTCTCTCGATATCTCCGACAGAGGTACCTCCAAATTTCTGAACAATCAGTCCCACATTCTCGTCCTCATTTCCTTATCAAGTTAGTGTACTTTAAGTGCGTGTTCAAAAAGAGCCGTTTATTCAAGGAAAGTGAAGCTGTGATCACCTGTGTGTATATCTTTACGAGGAGCGGACAGCAAGGTGACGAAGAATTCACGAGCTATTTTTCCCCGGACTTTTTGAACAACCTATTTAAGTATAAGTTCAAGAATAACGGTCACCACGAAAAACAAACCTCAATAAAAAAGGCAATGAGACAGTATCTCATTGCCTGTGAAATCGCAAATATGCAGGTTCCACGTGAGATAGCTCTCCAAGACTGTTAATCTTGACAATCCTGCATCTCTTAAACACAGAACCAGCGTAAGCAGATATGAGTCCGCTGCCGCTTCGGCGAATTCCCCTTTCAATACCCGTCACAAGAGCCCATACTCCTCGAAGCATCTACTGATGAAAGTTCGCACCTCTATCACCACTTGTATAAAAGTGATAATTTATAAAATTTTTATTCATTTTAACACACATTAAAAGAGGTGACAATTATAAATTTCTGGTATTGAGCGATCTTTTTGACGACATTCTTTACGGCTGACCAGTTGCTAGCTGTTGTTACTCTTTCACAGCATTATGGTTACTCGTTGTATGTGTGAGGATTCCCTCTTGTACAAGATGATTTCTAAAGGTGATCTTGTTAGGTGGGGGAAAAACGCATTTTTTCCTGCATGATTTCTGCTTGGGTGCTCGTTTCATGTATGAATCCTGACTCTTTTACAGCATCATTTCTGCTTGGGTGCTCGTTTCATGTATGCATCTTGACTCTTTTACAGCATCATTTCCCACTGGTTACTTGTTTCATGTATGAATCCTGACTCTTTTACGGCACCATTTCTGCTTGGGTGCTCGTTTCACGTATGAATCGCGACTCTTTTACAGCACCATTTCTGCTTGGGTGCTCATTTCATGTATGAATCCTGATTCTTTTACAGCATCATTCCCACTTGGTTACTCTTTTCATGTAAGAATCTTGACTCTTTTACAGCATCATTCCCACTGGTTACTCTTTTCATGTATGTTTGAAGAATGACTTATTTGGGACACCATGTCCTTTTGGCTATCTAACAACTCACTCTGGAAATGCCAGCCTTCCCCTACTAAGAACACCCTGCCGTGTAAGACAGAGTGTCAATGATTTATTCCTTCAGTTTCTGCATCAATTCTTCCGCAGCCGCCTTTGGCAGACCCGCTTCTGTCAGGTCCTCGAGAGAAGCTTCTTTCATTTTCTTCATGGAACCAAATGTTTTCAGCAGCTGTTTTTTTCGTTTCGGACCAATCCCGCTTACTTCATCAAGCATGGATGAAAAGGCTGTTTTGCCGCGCAGCTGTCTGTGGAAAGTAATTGCAAACCTGTGTACTTCGTCCTGGATCCTCTGCAAAAGATAGAACTCCTGGCTCCTTTTTTCCAAAGGGACAATTTCTAACGGGTCACCATACAGCAGTTCTGATGTCTGGTGTTTGTCATCCTTCGCAAGTCCGGCAACAGGAATATCGAGATTCAATTCCAGTTCCAGCACTTCCTTTGCAGCACCAATCTGCCCTTTCCCTCCGTCTATAATGATTAAATCCGGGAGCGGGAGCCCTTCTTTAAGTACCCTTGTGTATCTCCGCCTGACGACTTCACGCATGGAGTCATAGTCATCAGGACCTTTGACTGACTTGATTTTATACTTACGGTATTCCTTCTTTTCCGGTTTCCCGTCAAGAAATACAATCATTGCCGATACCGGATCGGTTCCTTGAATATTAGAGTTGTCAAAGGCTTCAATTCGGTGAGGTGTATAGATGCCCATTGCCTCACCAAGTTTATCGACGGCAAGGACCGTTCTTTCTTCATCTCTTTCAATCAATGCGAATTTTTCCTTAAGTGCGATCTCTGCATTTTTACCCGCCAACTGTACCAGATGCTTCTTTTGTCCTTTTTTAGGCTGAGTTGTTCTGACATCCAGGAGTTCTGAAACGATTACCTCATCAATACCTTCTGGAAGGTTGATTTCTTTTGGTTTGAAGTGGTTGGCTTTCGAATAAAACTGCCCGATAAACGTCAAAAATTCCTCAGCAGGTTCATCATAAATCGGGAACAGGGACACATCTCGTTCAATCAGCTTTCCTTGGCGGATAAAAAACACCTGGACACACATCCAGCCTTTATCAACAGCATATCCGAAAATGTCTCTGTCGGTGAAGTCAGTCATAGTCATTGTCTGCTTTTCCATTGTTGCTTCAATATGCTGAATTTGATCTCTGAATTCTTTTGCTCGTTCAAACTCCAGATTTTCTGCAGCTGCGGCCATCTTTTCATTAAGATCTTTTTTGATATCCTTATAACCGCCATTAAGAAAACGCGATATTTCATCTGTCAGTTTTTTGTATGTCTCAGGCTCAACTTCTTTCACACACGGAGCAAGGCATTGGCCCAAATGATAATACAGACACACCCTGTCAGGCAGGTTCTCGCATTTTCTCAGCGGATAAATTCTGTCGAGCAGCTTTTTTGTTTCGTTCGCTGCCCCGGCATTAGGGTAAGGCCCAAAATACTTACCTTTATCTTTCCTTACATTTCGGGTAATGATAAGCCTTGGGTGCCGTTCAGCTGTCAATTTGATAAAAGGATAGCTCTTATCATCCTTCAGCATGACATTATATTTAGGGTCATGTTTCTTGATCAGATTCAATTCAAGAATCAAAGCTTCCAGGTTGGAAGATGTAACGATATATTCAAAATCCTCAATCTCGCCGACGAGTCTTTGCGTTTTGCCATCATGAGATCCAGTAAAATAAGACCTCACCCGATTTTTCAGCACTTTTGCCTTCCCCACATAAATGACAGTCCCCTGCCTGTCCTTCATCAGGTAGCATCCGGGCTGATCCGGAAGCAGTGCCAGTTTATTAGAAATAATCTCGTTCATTTACACTCACCCCCTGCGGCTTCCTTTACTTAAATGAACGGAATACAGTAAAACTTCTTCAATAATCATAGGCAATCAGTCGAATAAGGTCAACTGGCGACCCTTTGGAAAAGATTGCAATACTTGAATTGTCCTTAAGGAGGAGTCGTTTCTTGTTTGGCTAAAATTCACCCTCGATGAGGATCTGAGTGTCTAATGACTGATTGATAAGACCTGTTGTAGCCCTCTATTTGGGTTTGAGTGCCTCATAAAGCTTTCATAAGACCATATTTAGTCCTTCATTTAGATCAGGTGGCCTCATGACGCCTTCATAAGACCAAATTTCCTCCTTAATTTTGATTAAGGTGTCCCATGACGCTTTCATAAGATTAAAATTCGTCCCACTATAGGTGCAGGCGCCTCATAATACGCCCTCAACCGGATCAGCCTATCCAGTAGAGCCCCAAATCTCTCTACATAAAAAAAGAAACGAACCAAACGGCCCGTTTCCTTTTTTAAAAAATTATGCGTGTTTGTTCAGCATTTCAGCAAGTGCTTCTTTAGGCTGGAAGCCGATGACTTTGTCAACCACTTCTCCGTCTTTAAGAACCACTAGTGTCGGGATGCTCATAACACCGTAGTTTCCTGCTGTTTCTTGGTTTTCGTCAACATCGACTTTAACGATTTTCACTTTATCGCCCATATCGGAATCAAGCTCTTCCAGTACCGGTGCAATCATTTTACAAGGTCCGCACCAAGGCGCCCAGAAATCTGCAAGTACTAAACCTGAACTTACTTCGTTTTGGAAAGTTTGATCTGTAGCATGTGTAATAGCCATTTATATTCGCCTCCAATTTTCTTTCAAAGTTACCGTCAGTATATCATCGATTTTTTGATGATGCTATAAATATGCCTCGCAGGTAATTTACCCTGTTTCCCTTGGTTTATTCAAGCTTTCAGGGTCAAGGGGGCCAGCTGAATTTCAGGCGGTATATTATAGTATTACCCGCTTAAGGGAATGTGCAATCTTCCTGAAAAAAATGGTTCTACGTCAAATGTTGGGGTAGGAGTGCTTGCTCCTACTCCTTAACCAACATGAATTTCCTTTAACTTGTATTGATGATGCAATAACACTCGAAGTCTAAAGCGATCATAACGTCTAAAACCAAACGCATTCCTTTTTATTACTTTAGTTTGGTTATTCAATCCCTCGATAAAACCGTTATTATAACCGAACGCAAAGCTGTTTAGAATTTCTACTTGCCAGTTTTTCAGGGTCTGGATAGCTTGTTGAAATTCCTTTAACCCTGCGTTTTCGACCTTACGGTAAAAACTGTACAAACCCTCTTTAACCTTTTCGGGTGCTGAAGGTCCAAGCTTTTTCCCTTCTTCAAACCACAATCTGTAAGACTCCTTCAACGCATACGCCGTACGCAGCTCTTCAGAAAGTCCAAGGTATCGTTCCAGGTACCAGATTTGCCTATCATTTAGCTGTTCATAAGGCTTGTGGAAAATGTGCTTCATTCTCTTACACTTTTTACGGTCATACGCATGAAACTCTTTCTGTACTCGCCTTCTCACACGTTCTAGAGCCCAGTGTATATAACGGGAAAAGTGAAATCTATCGGCCACAATGATAGGAGTTCCCAGAGCTTTTCTTACCGCAGATTTAAAAGCGTGACTCATATCCATGACGACTACTTTCACGTTTGAACCTTTTTCACGCAGGTAGTTCTTTATAGTTGTGACTGAGCGGTTAGGGAGAATGTCCAAAGGCTCTCTGGTCTTCCCATCCGCAATAATGAGCTGATATTTCCCCTCATTTGTATCCCCTTTATACTCATCAATAGCGATGACAGACGGGAGCTTTTCAACCTCTTTTAGACGGGAGGCGGAAATTTGATCAAAACGTCGTATGACTGTAGCTTGAGAAGTGCGGAACTGGCGCGCTGTATCTTTAAAGTTCTTTCCCTGAATCACTCGAAGACCTAAGGCTTGATTCCACTCAAGTGTATGTCTTTGATAACGTTGAACAAACGTATTGTCTTCCGCAAAACGTTTACCACAAGGGCAACTGTACCTACGTTTGCGGTAGAACAAATAAGATGTCCGTTCAAATAGCTTAAGGTGTTGAATCTTTTGAAGCCGATAGTCGTGGACCCTGCAGGTCCAGTTTTTACAGGATGGGCACTTATGCTTTCTTTTTGGCAATTCAATATGGAGATGGAAAGCCTCCCCCACTTCCTCAGCCTTTGAAATCCTAACCCCTTCTAATCCAGGTAAAACCATGTTAAAATGCATTTACACGCAACTCCTATCTTTTGCTTGTTTCTAGTCAACTCAAGTGTAAAAGATATAGGAGCTTGCGTGTATTTTTTTGCCTTAAAAGACCCACCCCAACAAATATAATAGAGCCAAAAAAATTAGCAGCTCCTCTTTTGAACAGCTGCTTTTTTCATGTTAGGAAGAGGATACTTTTAATTTCTTGAATTCTTCAGTCAGCATCGGGACCACTTCAAACAAATCTCCAACAATTCCATAATCAGCTACGTTGAAAATGTTTGCCTCAGGATCTTTGTTGATCGCAACGATTACTTTTGAATTCGACATTCCTGCCAAGTGCTGAATTGCACCAGAGATACCGCAGGCAATGTATAAATCCGGTGTTACAACTTTACCCGTCTGTCCGATTTGCAAAGAGTAATCACAGTAGTCTGCATCACACGCCCCGCGGGAAGCTCCTACAGCTCCACCCAGAACATCAGCCAATTCTTTTAATGGTTCGAAACCATCCTCACTCTTTACTCCGCGTCCGCCGGCAATTACAACTTTTGCTTCGGAAAGGTCTACACCCTCACTTGCTTTGCGGACAACGTCCTTAATGATGGTGCGAAGGTCTTTAATCTCAGCAGATACAGAACTTACATCACCGCTTCTGGACTCATCTTTTTCAAGAGGATCAATGTTATTAGGACGAATTGTTGCAAAGATCAGGCCGTCTGTAACGATTTTCTTTTCAAATGCTTTACCAGAGTAAATTGGACGGGTAAACACAAGGTTTCCGCCTGCTTCTTCCAATGCGGTTGCATCTGAAATTAACCCTGAACCTAATTTACTTGCAATTTTAGGTGACAGATCTTTTCCTAAAGCTGTGTGGCCGAAAATGATTCCTTCTGGACTTTCTTGGTCGATAACGGCCATCAATGCTTGAGAGTAACCATCTGAAGTGTATTGGTCCAATTTTTCGTCTTCGACCACAACGACGCGGTCAGCTCCGTACTGAATCAACTCATTACCTAAAGCGCTTACAGAACTGCCCAATAAAACTCCGACTACTTCTCCGCCCTCTGCAACTGTTTTACCTGCAGCAATTGCTTCAAAGGAAACGTTTCTTAATGCATTATCGCGTACTTCACCAAGTACCAATACTTTTCTTGCCATGTTAGATTACCTCCTGAGTGAATGATCTGTTGATTGTATTTATCAGGCTCTTTTCTTAGACTTTGTTGCTCCTCAAATAGAATTTCAAAAGACTTTACCCTGCTTACCAGGATATTTCGTGGTAAGTGCAAGAAAAGAGCTGCTCTCTTTTCAAAGAAAAAGCCTTTGTATTCCGGAAAAAAATCCAGCACTTGGGATTTTTACGGAAGCAACAACCTATACGAAAACAGCTGTTTATTAAACGACTTTGGCTTGCGTGTGAAGAAGCTCGACAAGTTCTTTCACTTGATCATCAAGCTCGCCTTCAAGAATTTTGCCCGCTTCCTTCTCAGGCGGCAGGAAGATTTCAATCGTTTTTGTTTTCGCCTCAACATCTTCTTCTTCAAGGTCTAAATCATCTATTTCAATTTCATCCAAAGGTTTTTTCTTAGCTTTCATGATACCAGGCAAAGAAGGGTATCTTGGTTCGTTCAGCCCTTGCTGTGCTGTTACCAATAACGGAAGGGATGTTTCGATTGTTTCGGAATCACCTTCCACATCGCGGACGACTGTTACTGTGTCTCCATTGATTTCAAGGCTTGTGATGGTTGTAACGTACGGGATATTCAACTGTTCAGCTACACGTGGTCCAACTTGCCCTGATCCTCCGTCAATCGCTACATTACCTGCCAGGATAAGATCTGCTTCCTTATCCTTAAGAAATTCAGATAGAACTTTGGCAGTCGTAAATTGGTCACCATTTTCCACATCGTCCTCTGTATTGATCAAGACAGCCTTATCAGCTCCCATTGCTAAAGCAGTTCGAAGCTGTTTCTCACCCTCTTCGCCGCCTACGGTTACAACAGTGATCTCGCCTCCATGCTCGTCACGTACCTGGATAGCTTCTTCAATCGCATACTCATCATAAGGATTGATAATGAATTCTGCACCGTCTTCACTGATTTGTCCGTTTGAAATACTGATTTTTTCTTCAGTATCGAAAGTCCTTTTCATAAGTACATAGATGTTCATTTCTAGTTCCCTCCTAAAATTTCAAACTTTCAATTGTTTAAAAAGATTGAGAAAATTCACCGCAAAATTTTTTCCTGGTCTCAAGGTTAAGCTGGGAATCCCATTTTACTTACCCTTGAATTCAGGTGTACGCTTTTCGATGAACGCTTTGATTCCTTCCTGGCCATCCTCAGACATGAAGACTTCTCCAAAGAGTTCAGCTTCCCGTTTAACTCCCTCATAGAACCGCTCATGTTTAGTATAACTAAGAAGTTCCAAAGCTGCTTTCATTGCCACTGGACTCTTCCTGGCTATACTGAACGCCAGTTTCTTTGCATGGTCAAGAACTTCTTCGTCAGGATATGCTCTATTAGCCAATCCCCATTGAACTGCTTCCTTCCCGCTTATCGGTTCGCTTGTCAACAGCATTTCCGACGCTTTTGCTGAGCCGACAAATTTCGCAAGCCTTTGGGAACCGGCAAATCCTGGCACCAATCCAAGCTGCAATTCCGGCAGACCCAGCTTCGCATTCTCGCCGACAATGCGAATATGGCATCCCATTGCAAGTTCAAGGCCGCCACCCAATGCAGCACCGTGAATAGCCGCAATAATCGGTTTAGGGAAGTTTTCCATTCGTTCAAAGAGATCCTGGCCTCTTTTTGAAAGCTTTGAAAAGTCCTCTCCGCTCTCTACTTTGGTAAATTCCTTGATATCGGCGCCGGCAGAAAAGAACCTGCCCTCGCCGTGCAGCAAAATGACCCTTGCGTCTTCGTTATTCTCCAGTTCATCCATCAGCCCGTCCAGCTCAATGATCAAATCACTGGCCAGGGCATTCGCAGGCGGACGCTGGATTGTAACGATTGCTGTCTGGTTTTCAATCTCGTAATGTAAATACTGCATCTAGACTTCCTCCTTACGCAAAACTTTAGTTCCCGGAACCGCACCCGTTGAGCAGCAGTTTATGTATAGCAGGAACTTGTGCTGACAGGTCATACTTTTGCTCATTCATGACCCAGTTTGTAAGCATCTCATCAATTGTACCGAAGATCATCTGACGTGCCAGGCGGGTATCAAGTTCGGAAGAAAATTCCCCCGAATTAATTCCTTCAGCCAGGATCTTGTCAATCACTGTAAGGTATCCTTTCAATACTTCATTGACCTTTAAGCGGATATCCTTATTGGACTGCCTTAACTCCAATTGGGTGACAATGGCCAGATGGTGATCTTCCGACAAGATTTTACAATGATTTTCAATCATCACTAATAACTTCTCCGCCGCAGTTCGTTTTCCTGCAATAACTTCTTCAATTTTTTCAACAAACATTCCCATCTTCTCACGGAACAGTGAAATCAATATATCTTCTTTGTTTTTGAAATATAGATAAATGGTTCCATCTGCCACTCCGGCCTGTTTTGCTATTCTTGAAACCTGTGCCTGATGATATCCGTTTTCGGCAATCACCACTACAGCGGCATCAATAATCTGTTTATATTTCGGTTTGTCTCTTTTCATGTTATGCCCTGCCTCTTTAAAATAATGAATGACTATTCATTCATATTTTTATGATAAAATGCTTGAGAAAAAAAGTCAAGTACAATATCCTTGTCCCAGCCCCGGACAAAAAGAAAGGCCGGATGGCAGCCCGAAAGTCTTTTTCCATTTTCTATTCTGACATGAAACTCATTGTTTTCCAACTATAATCAGCCGAGTTTCTCGTCCTTTTCTTCTAACTTTTTCTTCTCTTCATCAACCAGTGCCCTTCTCAAAATTTTTCCTACGGCAGTTTTTGGAAGCTCATCCCTGAATTCATATAATCTCGGAACTTTATATGCAGCAAGGTGCTTTCTTGCAAAAGCATCCAATTCTTCTTCCGTGATTGATGAATGTTCCTTTAGTACAACATATGCTTTCACCGTCTCTCCGCGATAAGGGTCGGGGATTCCGGCAGCTACAACTTCCTGAATATCCGGATGTTCATATAGGACCTCTTCAATCTCCCTTGGATAAATATTGAAACCTCCCGCTATGATCATATCCTTTTTGCGGTCTACTACGTAAAAGTAACCTTTTTCATCCATGTAGCCCAAATCTCCTGTAAGAAGCCAGCCATCCCTCAGGGTCATCTCAGTTTCTTCAGGCCTGTTCCAATACCCTTTCATGACTTGTGGACCTTTCACCCAAATCTCTCCAATTTCATTTGGCGGCAGTTTTTCCCCTGTTTCCATCGAGAACACAGCAGCATCAGTGTCAGGCCACGGAATGCCGATACTTCCTTTTATCCGTTCCCGGTCCCACAGGAAATTGGCATGCGTGACTGGTGAAGATTCAGTAAGGCCATAGCCTTCTACAAGCTTCCCGCCGGTAACTTCCTCAAATCTTTCCTGGACTTCAACCGGAAGCGGCGCGGAACCACTGAGACAAGAATCGATGGAAGACAAATCATATTTCTTTAGGTCAGGGTGATTTAATAACCCGATATAAATAGTCGGAGCTCCTGGAAACAAAGTCGGTTTTTGTTTTTGAATCGTCTTCAGTGTCGTTTCCGGATCAAACTTAGGCAGCAATACCATTTTATATCCCTGCATGACAGAAAGAATCATAACGGCCGTCATCCCATACACGTGGAAAAACGGGAGTATCCCTAACATAATTTCTTCTCCCTTTTTACACTTATAAAGCCACGCATCACACATTGACGCATTTGACACAAGGTTTTTATGGGTGAGCATGACCCCTTTTGGGAAACCTGTTGTTCCGCCTGTGTATTGGAGCAATGCTAAATCTTCTTCAAAGTCAAACGGAATTTCAATCGATTTATTATCAGCCGTTTTCATGATATCCGTGAATAAATGGAATTGATCAGATGGCTCCACTTTCACGACAATTCCATATTGCTTCTTCTGGATAAACGGGTAAATCAGATTTTTCGGGAAAGGAAGATACTCTTTGATAGCGGTTACAATTACATGCTGAAGCGAAGTTTCCTTCATAACTTTTGTGACTCTTGGAAAGAGAATATCCATTGTTAGAATCACTCTCGCACCAGAGTCATTCATCTGGTATTCTATTTCCCTTTCCATGTAAAGTGGATTGGTTTGAACCACAACTCCTCCGGCATAAAGAATTCCATAGTAGCCAATGACAGACTGTGGCGTATTCGGCAGCATGATTGCCACCCGGTCTCCTTTTTCCACACCCAGGGTCTTCAGATAATTGGCAAACTTCAGAGCAGAGTCATAAAGTTCATTATACTTAATTTCCTTGCCCATAAAATGAATGGCACATTTTTCAGGATAGAGTTCCGCTGCTTGCGTTAGATAATCCTGCAGCGGTGCCGGGGTATAGTCGAGCTCTTTCTTAATTTCCTCTGGATACAGTTCAAGCCAAGGTCTTTCCATAATAAATTCCCCCCCCTTTAATAATTGTTAGAAAATTATAATACTTTACACTATTATAGTATATCTCTACACCTGTTACAATCGAATTTAATGCACAGGAGATTTGCATGCACAAAAAAGAAGCGGAAGTGCACCGCTCCTGATTTGCTGTCTATTGTTTTATACTCAAGTCTATTTTCAATAAGATTGCTGCTTGTTGCACTAACAATTCTGGATGTGTTTACTTACGACTGGTTGATACTACCCGCTGGAACGTTATCCACCCCCTCGGAGTCACGCACCTGGAGCGGAATTCACCTATTTCATTCTAACAGCAGCAATACTTACCATAAGAGCATTATACAAAAAAGACCAGATACAAGATGCCTACTATGATAAATCCGGCACAAAGGCCCAATAATACTTTTGCTAATGTTTCCATTTCTCTCTCCTTATGAGATGCCTGCCCCTATGACATAGGACAGGCCAACTGATATGACTAGGGAAATAAAGCCCACGGCCCGGTTGTCTTTTTCAATTTCATCATCAATTTTAAACTTCGGGGTCAAAAACTCATAAATAAAATATCCGAACAGGAGCAGAATGAACCCAAAAACTCCCCAGCCGATAGTGGTCAATAACGTATCATTTTCTGCAATCGAATGCCTGAAGATGTTTGCAATTCCGAAAATCTTCCCTCCTGTTGCCATGGCCACTGCAAGGTTTCCATCTTTGATTTCTTCCCAATTCTTATATTTCGTGACAAGTTCAAAAATAGAAAGAAACAGAACCAGGAACAGTATGACAACACTGTAATAACCTGCTGTCTGAATAAATTCATTTTCCCAAAAGTTCTCCATCCCGAAACTCCCTTTAGCTTTTTTTCACTATTCCATTAAAATTTCCTGCTTTGTATAAGCAGTTAATTGATTTTTCAATCAAAAACATTACTTTCATTTGAGACATATTTTGTTTCTAAATCACACACTTTCCAAAAGAGGTTCCTTTATGCTGCTTCTAAGAATGGGATGTTAAATCTTTCAGAAAGAGGTTATGTTCAAATTCCCGCTCCGTTGAAACCAACGATGACCATCACTTGAATTCTACTACACTTACACCTGTTCCGCCTTCACCCGCTTCACCAAGCCGGACTCTTTTTACTGAGCGGTGGTTTTTCAAATATTCCTGCACACCCTGTCTTAAGGCACCAGTCCCTTTTCCGTGGATGATGGAGACTCTCGGGTAACCCGCCAATAAAGCATCATCGATATACTTTTCCACTCGTGAAAGGGCGTTTTCAAAGCGCTCACCACGGAGATCCAGTTCCAATCCGACGTGAAAATCTTTACCTTTTACTGTTGCAAGAGGTTTGGTCTCCACTTTTTTCTCTGTTTTAATGAATTGGAGATCTGATTCTTTGACTTTCATTTTCATGATGCCCATTTGGACCTGCCATTCATTTTTAGAAACCCTTTCAACCAGGTGGCCCTTTTGATCAAATGAAAGAACCTTCACCTCATCACCCGGTTTCAATTCACGCTTCTGATTTACATTGGATTTCTGCGGTTTGCTTTTTTCCAGTTCCGGCGCTGCGCCTTCAATCCGCTTCCTTGCTTCAATCAGTTCATGTTCTTTGACCTCTGCGCTTTTTTCAAGCCTCATTTTTCTCAGATCACGGATTACGCCTTCTGCTTCCTCTTTCGCTTTTTCAACAACTTGTGCTGCTTTAAGTTCAGCTTTTTCATATAAGCTGTCCCGCTTCTCGTAGAACTCCATCATTTGCTTTTGCATATCCTTATGCATTTTCTCCGCCTGTTTCAGGAGCTCATGAGCTTCATCATAATCTGATTCCGCATCTTTTCGGCTTTTTTCCAGGGAAGCAATCATGTTTTCAATTTCTTTGCTGTCCGTCCCAATATGCGACTTGGCACGCTGAATCACCCTGTCGGCCAATCCTAACCGCTTCGATATTTCGAATGCATTGCTTCGTCCCGGAACGCCAATCAACAGTTTATAAGTAGGACTCAGCGTTTCTACATCGAACTCCACACTGGCGTTGATGACACCATCACGATTGTAGCCATACGCTTTCAATTCAGGATAGTGGGTAGTGGCCACGACTTTAGCTCCCCGCTGGTGCACTTCATCCAGGATTGAGATGGCAAGTGCGGCTCCTTCCTGCGGGTCGGTTCCCGCTCCAAGTTCGTCGAAAAGCACCAGACTTTCATGGTCTACCTTGCCGAGGATATCCACAATGTTCACCATGTGAGAAGAAAAAGTACTCAAGCTTTGCTCGATCGATTGTTCGTCACCGATATCTGCATATACATTTTGGAACACACCCATTTCAGATCCATCCAATGCCGGGATCTGAAGCCCGGATTGTGCCATCAATGTCAAAAGGCCGATGGTTTTCAGGGTAACCGTTTTACCGCCAGTATTCGGACCGGTAATAACGATGGAACTGAAGTCTTTCCCCAGTTCAATATCATTGGCTACGGCTTCATCGATGGGCAGCATGGGATGACGGGCCCTGTTCAGCTTTATCACTTGATCTCCATTGATTTCAGGCTTTGTCCCTTTGATGGATTTTCCATATTTCGCTTTCGTAAACATGAAATCGATATCAGCCAAAATTGAAACAATCATCAATAAGTCTTCTGAATAAGCACTGACTTCCAGGGTCAGTTCTGTAAGGATTTTCTCAATCTCCTGTCCTTCTTTCAGCTTCAGCTCACGGAGTGCATTATTCAGCGACACTATGACTTCAGGTTCTATGAAAAGTGTCTGTCCTGAAGAGGACTGATCGTGGATGATTCCTCCGTAATTGCCGCGGTATTCCTGCTTAACAGGGATAACGTAACGGTCATTCCGGATGGTGATAATCGCATCCGAAAGCATTTTCTGTGCATTGCTGGAGCGGATCATTCTTTCAAGTTTCTCTCTGATACGCCCTTCATTTGCCCTGATCTGAGAACGGATTTGCCTTAATGTATCACTGGCAGAATCGAGAATTGCTCCATTTTCATCCACTACGGCTCTAATTTTGTGTTCTAGAGGAGTCAAAACAGCCATCTGACCGACTTTCTCAGTTAAGATAGGCAGTTCAATCTCTTCCTCCTCTAAGTCTTCCATAAACAGCCGGAATTGCCTGCTTGCACGAATGGTGCTCGCTGTCTGTACAAATTCCTGCGGACCCAGCATACCGCCAATGGTTGCACGCTTGACTGCGGGACGGATATCAAATATCCCTCCCAGCGGTGCATGTCCTTTTATTCTTAGGATACCGGCAGCTTCGTCTGTTTCTTCCTGTATTCTAATAACTTCTTCAAGGGAAATTGAAGGCTGAAGACCATCGACTTTCGCCCTGCCAAGTGCAGAAGCGGCAAATCCCGCGAGAAGTTCCTTAACTTTATTAAATTCCAGAGTCCTGAATACTTTCTCATTCATGGAGTATACTCCTCCCTAACTATCCATCGTTTCTTTTTAAAAATTTCAGCAAACCATCACTATCATACGTATTAATGACAGAATCTGCTGTTACCCACCCTTTTCTTGCTGCACCGACTCCGACTTCCATAAATTCAAGATGATCGATGCTGTGGGCATCTGTATTGATGACAATCCTGACCCCTGCTTCCACTGCCTTCTTGATATTTTCGGAGGAAAGATCCAGTCTGTTGGGATTGGCGTTCAATTCAAGGGCAGTACCTGTTTCTTTTGCCAGTTCAATAAGCATATCCACATCTACATCGTAGCCTTCCCTTTGGCCGATGATTCTTCCCGTCGGATGGGCGATGATATCAACATGAGCATTCTTTAATGCCGTTTTCATGCGTTCCATGATTTTTTCCCTGGACTGCGAAAAACTTGAGTGGATAGAGGCGATGACGAGATCCATCTGCTCCAGGACCTCATCTTCATAATCCAGTGTCCCATCAGGCAGAATATCCATTTCTATTCCTGACAGAATCGTAATATCGTCATATTTATCATTCAACTTGCGGATCTCATCCCGCTGCTTTAACAACCTTTCAGCAGTGAGACCGTTGGCAACTTTCAAATATTGAGAGTGATCAGTAAAGGCCATGTATTTATACCCTTTTTTTCTGCACGCTTCAATCATCTCTTCCAAGGAATAGGCCCCATCCGTCCAGGTGGAATGCATATGCAGGTCGCCCTTGATGTCCTTCAATTCTATTAGTCCGTAGTCTTTCGAATAGTGTTCGATTTCCCTGCCGTCTTCTCTTAATTCAGGCGGGATCCAGGGAAGCCCGAAATGATCAAAGAATTCCTCTTCAGAGCGGAAGGTGGTCATTTCACCCGTTTCCGCGTTTTCCACTCCGTATTCACTGATCTTTTCTCCTCTATCTTTGGCAATCTGTCTCATTCGGACATTATGATCCTTCGAGCCTGTAAAGTGATGAAGAGCTGTTGCATATTCATCCGGTTTCACCAGCCTGAAATCAACTGATACTTCCCATTCATAACGGAAGATCAGTGATATCTTCGTATCACCGGCTGCTGATGACTCTTTGATATCCGGAAGGTTCATGATTTGCTCCTTAACGGCTTGAACATCTTCAACGGCGATGATGAAATCAAGGTCCTTGACTGTTTCTCTCATCCTTCTCAAGCTGCCGGCACGGGAAAATTCTTTTATCCCTTTCATTCCTGACAGGGCTTCTTCAATTTTCTCGGCAACCGGGAGCATATACGCGATTGGAAGTCTTTCCGGCTGGGAACCCGCATTCTCGATTGCAGCAAGGATTTTCTCTTCCGTCTTTTTGCCGAAGCCTGATAGAGTAGAGACCTTCCCTGCCTCACAGACGTTCTTTAAATCTTCCATATTCGTTACATCCAATTCTTGATAAAGCTTGGCTATCTTCTTTCCACCAAGACCAGGCAACTTCAAAAGAGGTACGAGCCCTTCTGGGACCTCCTTCTGCAGCTCTTCAAGCACACTCGATTTGCCATCGGATATATACTCTTCAATGACCGCGGCCGTGCCTTTACCAATTCCATTGATCGCCGTAAATGAATCAATTTCATTCAGGCTTCTGTCATCCGTCTCAAGCGCGTTTGCCGCTTTACGGAAAGCCGAGACCTTGAATGTGTTTTCACCTTTCAATTCCATATATATAGCAATCGTTTCTAGTAATTTAATAATATTTTTCTTATTCACAGTCATTCGATCACCCTCTTATGTAGATTTTTCAGAGTAATGTATTTGTCTACGAGGCGCTTTTCAGCCTCCAACATTAATACTATCAGAATACCTGTGTAAAAGGAAAAATATAAAGATTAAAGGCAGGGTGCACACTTCCTGCGGCATTGGCGGTTTAGGAATACGCACCTACTGAACGCCTTTTACCCCCAGTACCAGATCCGTTCCCTCTTACAATCGCCATTTCTTGGAGTAAAACTCATATCTTTGTACATAACTTCTCTTAAAACTACCAACTCTTGTATCAAGAGCAGCTTTTTAAAGACACGAGCATTAACTCACTACAGTCATAGGGTCTCCTGTCTCTCGTACATAGCTCTAATCCGTAGGTTATTGAACCCCGCTTGAGTTTTTTCATCCCCCGCGGAATCGCTTAGACTATTGCAAAAACCATCATATGAGATTGAAGAGCCTCTTGAAAATAGGCATAGGCTATATACAAAAAAGACCGGCCCCAATAGTTCCGGCCAGTCCCTTATATAAGCTATTCATTCTGAAACGAAATTGATCCACCAGTCTTGTACGAGATCAGATAAAACCGGTGTATGTGTAATCATGAATTCAGCAAGCACTGAATCATTCAGTAACGTCTGAACCATGGCGATTGGCAGCAAGGCCGCAATATATAAAAGAATGAAGACAATAATATAAATTTCAATAAATCCCAGTATTCCTCCGCCAAACACATTGAGCTGCTTAAGGATCGGCAGGTGTGCAAGGAAATCGAGCATGGAACCGATGATTTGAAACAGTATCCGGGCAGCAAAAAATATGATGGCAAATGCAATGACCCGATAATAAGATTGATCCAGATTGGTTGCTTCAAACAGCATGTTCAGTGCAGATTCCTCATCAAGCACAGGGAATGGAATCCATAATGTTAACTTGGGTGCCAGCTGCTCATAATAAATATAGGCAATGATAAAAGAAATAATAAAACCTGTCATATGTACAAGCTGAAGGATAAACCCTCTCCTCAATCCGACAAAGAATCCGAAAATGAGGATAATCAATAGTGCTAAATCAAGCATAGTATTTTCAATCCTTTAATTTTTTTAATTCTTCTTCCAGACTTTCACAGTACTCTTTCAGCTTAAGGTTGTCATGAAGCGTATTCACGGCTGTGAGTACTGCAAGCTTGCTTTTATCCAGGGAAGGATTCACGGAGCTGATCTCTCTCATTTTCTCATCAACCAGGGAAGCCACAAGGCGGATATGACTTGTAGATTCAGTGCCTACAATAACATATTGCGTCCCATATATATCTACAGTGGTGCGGTTTTTTTGTTCTTGAGACAACACGAAAGCCCCCTATCATAAGAATCCTAAACATTATCATAACATGAAAATATTTAGAATGGGAAAGAATTTGTCATTTTCAGTCTATATTTGTTAACAATTCTAAAAGCAATCAAAGTTTGATATGATTTAAGTTCGAACATACATATGAACACTTTTTTCTAGAAGGGAATGGGCTATGTGGCAAACACCGTCTTACAATGCACCACTGCAAAAATTAACGAAATGAAAGCATATTATAAAAACTCTCTTCAGGACAAAATGCCTCCTGGTTCTGTCTTTACCGCCAAAGTACCTGGATGCACCATAACCGCTTACCGATCAGGAAAGGTCCTTTTTCAGGGAGGAAGCGGACAGGAAGAATCCCAAAAATGGGGAACTGCTCAAGCCAGCGCCCCTTCAAAAAACAGCAAATCCAAAACCAATCCAAGATTGCCGGCGAACATTGCGGAAATGTCACTCATCGGCTCAGACGAAGTTGGAACAGGAGACTTCTTCGGCCCCATTACCGTCGTTGCGGCATATGTGAGAAAAGAACAGATTCCCCTCCTAAAAGAGCTGGGTGTCAGAGATTCCAAAAACCTGAACGATGAGAAAATAACATCCATCGCAAAGGACCTGCTTTCCGTCATTCCCTACAGCCTGCTTGTTTGTCATAACGAAAAGTATAATAACCTGCAGGAAAAGGGAATGTCTCAGGGGAAAATCAAGGCGCTGCTCCATAACAGGGCAATCTTAAACCTCCTCCAAAAAATCGCTCCGGAGAAACCAGAAGCCGTCCTGATTGATCAGTTTGCCGAGGAAAATACCTACTATAAATATTTAGCAGGCCAAAAAGAGATTCACAGAGAAAACGTTCTCTTCAGCACAAAAGGTGAAAGCGTACATCTGTCTGTGGCGGCAGCTTCCATCCTGGCACGCTATGCCTTTGTAAAAGAAATGGATAAATTGAGTGAAGAGGCAGGATTTACCCTCCCTAAAGGAGCCGGCAAGCAGGTCGATGTTGCTGGAGCAAGGATTATCCGCACGTCAGGTGCCGCAGAATTAAAAAAAATTACAAAGTGGCATTTTGCTAACAGCGATAAAGCGCAGAAGCTGGCGCGGGGATGAATTGGGAGACATGTACGCCGATTTTACAGCTGAACTCTGTAAAACTCGATGACGCAAGAAGAAATAATCCTCAGTTGTTAATAGAAGCAGGAACCTTACTGATAGAATGACCAAACTTGTTAATAGAAGCTGCAAAGTTGTTAATAGAACTTAAAAAGTTATTAATAGAGCATGAAAACTTGTTGATAGAACTCTGGCTACAGAAGTAAACACCCTGGATTAGACACAAAAACCACCTCCGCAAACTAGCTGCGGGGGTGGTTTTTATTACACTAAGCTATACTATCCTCTCAACTCAGCTCCAGCTTTCGCCTTCACCGCTTCCAGGACTTTGTTATGCGCTTTGACGACTTCATCATCAGTCAATGTGCGCGCAGGGTCAAAATATTTCAGTGAATAGGCAAGTGACTTTTTGCCTGGCTCCATATGCTCGCCTTGGTACAGGTCAAAGATGGAAACCTCTTTCAGCAGCTTGCCGCCTGCTTCTTTTATGATGGTCTTCAACTCACCTGCATTGACTTCCTGATCAACCACAAGGGCTATATCTCTTGTGATGGATGGATATCTCGGAATAGGTGTATATTGCAGGGCCGGCAAATCATAATTGAATATTGGGGCTGCTTCGACCTCAAAAACGTAGGTCTCATTCAGGTCCATGTCTTTTTGAACATCAGGGTGTACCTGTCCGGCAAATCCGATTACTCTATCATCCAAAAGGATTTCTGCCGTTCGGCCCGGATGCATGCCATCGAGTTCAGCTTGACGGAAGCTGATGTGTTCGGATACACCGAGCTCCTCAAACAACCCTTCAAGTATTCCTTTCACCACGAAGAAATCAACCGGCTTCTTTTCTCCCTGCCACGGATGGCTGTTCCATAATCCAGTGACTGCACCCGCAATATGTTCATGTTCAGAAGGAAGCTCCTGATCTTCTTCTTTCAAGAAGACAGAACCGACTTCATAGAATGCAAGGGAATCATTTTGACGGGCACTGTTGTAAGACAATGCTTCAAGCAATTGCGGGATGATGCTTAGTCGAAGATTGCTTCGTTCTTCACTCATCGGCATGATCAGACGGATCGGCTCGCGTTTATGAAGCGCAAACTGTCCTGCCTTTGTATCATTCGTCAAGGAATAAGTGATGGCTTGCATCAAGCCGGAACCTTCAAGATTGCGACGCGTTGCACGGCGTTTGATCTGGAACGGCGTCAGGCTTCCAGCAGTTGCATCCCCTTCAGGAAGTGTCAGCGGTAAATTGTCGTATCCATACAGCCTTGCCACTTCTTCGAGAAGGTCTTCTTCGATAGTAATGTCGCCTCTTCTAGTAGGGACCGTTACTTGGAACTCATTATCCGAAACGGACACTTCAAATTGAAGGCGTCGGAAAATGGATTCGACATCCTCAGCACTGATATCGGTACCAAGGACTGAATTGATTTTATCCAAGGTAATTGTCACGACAGCAGGCTCCACTTTTAATGTGTCGACTGTGACGGAACCCTCCAGGACTTCACCGCCTGCAAATTGAGCCATCAAGGAAACCGCTCTTTCTGCCGCTTCCCTTACACGGTTTGGATCGACTCCTTTTTCATAACGCGAGCTCGCTTCGCTGCGAAGTCCATGATCCTTAGACGCTGTACGAATGACTCCGCCAGCAAAGTACGCTGATTCAAGTAAAACAGTCGTGGTATCCTGACCAACTTCAGAGTTGGCTCCCCCCATGACACCAGCCAAAGCAATAGGTTCTGTACCATTCGTGATGACTAGATGCTTCTCATCCAATTTTCTTTCTTCGTCATCCAGCGTGACAATCATTTCGCCCTGTTCCGCTCTTCTTACAAGGATCTCCTTGGAGCCCAAACGGTCATAATCAAACGCATGAAGAGGCTGGCCGTATTCCAAAAGGATGTAGTTGGTAATATCCACAACATTGTTGTGCGGTCTGATTCCCGATGCTATCAGACGGTTCTGCATCCACATTGGAGAAGGTCCAATTTTTATGTTTTTAATGACTTTGGCCACATAAAGCGGGTTATCTTCCGGGGCATCCACCATCACTGAAATGTAGTCGGAAGCTTTTTCAGAAGATTCTTCCACTTTGATTTCAGGTTTTTTAACATCACGGCCAAGGATTGCTGCCACTTCATAAGCGACCCCCAGCATGCTCATGGCATCTGCTCTGTTCGGTGTCAACCCTAGTTCAAGGATGCTATCATCCAAGTTCAACTCCGCTACCGCATCAGAACCGACTTCTGTATCATTGGCAAATACATAAATTCCTTCTGCATGTTCTTTTGGCACAAGCTTACCTTCGACACCAAGCTCCTGCAGGGAACAAATCATACCATGAGATGCCTGGCCGCGAAGTTTCGCTTTCTTGATTTTAAAATTCCCCGGCAGCACGGCTCCGACTTTTGCTACAGGCACTTTCTGTCCTGCCGCTACATTGGGAGCACCGCAAATGATTTGAACAGGTTCCTCTTCTCCAACATCAACCTGACATTTGTTCAGTTTATCTGCATCCGGATGAGGCTCGCATTCCAAAACATGCCCTACTACAACGTTTTTAATTTCTTTCCCGATTACTTCGACACCCTCGACTTCAATTCCGCTGCGGGTGATTTTTTCAGCCAGTTCTTCAGGATTGATGCCGGATAGATCCACATAATCCTGCAGCCATTTATATGAAACAAACATTTTTCTGCCTCCTTATTCTCTATTCTTGTGTTTGAAATTGGTTTAAGAAACGAATATCGTCTGTATAGAAGTGACGGATATCATCGATGCCGTATTTCAGCATGGCGATACGCTCAGGTCCCATGCCGAAAGCGAAACCAGTGTATTTTTTAGAATCGAACCCGGACATTTCGAGTACGTTGGGGTGGACCATTCCACCGCCAAGGATTTCGATCCAGCCGGTTCCTTTACATACGCTGCAGCCTTCACCGCCGCACATCTTGCACGTGATGTCCATTTCAACAGATGGCTCTGTAAATGGGAAGAAGCTTGGGCGCAGGCGGATTTCCCTGTCCTCGCCGAACATTTTCTTCGCAAACACCTGCAAAGTTCCTTTTAAATCACTCATACGGATGTTTTCCCCAATGACAAGTCCTTCGATTTGCATGAACTGATGAGAATGTGTCGCGTCATCATTGTCACGGCGATACACCTTTCCAGGGCAAATAACTTTGATCGGTCCCTTTCCTTGGTGCTTCTCCATAGTTCTGGCCTGTACCGGAGAAGTATGGGTTCTAAGTAAAGTTTCTTCTGTAATGTAGAAAGAGTCCTGCATATCTCTTGCCGGATGCCCTTTTGGCAGGTTCAATGCCTCAAAATTATAGAAATCCGTTTCCACTTCAGGTCCTTCGGCAATGCTGTATCCCATGCCGATGAACAAATCTTCAATTTCTTCTACGATTTTTGTTAGAGGATGCTTGCTTCCCTTTCTAACAGGTCTGCCAGGAAGGGTTACATCAATGGTTTCCGAAGCAAGTTTCTTGTTGACCGCTTCCTTTTCAAGCTTCTCATTCTTCTCTTCAAGTCGTTCTGTGACTGCCGCACGTACTTCGTTTGCGAGAGCCCCCATTTTCGGACGCTCCTCGGCAGAAAGCTTGCCCATCCCTTTTAATACTTCTGTGATAGGTCCTTTTTTCCCAAGATAAGCAACACGGATATCGTTGAGCTCTTTCAGCCCTTCTGCTGCTTCAATTTTCTCTAGAGCTTCTTCTTGCAACTGCTTTAATTTTGCTTCCATGCAAATTGGCCTCCTTAGAACATTTTGGTCATTTATTTTTAACAACAAAAAAACCTCCTCCCTATCAAGGGACGAGGTTATCGTCGCGGTACCACCCTTATTAAAACACAAGGAATAGCCTTGCGTTCTCTTCATTGGGATAACGGCTTTTCGCCGGGGCATCTTTCGGTTTCCAATGGAAACGGTCCCGATGCCAACTCAAGAGGTGAATGTTCACAATGCTGTCCATGAGGGTACTCTCAGTCCAGGTATCCTCTCCCTGTAATGGTTACAACATGCTACTTTTCTCTATCATTGTTTTTCACATATGTGCCATCTATTATAGAAAACATTTCGGCTGTTTTCAAACCTTTTTGTAAAATTACTGCGCCTTTTTTAAATGATACATTAAAATGCCGGCAGCTATGGCTACATTCAAGGACTCAGCCTTCCCGTAAATCGGGACATAAAGATTCTGGTCGGTGGAATCCAAAATCGATGGAGACACACCATTCCCTTCATTTCCGAGGATGAGGGCAAAAGATTCTGTACTGGTTACATTATGGTATGCAGAACTGTTCTCCAGTGCTGTACCGTAAACCGGAATTCCTTCAGTTTTTAAGCGGCCGACCCAGCTTGAGAGATTTCCTTTAACGATCGGCAGGTGAAAATGACTCCCCTGGGCAGAACGCAGCACCTTTGGATTGTATAGATCCGCTGTTCCCTCTCCAAGGATGATCATATCCATTCCTGCAGCATCCGCTGTCCTGATGATGGTCCCAAGGTTCCCTGGATCTTGGACTTCATCCAGCATCAGAAAGGTCTTTCCTTTTAATTCATCAATTTCTTCTTCACGTTGATGACAGACAGCAAAAACCCCCTGGCTTGTTTCAGTGGCTGAAACCGCTTTGGCTGCATCATCAGACAGGACGATGACAGAGACCCCAGCCATATTCCAGAGTGAAGGCAAATCGACTCCTTCTTTTACAAGAACCTCAATCACCACACCATCATATTTCAGCGCTTCTTCTACAAGGTGAAACCCTTCGACCATATATGTACCTGAGCGTTCACGCTCTTTTTTTGTATGCAGCTTTTTCCATTGCTTCACTTGCGGATTTTTTGCAGATTGAACGTATTTCACAGTCAGTATCTCCTTGTGAACAATTTTAGCAGCAGCTTCTTCCTTCTAAGCCGCTTTCGAATTTACATTATACCTCACATTTCATACATAATAAACGTCAAGAGAGGAGAAGATATCCAAGAAACCATTACTATAAGGAAAAGGAGCGTTTAAAATGGGCTTAAACTTACGTAATGCGATTATCCATAATGTATCCGGAAATAACCAAGATCAGTTAAAAGACACAATTGTAGATGCTATTCAGGGCGGAGAAGAAAAAACATTGCCTGGTCTGGGTGTTCTGTTAGAAGTGTTCTGGAACACTGCGGATCCACAAGAGCAAAAGATGCTGCTTGAAACAATCGAAGAAGGTTTGAATAAGTAATAAAAGCGGATGCTTGGGGCATCCGCTTTTATTTTTGTCTAATAGAAATTGGTATCAAATATAAGATGCTCGCCCTGTTGGGGAAAACTTTGATAGAGAGCAGCGGACTTTTGTATGAAGAATTGTGGAAATGAACTAGTCACCTACATATTCACGGTCTTTTGGTATCCAAGTTTGCAAATTTCGGCTAATTACCTACATATCTTCTTCTTTTTTGTATGTAAGATCAGCAAACTTGTCTAATCACCTACATAAATAGTTATCACACCTCTCTCAGCAAGACGCCTTTCAGGATGTCCCCTGCCAATAGCAGGATGATACAATTCCTTCCTATAGATTGTAAACATCAAAAAAAGAGACCCCCGCATGGAGTCTCTTTCAAAACTTATCAATCAAATGTAATTTTAGCGACTGTATCTTTATCAAGACGCTTAATGACTTCAGTAATCAATTTAACAGCATTTTCGTAGTCATCACGGTGAAGCATCGCTGCATGAGAGTGAATGTAGCGAGTCGCAATGGTAATGGACAATGCAGGGACACCGTTAGCCGTCAAGTGGATCGCACCTGAGTCTGTTCCACCGCCTGCAATGGCATCGAATTGGTAAGGGATGTTGTTTTCGTCAGCAATGTCTGTGACGAAATCACGCAACCCTTTATGCGAAACCATTGATGCATCATAAAGAATGATCTGAGGGCCTTCACCCATTTTACTTTGAGCTTCTTTTTCAGAAATGCCAGGAGTGTCTCCCGCAATACCTACATCGACACCGAATGCGATATCAGGCTTGATTTTGGCAGCAGAAGTCCTTGCTCCGCGAAGGCCGACTTCTTCCTGCACTGTTCCAACGCCATATACTACGTTTGGATGGTTTTCACCTTTCAATCCTTTTAGAACATCGATGGCAATCGCACAGCCAATGCGGTTATCCCAGGCTTTGGCCAATAGCATCTTTTCATTATTCATGACCGTGAATTCAAAGTAAGGAACAACCATGTCTCCTGGCTTTACACCCCACTCTTGGGCTTCTTCACGGCTTGAAGCTCCGATATCAATGAACATGTCTTTGATATCAACCGGTTTTTTGCGTGCTTCCGGAGGCAGGATGTGAGGCGGTTTGGAACCAATCACACCTGTGATGTCACCTTTTTTCGTTACAATTGTCACACGCTGAGCCAGCATGACCTGCGACCACCAGCCGCCGACTGTTTGGAAGCGAAGAAACCCTTTGTCATCGATCTGAGTAATCATGAAGCCTACTTCATCAAGATGTCCTGCCACCATGATTTTCGGACCGTTTTCATCTCCGACTTTTTTGGCAATCAAGCTTCCTAAGTTATCCGTTGTAATTTCGTCAGCGAAAGGTTCTATGTATTTCTTCATTACATCTCTTGCTTCGCGTTCATTCCCTGGCACACCTTTAGCATCTGTAAGATCTTTCAGCATGCTTAGTGTTTCGTCTAATTTCGCCATTATTTCGACCCCCTAATATTTTTATGTACCACTAACAATAGTATCAAATTATCTGAATATATTCAAAAATATATACTTTAAAGACGGCCGGTATTACTAGGTTTCCTCATTTCCCCCATAATATCCCTCAGTACCCTTCCTGCTGCCTCTTGTAATTCACTTCATTTTTCTGCCTATAAGCCCGCACCACATCTTCCTGTGTAAAACCAAGAAGCTCACCTAAGTAGAAATATTGATGCACAAGCTGGTCATACTCTGTAACCGACTTCTTCGACAACAACCCATTGATAGAATTATATATTTCTATGAATTGTTTGGTGACATCTTTTTCAATATAATTGGCCTCTCTAAGCTCAAAGTGCCGGATGCCTAAGTAGATTCCAAGTGATAAAATAAAATGCACGCCATCCACAAATTCCTCGAGTATAGTATCTTTTTCAGACGACGGCTTTGTACTCCAGAACTTGAAACATCTCGTCTCATTTGCAAGTTCTCCGACTTCCACCAGAAGTGCCAGTATCTTCTCATGAAAGAGATCTCTCTCCTCCAACCCATGTTCTTTTTCAATGAAGGAATCGAGTTCTCTTTGCATTTCAAATAATTCATTTATATTCATGGTCACAGCTTCCTTTCCCATTTATCCTCATAAAACTGTATATCGCACCGAATACTATACCATACTGAATGTGGTTTTTAAAAAAGCTATTTTCTTATAGATTGTTGCTATCGGAAAATTCAAAGTGCTGGATTTTCCCCTCAGGTACAATGGCTTATCTAACTGAACAGGGTGAATGGCTCATTTCTTTCTTGTTTACCAAGATAATTCCTGTGAAATAGGGTTATTTCTCTTGAATTTTATAGAGAATAGCAACAAAGTTTTAGAAAGAGCCTAAAAAAGTTTCATTTTTTTATGAAATAATGAAACTTTTTTCCGACTCAATCGTAGAGAGAGTTAATGTCATACGCTGTCTGACTGTCTGGAGGGTTAATTGTGCTGATTCTTATTAGAATGGTAATTTTTGTTCTCATCATTTACTTATTATACCGTGCTTTTAAATACATTGTGAATCCCAAGCGCAAGCTGGAACTTGCAATGGAACAGAAGAAGTTTTATTTTTTAGATGACCAGGAAAACGTTCGAAAAAACTTTCTGGTCACTTATAAAGGGGTGCTGTTTCAAGGGGAGAAATATCTCGGAACCACCGACCGGGCATTTGATGTGGTCTCCATTTTTGTATGGGTGGAAAACTCAAATTCATTAAAAGGAATCAGTTATGAAGATTTGAAATATGTGGAAACTGAAATATTGGAAAGATACCCTAACGCCTCGATTGATTGGAAGAGCCCGTTAAAAGAATTTATAGACAAAAAAAAGAAGCCGGAAATGGAATAACCATTTTCGGCTTTTTATGATGGCTGGTGAAAAAATTCACGCCACTTGATGATTCTCACCTTTTCCCTCAACGTATAAAACAGAATACACAGTCCTAATAAAATCAACAGAATGATACTTGGGGTAAATTCGGAAATGAACTCCCCAAACACCGTGTAAAAAAAGGCAAGCGGCAAGTTGGCCAGGAACGAACTTTTCAAGTATTCTCCCAACGCCGGCTTTCTCTCCATCAAACAAACATTGAGCAGCTGATAATGAACGAACGGGATCAGTCTTAACACAGCTATTTGTCCTACCGTCAGGACAGCTCCATGTCCAAACCACTTTTGTTTTAAGTCTAAAAGTTTTTGATTCAGATTCGGGAGCATTTTTAAGATAAAAAAGGACCCGGCAGATAACAGTGTCAATCCAATAAGGGAGTAAATCGTCCCGAAGACACTTCCAAATAAGATTCCCCCGACTATGCATACGAATACAACCGGAATAAAAATAAACTGCCTGAGAATATGAAATAAAATGAATGCGAGGGGAGCCAGCCATCCGCTTGATTCAATGAAGGCAAATACAAAGGCATACCTCTCGTCCATGCTCCCACCTCATTTCTACAGCTTACTACAGCATATACAAGGGTACGAGCAGTTAGAACAAAGCTTCAAGCTATTCTTAGCTCTGGATCATCAGGAAAGCCAGTCCGGCATAGGCGACCAGTTCCACTGCCGCTAATCCCGGGAGACCGTACTTAAAAATGGCATGCTTGGTTTTGTGACGGTATGTTTTCATTCCTGCATAGCAGCCGACTGCCCCTCCGAGAAAAGCAACCTTCCAAATGGAACTTTCTTTGATTCTGTATTTTTGCTGTCGGGCCCTGACCTTGTCATTTCCCATCATGATAAATCCCAACAGGTTAAGAATAATAAAGTAAGCAAGAAGGAGTGCCAGTGGTGTGCTCATTGATTTTACGCCTCGTTTCATTAATTGATAGTTTACTAATAGTATAAGTGAAATTTGGTCCATACCCGTTGGAAGAGTCCGTTTTATTTCAAAACGGTACTCAACTATTTATCATACTTCAAAAAAAACATACAAAAAAGCCATTCTCCAACGAGAATGGCTTTCTCAACAAATTACTTGTTGTTTTGAGCTTTTGCAGCTTCTGCTAATTGAGCAAATGCTTTTTCGTCGTTTACAGCAAGATCAGCAAGCATCTTACGGTTTACTTCGATACCTGCAAGTTTAAGACCATGCATCATGCGGCTGTAAGAAAGACCGTTCATACGAGCAGCTGCATTGATACGAGTGATCCAAAGCTTACGGAAGTCGCGCTTTTTCTGGCGACGATCACGGTAAGCATACATGTAAGATTTCATAACCTGCTGGTTAGCTACTTTGTATAATGTATGTTTTGATCCGAAAAATCCTTTTGCTAATTTAAGAACTCTTTTGCGACGTCTGCGAGTTACTGTACCGCCTTTTACACGTGGCATATTATTTCCCTCCTAGTGTGGTAAATCCGATATTATAGGTTGTCAAGCATGTGACGAATGCGTTTGAAATCACCTGCAGAAACAACTGCGCCTTTGCGTAGCTTACGCTTTTGCTTCTGAGATTTGTTAGCGAATAAGTGGCTTGTGTAAGCATGAGAACGTTTTAACTTTCCAGAACCTGTCTTTTTAAAACGCTTAGCTGAGCCGCGGTGAGTTTTCATTTTTGGCATTTGAAATTCCTCCTCGATCCATTACTTTTCATTAGTTGGTGCTAATACCAAGAACATACTGCGTCCTTCCATCTTTGGCTTCGATTCTACTGTAGAAATGTCTTTGCATGCTTCAGAGAAACGATCCAATACGCGTTGGCCGATTTCTTTATGAGTAATGGCACGGCCTTTAAAACGGATAGAAGCTTTTACTTTATCTCCTTTTTCAAGGAACTTGCGAGCATTACGAAGTTTCGTGTTAAAGTCATGTTCTTCAATAGTAGGGCTCAGGCGAACCTCTTTCAAATTGATGACTTTCTGGTTTTTACGAGCTTCTTTCTCTTTCTTTTGCTGCTCGAACTTATACTTACCATGGTCCATGATACGAGCAACCGGTGGTTTTGCATTCGGAGCAACCAAAACAAGATCAAGATTCACACGTCCAGCGATTTCTAATGCTTCATTTTTGGATTTAATTCCAAGCTGCTCTCCATTTTGATCAATCAAACGGACTTCACGAGCGCGTATGCCTTCGTTAACGAACATGTCTTTGCTAATAGTCAGCCACCTCCAAGGTTTATTAAGAATACGGCGTTTGGGCAAGATCAGCATAGAGCAAATACCTGCAGGGCATGAATGTTTATTGTTTTAAGCCATAAAAAAATGCCGGTGCAAAGCACACCCGCATTAATAAGACGTTAAACGTCATTAAGTACATTTCGTAAAACCTGCCAACTGCCTAGTGCGTCAATCAGGTGAGAAGCGGGTAGCTCCTTCTTTACCGCAAACTGTATTCAATTACCTTAGTACTATATCATAATCAGTAATACACTGTCAAATGATCGCTTTCTTTTGCAACAAGAATTATCTTATCAAAGAATCCATCGAACTGCAATAGTTTTTTTCAAAAATGTTTCAAAAGATAATGAACGTGAAATAGAATAATACAGTTTATTATAACAGAGGAGGACGAACCCCATGAAAAAAACATTTACAGTGTTGTCCGCAATATCAATGTCCGTTTTTCTTGGCGCCTGTACAGGTGATGAAGAAGCGGCAGGTAACCAGGAGACAGTGACAGACATGCAGGAAGAAACAACTGACAATGAAGAGTTCACAGATGACCGCGCTGAAGGCATCAAATTTAATTACTTTGAAATCAATGTGGAATACCCTGATATGATCGAAACAGCGTATCAGGTTGAATATGAGAAAGAAGATGACGGACTTGAAGCCAGCCTCGACGACAATATCAATGGCGAAGAGCATGACGGTGCTCAGGCGTTTGAAATCCTTTATCCTATCTTCACGGAACAACTTACCTTTGACGAAACCACTGATCAAGAGGAAATTGTTTCACAACTTGTAGAAGGGTTCAACCTGAGGGAAGACTTTGAGTTTATGGAAGTCGACATTGATATGAGTAACGGAGAAACGATAGAATTTGAAGCAGAAAATAATTAATATGTGCGGCAGCCAATCATAGGGTTGGCTGCTATATTTTTTAATCAAAAAAGCCGGCTCCCATTAGAGGACCGGCTTTTTGTATTATCTATTCACTTCATCCGTTACTTTTTGAATGAAATCGGAAAGTGAGACTGTTTCAGATTTTTGCTCACCATATTTTCTCACATTAACGGCTTCTTCTTGAATTTCATTATCACCGACAACGAGCATATATGGTATCTTACTCATCTGGGCTTCACGGATTTTGTATCCGATCTTTTCATCGCGGCTGTCGAGCTCTACACGGAGGCCCTTCGCCTGGAGGTCTTCTTGCACCTTTTTCGCATAATCAAAATGCACATCAGGAGAAACAGGGATGACCTGAACCTGTACAGGAGCGAGCCAAGTCGGGAATGCGCCTTTGTATTCTTCAATCAGGAATGCGACAAAGCGCTCCATTGTTGACACTACTCCACGGTGGATAACGACCGGGCGATGGTGTTTTCCGTCTTCCCCGATATACGTCAGGTCGAAGCGCTCAGGAAGCAGGAAGTCCAGCTGAACAGTTGAAAGTGTTTCTTCTTTTCCTAGTGCCGTTTTTACCTGGACATCCAGTTTAGGGCCGTAGAATGCCGCTTCACCTTCTGCCTCGAAGTAGTCGATTTCCATTTCATCCATTGCTTCTTTCAGCATTTTTTGGGCTCTTTCCCACATTTCATCATCATCAAAATACTTTTCTGTATCCTGAGGATCACGGTACGAAAGCCTGAAGGAATAATCGTTAAGATCGAAGTCCTTATACACTTCAAGAACCAAACGGACAACACGTTTGAATTCTTCTTTGATTTGGTCAGGACGCACAAATAGATGGGCATCGTTCAGTGTCATCCCTCTGACACGCTGCAACCCTGAAAGCGCACCAGACATTTCATAACGGTGCATCGTGCCCAGTTCCGCAATACGGATCGGCAGTTCACGGTAGCTGTGAATGCTGTTCTTGTAAATCATCATATGGTGCGGGCAGTTCATTGGACGAAGCACCAACTGCTCATTGTCCATGTCCATTACAGGGAACATGTTCTCTTGATAATGATCCCAGTGTCCGCTTGTTTTGTAGAGATCCACACTTCCCATCACCGGAGTATAGACGTGGTCATAACCAAGCTTTTCTTCTTTATCGACAATATAGCGCTCGATGATGCGGCGGATGGTCGCACCTTTTGGCAGCCACATCGGCAGTCCTTGTCCAACTTTTTGTGAGTTCATGAACAGATTAAGTTCTTTACCGATTTTGCGGTGATCACGTTCTTTTGCTTCCTCAAGAAGACGTAAATGCTCTTTTAGATCTTCTTTCTTAAAGAATGCTGTACCGTAGATACGCTGCAGCATTTTATTATCGCTGTTTCCGCGCCAGTAAGCCCCGGCCACACTCAGTAGTTTGAACTCTTTAATTTTACCTGTCGATGGAACGTGGATTCCCCGGCATAGGTCATAAAAGTCACCTTGCTCATAGATGGAAACCTGCTCGCCTTCAGGAATCGCTTCCAGAAGTTCAAGTTTATATTCATCTCCAATTTCTTCGTACATTTTCTGCGCCTCATCACGGCTGACATCTTTTCGGATGACCTCAATGTTTGATTCAGAGATTTTTTTCATCTCTTTTTCAATTTTTGGCAGATCCTCGGATGTGATGCTATGTTCTGAATCGATATCGTAATAGAATCCGCCTTCAATTACCGGACCGATCCCTAACTTAGCATCAGGATAAAGTCTCTTAATCGCTTGTGCCATCAAGTGGGCAGTACTATGGCGAAGGACTTCTAAGGCATCCTCATGGTCAGGTGTCACAATTTCAATGGCACCATCCTCTTTGATAGGTGTTCTTAAGTCTACAAGATTTCCATTGATTTTCCCTGCCAGCGCTTTTTTCTTCAGGCCCGGGCTGATGGAAGAAGCAATCTCTTCAGTTGTTGTTCCCTGAGGAAATTCCTTTACGTTTCCATCAGGAAAAGTGATTTTCAATGCTTCTGACATAGTATTTTCCTCCTTAATATGATTAATTGCATGAACTTAGCGGCTGGAACATTGCGGCTGTTTTAAAAGTAAGCAGTTAGGTCCTGGAGCTGGACGTCCCGGTATCCCTCAGGAAGTGTCACACCTTCTGCCCAACCACCTCTGCGGCATAAGATTGTAAATAAGAAATTGTTAAGATTACATTTCTTCAGAAACAACTGCCTAAAAAAATAAAAAACCCCATCCCTTCAAAAAATGAAGGGACGAGGTTTTATTGATATGGTCTCGTGGTTCCACCCAACTTCTCATTTGTTTATAAATAAAAAACACAAATGACTCCGGATCATATAACGGCTGCTGCCGTCAACCAATACTGACGAACGATAAGCGGCGAATTTCTGCGTCGATTTCGCTCACTCGGCTCCTCACGTATATCAAAATACGCTCCGGGCCTCTCTCCCTCTTCTCCTTGAACTTCTTGCTTCTCGTTCGTCAGGGAAGGGGCGGTCGCGGCGAATTTCTGCGTCGATTTCGCTCGTTCGGCTCCTCACGTATATCCAGATACGCTCCGGGCCTCTCTCCCTCATCTCCTTGAACTTCTTGCTTCTCGTTCGTCAGGGAAGGGGCGGTCGCGGCGAATTTCTGCGTCGATTTCGCTCGTTCGTGTTCATAGTTGAAGTTCAGAGGTGGTAAGTATTTCAATCGCGGTAGGAAGTTCCAGCCAATGCTTCCCTCTCTGTAAACCGTTTTTGAATACTGTTGTCCTCATCAAAACCTTAATATATGAAGTTAATATGTAGGTTATTATAGTCGGTTAGATGAGGAAAATCAAGCGGATCACTGTAAAAATTGCTATTCATTTGCGGCGTCACGGATGTCTGTTTGAACAGTCCCCGGAAATGCTGATAAAGGCAGAATCCTGACACGTTCCTCGAATATGTTTTGAATTGTACGGATCAGCTTCAACTCTGGTTCAGCACAATATACATTAATCATCTTCGGTGCCATAGAAAGCAAAGGGGCAATCGTATAAGAATCAACGTAGACAGGGTGATTGGTCAACAACCGCTTATCCACAATGCTGAACAATTCGTTTCGTTTCATTTCTCTCAATTCTGCGTTAAAGAACAATAAGTCGCAGCTTGAAAAATATAAATGAATGGTTTGCTGCTGATCGTTTTTGCTAGCCAGATAGTCCCTCAGCATTTGGACAAACATCTGGTAATCCTGTTCCAGCTTATATTCGTCTATAGCCTTCTCTACATACAAAATCATTCTTTCATAAAGAGCTTTCAGCCGGAATTTCACAAAAGAATCAAAATGAACAGGTTCCTCACTTTCAAGTAAAGGTTCCAGGTTATCCATCAAGAAGGCTGTTTCATCCCACTCGTTCAGCAAGCAGGTTAATTCATCCCTTTCCCCCGTAAGCATTTCACCCGTAATCATCAGTATCTGCTCCTGCTCATGCGGATCTTTAAAAAGAAAGTATTCTGATAAAATATAAGCGGCCCACTCTAGACGCTTTATATTCATAATGAACCTGAACAGTCCATCTAAGATGACTTGTTTATTTTCCTGCTTGTTTATTGAAACAATATAATGATTTTGATTTTGAAAAAGAGTTTCGTGAAGCATAGTGTCGCACGATTCTTTTTCTAAGAACTTTTGGAGATTTTTTGCGTCTCCATTTTGTTTGAAAATCAATTCAAACAAATTCGCTCCCCCCTTTAAAGCCAAATCCCTGCTTTATATATATGGGGAGCTGGGACAAATTAGAAGTGACTAGTCCGATTTTCATTTAAAAAGCGTATAAGCCTTGTTGTATCTATTGGAAGAACAGTGATTAACGCTGCAGCCATGGGACTCCACGGGGCGTTAGGTTAGTCTTCGTTTCCATGTTATTAAAAATTCCCTTTGAGATAGTGAATCCAGGTTAATGAAAAGTTGAGAAACAACCTTTCGCTAAACAGTTTGTATAAACTTTGAATTTGAACTGGCTACGTAAATACACGGGCCGTTGCGAGAGTCTTTTTGAGGAGATGTTGGGCCGTAAATGAAGTTATTGGGCCATTGAGAGGGTGATTCTGAGCTGATGTTGGCCCGTAAACAACATAAACGGGCCATTGAGAGGGTCATTCTGAGCTGATGTTGGCCCGTAAACAACATAATCGGGCCAGTGAGAGGGTGTTTTTGTGTCAAGTCCCTATTAGTGTGTAAATATGTTTAACGACCAAAGATAATTATCATTGTTTGCTTATTATTTGAATATTCAGTCTGGTGGAGGGGCGGGGAGCCCCTCCACCAGACTGAATATTTTTTTGACTTTTTTCTGGATCTTTTATTGCATTTTCAAATTACGCAAATAAGGTTTTTGTTTCTTCCACTCTTCTTCAATATCCATGAGTACTGATCCAATGATTCGTATGGCAGATTGATCGTTGGGAAAGATGGAGATTACTTTTTCCCTTCTGCGGATTTCTCTGTTTTGTCGTTCAAGCATATTGGTGGTTCTTAAGTGAACATGATGTCTCATTTCGTGAGCATGATATTGAATGGAGTCCTCAAATCCCTCATCTAATACTTGAAGAGCTTTTTGGAACTTCTTCGTTTCTTGATACTTAACCATAAATTCTTCTTTTAATTTTCTTGCTTGGGAAAGCTGAGAGGTTCTGAAGATATCCTTAAGCTCCTGCCTAATCTCCTCCGTGTTTTTCTTGGGTAGGGCGTCCGAGATGTTTCTTATAAAATGGAAAGTACATCTTTGCCAGGAAGTTCCTAAGAAAGATTGCTTAATAGCACTGACTAATCCAGCATGGGCATCAGAAATGACCATCTTAGGAGACTGAAGGCCTCTAGATTTCAAATGAGTAAAAAAGGTTGTCCAGCTTTCCAAAGATTCTCCATGAGTAACTTGGAGACCGATTATTTCCCTGTGGCCTTCTTCATTAACAGCACACGCAACATGAACTCCTTTTGAAACAACCTTATCGTTCTCCCGAACTTTTATGTACATAGCATCCACATATAAGTACGGAAAGTACATTGTGTTTAGAGGACGGTTTCTCCATTCATTTACAATGGGATCTAAAGATTTTGTTAACTCAGAGACAAAAGACTTTGAAACTCCTTTCCCACATAGTTGTTCAACAATCTTAGTCACTTTTCGGGTTGACACCCCGTTGACAACCATCTCCATCATGGACAGAATAAGAGCCTGTTCGCAGCGTTGATACTTCATAAATACAGTGGTAGAAAATTCCCCATCTCTTGTGCGGGGAACTTTCAATTTTAATGTTCCAGAAGGAGATATTAACTCACGTTCATAGTAACCATTCCGGTAGCCTTTTCTATCTTCAGAGCGCTCATGCGGAAGAGCATTTATATATTCATCTCTTTCTTTTTCCATTAAGCCATTCAGTATCAATGATAAAGAAGCTTTAACAGGTGATTCTAAGGGACTGCTTTCAATCTTAGCTTTAAGATCTTCTAAGTTTATAGTAATATTTAATTGGGTCATCTTTTCATACCTCCATGTTTGGTTTGTTTTTTTGGTCGAAAACATTTTAACATGGGTCATGAAAGATGACCTTTTTTATTTACACAATTATATGGACTTTATCTGTTTTTGAAGAGATGTTGGCCCGCAAATGAAGTTATTGGGCCATTGAGAGGGTGATTCTGAGCTGATGTTGGCCCGTAAATGGAGTTATTGGGCCATTGAAAGGGTGATTCTGAGCTGATGTTGGACCGTACACAACATAATCGGGCCAGTGAGAGGGGCTTTTCGAGCTAATGTCGGCCCGCAAATGGAGTTATCAGGACATGTAGAGTGGAATCTCTGATAAGATCCCGGTTTATAATGCAGGGGAACGCACGAAACCTGTTATCTCCAAGGAGCTTGGAACTGCTGAAAAAGCGAAAAGATCAAAAGAAGAAGCAGGGACCTCCTGCTTCTACTCTCTCCTATTGATCCCATCCAGAAGGACCGGTCTTGTCAGGTACTTGATTCTTTCCATGATCCTGGCCGCTTTCATCTTTTCCTCTTCTCCACGTTGAGAATAGGTGAGGTGATGCTTAAGCCCTTCATAATCAAAGTTCGAGGTGAAGAAGGTTGGCAGATTCTCGAGCATTCTGTACTGCAAAATCGTACCGAGGATTTCATCCCTCACCCAGCTGGACATGGTTTCTGCCCCGATGTCGTCAAGCATCAACACAGGTGCCTTTTTTACAGCATCCAGTTTTTCATCCATTGAATGATCATTGAGAGACTGTTTCATTTCACGGACGAACTCGGGCATATACACAAGGAGGGAAGCAACCTTCTTCTCTGCCAGCTGGTTTGCTATGGCTCCCAGAAGATAAGATTTCCCGACCCCGAATTTACCGTGCAGATACAGCCCTTTCTGGGTTCTTCCGGCTTCATAATTCTCGACAAACTCATTGGCGAGATCAACCGCTTCCAGCCTCCCTGGCGAGTCAAGATCAATGGTGGAAAATGACGCCTGGAGGATATCCTTCGGCACATAGAGGCTCTTAATGAGCTTCTCTGACTTTCTTTTCTCATCCTCCATCTCTTTCCTTGGACAGACATGATACTCGATATCAATCATATTCCCTCGTATGACTAAATGAGGATCAAATCCTTTCATCATGTTCTTACATTGAGCGAGGCTTGGACAATCTACACATTGTTTGCTCTGTGTAATGTATTCATAAAGTTTCATCATACTGTTATCCACCATCGTTTTGGTGACAGTCCCTTGATTCTTTTCAATGAAATGTTTCACATAATCGTCCTGCATGATCTCCTGTCTCATCTTCTCATATCTTTCTTTAAAAGACTGGGAGCGAGCAAGCTTTTTCAGAGTGTTATTGATCGGTTCTATCTTCTCCACCTACTTTCGGTATTTCTTCAATTTTTCTTCGAGTTTTCGTTTCTGTTCTTCAAAGTCAGAACTGCTTTGAGCAGGATCACTTTCTTTTTTGGATGCCGTTTTTTCATCAAACCAATCAGGCAGCTTTTCCGTACGAACTGGCTTTTTGTTGTAACTCTTCTTCGTATTTTCTTTTTTGCCTTCCGCCCAATCAAGATACTGACGATGTTCTTTTTTTGCCAGGTCCATAGCTTCCTGAGCAGTAGAAACCTTTTTCCGGACCCAGTGGGAAGCAATTTTCTCCAAGTATCCTTTGGTCAGCTTCATGTCGGTCTTCAACAAGACATATTGCAGAAGGACATTGGTGACGCCAGTGGAAAGTTTTTTAGAAATCATGACTTCTTCAATAGCCTTTAAATCGCTTTTGGCCGGTTCTATGCCGCCAGAGATGTCTTTAAGCACCTCTTTGGGAGATGTGGTTTCCAAATACTCAATCAGCTTTTCTTCTTTGGATTCCGGTTGTTTTCTGGGAGATGGTGCGTTCTGTGTAATTTTAGGCTGAAGGTCGGGGAGAGAATCACCTGCATGCCGCAACTGATACCAATCCCTAGCCGCTTTTCGCAATTCCTCAATATTTATATCATCATCTTCCGTCAATGCACTCAAGATTACATTTTTCATTTGCAGCGGATCAATACTGTATAAACAGCTTAGTTTGGCTACTGTCTCTTTCACTCGAGGTGTAAATGCACGCCTTGGCACCATGTTCTGTGAAAGGCCCGCAAGCAGCAGGTCAAAATCAAAATCAATGGTATCCACAGGCACTCCAGCAGAATTACCGGGATCTGTGAATTTTTCATGTGCCCCTAACGCACTTGCCTTCTCTGCCTCTTCATCAAGCAGATTGATGGTCTGGCTTGATGTATAAACATCCTGAAACGATCGGGTGACCTCTTGATAGTGAGAAAAGTCCGTTTTATCATCACAGAAAAATTTCTTCAAACGGTTAAAGTGCGTTTTACCTATTTTACGGAAGAGATAGACATTCAGCATTCCATCTGTAAAAAATTGTTGCGGAGATAACGGAGGCTGAACTTCATAGATGAATTCCCGCGGATCTCCTTCCTGTTTCACATAGGTCTTCAACAGTCCAATCCCTTCCAACTTGAGTCTGGCTTCATAGATTTCCGGCAGGTTGGAAGAAAGAAAGTTCATCAGGTGGTAGTGTGAAGACTGCTCCGAATTCAACCTGTACTCCTCCACCTCGTTCAAAAGTGTCATATACAGACTGTAGCATACCGGCCCTATCAATGGCTGGTATAAGAAGGTGACTGCTTTCTGTTCATAACCCTGGATGATCCCATTTAAACAGACAGTATACCTGTCGACAGGCTGAATTTTATTCCAATGATTCATCATTCTAATCTCCCTTACCTTTCCGTAAACGCTGACTTCCAGTGATGCTTTGAACCAAAGAGAAAAAGAGCCAAGTAGTCCCTCAGCTCAAACACAATTAGTCTTTTTTTATCAGATCTTTTAATTCATCAATAAACACATTGATATCTTTAAACTGACGGTACACGGAAGCAAAACGAACATAAGCCACTTCGTCTACTTTCGCCAGCCTGTCCATCACTAGTTCACCGATTTTTTCCGATTGAATCTCTGATGAACCTTCGTTCCTTAATTCTTTCTCTATATCTCCTGTAATGCTGTCCAGTGTATCAAGGGAAACAGGGCGCTTTTCACACGCTTTGATAAGGCCCCGCAGCATTTTTTCGCGGCTGAACTCTTCACGTGTCCCTTCTTTTTTTACGACAATGAGAGGATACTCTTCCACTTTTTCAAAGGTCGTGAATCTGTATGAACACTTCTCGCATTCCCGCCTTCTTCTAATCGAGCGGCCTTCATCAACCGGACGTGAATCCACAACTCTGGTTCCATTATATTTGCATGATGGACATTTCATAATATCAGCTCCGATAATCTTTATAACAGTCGGACTTTCGTTTTTATTATATATAAATCATATAAAACTCAGCCTATATTCACAAGATGGAATTTATGCCCTTTTCAGCCTGGTGTCCAATACTTGGTAATAAGAAGTGATTTTTTGCTTCATTTTTGAATAAGTGCCTGGCACCTTCTTCTCAGCACTGATTTTAAAATCAACGGCAGATTCGAACGGGGCAACATTAATAGCCGTCACCACGATAAAATAACCTGGAAATCCGCTCTGCTCCACAGTGATTTCTCCGCGTTCCCTTGACTCTGCGACCACTCTATATTCATGGGATGAAAATAAGTCCAGTACGGCTTGAAAAACCTTATCCTGTGCAGATTTATAATAACGGGTTTTGAGTTCTTTTTCAGGAGTGGAATCAGATGTTTCTATATCAGATTTAAATATGGTCATTATGGATGAAAATACTCCCAAGCTTCTTCCCTCGCGATCTTTTATTTGAGTCTCACCCCTTCATCGACAGAGACCCTTTGATATGTTCCGAAAATACATTCCTTCTCTTATTGTACCGAATTTCACCTCTTAAAAAAAGCATTCCCTTTTAAAACAGCGACAGTACCACCTCTCGTCTGCTTTCCTTTAAACCTATGAAGTTGCAAAACTCATTTTTGGGGTTAAGGGGAACAAGGAGCTGGGTTATGGACCAGGTTCGGCAGATGACTTGGATATTGCTGGTTTTTCCTAAATAAAAGGCTTTGTTAGTTAATGGCATTGTGATTCAGGCTTCCTATGCGGAATATTGTTTAAGGTTGTTTTAATTCTATTTCTTTTATTTTGAACAGGTGCTTTGAACTTAATCAGCCCTTAGTTATAAAAGCAACTTTCAGTGATTGGAGCGGAAGGTGAGTGACCTCCTGCGGGATTAGCGGTCGTCTAGCTCCAGCACCCAGCCCCTAGGGGTCAAATAACCCGAAGAGAATAAAAGGAAAATTCACCTTTTCTTCTCTTCGGAACTTTTGCCTTTCGGGCCTGAACGGGGTGCTTTCACTTTTGATGACAGGTGAGACCTAGTTTACGTACCCACCGGAACGTAACCCCGCAGGCGAAGCTGAGGAGGCTCACCGCCCGCCCCGCGGATTCGCGCACCTGGAGCGGAAATCAGACTTCGCGATTCATAAAACAACATCATTCTCTAACAAAGCTAAATAAAAAAAGAGCCTTTCTATATTATAGAAGGCTCCGTCATTTTTATAGTGCATTCACTTTTGATTGTTTCACTTGTACAGGACCCATGCCGCGCGGCAATTCAATATTCTCACGCGTTTGTGCATTTAAGGCTTCGGCTATATAATCAGCAGCGATATTAGGATCAAGATCACCGCAAGTATATACATCAATGCTGGCATAACCATGTTCAGGAAAGCTGTGGATCGTCAAGTGAGATTCTGAAATGATAACCACTCCGCTTACACCTTGTGGAGCAAACTTGTGGAAAGCCACCTCACGAACTTCTGCACCTGATTTCAATGCAGCATCTACAAACGTTCTTTCAATCTCGTTTACATCATTTAACTTGTCAAAATCGCAACCCCATAATTCAGAGATTACATGTCTACCCATTGTTTCCATTGTTGTTTCCCCCTTTGACATAATTTTTTTCGTCAAAATGAACCTATCCATCGGCAACATAATAACTACCACGGGGGAAAGTTAGTCCGAAGAGGTCCTAACCCTTTAAGTAGTTAACAATATTTACATTTGCGTTCAAGAAGTTCACGAAAAATAGTATACTTTGTTTATTTCAGATTTGCAATAAAAAATATTAATTATTTTTAAGCCTTTGTTTCCCCCTGAATAAGGCGCCTGAAATGAGCGTTCCAAAAGGTTATTACAAGCATTCCTCCATTTATGAACTTGTCCGCTACCGTCTTTAACTTGTTAGTTTCTTGGTCCTTAAATTGTGTTTTCCCTACTAATAGGTGATTTACGCATGTTTTTTCGATGCTTTGACAGGTAATTTTTTGTCTAAAGGAGACCTTATATTTCTACAGCTTTAAAAGGAGTTTTCCAAACACATCAGTCCCGGTGGTTGGTCCTGGCTGGATTAATCGTTATGTTGCGGACTATAATGCAGGGGCTTTAATCACCATTATAAAGTTGTCTTCGTTTATATTACGGGATTTTCGCTTTTCTCACCCATTATAAAGTTGTCTCTCGTCTATAATAGGAGGTTTTCACCTTTCTCACACATTATAAAGTTGTCTCTCGTCTATAATAGGGTGTTTTCACCTTTCTCACACATTATAAAGTTGTTTATCGTCTATAATACGGGGTTTTCACATACATCAACCAAATTAATTCCCGCACTCTGAGCAATCGGGTACAAAAAAAATAAAAAACCGGGGAATGACCTCCCCGGTTCTAAAAGTTTCTATACATTCACACTTGCTTTCATTTGCTGCGCAACATATTTCGTTAAGTCCACAACCCGGCAGGAGTAGCCCCACTCGTTGTCATACCATGCAAGCACCTTTACTTTACGGTCTCCGATGGCCATTGTGGACAGACCGTCAATGATGGCAGAATGCGGGTTCGTGTTGAAGTCGATGGATACAAGAGGCTCAGTCGTGAATTGCAGGATTCCTTCCAACGAACCTTGTGATGCCGTAATCAAGGCTTCATTGATTTCTTCTGCCGTTACGTCCCGTTTAACATCAACGACCAGATCGACAAGCGATACATTCGGTGTAGGAACACGCAGTGCCATTCCATGGAGCTTTCCTTTTAATTGAGGAAGCACCAATGATAATGCTTTTGCAGCGCCTGTGCTCGTAGGAATGATGGACTGCCCGCAAGCTCTGGCTCTTCTTAAATCTTTATGAGGATTATCGATATTCTTCTGGTCATTAGTATAGGCATGGACCGTTGTCATAAGACCATTTTCGATGCCAAACTGTTCATCCAGCACTTTGGCCACTGGCGCAAGACAGTTTGTTGTACAAGAAGCATTGGAAATGATATTATGTTCCTCAATATTTAGAGCGCTTTCATTTACACCCATAACGATGGTTACATCTTCATTTTTACCAGGCGCAGTAAGAATAACTTTTTTCGCACCGGCCTCAAGATGCAGGCTTGCTTTTTCTTTAGAGTTGAATTTCCCTGTGGCCTCTATCACAATATCAATCCCGAGATCTTTCCAAGGAAGTTCCCTAGGGTCACGATTGCTGATTAACTTTACACGTTTATCATTCACAATGATGGCATCTTCTTCAGTCGCCACTTCAGCCTGGAATGTACCGTGATTAGTGTCATACTTAATCAAATGTGCCAATGTTTCAGCAGGATAACTTGCATTGATTGCTACAACTTCAATGTTTTCATCTAAAATCGCTTTCCTGAAAACCATTCTGCCGATACGCCCAAAACCATTGATTGCAATTTTCGCCTTCATTAATTCGGCTCCCCTCTATATAAACGTTATACTTTTGTGTATTTCAATTAGCAATAGTATAACATATTTACAAAAAAACTGAATGATAAATTCGCATATTTTAAATGATTAATTATTCTGAATTTTAACCCTCTAAGTTTTTTCAATTTAGCCAATCAAGTTCTTATCTAACAATTTACCTTTACCCATCCTGTCTGCTTTTAAAAAGTTGTTCTTGTATTCATTGTCGCTTACGGAAAAGGGACGGGTTTCTCTCTAAAGAGGATGAGCAGTCCTTTTCTTTCTTGCTTTCCAGAGTAAGTTCTATAAAATTGGGCTATCTCCTTGAACTTACTGATAAATAGCGACAAAGTTTTTGAAAAGAGCCAAATAAAAAGAAGCATTGTCTGCTTCTTTTTACGGGATAAGATTCCAGCTGACAATAAGTTCGTCCAGCTGTTTCATCGTTTCTTCAATTGTGCCCCTGTTATCCAATACAGCCTGGGCGAGGCCTTTTTTCTCTTCCAGTGACATTTGGGATTCTATTCGGGCGGTAGCCTCCTCCACTGTCAGGGAGTTTCTTTTCATAAGTCTTTTTAACTGGGTTTCCCGGTCAACATACACAACGATTGTTTTATCGACCATCCAAGTTAAGTTGCTTTCAAAAAGGAGCGGAATATCCATGATAACCGTCTGCTTTCCAGCATCAAAGGCCCCATCTTTCTCAGCCAGCATTTGAGCTCTCACCGCTGGGTGGACGATTTCATTCAGCTCTTTCCTGCGTTCTTCATCTGTGAAAATAATGTCTCCCAGCGCTGAACGATTTAATGTGCCATCGGGATTAAGGATGCCCCCTCCGAATGCCTCGATTATCTTCTGAAGTGCGGGTTCACCTGGTTCCACTGCTTTCCGGGCAGCCTCGTCAGCATCCACCACTGAAAAACCTTTTTGTTCAAGAAGATTTGAAACTGTACTTTTACCGCTGGCAATCCCGCCAGTCAGTCCGATAATTGACTTCACTCTGAGTCATCCTTTCTTCATTAAAACCGGAGCACCCCAATCAGGATTAAAAGGACACCTGGTAAAAACGATACCTTCTGCACCCACCCAAGATGGGCACAATTTTTTCCTATTTTCAATCCTGCAGACAGAAATACCATGCTCATAATCATGACAGTAAAAGCCAGCAGTAGCGGAGAATACCCTAACAGCGCCGCTCCGATTCCAGCACCGAAAGCATCAAGAGACAGGGCCAGCCCCAGCATAATCGCTTCAACACCCGTAATTGTGCCGGATTTATCGAAGTCTGCAGCCATGGGCCTTTTCAAAATATTTATGACCAGCCCAATTGATTCAATTTCAAAGTTAAATAAAATTTTCTCTTCATCTCCACCAGCCTCTTTCCCCGAACGAAAGAATTGCAGCAGGACAAATGCACCGAGGGCAATCAGAATAAGGCCTCCAATTTTACCGGCAGTACCTTCCGAGAGGACGTTTTCTGCAGCTCCTCCTATAGACATCGCTGCCAGGAGCGAGCCGGCGGAACAAATTGATATGATTATAATAGATCTCAGCGGCATCCCCATTTTTCTCAGGCCATATGTCAGACCCGTACTAAAGCTGTCCAGGCTTACGGCGAACGCAAGCATGATTAATAAAAGTGCTCCACTCATGTTGATAAGCTCCTCCTCCGACTATGAATCAGGAGAGTCGACACCAGAAATACGTTCCGGTGAAATCACTTTCTCCATACGTTAAAAACTACGATAGTATATGGAGAGAGCTTATCAGTTGTTAAGAATCACTTTATTTTGCTTCAGTGCAGGGTTAACTTATTTGAAGTATTATTTAGGCTTTTACCCAGATTTCATATTATTGAAAATACTCTTGAAGGCTACTGGATTCCTGTATCCAAAGAAATTAAACCCTTTTTTCATGCACTACAATTCAGTACTACTTCTGGCAATTAGGACAAAAATGAGTCCCTCTTCCGGCTGTTACATTTTTTTCAATCGGCTTGCCGCAATTTCGGCATTCTTCATTTTTCCGCCCATAGACAAACAGCTGCTGCTGGAACATGCCGATTTGTCCTTGCGAGTTCACGTAAGATCGGATCGTGCTGCCACCCTGTTCCACAGCTTCACTTAACGTATCAATAATTTCTTTGTGCAGCTTCTTCATTTCTGATTTTTTAATGGATTTGGCTTTTCTAGCAGGGTGAATTCTGCTTCGAAACAGCGCCTCATCAACATAGATGTTCCCAAGACCGACTAACACCGTCTGATCCAGCAGCACAGCTTTTACAGCACGCTCGGTTTTCGCCAGTTTTTCTGTTAAATAGCCGACGGTGAAATCAGGAGAAAATGGTTCCGGTCCCAGCTGCAATAATGGAAGGTTCAGATTCTCCTCTCCCTTTGGAAACAAGTGCATCGTCCCGAATTTACGTACATCCTTGTATCTTAATTCTGATCCATCATCGAAATGAAAAATGACATGGGTATGTTTCTCTATCGTTTCGTCGCCGGGAAACACCCCATACCTCCCTTCCATACGAAGGTGGGAAACAAGGGAATAATGATCCGTTTGAAGGATGAGAAATTTCCCTCTCCGATCGACAGCTTGAATGGTTTCACCCTGAAGGGATAACTTGAATTCTTCCACTTCATGAGGAAGCTTGACCATCTTCGGCCAAAAAACCGATACAGATCGTATTCTTTTTCCGGTAACCAATTCCGCCAGCGTTCTTCTGACGGTTTCCACTTCTGGCAGTTCTGGCAACTCAGATCACTCCCTGGTTGTATTTATTTTGCGTCATACCATGTCGGTCCATAAGAATAATCTACTTTTAACGGGACCTCAAGTTCCACGGCATTCTCCATCACTTCTGGCACGATCTCTTTTAAACGTTGTATTTCATCCTCCGGTGCCTCAAATATCAATTCATCGTGGACCTGCAGCAGCAGGCGCGCTTGAAGGTTTTCTTTCTCCAGCCTTTCAGCCATATCTATCATGGCCTTTTTAATAATATCTGCAGCACTTCCCTGAATAGGGGTGTTCATTGCTGTCCTTTCAGCAAAGCTGCGTAGATTGAAGTTCCGGCTTGTAATTTCAGGGATATATCTGCGTCTATGCAGGAGCGTTTTGACGAACCCTTTTTGTTTCGCTTCACTGATGATGTCGTCCATGTATGCTTTAACACCAGGATAGCTTTCAAGGTAACGCTGAATAAACTCACCGGCTTCCTTCCTCGTGATCCCCAAACTTTGAGAAAGGCCAAAATCACTGATTCCATAGACAATGCCGAAATTAACGGCTTTTGCATGTCTTCTCATATTTGAAGTAACGCTGTCAGCATCGACATGGAATACATCCATCGCTGTTTTGGTATGGATATCCATTCCTTCGTTGAAAGCATGAATAAGCTTTTCATCACCGGCAATATGTGCAAGGACACGGAGTTCAATCTGTGAATAGTCCGCCGCGAACATCAGCCAATTTTTCTCTGAAGGAACGAATGCCTGTCTGATTTTCCGTCCTTCCTCCAGACGGATCGGGATATTCTGCAGATTCGGATCGGTTGAACTGAGTCTGCCTGTCTGAGTCAAAGCCTGGTTAAAACGGGTATGGACTTTATTAGTATCTTCATGAGTTACTTTTAGCAGTCCTTCAATATAGGTGGACTGCAGCTTACCGAGCTGACGGTAATTCAGGATATGGTCGACGATCTCATGCTTCGACTGTAGTTTCTCAAGTACATCCGCAGACGTAGAGTAGCCTGTCTTTGTCTTTTTAATGACCGGAAGCTCTAACTTTTCGAATAAAATGACTCCAAGCTGTTTTGGGGAATTGATGTTAAACTCCTCACCTGCCAGCTCATAGATGGTCTTTTCCATTTCATCAAGCCTTTCAGCCAATTCCGTCTTCATTTCTTTCAGCCGATCCACGTCGACAGCTACACCCGTATACTCCATATCGGCAAGGATGATGGCCAGCGGCAGTTCAAGGTCCGTAAACAACTGATACTGGTCGTTCTCCTTTAATGACTCTTCGCATGTGCTCTTCAATTCATAGACGACATTCGCTTTTCTCGCCAGATGCTCCGCCAATTTTTCTTCCTGAGGTACTTTCCGCTTTGCACCTTTTCCATAAACCGCTTCATCCGATTCTATAACAGAAGCACCGTGTCTTTTCGCAACAGAAGCAAAATCATCTGCCGATTCAGCTGGATTGAGAATGTATGAAGCAATCAGCAAGTCAAACTCAACACCGTTCAGTTCAACATCTTTCCTCCTCAAGGAAACGATGGACCTCTTGGCGTCATACACCGATTTCTTCATGCTTTCATCAGCGGCCCATTTTTTGAAAACATCCGAAGCCAGGGCTGTTTCCAACGTGAAAAAATAATTCCCGCCTTCATTCCTCATGCTGATTCCGACAATCTCTCCGTTAAAATAATTGTCTTCTATCACTTCAACATATAGTGAAGACTCATCTTTTAGGTGTTCCTCTTTGATTTCAGTTAAAATTTCATAAGAAACGTCCTGCAGGTCCTGTTCTTCTTCAACCGTCTCGCCCATCTTTTCTAAAAGGGAGTTGAACCCTAACTCTTTAAAGAATGCTTTCAGTTTCTTCTCATCGCTTCCCTCATAATTCAGTTCATCTACGGTAACCTCTACCGGTGCTTCTCTGAGAATTGTCACTAGTTCTTTACTCATCACAGCCTGATCTTTGTGTTCTTCCAGCTTTTCCTTCAGCTTTTTGCCGCTAACTTCATCGATCGAGTCCAAAAGCTTTTCAATAGTTCCAAACTGCTTCAACAGCTTGATCGCCGTTTTCTCGCCAACTCCCGGTACTCCTGGAATGTTATCAGAACTGTCCCCCATCAACCCTTTCATATCAATGATCCTATCAGGGGTAATCTCCCATTTCTCCATGATATGTTGAGGCGTATACATTTCAATATCCGTAATCCCTTTACGAGTGATGCCCACAGTAGTGGTTTGAGAGCTCAGCTGGGTAAGGTCTTTATCTCCGGAGATGATCTTCACTTCAAAGCCGTCTTTTTCTGCCTGCAGTGAAAGAGTTCCGATTATATCATCAGCCTCGTAGTTTTCAAGTTCATATCTCGGAATTTGGTAAGCATCCAGAAGCTCTCTTATATAAGGAAATTGCTCAGATAACTCTGGCGGTGTTTTCTGCCTGCCGCCTTTGTATTCTCCGAAGGTTTTATGTCTGAACGTCGTCTTTCCGGCATCAAATGCCACCAGTATATGTGTCGGTTCTTCATCTGTCATGATTTTTTGCAGCATGGTGGTAAAACCGTAAACAGCATTTGTATGTACCCCTTTATCATTATTTAATAAAGGCAGCGCAAAAAAGGCGCGATAAGCTATACTGTTTCCGTCTATCAGAACTAACTTTTTCTTCATAATAAGCCTCCCAGGTCAAGGTTATTGTCCGTTATAAAAAACGACAAAAAAACCGCTATCTTTCCTTCATTCTATCATGTTCAGAATAGAAAGGAAAAATAACGGCCCTCTTGTTGACAGGTATCAGCTTACTTATAAAAGTATGCTTTTTTATTCTGTATAACCCATCAGCAACTCAGCATAAGGTGAGTTGGATGGAAGAACAAGGACGGTTTCTCCGTCAATGGTTTTCTTATAAGACTCAAGAGTTCTGAATAATTGATAGAATTCAGGGTCCTTTGAAAATGACTCGTTGTAGATCTTAGCAGCTGCAGACTCTCCTTCGGCTCTGATGACATTGGCGTCAGCCTTGGCTTTTGCAAGCAGTTCAGTGACTTCGCGATCGGTTTCAGCCATGATTCTCTGCTTTTCCGCATCTCCCTTTGACAGGTATTCCTGAGCTGTTTTTTCCCGTTCTGAGATCATCCGTGTATAGACGGAGTTTTCGTTGGCTTCAGGTAAATCTGTCCTTTTCATTCTGATATCAGTGACAGTAATTCCGTAGTTTCCTTTTTCAAGAAGTTCATTGACTCTTGCAGTCACCCGATCATTAAGGCTTCCGCGTGCAGATTTCTCATCATTGATGACTTCTGCATAGTTAAGCTTACCAAGCTCGGCACGAACAACAGAATAAATGAATTCTTCCATTCTAGTTTCAGCATTGATCACATTTCTCGCATTGGAAATCATTTTGAGCGGATCTACAATTCTCCACACAGCATAGTTATCGATCATCATTCTCTTCTTATCTTTCGTATTGATTTCCGCTTCCGATACATCATAAGTCATTTGATACTTCGGAAGAGTGGACAACGTCTGAATGAACGGGATTTTATAGCTAAGTCCCGGTTCATCTTCTATTCTTACAACCTCACCGAATTGACGAACAACCCGGTACTCTCCTTCTTTGACCACAAATACATTCAGCAGAACCAACAGCGCCGCCGCTATAACGGCAATTAGAAAGATACCCAGTTTCGTGTATTGCCTCCATTGAATGTCAGGTTTTTTCTTATCATTCAAATTGGTAATATTGGAATCACTCATTGAGTAGCAGTCCCTTCTTGACCTTGAACAGGCTTTTCTTTTTCTATTGGACGTATCGGGAAGTATTTCATTGTGTTTCCGTCGTCATTCATGATATAAACTTCTGCATCAGGTAAAACTTTCTCCAGTGTTTCCAAGACCAAACGCTGCTTCGTGATTTCCGGGTTGCCTTTATATTCAGCATACAGCTTATCGAAAACCGCTACGTCTCCGCGCGCCTGCTCAATCCTGGCAGCTTTTTCACCTGTCGCCCTTGAAATGATGGCATCTTTTTCACCCAGAGATTCATTTAACTTCTGATTCTGGTATTTTTCAGCTTCATTTATTTTTGTATTCATGGTTTCCCTTGCATCAGTAACATCCGTGAACGCCTTTCGCACTTCATCATTAGGCAGCTCGACATCCTGCAATTTCACACCAATAACCGAGATTCCAATATCATATTTATCAATCAGCGTTGCAAGTAAGTCCCTGACTTCTGCCTCTATTTCAGCTTTCCCTGAAGTCAATGCCTCATCGATTTCTGTGCTTCCAATGATACTTCTTAAAGAAGAGGAAGTGGCATCATATAATATTTCTTTTGGGTCTTCGGCATTAAATAGATATTTCTCAGGATTTGTGATTTTCCACTGAACGACCATGTCAGCCAAAACAATATACTCATCACCGGTAATCATTTTCGTTTCTTTCGGGAATTCTGTGATTTCCCCATCTTTTTCTTCATAGCCGAACTGAAGGCTGTAAGTTTCTTTTGATAATTTTTCTACTGTCTGAATCGGCCATGGCATTTTAAATTTCAAGCCGGATTCTGTTATGGTCTGACCGGCCTCCCCAAATGTCAGGACGACAGCCTGGTCTGATTCATCTACTGTGAACCAAGATGTAAAAAGAATGACGATCAGAATAATTGCTCCGACTATCATCCCTGTTACCTTATAAATTTGATTAAGGCTCATATTCATACCCCTTTCTATCTCGTTATCTACTTTACGATTTAAACAAAGATTGGTTTCATTTTCATTACAAAAAATTATCCAATGCTAAAAGCTGCGGTCATGAGGGCTCATATGAACTGCTTCATTATTGAGGATCTATGACCAATCCAGTTTTGCTTCATTCAGGCATCGGCGACCTCATTGAGGGACTTTGACCACCCCGATTCGCTTTCACTCTGAAATCGACAACCTCATTGGGCGACTTTGACTACTCCGATTCGCTTTCACTCTGGAATCGACAACCTCATTGGGAGACTTTGACTACTCCGATTCGCTTTCACTTTGGAATCGACAACCTCATTAGGGGACTTTGACTACTCCGACTCGGTTTCACTTTGGAATCGACAACCTCATTGGGGGACTTTGACCACTACGATTCGGTTCCTCACCACAATCGACAACCTCATTGGGGGACTTTGACGACTTCGATACGGCTCCACACCACAATCGACAACCTCATTGGGGGACTTTGACGACTTCGATTCGGTTCCTCACCACAATCGACAACCTCATTGGGGGACTTTGACGACTTCGATTGGGTTCCTCACCACAATCGACAACCTCATTGGGGGACTTTGACGACTTCGATTCGGTTCCTCACCACAATCGACAACCTCATTGGGGGACTTTGACTACTCCGATTCGGTTTCACTCTGGAATCGACAACCTCATTGGGGGACTTTGACGACTTCGATCCGGTTCCACACCACAATCGGCATCCTAACCCAAACTCTATGATTATTATGACTGGTCTTCGCAATTCTGATAAAAGAGCTCTCCGTATTGATGGTAGATTTATGAATAGACTTATCGCCGAATGCACTGAGAGATATGTCTGTAATAGCGGATCAAAATAGAAGTTAGATGAGGGAAGTTTAAAAAATAGAAAAGGTGAGAACGGGGTCAGTTCTCACCTTTTCATGGCTCCTTGGATGAAGGGGTTTTCACTTAGTATAGTAACACCCTTTTATTAAGCTACATTGAAAAAAATGTAAAGCCTGTGTAAAGTTACTTATTTTCTAAAAATACCTTACCAGCATGATCCCCAGGAAACTTCTTTTCCAGTGAAACGGTGAAGGCGGTACCTTCGTTCACCTTACTTTCCACCTCAATACTTCCTCCGTGAGCTTCAATTAAATGTTTTACGATAGCCAGACCAAGCCCTGTCCCACCGGAATCGCGGCTTCTCGCCTTATCCACCCGGTAGAACCTTTCAAATATGCGGGGAATCTCTTTCTCGTCAATCCCGATTCCATTGTCCCGAACTTCTACTTCTACCGTGGACTCTGACTGTTTTAGTGTAATCGTTACTTTCCCGCCGGCAGGTGTATAGGTGATGGCATTGCCGATTAAGTTGATGAATATTTGTTTGATCCTGAGTGAGTCTACCTCTGCAATGGCACTCTTATCCCCAAGAAGAACAAGCTCAATGTCCTTTTTCTCCGGTTTTTTCTCAAGAATGGCCATAACATCTTCAAGGGTTTCTCTCATATCTGCGTCATGGATATTGAGTTGAAAACCTTGCTTCTCCATCTTTGACAAATCCAGCAGATCAGTGATCAGCGACTGCAGCCTGTCGCTTTCCCGCAGAATTATATTTAAGAACATTTCCAATGTCTCTTTATCATTCATTGCCCCGTCCAATAGCGTTTCTGTGAATCCTTTTATTGACGTGATGGGAGTCCTGAGTTCATGGGAAACATTCGCGACAAAATCCTTTCTCATTTGTTCAAGTTTTTTCAGCTCAGTAATATCATGAAAAACAAGCACTATTCCTTTCCACTCTTCCTTGGTTCCTATTATTGGAGCACCGTATAATTCGAAGTGCCTTCTTTCAATTTTCAGAGGGAGGAGCAGCTGTTTCCGAATTTTTTGCTCTGTCATGAATATCTCTTCGACTAATTTATTTACTTCAGGAAATTTTATTACCTCATAATATCGTTTGTTTGTGATACGGTCCGGCGTAATGGAAAAAAACTCTTTGAAAGCCTTGTTTGTCAACACCGCATAACCCCTGTGGTCGATAAGTAACAAGCCGCTTCCCATATTTTCAATTAGTGTGGTCAACCGGTTTTGCTGAATGTCTTGTGCAGAAGTCATTTCCTGCAGATTTCTGGCGAGTATATTGATGGATGTACTCAACATACTGGTTTCATCCATGCGGTCCTCATAGGTTCTCGCCCGATAATTCCCTTTAGCCAGCTCCATTGCCACCTGTGTCGCGGAATCAATCGGTTTCGTGTAGCGTGAGGTAATCCTGCTACCCAGCATAAGGATGACGACCAGCGCAATACCGAGTGATATTGAAAGGACGGCCCAGATTTGTTTATACCCTGCAACCAGAATATCGACTCGGGAGCTCATTATTAAAAGAGAAGACTCCTCTCCGTCACCTATCGGCTGCCAGTAATACACAACTTCACTGCCATTTCTCATCAATTCGGTTTGTTCAAGGCCGCTGTTCCAATCTGTAACAATTTCCGATATGACCTCATTTTGCTTTTCTGTATCTATACCGGGTAAAGGTCCACTATCCTTTAAGATATCCCCATCCGGTCCGGTAATGGTGACCCGGATATCAAGCAATTGGCTGATTTCCTCTATCTGCATGTCGGAAATGGACTGAGGTTCTTGAGAAGTAATCACCTCACTCACAACAAGTTTGGCTTCTTTCTCAATTCGGTTATTAAAAGACTGCAAATAATAACTTTTAAAAATTTGCCCCAGCAGCAACCCAAGCCCGATCAGTACAACAATGATCAGCATGATGAGAGCGAACAGGAGCCGTGATCTGAATTTAATCATGAACCTTTCTGCTCTTCCAGCTTATAGCCTAATCCCCTGATGGTTTTGATATAGGCCGGCTTTTTAGTATTGGTTTCAATTTTTTCTCTTAAGTGGCTGATATGTACGTCAACGATTCTGGTATCTCCGGCAAAGTCATAATTCCATACAGCACTAAGCAGCTGATCCCGGGTTAGCACTCTCCCGCGATTTTCTGTCAGATACAGAAGGAGTTCAAATTCCTTCGGAGTCAGTTCCAACAGGGTCTCTGCAAAATAGGCCTCATATTGTTCAGGGAAGACCTTTAATTCACCTACTTGAAGATAATCTTTCTGCTCTGAACGAAGATGCTCTGCAGCGTCTATCATAGCCTGGCTTCTGCGCAGAATTGCTTTTACCCTTGCCATAACTTCCCTCGGGCTGAACGGCTTGGTCATATAATCATCTGCGCCCAGCTCAAGGCCCAATACTTTATCAAACTCATCATCCTTCGCAGTCAGCATCAGGATGGGAATCATCACTTTCTGCTGGCGAATCTGTTTACAAACTTCAATCCCATCAATTTTTGGAAGCATTAAATCAAGGATCATTAAATCAGGAACTTGTTCCAATGCCAAATCTCGGCCTTCTTCACCATCATAGGCTGTAATCACTGAATAGCCCGCCTGCTCAAGATTATACTTCAACAGTGTGACAATTGATTGCTCATCGTCTACTACTAGAATCTTTTTGCTCATTAAGTGTTCCTCCGTCTACCTGTATTAAAAACCCCATCATCCAAAAATTATTTAATTATGCCTTCATTATAATATAAACAAAGACAAGATTCCCAACCCAGAACCAGATTTCTTAATGATAACCCTTACAAGTCGTTAAGGTTTGATTATCTCAAGCCGGCAACTGTTGGGTTACTTTTCAGTGCGTAAGTAACCTCGGGCCCTGAAGCTGGAATTGTGTAACATAGTTAAAAGTATCCCGTTTTTTTTCATAAAAAAAGACCAACCAGAACTACCGGTCAGTCTTCCTCTGCATTAAAAGTTTTCGAGTGCACTTCCATTCATTTTTTCCAGTTTATGCGGCGGGCAGACACTGACTGATCCTCTAATAACGGTCTCCTCCTGCTCATTCGTGGCTATCACATCGATGGTAACCAAGTGGCTGCTGCTGTCTATATTTTTCACTTCAAATAGAAATTGAATTGTTTCATAATGGAAAACAGGCTTAGGAAACTCAAGCTCCTGCTTCATGATGTGTGACCCTGGACCCGGCAAATATTTTGAGATGGCAGAACTGATGATTCCTGTCAGCATGATGGCAGGGACCAATGGCTTTTTGAATGGCGTCTGCGAGGCATAGTCATGTTGTATGTATAATGGATTAGCATCGTTCGTCAATCCTAGATACAAAAGTAAATCTTTGTCTTCGATTTTCTCTGTCAATGTCAGCTTTTCACCAACTGAAATATCCTCGATTTTCCTACCTGGCTTACGTTTTTTACCTAATAACATAGCTGGCGCACCTCCGTTGTAACCGTTTACAATTAAGAATAGAATAAATACTCTTTATTGTCTGTCTATTTATATATTACCACTAATAGTATAACCTTACAAAGAAGAAATTTTCAGGGTAAGCATAAATAGTTTTTTAATGAAGGGTAGGAAGAGTATTGCTAGTTTTCGTATACTTTACTAATTAGGGTGGAATCATTACTCCTACTAAACAAAAAAACCGAATTCGAAGATTCGAATTCGGTTTTTTTGTTTACAGTTATTTCAAAACATCCATTACATTTTTAACAGAATCTGCAGATTTAGAAAGTGCTGCCTTTTCATCTTCTTCTAATTCAAGTTCAATAATCTGCTCTAGACCATTACCACCCAGGATAGTCGGTACCCCGAGGTAGATTCCTTCGAAACCATACTCGCCTTCCAGATATGCAATAGCCGGAATGACTCTGCGTTGATCTTTGAGAATGGCCTCCACCATTTGAACAAGAGAGGCTGCCGGAGCATAATATGCACTTCCGTTACCTAGCAGGCCGACAATTTCTCCGCCGCCTTTACGGGTGCGTTCAACGATAGCATCCAAGCGATCTTTGGGAATCAGTTTTTCCAGTGGAATTCCCCCAGCATATGAATAGCGTACAAGCGGGACCATGTCATCACCATGACCGCCTAAGACGAAACCTGTAATGTCTTTTACAGAAAGGTTCAATTCCTGGGCTACAAAGGTACGAAAACGAGCTGTGTCCAGTACACCGGATTGTCCGATTACACGGTTCTTAGGGAATCCGGATTCTTTGAATACAGTGTAAGTCATCGCATCAACCGGGTTTGTCAAAACTATGATGATACTTTCAGGAGAATACTTGACGATTTCCTGCGTAACGGATTTCATGATCTTTTGGTTTGTTTGAACAAGATCATCACGGCTCATGCCAGGCTTACGTGCAATTCCTGCCGTGATTACGACTATGTCAGAGCCTTTCGTATCTTCATAGTTCGAGGTACCAGTGATTTTCGCATCGAATCCTTGGACCGGGCTTGCTTCTTCCATATCTAACGCTTTGCCTTTTGTAGGGTCTTCCATTTGCGGTATATCTACAAGTACTACATCACCGAGCTCCTTCTGTGCAAGCATCAATGCGGTTGTAGCCCCTGTGAATCCTCCGCCGATAACTGAAATTTTCTTGCGTCTGATTGCCACAAGAATCGCCTCCATTTTCATAGTATGTGTTAACAGAGAAGGCTTGCATAAAATGCAAGCCGACTCGTTTTCATCCAATTGAATGGAATGACCTATTACATATTTTCGATTAATGCTGTACCGAACTCAGAACATTTAACTTCTGTAGCACCGTCCATTAGACGAGCGAAGTCATATGTTACAACTTTGGATGCGATTGTTTTTTCCATTGATTTAGTAATCAATGTTGCTGCTTCATTCCAGCCAAGGTGTTCAAGCATAAGTACACCCGAAAGGATTACTGAAGATGGGTTAACTTTATCCTGTCCGGCATATTTAGGTGCTGTACCATGAGTCGCTTCAAAGATTGCATGTCCTGTATCGTAGTTAATATTTGCTCCAGGAGCGATTCCAATACCTCCTACTTGTGCAGCAAGAGCATCAGAGATATAGTCACCATTCAAGTTCATTGTAGCGACTACATCGAACTCTGCAGGACGAGTAAGGATTTGTTGAAGGAAGATATCAGCAATTGCATCTTTCACGATGATTTTGCCGGCTGCTTCTGCATCGGATTGAGCTTGATTTGCTGCATCCAGACCTTTTTCGTCCTTGATACGGTCATATTCAGCCCAAGTGAATACTTTTTCACCGAATTCTTTCTCAGCAAGCTCATAACCCCAGTTCTTGAAAGCACCTTCAGTGAACTTCATGATGTTGCCTTTATGTACGAGAGTTACAGACTTACGGCCTTCTGTGATGGCATAGTTGATTGCCGCACGTACCAGGCGCTGAGTCCCTTCTTCAGATACAGGCTTGATTCCAAGACCTGAAGTTTCAGGGAAACGGATTTTGTTTACGCCCATTTCATCTTGAAGGAAAGAGATCAACTTCTTCACTTCATCAGAACCTTTAGCATACTCGATACCTGCATAAATATCTTCTGTATTTTCACGGAAGATCACCATGTCTGTATCTTCAGGACGCTTTACAGGAGAAGGCACACCTTCAAAGTAACGTACCGGACGAAGACATGTGAATAGATCCAACTCTTGGCGAAGCGCAACGTTCAATGAACGGATTCCGCCTCCGATAGGTGTTGTAAGAGGGCCTTTGATGGCGATGAAATATTCGCGAACCGCATCAAGTGTTTCGCTTGGAAGCCACTCGCCAGTTTGATTGTAAGCTTTCTCTCCAGCCAATACTTCTTTCCAGACAAGCTTGCGCTCACCGTTATATGCTTTTTCAACTGCTGCATCCAGTACGCGGGAAGCAGAAGCCCAGATATCAGGACCAGTTCCGTCACCTTCAATGAAAGGGACAATTGGGTTATTCGGTACATTCAAGGTACCATTTTCAACAGTGATTTTTTGACCTTCAGACATACTATTACCTCCAAATTCATGATTAAAGGGACTGATAAAAGGATTGAATACCTTTGAAATCAGACCCGCTTTATTATTGACGGAAAAGGATCTTGTGAAAATAAAAGCCTTTTCCATTGTCATTACACCAGATATTACGCTTTTTGTAAAATATTAACCACGCTGTTCCACAGGTACATATGCTTGTTTTCCAGGACCTGTGTAATCCGCGCGAGGACGGATCAAGCGGTTGTTTGAATACTGTTCAAGGATATGAGCAAGCCATCCAGAAACCCTGCTGACCGCAAAGATCGGGGTAAACAGATCATGGTCAATTCCAAGGCTGTGATAAACAGATGCAGAATAGAAATCAACATTTGGCGGCAAACCTTTTTCAGATGTCACAATTTCTTCGATCTTTGTGGACATTTCATAATATTTGCTTTCGCCTCTTAGTTCAGTCAGCTTCTTGGACATTTCTTTCAAGTGTTTCGCTCTTGGATCACCCTGCTGGTATACACGGTGGCCGAAGCCCATGATTTTTTCTTTATTAGCAAGCTTTTCGCGGATTACGGATTCCACATTGTCTACTGAATCGATTTCAGTAAGCATTTTCATTACCTGCTCATTGGCACCGCCGTGAAGAGGTCCCTTTAAAGCGCCGATTGCCGCAGTTACACCAGAATATACATCAGAAAGTGTAGCCACACAAACACGTGCCGTGAAAGTAGATGCATTCAATTCATGATCTGCATGAAGAACCAGGGCTTTGTTGAATGCTTCAACTTCGATATCGGCAGGCTCATTGCCTGTAAGCATATATAGGAAGTTTGCAGCAAAACCAAGGTCTGTTCTCGGAGCGATAGGTTCTTTTCCGCTTCTAATGCGGGCGAAGGATGTAACAATCGTCGGGATTTTGGCTTGAAGACGGACGGCTTTGCGGAAGTTTGCTGCTTCTTCCATTACATCGGCTTCCTCATCATACAAGCCAAGTAGAGAAACGGCTGATCTTAAGGCAGCCATTGGATGAACGTCTTTGATAGAATACATTTTAAAATGCTCGATTACTTCCTTTGGAAGGGCTGCATTTTCTGCTAATTCCTTTTTCAACTCATCAAGTTCTGAAGCAGTAGGCAATTTAAGATTCCATAATAGATAGATTATTTCTTCGAAGCTAGCATTGTTTGTTAAATCATCGATGTTATATCCAACATATGTAAGAGTATCATCAATGATTGAACTGATTGAAGACGTTGTAGCTACAATACCTTCCAATCCTCGAGTTGCTGTCATAAAAAACCTCTCCTTTATCTGAATTATTGCCCCTTGCCCATTTAAGAATTGGACATTGTTCAAGAGTATTGCAGTCTCTTAACAAGGCTTGTTTCTAAATATAATTGTTTATAAACCAACGCTATCGAGCGCTCGCTCAACACAGTGCCACACATCCTCATAGCCCAAATTCTGAATTTAACACAGATTCAAACTATAGGATGCGCTTTCATTTTCTATTATAAACAATTATCTGACTTTTGTGAATGAAAACGGATTAATTTCTATAATAATTATTTTAGTAGAAAAATAAACTACGGCCTTCCAGTCTTTATCGTAACATAGTATTCCATCTACAGCGAATATCAACTCATTACCCGGAAGATGATTCACCTTATATTGATATTACAGAGCTCAAAGGGAGTATATTTCCCTTTAGGATGTTTCAAGGTGATTGGGGACGGCATGACATTTCCCAAAAGGATAGTATATAGGGAAACTAATGATTTTCCATACTTTCACAATTCTTTTTTCCAAGCAGAATACAAGGAATTGAAAGAATATACAGACTCCACCCGTATATATATCTTTCTTTCATTTCTTTCCTCAGCTAAAATAGAATAGTAATAAATAGAAAATTCCGGCAGGGGGGATATCAAATGAATTTAGAATTTCTCTACCGCTGCTTGCGCTTTTTATTTGTCATAGCGGTAATAGTTTTAACGGGAATAGCTGTTTTCTACATATCCAAGGTGACATACCCATTCATCATCGCCTTAGTCATTGCCCTTCTTATTAATCCAATCGTAAATTTGCTCGAGAGGAAGGCCAAGATGCCGCGCGGTCTTGCAGTCGCATTGTCATTATTCCTGATAATCGCGGTCTTCATCGGCCTTATCACATTGCTGATTACAGAAATTGTGTCAGGTGCAAACTATCTTGCAAACGTATTACCACAACATGTTAAGACACTTGTGGAATACTTTGAAAACTTCATTGCTGCACAGGTCATTCCTTTTTACCACCAGATTATCGGCTTATTCAAAAACTTAGAGGCAGGTCAGCAAGGGGCCATCATGGAAAACATTCAGGCCGCCGGTGAAAGAATCGCCTCATCTGCAGGGGATTTCTTGCAAAATTTCTTCCAAAGACTGCCGAATCTGGTTTCCTGGATTCCAAATGCGGCTACTGTGTTGATCTTTTCGGCGCTCGCCACTTTCTTCATCAGTAAAGACTGGTATCATCTTTCTGATAAACTATCAAAATATGTACCAGTAAAAGCCGCAGCAAGCGGCAGAAGAGTCTTCCATGACCTAAAGAAAGCCTTATTTGGATTTATCCGCGCACAGTTCACCCTAATATCGATCACGGCGGTGATTGTCCTTATCGGCCTTTTAATTCTTCGGGTCGACTATGCCATTACCATTGCACTGGTTACCGGTTTAGTGGATATTCTTCCGTATCTTGGAACAGGTGCGGTGTTCGTACCGTGGATTATTTATGAATTGATTACAGGAAATATCGGGCTCGGAATCGGACTGGGTGTGCTTTACCTGGTCGTTGTGGTTCAAAGACAAATCATGGAACCCAAAGTGCTGTCGTCCAGCATTGGATTGGATCCACTCGCCACATTGATCGCCCTATTTGTAGGTTTCAAATTAGTTGGCTTCCTTGGCCTTATCCTTGGTCCCGTTACCTTGGTCATTCTATCTACACTAAGAAACGCAGGGGTATTCCGCGACTTATGGGCTTTCATTAGAGGGACTCCGGAGATAAAATAATAATTGTTTTATAACTCTTCAGATGCTTCGATGACTGTAATGTCTGGAAGAAGTTTTCTGAGGAGTTTTTTGTTCTAGAGGCACTTTTACTCTGATTGGACTGCTTTTTGCCTCTAGAACTTCTCTAAAGGCACTTTCTCTCTTGCTTGGACTTCTTTTTTGCCTCTAGAACTTCTCTAGAGGCACTTTCTAGCGATACTTTCTCTCTTGGTTCTACCGCTTTTTACCTCTAGAACCATCCTAGTCTCTGAGGCACTTACCGCTTCCACAGGCGGCTTTCTAGACTACAATAAAAGCTGGCAGGAGCGGCTGTAGCATCAGCACAAGCCTGACTTGCCCGACTTCAATCATCTAAAAGTCCCCCAACCACTCAAACCACAAAAAAGCTCCATTCTTAAAGAACGGAGCTTTTCTACTATCGATATATTATAACATTGCCGTTATCAATCCATTTTCTAAACAGTTTGAGAATGAACGGTTTTATCACTTTTCTGGTTTGCGGAAACAACAGAAGGAATCCGATAGCATCGGTGATGAACCCGGGAGTGAGAAGAACTACTCCACCTACAAGGATGCATAAACCATCCACAATGGCATCGCCAGGCAGCTGTCCATACCTGATTTGGTCCTGAACATTTCTAATAGCCTGGAGACCTTGCTTCTTTGCGAGGTAGGCCCCGAGGACACCAGTGGCAATAATCAGTAGAATTGTCGCGGTTAATCCAAATGTCTGCCCTGAAAGGATTAATAGACCAATTTCAAGCGCAGGCACTACGATTAAAAAGAATAGCATATATCTCATTACTTCATACCCCCAATTTATTGGAAAGCCTGTACTTATTATATCATATTCTGTTATATCGAACTGATTCCGGAATGCGACAATTTTGCAACAGCTGACAGGTAATGAACATTTGATTTTCTTTTTGCAGGATCACTTGTTGATGAACGACCAGGAATCAAAAAAAGTGACGCCTCCTGGAGGAGACATCACTTTGTAAAAAAACCAATTATAGTACACTTGCATGTCCATCGTAGATAACGCCTCTTGAGGAATCTACGGTGATATCCTGACCATCTTTCAGAATGGCCATGGCATTTTCAACTCCGACGATGACCGGGATGCCGATGTTGATACCGACGACCGCGGCATGGCTCGTCAGTCCGCCTTCTTCTGTAATCAATGCAGAACATTTCTCAAGTGCAGGCACCATTTCTTTGTCAGTACCCACTGTGACGAGAACCGAACCAGGCTTTACTTTTTCATTCGCTTCTGCGGCATTTTTAGCGATTACCGCTCTTCCAAATGCCGTCTTGCGTCCAATCCCCTGGCCTTTTGCAAGGATATCGCCGACTACATGGATTTTCATAAGGTTTGTTGTGCCAGATTCACCGATAGGTACACCGGCAGTAATGATGATGCGGTCACCATGTGTAATCATACCGGAATTGACACTTTCTTCAACAGCCATTTCCAGCATTTCATCTGTAGTGGCCACTTTTCTGCCTTTTTGTGAATAAACGCCCCATGCCAATGCCAGCTTACGGGATACAGAATCATTCGCTGTAACGGCGATGATTGGTGCCTTAGGTCGGTACTTAGAAATCATTTTCGCTGTATGGCCGCTTTCCGTCGGAGCCACAATGGCATTTACAGAAAGGTTGATGGCTGTATGCGCAACAGATTGTCCGATGGCATCCGTCATATTATGTCCAGTATCTTTGCTGCGGTTGGAAAGGATGTCTTTATAATCAAGTGCAGTTTCCGCACGGGAGGCGATATTATGCATCGTCTGGACAGCTTCCACCGGGTAAACACCGGCTGCAGTTTCACCTGAAAGCATGATTGCATCCGTGCCGTCAAAGATTGCATTTGCTACGTCACTTGCTTCAGCCCTTGTCGGACGCGGGTTACGCTGCATGGAGTCAAGCATTTGCGTTGCAGTGATAACCGGCTTGCCAAGTGCATTACATTTTTTGATCAATGCTTTTTGTACAAGAGGTACCTCTTCTGCCGGAATTTCTACCCCAAGGTCACCTCGAGCGACCATTAATCCATCCGAAACTTCCAGTACTTCATCGATATTGTCGACACCTTCCTGGTTCTCGATCTTAGGGATAATTTGGATATCTTTCGCATTATGGTCTTCCAGCAGCTGATGGATTTCCAAGACATCAGAAGCACGGCGAACGAAAGAAGCTGCGATGAAATCAACACCTTGCTCGATACCAAAGATGATGTCCTTGGCATCCTTATCTGTAATACCAGGAAGGTTGACAGATACTCCCGGTACATTGACACCTTTTTTGTTTTTCAATGTTCCTGAATTAAGTACCTTTGTTCTAATCTCTCCTGCACCTTTATCCAGGGAAATCACTTCAAGGCCGATCAGCCCATCATCCAAAAGGATTTTGGATCCCTCTTCTACATCATCAATCAGGCTTTCGTACGTGATGGAGAATTTTTCAGGCGTTCCCAGTACTTCTTTCATGGAAACGATGACTTCGGAACCTTTCTCAAGCTCGATGGATCCGTTCTCCATATTATTTGTGCGGATTTCCGGGCCTTTTGTATCCAGCAGGATACCCACAGTCTTTCCTGTTTTCTCTGAAGCAGTCCGGATGTTCTGGATTCTGGCACCATGCTCTTCATGGTCTCCATGCGAGAAGTTCAAGCGTGCTACATTCATTCCCGCTTCGATAAGCTCTGTTAATTTTTCAACCGATTCACTTGCCGGTCCAATGGTACATACAATTTTCGTTTTTCTCATTACTAAATGCCCTCCTGGATATATCCTGTCATATTCAAGCTATCTGCAGCTCTCTTAGATAGACAATTCTTTAGAAAGTTTATACATGTTTAAATCTATCACATGTTCCTTAGCCAATGCTTCAATGATGTCGTAATCGACCAGCTGGTTCTTCTCTATTCCGACTGCTCTGCCACCCTTGCCTTCCGCAAGAAGGTCTACTGCCCGTGATCCCAGGCGGCTTGCAAGTACCCGGTCGGATGCAGTCGGGGAGCCTCCACGCTGAATATGTCCCAGCACGGAAACACGAGTTTCCAAACTCGTTGCTTCTTTTAATTTTGCAGCAAATTCATTTCCGCTCATTACGCCTTCAGCTACCACAATGATACTGTGTTTCTTACCGCGTTCCTGCCCTTTTTTCAGACGGCGGGCAACATCATCCATATCATGCTTGTCTTCCGGAATGAGAATCGTTTCCGCTCCGCCAGCAAGTCCGGACCAAAGTGCCAGGTCACCTGCATTGCGCCCCATGACCTCAATGATGAACGTTCTTTCATGAGAAGTCGCTGTATCTCGTATTTTATCGATTGCATCGATTACCGTATTCAACGCGGTATCAAAACCGATAGTGTATTCTGTGCCAGGAATGTCGTTATCAATCGTACCCGGTACACCTACACAAGGGTATCCCAATTCCGTCAATGCTTTCGCACCGCGGTAAGAGCCATCTCCGCCGATAACGACCAAGCCCTCGATACCATGCTTGTTAAGCTGTTCGATCCCCTTCATCTGGCCTTCTTTTGTCTTGAACTCTTCACAGCGGGCCGTGTAAAGCATTGTTCCTCCGCGGTGAATGATATCACCGACTGACCCAAGCTCAAGCTTTTTAATATTTCCATTGATCAGACCGTTGTATCCCTGATAGATACCGTAAACTTCCATATCCTGATAAATGGCCTGCCTGACGACCGCCCGAACAGCCGCATTCATACCAGGAGAATCTCCGCCGCTTGTCAATACACCTATTCTTTTCATAAAACCAATCACCTCTTATTAAGTCTCTATGTATAGTAAATTTATTATGTTCTTTTTGGGGTGCTAAAAAGAAGAGTTTCGGGGTAACAGATTCAACACTTACTATTATAGGCAAAACACCTATGGATTATTTCTAAAATAACATGAAGATTGACAGCGAACAACGAATATAGAACGTTATTCTTTATAGACGAAATTGTCTAAATACTGAAAGCGTTTCATTGTAAAATAATGCGTTTACATTACAGCCGCTGAGCTAATGAACATTCCCTTCTATAAAAAAGCAAAAGCGTGGAAAAGATCTCCACGCTTAAGATTTTACCCCTGTATATTCTTCTAAAACAGTATATTGACCCATTAATTTATATTTTTCATAACGGGATTGGATTAATTGCTCTGAAGTCTGAGGAACCAATTGCTCAAGCGATGCTTTGATCGCTTCACCAATACTGCCTGCTTGTTCCTGAACGTCCCTGTGGGCCCCGCCTTTCACTTCAGGGATAATCTCATCAATGACACCCAGTTCCTTCAGGTCCGGTGCAGTGATTTTCATTGTTTCAGCTGCTCTTTTCGCCTGTGTGGAATCTTTCCATAGAAGTGCAGCTGCACCCTCAGGCGAGATGACGGAATAGGTTGAGTTCTCGAGCATGTGGATATGGTTTCCGACTCCCAGTGCCAGAGCTCCACCGCTCCCGCCTTCACCGATAACGATACAGATGACCGGGACAGTCAAGCCTGCCATCTCAAACAGGTTGCGGGCTATGGCTTCACTCTGTCCGCGTTCTTCGGCAGCTTTCCCAGGGTAAGCACCCTTTGTATCAATGAAGCAGATAATCGGCCTGCCAAACTTATCGGCCTGTTTCATCAGTCTCAATGCTTTTCGGTATCCCTCCGGATGAGGCATCCCAAAGTTTCGGCGGATATTCTCTTTGGTATCCTTCCCGCGCTGATGGCCGATGACCGTTACAGGGAGGCCATTGAATTTGGCAATGCCGGCAACGATGGCTTCATCTTCTCCATAGAGACGGTCACCATGCATCTCATGAAAATCGGCAAACAGGTGGCTGATATAGTCAAGTGTTGTCGGCCTGTTGGGATGCCTTGCAACTTGAACCCTGTCCCAAGGTTTCATATTTTCATAAAGATCACTTTCTAGTTTCTGCAGTCGATATTCCAACTTTTCAATTTCTGCTGAAAGATCCACATCCGATTTCTTTGTAAATTCTTTCAGCTCAGAAATCTTATTCCTTAACTGAACCACCGGTTTTTCAAATTCCATTTCGTTTACCATGTCAGTTCACCGTCCCATTGATGGATCTCAAGGATGTTCGAGATCTTCTCTTTTAAATCCAAACGTGAAATAACATCATCCAACTGCCCATGTTTCAACAGGAATTCTGCCGTTTGGAAATCTTCAGGCAGGTCTTCCCGAATCGTCTGTTCGATAATTCTTCTGCCGGCAAATCCAATCAGCGCGCCGGGCTCTGCAAAATTATAATCACCAAGGGAGGCAAAGCTTGCTGACACTCCCCCTGTTGTCGGATGTGTCATTATCGAAATAAATAGACCGCCATTATCACTGAATCTCTTTAATGCCACAGACGTTTTCGCCATTTGCATAAGGGATAAAACCCCTTCCTGCATTCTTGCTCCACCGGATGCTGTGAAGATAATGAACGGACAGTTCCTTCTGTCTGCCTCTTCGATCGCTCGTGTGATTTTCTCGCCAACAACAGAGCCCATACTTCCCATACGGAACCGGGAGTCCATGATCGCGGCTACTGCGTCAAATCCATTCACTTTTCCTGAGCCGGTCACCACAGCTTCATTTATATTCGTTTTTTCACGATCTTTTTCTAGTTTTTCTATGTAATCCGGGAAGTTCAAAGGATTCTCTGACACTAACCCTGCATCAAGCTCTTTAAAAGTGCCTTCATCAAAGAAACTACCACAGCGTTCGAATGCGTTCATTCTGTGATGATAACTGCAATGCAGGCAAACATTCAGGTTTTTCTGCAGTTCTTTTGTATACATGATTTTTTTACATTCAGGACACTTCGTCATGATTCCTTCCGGTACGTCTTGTTTTGCCGTATCGGAGGGGATGGTTGCGTACTTTTTCTTTTTCGTTTTAACAAAAAGATCCTTGAGCACTTTTGTAACCTCCTTATTTACCACCATAATATTTACACTTGCCACTAAAAAGGCGAATTATATTTACTGGGACTTGCTTTAGTTCACTCTACCTTACTTGAAGTAAAAAAGATGTAGGAACCTGTCGGCATTCTCTCGACAACTTTCCCCGCTCGCTCGGCAGCCTGGCCGGATATGAGCTATTTTTTCAACAAGTAATAGTATTCCCACACCTTATCTTCTTTCTTTGCTTGAAGAGAATCTATAAGTCCCTTGCAAGCCTCTTTATAGTTCTCATCCATTGGAACTGTTTTTTCCACCATTGCTCCATACTGGGAAAGTATATACCAAATCTTTCCTGCCAGCAGGTTATTTGATTGATGGATGATTTCTCTCAAAAAATGGTCTACGGTCTTTAAGTCATCCGATTCCAGGCATCTTTGAAGAGTGGTCAGGCTGCAGTCAGACCGGAGGATGGTTCTCAGACTTTCTTTTTCAAGCCATTCCTTTGTAAGCACAACATCCTCTCTTGCCTGGCCTTCCCTCAAGATAAAAGTTCCCAGCAATTCCACCAGCTGGTGATTTCGGAAGTCTTTCAGGAAAGTACCTTCTCCGCGCCTTGTTTCAATCAGACCTAAAAGTTCCAAAGCCCTTAAAGCTTCTCTAACAGAAGAACGCCCTGCTTTCAGGCGTTCTGATAATTCTCTTTCTGAAGGGATTTTATCTCCAGGCTGCAATCCGTCCTTTGAGATCATGTCCCTGATCCTATTTACAATTTCAATGAAAATTTTTGAGTTTGGCTTTGGTGAATCCATCGGCTGGATCATTCACCCTTTCCAATGACTGCAAGCTGTTCCGTTTTTCTGCGCACTTCTTCAGGATCGACCTTCTGTCTTGCAACCCCAGTTTCCATGGCCGCTTGAGCTACCGCTGCGGCAACTGCCGGGGCAACACGCGCATCGAATGGTGCAGGGATGACATAGTCCTCATTCAAGTCCTTCTCATCCACCAGCGCAGCAATTGCTTCTACTGCAGCCTGCTTCATTTTTTCATTGATGTGGGTAGCCCGTACATCCAGAGCTCCTCTAAAAATTCCTGGGAACGCCAAAACGTTGTTTACCTGGTTAGGGAAATCCGAACGTCCTGTCCCCACAACTTTTGCTCCTGCAGCTTTCGCACTTTCAGGCATGATTTCCGGCACAGGATTTGCCATGGCAAAAATAACCGGATCTTCGTTCATGGAACGAACCATTTCTTCCGTTAAAGCACCGGCAACCGATACCCCGATGAACACATCCGCATCTTTGATGACGTCCTCCAGACCGCCTTCGACACGGTCGCGATTCGTAAATTTGGCTACCTCATTCTTGATATCATTCATGCCGTTCGGACGGCCTTCATAAATGGCTCCCCTTGTGTCACACATGACAATATCACGAACACCGTAGTTATGCAGAAGCTTGATAATGGCAATTCCAGCTGCACCGGCCCCATTTGCGACCACTTTGATTTCCGACATCTTTTTCCCGACGATTTTCAAGGCATTAACCAGTCCGGCTACCGTAACGATTGCTGTTCCATGCTGATCATCGTGGAAAATAGGAATGTTCGTTTCCTTTTTCAGCCGTTCTTCTATGACAAAGCAATTCGGTGCGGCGATATCCTCCAAGTTGACGCCCCCGAATGTCGGTTCCATTAATTTAACTGTTTCAACAATCTTGTCCACATCATTGGTATCAAGACAAATTGGAAAGGCATCTACTCCTGCAAAGCTTTTGAATAAAACTGCTTTACCTTCCATGACAGGAAGTGCAGCAGATGGTCCGATATTACCAAGGCCGAGTACAGCAGTTCCATCGGAGACTACGGCAACCATATTGCCTTTCATCGTATATTCATAAACAGTTTCAGGTTTGTCATAAATCACTTTACATGGTTCCGCTACACCCGGAGAATAAGCCAGACTCAGGTCTTTGGCATTCTTTACTTCCACTTTCGATTTCGACTCTAATTTTCCCTGGTTTACCCTGTGCATGTGCAACGCTTCTTCACGTAATGACAAGCTGGTTCACTCCTTAAGTATCTGCATTTGATCTTATTTTTTAGTTGTTATTCAAAGCCCGTGGGCCCAGATTGAATAGAGAGGGTTGGTTCCCGTAACAAGTGCTCCCACCATGGGGCGGGCCGGGATAACCAGCCGGCCGATGTTCCAAAAAGTCCTTAAGACTCTCTCTTGACCCCTGGGGGCTTGGTAATTAAATTGGCCGTCCGCTAACTCTCCGTTATATTCAATCCTTACTCAGAAACGGTTCAAAAATCTGTTGTAAAACAACAATTTCAAGAAAAATATAATGCCCCAGGTGGTCTGACCACCCTTTTCCCTTTAAACAATATAATAAATGTCGAAGTAAGTAAAGGAAATATTTTATATAGCCAGCCTTAATTCTGACCCGCTATTTCAATACAGTATTATTCTCTCCTACTGTCTCTCTCAACTCATGCAGGCATTCTGCTGTCGGATTCACCCACTGATTATTCGGGAGCTGTACGGTCCGACTCTCCGTCTCGAAGTGAATGATGACAGGAACTCTGCCTTTATACTTTCTCAATACTCCTTTTACGGCAGCCAATTCTTCTCCTGCAGAATGCTTTACTTTCAAATATAGTTTCTTATTGATTTCGTTCGACAGGTTCTTTACTTCTTCCATGCTGTACACTTTATTGACCAAGAGCTGCATTTTGGCATTCCGTTCTTCGACAGAACCTTCCATCATTACAATATTCCCTTCTTTGAGAACGGCTGTATAGTGGCGGAATGCATTTGGGAAAACGACGCCCTCCATTTCACCGCTAGAATCACTCATTGTCAGGAAGGCCATCACTTCCCCTTTTTTGGTACGAATGGTCTTGAGTGCGGTAATATAGACACCCACCCTAATATTTTTGTTTCCAGCCTCGAGGTCAAAAAGGTCAATCACAGAAACATCTTTGAACACCTTTTCAAAAGGAGATACAGGATGATCGGAGAGGTATAATCCTAGAACCTGCTTTTCGTACTCAAGCTTTTTCTCAAGAGGCATATCCTCAACTTCTGTATATTTCGGTTTCAGGAAAAAGGCTTCCTCTTCCTCGAATAAATCGTAATCCTGGTCCTGCGGGCGGACTAATTCAGAGTGTTCCAGTGCTACGTCCAAGCTGGCAAGCAGTACAGCCCGATCTTGCCCAAAGTCATCTAGGGCCCCCGAAAACACAAGAGCCTCCAGTGTCTTTCTGTTCACGGCCTTGAGAGAGACCCTTAAGCAGAAATCAAACAGATCAGCGAAAGGCTTCTCCAGCCGTTCCTGATAGATTTCCTTCAAGGCTGCGGCACCTACCCCCCTGATGGCTCCAAGGCTGTATCGAATCCCGCCCTTCTCCACTTTAAAAGGAAACTGGCTGAGGTTTATGGAGGGAGGCAAAATATGGATTTCATTTTGCTTTGCTTCCCGGATATATTGAGAAATTTTCGTATCATTTCCGATGACTGAAGTAAGCAGAGCTGCAAGGAAGTAAGAAGGATAATTGGCTTTCAGGTAAGCAAGCTGGTAAGCAATCATGCTATAGGCAACTGCATGCGAACGGTTGAATCCGTAATTGGCAAACCGCACGATCAAATCATAGATTTCCTGCGCTGTTTCAAAGGAATAACCTTTTTCCAAGGCACCATCTATAAAATGTTTCCGTTCACTGTCCAGTACATCCCGTTTCTTTTTGCTGACCGCCCTTCGCAGCAAATCTGCCTCTCCCAAACTAAAGCCGGCCATCTTAGAGGCAATTTGCATGATCTGTTCCTGGTAAACAATGACCCCGTAGGTGATCCCCAGAATTTCCTTCAAATCCGGGTGGGGGTAGTCGATTGTATCCTCCCCATGCTTTCTTGAAATGAATAATGGGATATTTTCCATCGGGCCCGGCCTGAATAATGCGTTAACTGCCACGATGTCTTCGAACGAATTCGGCCTCAGCTTTACAAGGACATTCTTCATACCTTCGGATTCCAGCTGGAATACTCCGTCTGTCTTTCCCTGGCTCAGAAGTTCAAAAGTCTTCTCATCATTTTGGGGAAGATCATCTAAGGACAGCCGCTTTCCCGTCCCCTTTCTTATTGAGGCAACAATCCGGTCAAGTATAGTTAAGTTCCGGAGGCCAAGAAAATCCATTTTTAACAGCCCGATTTCCTCGAGGATTTCCATCGGATATTGTGTAAGGTGGACGCTTCCCTGCCCTGCCTGTATTGGTATTAAATCAACGAGCGGCCTTTCACTGATGATGACCCCGGCAGCGTGTGTGGAAGCATGCCTCGGAAGTCCTTCCAATTTAAGAGCCGTATTGAATAACCTTTGTTTATGCTGTGTCTCATTGATGAAATTTCTAAAGTCTGCTGATTCATCATACACATCTTTCAAGGACCCGGGGCGGGAAGGAATGAACTTTGAAAGCTGTTCCAATTCCTTTGAATTAAACCCAAAGACTCTGGCTGTATCCCTGAGAGCCGCCTTGGCAGCAAGGGTACCGAATGTGATGATTTGGGCTACATGCAAGTCTCCATACTTTTTATGCACATAATCAATGACTTCTTCACGGCGGTAATCGGGAAAATCAATATCAATATCCGGCATGGAAATTCTTTCCGGATTCAGGAATCTCTCAAATAACAAGCCGTGCTTAATTGGGTTAACATCCGTTATCTTGAGTGCATAAGCCACAAGAGAACCTGCAGCCGACCCCCTTCCCGGTCCTGTTAAAATATGCTGTTCCCTCGCATACTTCATAAAGTCCCAGACAATAAGGAAATAATCACTGAAGTTCATCTTTTGAATCACTGTCAATTCATATTCCAGCCTGCTTAAGTAATCAGGATCTTTTTCCACTCCTCTATCTTTAAGCCCCTGCATACAAACTTCCTGAAGATATCGATCGGCCGTTTCACTGGCAGGCAACGGATATTTAGGCAGGAGGTTTTGATTAAAGGCAATCTCCACATTACACTGATCGGCTACCTTCATGGTGTTTTCCAAGGCGTCTATATGACTGCCGAACAGATCGAGCATCTCATCCCGGCTTTTAAAGTAGTACTGATCATTGGGCAGCGTTTCCCTTTCATCTTCCGACAATTTCACTCCATCGCGAATGGCAAGGAGGCATTCGTGGGCAAAGGCATCCTCTGATTCTACAAATTGAACATCATTCGTCACGACTTGTCTGATAGGAAGCTTTTGTTTCAGCTTTTCTATTCCAGCCTCTATCTTTCTTTCATCTTCAAGCCCATGATTCTGCAGGGAAAGAAAGAAGGAATCCTTACCAAACACCTGCTGCATTTTATAAGCAACAGCCTCTGCTTTATTTAAGTCACCCGCCAGCAGATGCTGTTCTATTTCCCCTTTAATTCCCGGGGTAATTCCAATCAAGCCTTCCCCATACCCTTTGAGCCATTTATAAGGAATTCCTTCGGGAGATTTTGTCCCGATAACGCTCGATATTTTCAGCAGGTTTCGGTAGCCTGCATTATTTTTTGCAAGCAGAATGAGCGGAAAGCTTCTTTCTTCACTTTCACTCATGACATCCGCTGTCATGCCGATAATCGGCTTAATATTATTTTTCCGGCATTCCTGATAAAAAGGAATTACCCCATACATCACATTTCGATCCGTGATGGCCATTGCACGATAATTATGCTGTACAGCTTTATGTACAAGCGTTTTAACCGAAGCTGTGCTCGACAATAAACTGAAAGCGCTTGACACCTGCAAGTGAACAAACGACATGAGCACTCACACTCCTTTTCTCATTCTCCTTCCTTCATTATAAAAAACTATAAGCAAAAAAGAAAATATGTTCGCTTTTTTCCGGACGGTTATTCTTCATATGTGAGCAGCCAGTCCCATATATATAAGAATAAGCACTTAAAAAACAGTTCAAGGCTCTGTTACTGATATCAGCAGTGAAAGAATATTATTAATTCGGAGTTGATCATAATGGCAGAAGCTTTCTTTCCGGAGCTTTTCAAAAGTTATTTCATCGCGATGGGCGTACTGCTTGGCGGCTGCCTTCTTGGGGGGCTTGCCGCATTCATGACTGGCCAGCCCCTGCTGACCGAAATCTCCCGGTTATCCAGCATATTGAGGATTTGGGCCATCATCGCAGCCATCGGCGGAACATTCGATACACTTTACAGTTTCGAAAAAGGATTTCTGAATGGGGAGACGAAAGAAGTGTTCAAACAGTTTCTCCTGATCCTGGCCGCCATGGGCGGAGCCCAGACAGCAGCACTCTTCATCTACTGGCTGACACAGGAGCATATCTCACCATGAGGATTCCACCGTATTACAGGCAGCCCGCTTGGCAGAGGTTCTTTGCCGGGGCACTTATTGGCGGAGTCATCAGCTGGATGATTTTCTTATTTATGTTCGGGGTCCTCCAGGAAGAGCAAACATCGACGATTGAGAAACAGCAAAAAACGATCAGCGACCTCAAGGCGGATATTTCCCACTGGCAGGAAGACTTCAAACAGTTGAATAAAGAAAACAGCAAGCTGCTGACAATCCAGGATATCAAGCTGAAGATCGTCAATGCGAAAGAATACAGAATTGACGATTCACTGAGCATCTTTGAAGCGGAAGAAGAGCTTAAAGGGGACCTCAGCCCACTCCTGGCAAAAGACCTGGACTCTGTTTACAAGAACAAGGAACTTGTGAAAAAAACAATTGAAAACAAGACTCTCAAAATCAATGACAAAAGATATAAAGTGAAAATAAAGGAAATCTACTTTTATACGGTCGTCCAGATCATTTTGGAATTGGAGTATGATGGGTAGGCGGGGGTTGTTGCACTCAGAGGAGAACTTATTCTGGGTGTTTTTTTGTGGTATTCGACTGGCGCTGTATGAGTTATTTGTACAGGGATCCAGGTGCTGATTCGCTTTCTGCATATCCATCCAGGCACCCTATCTTATAAACGGTTTCTTTTTTGGCTCTATGAACCGTTCATGAGACACCCTAATCTGAAATCCTGCTTCTTTTTGGTTTTGGCCCCATGAACTGTTCATGAGACACCCTAATTTAAAATCCTGCTCCTTTTTGGCTCTATGAACCGTTCATGAGACACCCTAATCTGAAATCCTGCTCCTTTCTGGCCTCATGAACCGTTCATGAGATACCCTATTCTAAAATTCAACTCCTTGTTGGCCTCATGAACCGTTCATGAGACACCCTAATCTGAAATCCTGCTCCTTTTTGGCCCCATGAACTGTTCATGAGACACCCTAATCTGAAAACCTGCTCCTTTTTGGCCTCATGAACCGTTCATGAGACACCCTAATCTGAAAACCTGCTCCTTTTTGGCCTCATGAACCGTTCAGGAGACACCCTAATCTGAAAACCTGCTCCTTTTTGGCCTCATGAACCGTTCAGGAGACACCCTTATTCCAAATCCCTCTTTTTAGTCTTATGAGCAATCCATGAGAAAACAATTACTATATACAAAAGAGGTTCATCGCTTTTCGATGAACCTCTTTCCTTCAACAGACTCAACTTTGTTCGCAAACCTCAATCAGATCTTTCAACACTTCATCCTTTTGATCCCAATCAAAGATGGATGCGCCTGCTGCAAGCGGATGTCCGCCTCCATTATACTTTTTGGCAACCGTATTGATCACCGGCCCTTTTGAGCGTAAACGGACCCTGATTTGGTCGCTTTCCTCAATGAAAAATACCCATGCCTTGATTCCTTTGACATTTCCCAGGGAGCTTACGAGCAGGGAGGCTTCAGCCGGGACGAGATTGAAATCTTGCAGGATTTCTTTGGTGATCGTCATACAGCCTACATTGTTCTCCAGCATTTCAAAATTTTGCAGAACATAGCCTTGAAGCTTCAGTACTTGAGGATCTGATTCATACATTTTGTTATAGAGCTCATTTCGGTCAAAGTCATAACGAATGAGTTCTCCCGCTACATCAAACGTGCGCTGGGTCGTGCTAGGATACAGGAATCTTCCAGTATCGCCGACAATCCCGCCATATAGAAGCCTTGCCGCTTCGTTTGTCATTTTCAAACCATGGTCTTTTCCATGCTGATACAGCAAATAAATCATTTCGCTGACGGAGCTGGCTTCGGTGTCCACCCATAATAAATCCCCATAAGGATCTTCATTTGGATGGTGGTCGATTTTAATCAGCTTGTCCCCCATTGCATATCGGTCATCACAAATCCTGGCTGAATTCGCTGTATCACATACGATAATCAAAGCTCCGTTAAAGACACTGTCTTCAATCTTGTCCAACCTTCTCAAATAATGCAGTGTCGGCTCTTCCTCTCCGACTGCGTATATATCCTTCTCTGGAAAAGACGCTTTCAGGATTTCCACAAGTCCGCCCTGTGAGCCGTAGGCATCAGGGTCAGGCCTTACATGCCTATGGACAATGATGGTCTGGTATTCTTTAATGGTAGAAATAATTTGATCTTTCATACGCTACTCCTTTTTTAGACATAAAACGTTCATTTGGAATCCTGGAAAAATACCGTTAGAATAAGAAAAGGAGATTCACAACAACCTACGATATTTTGGAGGATAAGAGATATGCCTGTTTTAGTTTTTTTAATCATTCTTTCATTTTCGTTTTATTTTTACTATAAAGTGAAATCGGTAAGGAGCAATAGATTCATCGAGAAAAAATGGCTATCCGGAAAATCCAGTATAGCCTTGGGCTTATTTGTGGCACTGTTCGGAATCAATCAGCTGTTCCTGTTTCAAAGCACATTCACCTACATCATTACAGCCATTTTCATCATCATCGGCTTCGGCAGTGCATGGATGGGTTGGAAAGTGTACAAACACTTCCTCCCTCAGGCATTGAAAGAAGCCGAGCAATTAGAAAATCAATAACATTTTCAAAACCTGCATCCAGCGCTGGATGCAGGTTTTGCTATTACCTAATGTTTATCGATCAACTGGCAGATCATCATCGCTTTTCCTACCAGCACCGTTTCATGATAAACTTCCACATCCACCTTACCGAACTTCCTCCCTACATCAAGCACTTTGGGACGAATTTCAATGATGCTTTCCATCTGGACGGGCCTGATGAAATACACAGTCATATTCTCTACCACCAGGTCGCCTTTTTTATAATATTTCAAGACCCTGTTTGCGGCTTCTGTGACGAGGGTGGTAAAGACGCCATAAGACATCGTACCCAGCCCATTTGTCATCTGCGGGGTCACCGGGAATTGATAGATTACTTCACCGGACTCTTTTGTGTCGGATGAAGACATGTTGCTTGTGATATTATCATCAATGGTCTCACCAACCTGAGGCTGCCGCTGAATCATTTGCATCGCTTTCAGTACATCCTGACGGCTGATGATGCCCTGCAGCCTGTTCTGGTCATCGACGACCGGCAGGACTTCGATCCCTTCCCAAATCATCATGTGTGCAGCCGACGCCACACTCGTGTTGGGCCTGACGGTAATGGGCTTTTTGGTCATGATTTTATCTATGGCGACATTCTTTTCCTGGCCCATCACATCCTTTGACGTCACCATTCCCTGGACCTTCCTATTGCGATCGATGACAGGGAAACGGCTGTGGAAAGTGGATTGATTTTTTTCGTACCAATCTTCCAGTGTGTCGCCTACATGTAAATAAACAGTCTTGTCTTCAGCGGTCAAAATATCCTCAACCAGGACAATATCCTTCTTGATCAGTTGGTCGTAGATGGCACGGTTGATCATAGCCGCAACAGTAAACGTATCATAACTTGTTGAAATGATCGGCAACTCCAGTTCATCAGCTATCCGCTTGACACCTTCGTCCGTATCAAAGCCCCCGGTGATCAGCACCGCTGCCCCGGCCTTGAGAGCCAGTTCATGAGCCTGGGTCCGGTTCCCGACAATCAACAAATTTCCAGCTTCGGTGTAACGCATCATTGCCTCGAGCTTCATAGCGCCGATCACAAACTTATTCAGCATTTTATGTAAACCTGTTCTTCCGCCGAGTACTTGTCCGTCAATAATATTGACCACTTCCGCAAAAGTCAGCTTTTCAATGTTTTCTTTTTTCTTTCTTTCAATCCTGATTGTCCCGACTCTTTCAATGGTGCTGACATACCCTTTGGTTTCAGCATCCTTTATGGCTCTGTATGCAGTGCCCTCACTGACGCTCAGAGCCTTGGCAATTTGCCTGACAGATATTTTTTCCCCTATGGGAAGTGTATCGATATACTCAATAATTTGTTCATGTTTGGTTGCCAAGCTTTTCACCCTTTTTTATACTGCCTGAATATACCTTTCATTATAAAGTGAAAAGCCTGGTGTTTCAATTTTCTCTTCAAATCTTAGCCAAAAGAACGCTGCCTTCCCGAGTCTTTCTTTAATTTCACCCGTTTCCCATGTGCTCGTGCATGACGAGGAGCAAAAAGCATTCCAGACAGATTGCCTGCAATGACAATGGCCGCAAAAGCTAGCCAGCTCAGTGCAAATGCCCCCTGCAGACCATCTGCAAAAACATCCATTCGCGGAACCGCATAATATAGCATCATCCCTGCAAGCAATAAACAAATCAAATACCGCTGCTTTTTCATATCCTTCCTCCTTTTCCTTGCTTGTTTATATGTATGCAGGACAAACCGTTCTCATTAGTTTTTTTCTTGTAGGCTCTTTTCCAAAACTTTGTTTCTATTTACGATAAATTTCAAGAGAAATAGCCATATTTCACAAGAATTATCCTGGTAAACATCAAAGAAAAGAGCTATTCCCCCTGTTCAGTTAGATCCCCCCTTGTAACGGAGGGGAAAATCAGGCCCTTTGGATTTGTTCGATAGCAAACAATGGATACGAATACAGCGTTCTTGTAAGAGGATTAGGTGGTTGAAGAAATGAGTTTTTTAAGAGTTTTGTAAGGATTTCGGTTCATTTTGGCGTATATAAAATGAGTCTGCTTCTCGGTGGTGAGTCGGTTCTTTTAGTCAATTCAGCTACAAGCCGAGGGTGTTTTGTATGCGAGTTCCTGCTTTTCAACCTTTCACCTACCAATAGCACTAGGATTTGTAGGTGAGTTTCTGCTTTTCAACCACTCACCTCCCAATCACACCATCATTTGTAGGCGAGTTCCTGCTTTTCAACCACTCACCTCCCAATCACACCATCATTTGTAGGCGAGTTCCTGCTTTTCAACCACTCACCTGCCAATCAGCCGTTATCAGCAGCTTAAAGTCCTCCTTTTCAATTATTCACCCGCCAATAAGAACAGATCGGCAGGCCACCCCGACAGACATTCGGCGAGACTGCTCCTTCCATGTTGGTCCGAACAAAAAAAACACTGATCCTTTTAAAAGGATCAGTGTTCCCCAAAATTGTATTACAGCTCAATGACATCTCCTGCATTCATGACTTTTCCTTCCTGTCCATTCAACATGGAAACAAATCTCTCAGGATTCTGCTTGATCGGTGGAAAAGTGTTGTAGTGAATCGGAACCACTGTTTTGGCGTTCACAAATTCTGCGGCAAGGGCTGCATCTTCCGGGCCCATTGTAAAATTATCGCCGATTGGAAGGAATGCCAGGTCAATGGAATTTCGCATTCCGATCAACTTCATGTCAGAGAAAAGGGCAGTATCTCCTGCATGATAGATGGTTTTTCCTTGTACTGTTAGAAGGATTCCCGCAGGCATACCTGTGTAGATGATTTGTTGATCTTCTGTTTCATAAGAGGAACCATGAAAAGCCTGAGTCAATTTCACTCGGCCAAATTCGAAATCATAACCGCCCCCGATGTGAAGCGGATGAGTATTCACACCTTGCCAGCTTAAATATGTAGCCAATTCAAAAGGAGCTACTACAAGTGCATCGTTTTTCTTTGCCAGTTCCACGGTATCCCCCACGTGATCGTTATGTCCGTGTGTCAGCAGAATGACATCCGGTTTTTCATTTTCCGTTTTCAAATCCGTGAGTTCATTTCCGCTGATAAAAGGGTCAATCAAAATTGTGTGTGTGTCAGTCACGACTTTGACAACTGAATGCCCATGATAAGAAACTTTCATTTTTTAGCCTCCTAGAATTAGTTTTTCTACACTGTTTTCAATAACCCTGTCTTTATGGACGTGGAAGCTATCAAAAAACAGCTCGTTTATACTACTTAGTTCTTGATTGAAGCGGCATTTCCTCCTTCAATCCAGCCCCATTCATTTTTACCCTGAATTTCATTATTTAAAAGTTCTCCCCAAAAATCTCACAACACGAAAAAGGCTGTTCCACTGATTTCAGCGGAACAGCCTTTTATATTGTTAAATTTGATCGAGAAGTGTTTTGGTATCAGAGTAGTCCAGTTCATGCGCTTCAGCGACAGCCTTGTATGTCACATATCCGTTCAATGTGTTGATTCCTTTCAGCAAGGCTTCATTTTCAAGGCACGCTGCTTTATAGCCTTTGTTTGCAATTTGGATTGCGTAAGGAACTGTTACATTCGTAAGCGCAATCGTTGATGTACGCGGCACAGCACCTGGCATGTTCGCAACAGCATAGTGAACAACTCCGTGCTTCACATAAGTTGGATCATCGTGCGTGGTGATACGGTCTGTCGTTTCAAAGATACCACCTTGGTCGATGGCAATATCCACTACTACTGAACCAGGCATCATGGATTTGATCATATCTTCCGTCACAAGCTTCGGTGCCTTCGCTCCCGGAATCAGAACAGCTCCGATAACAAGGTCGGATTCAGCAACAGCTTTTTCGATATTAAGCGGATTCGACATCAATGTCTGCACATCGCTTCCGAAGATGTCATCAAGCTGGCGAAGACGCTCAGGGCTCAAGTCAAGGATTGTCACTTGTGCACCCATTCCAACTGCAATTTTAGCTGCGTTCGTTCCGGCCACTCCACCGCCGATGATCGTTACACGGCTGCGCGAAACTCCTGGAACGCCAGATAAAAGTACACCTTTTCCGCCATGAATTTTTTCAAGGAATTGAGCACCAAGTTGTGTGGACATCCTGCCAGCCACTTCACTCATTGGTGTAAGCAGCGGAAGAGTGCGGTTCATTTCAACCGTCTCATAGGCAATTCCGACTACTTTATTGTCAATAAGGGCTTTTGTCAGTTCAGGCTCTGGAGCCAAATGTAAGTATGTAAACAGGATAAGCCCTTCTCGGAAATACTGATATTCGCTTGGCAGCGGTTCTTTTACCTTCATGACCATGTCCATTGACCATGCTTCAGATGCGCTTCCAACAATGTGACCGCCGGCAGCTGTATAATCTTCGTCTGTAAAACCAGAGCCGAGGCCCGCCCCGGATTCAATATATACTTCATGACCAAACCGGGTTAAATTCACCACTCCTGCTGGTGTCATTGCCACTCGGTTCTCATTGTTTTTTATTTCTGTCGGTACTCCGATACGCATAAAAAAACCTCCTCATTTCAAATCCATATGTAAACTTTCTTAATCAAATATAACACTATCATTCTTAAAATGCTAAACAATTTTTATGGAAATGTAAGCATTTACATTTAGACGGAAAAGCCTGAATTTTCCCTATCCATGCCGACTTGAAGGAACTACTTTGTTCTTCCCAAAATGACGGGAGGAATAACTTTTAAATAACGAATGTTCAGAGTTTAACTCAATATCCTTTCCTTTTGGTAAACTTCCTATACAATAGGAATAGAATTACTTCAACGATTGAATTAAGGAGATTCAAAATGAAAAATCCAGCAATAGAACGATTGGGATTGGAGTCTGTACCGCAGCATTTAAAAACGACTACTTGGTTTGATTATTTTATTATCCAGCTTGCCTTTTCAGTTAACTCCGGGAATTTTCTTGTCCCTGCTTTAGCTGTAATGGAAGGTGGTTTATCCATGTTTTGGGCGATTCTCAGTACACTGTTAGGGGGAAGCCTTGCCTTCTTTTTTGTTTCCGTTCTCTCTTTACCGGGAGCGAGGTATGGATTGCCTGCCCAGTACGTCATAAGATTCATGATTGGAACAAAGCTTTCAAGACTGATTGCTTCTCCGGTCAGGTCGCTGACATCCCTGTATTGGTTCAGTGTGCAGACCATTGGAGGGACCTTGGTTGTTTTATCTCTCGTGAAGAAGGCTGTCGGGGTCGACATCCCTCTTATTCCCGTAGCCGTTTCCCTTGCATTGATCATGACCATCTTGGCTTTGATCGGTTTTGAGGCCGTAAAGAAAGCCGCAAAGATGTTCATGCCTTTCCTTTTAATTGGGCAGGCAGCCATTCTCGTTATATTCATTAGTGCTGCCAAAGGGAGCGAAGCCGGCATATTTTCTTCCGGAGGAGAGTTTTCTTTTGGGGCCTTTGTGTTTTTTGCCAGTCTGGCATTCGTTCAATACGTTTCCGGGGTAAGTGCTTCTTCCGATATTACCCGATATGCAAAGTCCGGGAAACAGGGCTTCTGGGGACTATTTGCAGGCAATAGCATTGGTTTTTTTATGACGGCCCTGCTTGGGACCTTCAGTGCCGCATTATTTAATAATTTGAATCCTTTTGTAGCTGCAGCCGAGCAGACAGGCTCTTTCCTCCTGACCGCCTTAATCGGGATTTGCGCCATGGTTTCAATGATCTCCATAAATCTCAGCAATGCCTACACCGGGGGATTCAGCTTACTGAATGCCATTCCTTCTCTCGGTAGAGTCAGGAGCGCCCTTATCTTTGGGGCAGCCGGCACAATCTTAAGCTGCTTCCCGGCATTGGTCAACAACGCAAAAGATTATATCTCCTTGTTAGGTGCTTTCGTCATCCCCTTGTCAGCTGTCATTGTTGCAGACTTTATCTATATCAAGAGAGTGAGGATACCGGTTGAGGATCTTGAAAAACTTGCATCTGGAACATTTCAGTACAATCAACAAGCTATCTATACACTCGCAGCCGCCCTTATCATCTATTTCCTGATACCGGAGGGCATGTCTCCCGGATTCATCAGCTTTCTGCTCACTTTTATGATATATAGTTTTGTTTCGAACCGGTCCGCTAAAGAGAAAATTGCTGATTATAAGAAAAGCCGTCATGCTCTTTGAGCGAGGCGGCTTTTTTCGATGAATTCGTAATAAGAATCACATAATAATTCCATTTCACCAAGGGAAGAGAAAGGGGACTTAAAATAAGGGGAATTTTTCCGTTAAACGTAGAATTTAACTGGAGAGAGGTAAATAATGGAAGAATTTATCGTTATGCCTGCTCAGTATTCCAATTTTCGTGTTTTTCAAGTGAATAGCGGTAGATTTTCCCCCTATTTGACTTATTTTCTTCGACATTTCTTTCATAAGGGAAATTTCTCCCCTTATGATATGACTTTAAATATTTTGGTCCTTGTTTTTTATGGTGGAGGGGGCCTTAAATAAAGAATCTTCTATTGTACAGACGAGGGCTTAATTTGAAGTTAAGTTAGACAGGAGGGGTTGTAAACTGATTGAAGGCTTTGCCACCCTTGAGGGAACAGGCAAATACAATGACCGGAATGAGAAAAATAATGTTCAAGAAAATATTAACTACCTCAAAACTTTGAGCAAATAGAAAGAGTCTGGAGAACGCCCCAGACCCTTGATAAGGTATTTACTATTTATTCTCTACTTGATTAACGTTTGAACTCAACGGTCCAGCCTCACCATCATGCAGCCCTGATTCATACGAATCCATGATTTGCGCCGAAGTCTGTTCGGCCGCGCGTTCATCATAAAAACTTTGCTGTTTCAGCCGGTTCTTTTTATCCATGGTTTAATCTCCTCCTTTTACGGAAAAACAATTACTACTATCATTTGATAATCAGCAACAGTTATTAGAGGAAATATATAGTAAACTTTAGGTGAGGAGGGAGGAGGCATGACATTGAAATATAAGAGTATCTTGGTAGCAGTTGATGGATCTAAAGAAGCAGAGTGGGCATTCAAGAAATCAATTGATATTGCCTTACGAAACGATGCGAAGCTTTCCATTATCCATGTCATAGATGGACGGTCATTTGCAACAGTTGAATCTTATGACCAGTCTGTAGGTGAAAGAGCCAGCCAGTATGCCGAAGAAATCATGACTTCTTATAAAGAACAGGCACAGAGGGCGGGCGTAACCGACGTCCACACACTGATTGAGTACGGCTCCCCTAAAGCGGTCATCGCGAAAGATGGAGCAGAGAAAGTTAATGCAGACCTCATTGTGTGCGGAGCAACCGGCTTGAGTGCGATGGAAAGATTTCTGATTGGAAGTGTTTCAGAACATATCACCCGTTCTGCTGAATGTGATGTACTTGTTGTTAGAACCGATGATCAATAGATTGGAATACAATATGTTTAAGCTTGCAGAGTATTTTCTGCAAGCTTTTTTTCATCTGTCTTCGCACTGGGAGTCTACAGGCAAGAAAATAATATTAAAATAATTTTTTGCGATGATTTTATATACAACATTATCCACAACATGTTAGAATGTTCAATAAATTTTTTTGAAAGGACGAACCCAATTGAAAATTGCCTACCTTGGACCCCAGGCTTCTTTTACAGACCTTGCAGTAAGAAAAGCTTTTCCAGAAAAAGAAACAGTAGCATGTATGACGATTCCTGACTGTATAGAAGCCGTTATCGAAGAGAAAGTTGATTATGCGGTTGTTCCTCTGGAGAACGCACTCGAGGGGTCTGTACATATTACGGTTGATTACTTGTTTCATGAAGACCATTTATCCATTGCTGCAGAACTTACTTCTCCAATACAGCAGCACCTCATGGTTCATCCTGAGAATGACAGCGCTGATGGAATAAAGCCGGATAAAATTCTCTCCCATTCGCATGCCTTGGCACAATGTCATAAATTCCTGCACAACCGCTACCGGGGAATACCTTTGGAACAGACGACCTCTACCTCCGCGGCCGCAAAATATTTGAGTGAACACCCTGAGAAGAATCTTGCCTCAATAGGGAATGAATTAGCTGCAAGAGAATACGGTTTGAACATTGTCCATGAAAGCATCCATGATTCGGCTTATAATCATACACGATTCATCGTACTACATAAAAAACCTGTCCGGCTCAAGCTCTCAGGTAAAAAAAGCACGGAAAAAACAAGCTTGATGGTAACATTGCCGAAAGACCGGTCAGGAGCACTGCATCAAGTTCTTTCTGTGTTTGCGTGGAGACAATTGAACCTCAGTAAAATCGAATCAAGGCCGTTAAAAACCGGCTTGGGAGATTATTTCTTTCTCATTGATGTTGACCAGGGTATGGATGAAGTCCTGCTTCCGGGTGCCATAAGAGAAATGGAAGCACTCGGCTGTAAAGTGAAACTGGTTGGCACGTATTTCTGCTACTTATTGGATAGTTAGTGGTATGGCAGCTGCAATGTGGAGTTAAGGAAAATGTAAAAAGGAGGTCAATTCAGGATTGACCTCCTTAATTCCACTCACTCTGTAAGCTTAATAGTCCGAATAATTCATCCGCTTTCTGGATAAATAACGGTACTGATAATATTTTTCTGCGAAATCATTGATCTTTCTGGTGTATTGGTAGTTAAACCCCGCACCGACAGCCATACTGATTAAAGGAATACCCGACATGCGTTTTTTCCGGAATGTCGTAATCACGATTCCTTTAAGCAGATGCTTTATTGGACCTTCGAGCCATGTGTAATCCGTCAGCTTTTCCGTGCCATCATAGAAATAGTCATTTTCTTTTCGCTCAAGATCCTCCATCAATTCTTCCCAGGCTTCTGCTCTCAGTCTCGCCGGAAGTGTGGCGGCATGAAAGACTTTCAATGATGTCATCATCTCAAAAGGTGTCTGAACGTCAAAACCGTATGAAATTGCAACCAGCTGCACTGAACGGAGGTTGATGACAGCCATTGCCGGCATGTCTGTACCAAGCACAGCAGCTCCTCCGGTACCTGTCATTCCGCCTTGAATGAATGAGTACAACTGATGTCTCCCCGTATGCTGCATGGCAATGTAATGAAGCTGGTCAACCGTTAATAGATGCAGGTCTTGGATAGTATTGATCTCCTGGTTGAATGCTCGTGCGGTCTTGACTATACGCTCCCTTGCATCATTTTGAAGCTGTGAACCCTGCAGTAAAGAGTGCAGGTGAAACAACCATCCGTCAAGCCGTTGGAAAAACTGTTCCTGTAATTCGACAGGGAGGGTGGAAAAAGCACTGTCCAGCCACTTTACATATGTATTCTCAAGATCATTTGCTTCATAGTCATACAAAGAATCCTGCCACTGGCGGATTTCCTCCATGACCTGTTCATCTCTTTCAGACCATTCCATCAATTCTCAACCCCTTATGAAGACATGATTACTTTTAATATATCATAACAAGGATGTTCATCCTACTTGGATATAAAATAGTTCTTTTTCCAGCAAGTATAGAGAGTGGTAACCCATAGGCTAGCATATATTGTGATATCAAATTGGAGCTTAGTACAAATAGTAAGCTGGCTGCACTCACAAGAAATACTGTCAAACATAAAATGGATTGCCAATTTAGCTTCATATATTGTCTCCTCGCCGGTACCAGGCATACCCAATAGAATCTTCAACTTGTATTTCTTTTCCTGATTTTATTATCTTTTAATCCCTTCAACTGGCAATAGACAAAATTTTATTTAGATTTGTTTCTATGTTGCTTCTTTTAGACCAAGCCCATTATTTATAGTATTTTTCTCCCTTAACACTAAGGTTAAGAGTTCCCTTCAACAAAAAAGCCTCTTTTCCCTGCTATTGAATAGCATGAAAAAGAGGCTGTCTGGTGTGCCAGACACTTGCTATGCCGTTTGCACAACTATTTTTCGGTTTGAAAATTATACAGTCAAACGCTGAACATCACGAGCGATCATGACTTCTTCGTTTGTCGGGATGATCATGACTTTAACTGGTGAATGAGGATAGTTGACGAATGCTTCTTCTCCTCTTACTTTGTTTCTTGCCGGATCCCAGTAAATGCCCATGAACTCAAGGCCTTTCAATACTTTTTCACGGACGATATCGCTGTTCTCACCAATACCGGCTGTAAAGATGATCGCATCTACCCCATACATGCGGGATGCATAAGACCCGATGTATTTATGGATACGGTTAGCGAATACCTCCAGTGCCAGTTCAGCACGTTCGTTTCCTTCTTCCGCCTGGCTTTCGATATCACGAAGGTCACTTGATAGACCAGAGACACCAAGCATACCGGATTCTTTATTAAGGACATCCAGGACTTCATCCGCTGTTTTGCCTGTTTTCTCCATGATGAATGGAATAAGGGCAGGGTCGATGTTACCTGATCTGGTTCCCATGGCTACACCTGCAAGCGGTGTGAAGCCCATGGAAGTATCAATGGATTTTCCGCCTTCGATAGCCGCGATACTGGCTCCATTCCCAAGGTGGCATGAAATCAGTCTCAATTGTTCCTTTGGACGGCCAAGCATTTCAGCCGCTCTTTCAGACACGTACTTATGGGAAGTACCATGGAAACCGTATTTACGGATACCATATTGCTCATAGTAGTCATATGGAAGGCTGTATAGGAACGAGCTTTCCGGCATAGTTTGGTGGAACGCTGTATCAAACACGGCTACTGCCGGAACATTTGGCAGCACACTTTGGAATGATCTGATTCCTGTCACATTTGCAGGGTTGTGAAGAGGCGCAAGTTCAGATAGCTCCTCGATTTTCTGGATCACTTCTTCAGTGATCAACACAGAATCGGTAAATACTTCACCGCCATGAACGACGCGGTGGCCTATTCCTTCAATTTCATCAAGAGACTCGATGATCCTTGCAGAAGTCAGTTTATCCAAAAGCATTTTTACGGCCACTTCATGGTTGGGAATATCCGTTACTTCTTTCTGTTTCTCACCATTTACGGAAATGCTGAAAACAGAATCAGTTAATCCGATACGTTCAATTAGACCTTTTGTAATTACCTCTTCCTGAGGCATTTCGAAAAGCTGGAATTTTAGTGATGAGCTCCCAGCGTTGATTGCGATCATTTTTGCCATTTCTGTTACCGCTCCTTTTTTCTTTTCAATCTGGACTTGTCACTCTCTATCATAGTTTGTTCATTTCAGGACTTAATATCTCTCAATTTTTCATTAAATCACTGCTTGTTTGCCTTTTCAAGGGTAAGCTTACGAGGTAATCGTTTACATACCAAATTAAATTTATTCAGAATTTTCTACCTGTGATGATTGGAGGTTTTGGTTTCATGGCATAAAAAAAGGTAAAGCCCCATAAACTCTGTGACTTTACCTTACCCTTTGTTTTCCCTTATTTATTTTGCTTAAACCACTCTTCCATTTTTGAAAGCATGTTTTCCATCGCTTTTTGATTAGACAGGGACGGCATGTTTGCCATCAATACTTCTTTAGGCGGTTTGATATCTGCTTTCTTTTTTTGCAGAATCAGGATGCTTTTTGCTGAATGTTCATTCTTGAATAGTGACATCGGCAGTTGAAGCAGCCCCTGAATATAGACTTGCTCTTTAAAGAAGGCGTGAAGTTTCTTCGCTTCATCTGACTCAAAAAGATGATTCGGTACAAGGAAGAATAAATAACCGCCCGGGTTCGTATGCTTAATGCTCTGTTCAATGAAGAGATGATGGGCATACGAGTGTCCCTCATCACTTTTGAGTACATAATCTGCCGCCCTTAAATCATTGGGGTAATATCCGACAGGGAGATCACTCACCACAATATCAACAGGGTCTATGAAAAGCGGCTCGAGCGAATCCTGGTTGAATAATTCAAGAGGATGCTTTTGCAGATTCGCTCCTATGTAGGCAAGCTTGATCAAAAGGTCATCAATATCCACACCGACTGATGCTGATTTTTTACCGCCCAGTCCATTCAGGACAGTTGTCAGCAGGTTTCCTGTTCCGACTGCAGGGTCCAAAACCCGTATCTCTTCGCTGCCTTTTGTGAATTTTCCTACCAGATAACTGATGAACATCCCGATTGCATCAGGAGTCATCTGATGATTAGGCTGCGAACTTTCCTTCAATCCTTTTAGCATTGCCAGCTGAAGGGCTTTCCGGATTTGTTCTTTGTCCATTTGATCCAATCCGGCATCCTCATATTTCTTTTCAAGCCTTTTCTTGCTCAATTCATTTAATTCATCTTGCAGTATGTTTTTATGGAAAAGATTTTCGCCACTTTCTGCAAGGGCTTCTAAGTATGTACAGGATAGTTCTTCCTGGAGGATTAATGCTGTCTCATCTAGTACATTGAATAGATTTTCTGTTGGAGAAACCGTCATGTATTCTCTATCTCCTTTACTATTATTTCTTACTCTATTTTACCTTTGTCACAACGAGTGTCAAAGAAGAGGTCGCTTTCTGCATAGTTTTATCTTTTTCCACACGTCCGGGCCGAACCTGCAGGCATAAAGCAGACGTGAAGAACATCCTTAACAGGTTATTGTTTTTATAAGGTTCATTTCGTAATTATTGTTACTATTTGGATGAAATAGTTGATTTCCGCTCCAGGTCCGTGACTCCACGGGGCGGGCGGTGAGCCTCGTCGGTAGGTAGGGTTCGTTCCAATGGTTACGTAACCTTTGTTCTCACCTCTCATCACAAGAGGAAGCGCCACTTTCAGCCCTAACAGTCAAATGTTCCACAGTGAAGAAAAGGTGCTCTTTCCTTTTATTCGCTGTGGAACATTTGATCCCGAGGGGCTTGGCGCTGGAACTAGACGTCCCGCTAGTCCCGCAGGAAATCGCACACCTTACGCTCCAATCAACCATTCGTAATAACAGCAAGAAGAATTGTCTATAAAGCAGCAACCTATTAGATAATAACAAAAACTGACCCAGTCGATTGCTCCCGGGTCAGCCTTATCAATAATCATTAATACAAAATTACTGTGCGTTTTTCACCGCTTCAATGGCAGCGTCATAATCAGGGTGGTTGGTTCCCTCGCTGACATATTCAACGTACGTGACTTTGTCGCTGCTGTCGATAACGAATACGGAACGGGCAAGTAATCGCAGCTCTTTCATATGAACCCCGTATGCTTCACCAAAAGATAAGTCACGGTGGTCGGATAAGGTTTGAACATTCTCGAGGCCGTTCGCTCCGCACCAGCGTCTTTGCGCAAATGGCAGGTCTGCAGATATTGTAAGGACTTCCACATTCTCGATTTGCCCTGCTTCTTCATTGAACTTGCGTGTCTGGGCATCGCATACTCCAGTATCAAGAGATGGTACCACACTGATCAAACGCACTTTGCCTTTTGTATCATTGAGAGATACTTCCGATAGATCGTTCGCTAAAACAGTAAAATCAGGCGCTTTATCACCAGGTTTCACTTCATTTCCTACAAGTGTCATTGGGTTATTTTTAAAAGTAATGTCAGCCATATTACAGGACCTCCTCTGTAAGTATAAATCTCTTTCATCGTACATAACGGTCTTATGGGAAAGCAACTAATTTGATTATGTAAAAGCAGTATTTGTGACCAGTTGAAATTTTTTTATTAAGAACTCTTTGCTTTTTACAAGGCTCTTTTCGTAAACTTTGTTGCTATTTAATACAAACTTAAAAAAATATCTACTTAATTAACCAGAAATAGCCTGATAAACAAGGAAGAAAAGAGCTAATTCACCTTGTTCAGAGAAAAAAGCCCTTGTCTCCAAGGGAAAAATCCGGCTCTTTGGATTTTTCCGAGAGCAACAATATATATGAAAACAGCGTTTTACAAACAATGCGGACTGATCAGGCTATGCTCCTGATCAGTCCGTTAGTTCGTCAGTATTAAAAATCAAACGATTGGTTCTGTCCTGAATTCTGATTTTGCTGCTGTCCCTGGCCATTGCCCTGGTTATTGTGATTGTTCTTTTTCATCATTCCCTGAATCTTTTCCATCACACCAGGAGCTAGATCAACAAGCTTTTCTAATAAATGGGTGTTTTCATCAAGATGGAGCATTTTAATTCCTTTTGAGCCTACAATTAAAAATGCAATCGGAGTGATGGAGACTCCTCCACCGCTACCTCCCCCAAAGGGCTGCTTTTTCTCCCCTTGTTTGTCATCCTGGCCATCTTTGCCGCCCTTACCTTTGATGACGAACTCGCTCCCTCCGGCCGCAAATCCGAAACCGACCTTTGAAACGGTTAGAATGACACTTCCATCAGGCGTTTCAACTGGGTCTCCGATAATCGTATTCACATCGATCATTTCTTTGAGATTTTCCATTGCTGTGGTCATAAGTCCTTCGATTGGATGATCAGACATAAGATTACCTCCTAAAATGGTATGTACAAACGCTTTAACACTCTAAAGCATCATAGGGGACAGTCCCTCTTAGCGCGTTAGTGTGGTAAAGTGTTGTCGTGTTAGACTGACTGATTCTCTTCTGACACCACGGAAAGGGGCTTCGATTGGAAGCTCGGTTTTCCGCCTTTCCAGAATTTGATCAATTTGATTCCTGCTAATATAGCATGCCCGACCCGAAAAGTTATGATACATGAAAAGTCCGTTTGTATGATGGCTTTTTGAAATGAAGGAACCACCGCTATTTCCGGCATTGATTGCAGTTTCATATAACCGCTGACGATACCGACGATTCCTCCTTTGGCCCCCCAGATCAAACCAGTCATGGTCCCCGTTGAAGCGGCAGCGCCTGTACCAAAGACCGTCTGCCACTTCACATCAAATACTTTTATCTTACTGAAGAACGTTCGGACAATCCGATGGAGTCCAACCACATGCTGAAGCAGCTCCCGAAAGTCCTTGAGTGAAGTCAGTATTTCTTCCGGCGTCTCTTTTTTCAGCTTGTCTTTTTCCTTTCCGCTGCCTTCTTCACCTTTCTCAGTCTTCTCCTCGAATACAAGGTTAGGGCCGTCCTCATCCACCTTGACCATTGGAATTTCAACCTTATATTTAATCAATCCGAACCATGCCCTGAACTGAATTGAGAAATGGTCATTGTCATTTCCATGGTAAAGTGAAATTGTAATCGTCAGCTTGGTAATGAGGATGAGTAATAATATGAATAATAGCAGGCCTAAAATTACGATCAATGTAACGATCCAACCATTCACTTCTTTCACAACCCTTCAATTAGTAAGTATTGGCTATTCTTTCCCAAAATACTCCTTTAGTTTGACAGAGAAAAAATCTAGAAAGTGAATTGTTTTTTGTGATTTTACATGTTACCATTTAGTCACATGTAAAATAGATATTTACTAGAAAGGATCTTTTTATGGAAGACCATCTTTCACCATTATTCAAGGCATTATCACATCCGATCAGAAGAAGGATTCTTGATATTCTTAAAGATTCACCCTCAACAACAGGTGAGCTCAACGACCACTTCCCGGAAGTATCACGTTATGCCATCATGAAGCATTTAACTGCACTGCAAGAAGGACATTTAATACTTTCCAGAAAAAAAGGCAAATACAGAGTGAACTACCTGAACGCAGTTCCCCTTCAGGAAATGCATAACCGCTGGGTAGGAAAATATATGGAATCCGCTGCTGCCTCCCTATTAAACTTAAAAGAGGCTGCGGAACAAACAGGAGGAAAAGATAACATGAAACCATCTCTGCAAAACAAAGTATTTCAAATTGAACAAGAGACCCTCATTCACGCTCCCCGTGAGCAGGTATATAAGGCATTAACAGAAAAAGTAGAAAGCTGGTGGGAATTCCGCCTTTCTCCTGAAGGAAAGCCTTCATCTTTATCTTTAAATCCTGTTCCAGGCGGGCAGTTTCTTGAAAAATGGAACGAGATTGATGGGGCTGTATGGGGGACTGTTTACTACGTGAATGCACCGGAAGAGATCCGAATCCAGGGCCACCTAGGTATGCAAGGAGCTGTCAATAGCGCTTATACTTATCGGTTAAGTGAAGAAGATGGTGTAACGGCTCTTCAGCTTTCTCATACTGCATCCGGCCTTATTGAAGACGATTGGGAAGACAGCCACAGAAAAGGGTGGGAATACTTGTTGGGAACATTGCTTAAGAATTATGTTGAAAAAAGCTAAATGTTGTTAAATTAAGTTAACACGACCGGAGGAACGAAGATGGTAAATGTAGTAACAGAAACACTAATCGAAGCACCCATAGCCAAGGTGGCTGCCTATGCAGCTGATCCAGATAACGCACCACATTGGTACAGCAACATTTCAAGTGCCCAGTGGAAAACGCCAAAGCCGCTCCAGATCGGTTCACAAATTGCCTTCAAGGCTGAGTTTCTAGGGCGCAAATTATCTTACACGTATGAGATAGTCGAATTCATCCCGGAAAAGAAACTGGTAATGCGGACAGCACAGGGCCCCTTCCCTATGGAAACCACTTATACTTGGAAAGCTGCAGATGAACGGCAGACCATCATGACCCTGCAAAATAAAGGTGAACCTGCCGGATTCTCCAAATTGTTCTCCCCTTTTATGGCGCCAATGATGAGAAAAGAAAACAAGAAAGACCTGGCGAAGATTAAAGCCATTCTTGAAAATAGCTGAACAACGAAAGAAGCAGCCGGCACAATGCGGGCTGCTTCTTTCTATTTTTGAAATGCATCTTGTTTCATGGGAAGTTCATTAGATCTTTTTGACTTTTTCCCATGAGTAGTGGATTTATAGAGCAAAAATCGGACTGCATTTCAAATTTGGGTGCCTCATGAACTCTTCATAGAGCCAAATTCAGGCTGTATTTCAAGTTAGGGTGTCTCATGAACGGCTCATTAGGCCAAATCGGGTTAAATTTTTAAATTAGGGTGCCTCATGAACTCTTCATAGAGCCAAATTCAGGCTGCATTTCAAATTAGGGTGTCTCATGAACCGTTCATAAGGCCAAAATCAGGCTGCATTTCGAATTAGGGTGTCTCATGAACGGTTCATAAGGCCAAAATCGGGTTGCATTTCAAATTAGGGTGTCTCATGAACGGTTCATAAGGCCAAAATCGGGTTGCATTTCAAATTAGGGTGCCTCATGAACCGCTCATAAGGCCAAAATCAGGCTGCATTTCGAATTAGGGTGTCTCATGAACGGCTCATAAGGCCAAAATCGGATTGAATTTTAAATTAGGGAGCCTCATGAACGGCTCATAAGACCAAAATCGGATTGAATTTTAAATTAGGGTGCCTTATGAACTCTTCATAGAGCCAAAATCGGGCAGCGTTTCGAATTAGGGTGTCTCATAAACGGCTTAAAAGAAAAATTAACGTCCTAGACACTCACCGTTTTGTAGACCGCAGCCCGTTTTTCACGGATGACCGTGGTATCTGCAAACAAGTCATGGATTCCCTGCTTTTTATTCGTGAATGCTACAACGACATACAAAATTAAGATACTTGCAGAAATGAATCTGCCTATCAATTCCCTGAAGATAACGGTTCCCCATTTCAACGGTTTTCCATTTAACTCTATCACCTTTAATCCAAAAGCCATTTTACCAAGCGTCTGGCCTAAATACTTGGTCATCAATATGAAATAACCATAAAAGATAATGGCACTAATAATTGAAATTGGTGCAAACATATCATCTTTTACTAACGATAGGTCCATGGCCCTGAAAAGAGGATAGACAATCAACCTGCCTATGCTCGAGATCACCACCAGGTCCAGGAGATAGGCCCAGAACCTCATCCAGAAGCCGCCTAATTCAAAAACGTTCTCTTCCTTGTCATGTGGGGCCGTTATCTGTTCTTCGTGATTATCCAATTCGCTCATGATTGGTACCTCCTCTTAAATTATTCTGCATAGAGATACATCAGACGCGGTGAATTAGGTTGAGACAATATTTTCATTAAGGCTGCCGCTTCGATATCTCCGCCTGCCAGCCTTTTGGCTCCCATATTCAAGAGGGAGGCAAAGCCGCCGTCATTTGTATACTGAATGACCTGTGCGTCCTCGAGCTTAAGATCTTTCTTCATTTGCGCAATAACATCCTCAATATAACCAAACTCATCGATTAAATTGATCTCCTTGGCTTGAATTCCATCGTATACCCGGCCGTCTGCAATTTTTCGAACCTGATCCTCTGACATTCCCCGGCCTTTAGCAATAACATCCACAAACCCTTCATAAGAGTTGTTGACCATGGACTGAAGAATTTCCCGCTCCTCTTCTGTCATTTCTCTCGTGGGGCTCATGATGTCTTTGTGCGGCCCACTTTTGATAGTGACAAAATCAACGCCGTATTTTTCTGCCAGCTCAGAATAATTAATACTCTGCATGATGACTCCCAATGAACCCGTGAGCGTTTCTCTGCTGGCAAAGATTTTCTGCGCCGGTGCCGAAATATAATATCCGCCGGAAGCAGCCATCGATCCCATTGAAACGTAGACCGGCTTATTGGATTCTTCCTGAATCTCAACTAGCTTTTCGTGGATTTGCGCACTTTCCACTACACCGCCGCCCGGAGAGTTTACTTGTAGAATCACTGCCCTGATACTGTCATCTTCTTCAACTGTTCTCAATTGTTCCATGAACATCTCGTGATTGTATCCCGGGCTTTCAAAAATGGAGGTGGCCGTATTCACGTCTTGAATGACACCGTCCACTTCCAAAACGGCAATTCTCCTCGCAGCAGTTCCGTCTTCTATAATCTCTTCAGTAAAAGGGTTTTCCGCCACAGCAAACATGTCTTCAAACGCCTTATCCAAATCACCCGTTATGGCTGAACTCGCAAAATTGGCCACAACCGAAAAGATGAACAGGCCGGCAGCAATTGCGAGTGCTGTCCAACGTTTTCCACTCATATTGATTTTCCTCCTCTTTTTTCCTCATGAATGAATACGTGCATCACTATGATAAAGTTTCACTATCATGATAAAATAATGATGCATGCAAACTTGCATCGTGTCTCACAGAATTATACCTCAAAGAAAATCACCAAGAGCAGCAGCAAATTGCATATAATCATTATTCTAGCAAAATCTAACGTGATTGGAAAAATTTCTTCCAGAGTTATTGATTAATTTTTGAGGAGGCAAAAACATGAATGAAAGACGAAATCTATATTTTTACACTTTAAAAGATAAAGAAACACTTCAACAAGCCGAAAAGTTATCAGGCCTTGCCGATCAATATGGCTTTAACGTAGTGAAGAGCGCCAAAGAGGCAAACATCATCGTCAGTGTTGGAGGAGACGGTGCATTCCTTCAAGCTGTCCGTACTACAGGGTTCCGCCAGGATTGTCTTTATGCAGGGATATCCACAACCGGCAGTTTGAGTATGTATTGTGACTTCCACATTGATGATACCGAAAAAATGATCAAGGCTATGACAGAGGAAGAAATCGAAGTCCGCCGTTATCCGACAATCGACGTGACCATTGATGACCAAGCAACGTTCAAATGCCTGAATGAATTCAGTATCCGCTCAGGAATCATTAAAACATTTGTCATTGAAGTACATATCGATGACCTTCACTTTGAGACATTCAGAGGGGATGGGATGGTCATCGCCACACCAACGGGCAGCACCGCCTATAATAAATCCGTGAACGGAGCAGTCGTCGATCCGATGCTGCCTTGCCTGCAGGTCAGTGAGCTGGCATCTTTGAACAACAACCGCTACCGCACGCTTGGATCTTCTTTTATACTAAGCGGGGAGCGCAAACTGAAACTCGAAGTCGTGCAGGATGGCAATGACTACCCATCAATGGGAATGGATAATGAAGCAGTCGGGATTCAGCACGTCAAACAAGTCGTCATTGAATTGAGTGAAGAAAAGATCAAAACCGTCAAACTGAAAGACAACTCTTTCTGGGAAAAAGTGAAGAGGACGTTTTTGTAGGAAGGTATGAAAACCTCATAGAGTAAAAGTTAAAAGAAGCCTGGCAGCCAGGCTTCTTTTTTATGTAACAGGTAATTCATTTGAAAACGCATAATAATAAAAATATATGTCCATCACCAATAGAACTATCAGTATAAATCCTAGTTGTGCCAGAGTGAATTTATAATCATTTTGGTTATCAGCATACTTTTTTTCCATTACTGCCCTGGTCACTTCAAGAGCAATAATAAAAGGGATAAGAAGAATATGTGGTGTTAGATACCATAAACTTGCTTCCCAAAATAAAATATTTATTGTGGTTGCAATAATAAACAATACAATAAAGGAACCCCTTATTATCCGCTCAATTTTTTTATGTTTTTCATTCACATGATTGTAAGAGAAAAACTTCTTCCGTTGTACCCCTAAATACTTCCTTAAAATGATATTAACTACAAATAGCATCAGACTTAAACTTCCTAAAATTATAAAAAGATGCCACCAAAATTCAGAATCCAGACCTCCCATTCCCATCCTCCTTTTGAATTGTTCTCATAAAACAAAGTGAGAATATTCCGCCACTTAATACTACCATATCATTACCAATTACCCCCCAGAAGAAAAAAAAGCCGACAACCATCAAGGCTGCCAGCTTCAGTCTTAGTTAAGCACATTTCTCCTGTGTTTTCACTTTTCGCTTCACTCTCTTCATTCGTGAAACAGAGAATATCGTCAATGCTGACCAAATGAGAGTGAATGCAATCAAGTGTGTCTGGGTAAAAGGTTCTCCGTAAAGAAATACCCCCAAAATTAATGTCAGGGTAGGCGCGATGTACTGCAGGAACCCTACCATATATAACGGAATTCTTTGCGCACCCTTGGCAAAGTAGAGGAGTGGTACAGCCGTTACAGCACCGGCTGCAATCAATAACAAATCAGTGCCAACAGACAATTGAAACAATGAAATATGCCCCTTAGAGGACAAATAAAACAGGTAAATAAGGGCAAATGGCGCAGTGGTCATGGTCTCGAGCGTCAACCCAACGTCAGAATCTACTTTGATCAATTTTTTTGCGAGTCCGTACAGACCAAAGGAGAAAGCCAGCCCAATGGCAATCCAAGGAAATCTTCCGTATGAAGCAGTCAGCACAATGACACCTGCGGCTGCCAATAGGAAGGAAAACACCTGGGCTTTCGTCATTTGTTCTCTTAAAATAAAGACTCCAAGCAGGACACTTACAAGAGGATTGATATAATAGCCGAGACTTGCTTCTACCATCTGATCGGTGTTGACAGCCCAAATATAAATGAACCAGTTTGCACTGACGAGTAGCGATGCTGTTGCCAAGGCAGCAAGTTTCTTTTTGGTTTTCATCATTCCCTTTATCATATTCCAAAAGACTGGGAACTTCTTGATGAAGATTAAAACGACAATCATAAACCAGAATGACCAGAATATTCTGTTTGCCAATATTTCATCTGCCGGTACGTGATCAAGAAACTTCCAGTAAATCGGCAAAATCCCCCATAGAAAATAAGAAAATGCCGTATACAGAATACCAGCTTGTTCTTCTGTTTTTATGCCGGCCACCCCTTTCAAATTATTTCAGTTCTCGAAATAATTTCATTATATATCGGTTCCTGTTAAAGGGCAATCTGAAAGTTTGGATGGAATAACTTCGCATAAGTGAAGGTGCCTGATTACCAAGCACCTTCCAACCATTTTTATGCTTTTTTATATACAACAGATTCATCCACGACTGTCATTTCCACTTCCATATGAAGCAACTCATCCGCATCTATCTGGAAGATATCTTTCGGAAGGACAGTGAAATCGGCTCTGTATCCTTCTTTAATCATACCGTGATCGTGCTCATGATGGCATGCGTAGGCACTGCCTTTGGTGAATAAGGAAACCGCCTCATACATTGATAATCTTTGTTCTTCCATATACACCGTTCTTGCCGGATCCAAGGGGTTGGTTCTTGTGACAGCGGCATGGATTCCCAGTAAAGGATCTACAGGCTCAATCGGGGCGTCAGATCCTCCCGCACAAGGAATGCCCTCATCCAATAAGGTTTTCCATGCATAATTGTATTCCATATTTTCTTGGCCGATACGATCGATCACCCACGGGAAGTCGGAAGGGACAAATCTTGGTTGAATATCGAGTATAAGCGGCAGACCCTTGATCCTGTCAATCAATTCTCTGCGCAATAGCTGTGCATGGATAAAGCGGTCCCTTCTCCCATTGTACGTTGGATATTCTTCTACTACATCCAGCACGTTCTCAAATGCCTGGTCACCAATTGTATGCACGGCGATCGGAAGCTGATATTTCCTTGCTTTTCTAACAAGTTCCTTCAGCTTGTCCTGCGAGTGGATCGCTACCCCATGGGTAGAGGGGTCATCATTATATGGATGGCTTAATAACGCCGTTCTTCCTCCAAGTGCACCATCGGCGAAAATTTTCATCGCTCCAAATTCCACCAGGGGTGTTCCACCCATAAAAGTAAATCCAGCTTCTTTCCAATCGTCGATTACAGCTTGATGGACAAGCAAATGTGACCGGAACTTCCTGCCCCCTTCCTCGATTACATTCAAAAAGGTTTGGTAGGTCTTATTGAAATTTCCGTAATAGCTCAAATCTTCCGTATGCCCCCCGACAAGTCCGAGCCTCCAGCAGTTCTCAATCGCTTTTGTCAAAGCTTCTTCCAGATATTCTGCTGTCGGTGATGGAAGGGCATCGATAAGTATATCCTGAGCTGTGTCCTTCAACACACCATTTAACTCACCGTTTTCGTTTCTCTCGATGACCCCTCCTGCAGGATTTTCTGATTTCTCATTAATTCCTGCCAGCTCCAAAGCCATTGAGTTGGCAACCATGGCGTGGCGGCAAATTCGCTTTAGCAGGACCGGCTTGTCGGATACGACCTCATCAATCTCCTGCCTTGTGATGACTTCACTGTTTTCCCAGAGATTCTCATTGAATCCTTCACCGATAACCCAGTTGCCTTCCGGCGTGTTTTCAGCTTTTTCTTTTACTGCCTGCAGAACCTCCGCTTTTGTATTCATCTTTGAAAGGTCCAAACGAATCAGTGTCTCTCCATGTCCGATAAGATGCATATGACTGTCGACAAATCCAGGGAAAACCGTATTACCTTGCAGATCAACTCTTTTCGAAACGGCATCTCCAAATCTTGATTCCATTTCTTGTAACGAGCCAACCCCTTTAATAGAACCATCTTCTGTGTAGACGGCTTCGGCTGCCGCGCCTTCTTCTGTCATGGTATAAAACGTTCCATTATGCCATAAAGTACCCATTAAAAAAACTCCTTGTCTTCATCGTTATCTATACAAAAAAGGACTGGCCCACCTTCCTGATAGAGGTTTCTCATGCATGGGCGGGAACATATACCGCTGCTCTATCAAGCCCGGGAGCCACTCCCGTCTTATTTCTTCCTGTATTATTTTACTATATCGCTTTAATACTTTAAAGCATTTCGTTTTCTGAAAAATCAGCATTATTGAGAATAGGAGTGCTTCAATGGAATCATCTTATGAAAAATTTCCAAATGATGGACCGCGCTTTGCATGCGGGGGACATCATTCCGCATGAATTCCAAAATCATGTACCGCGCTTCGCATGCGAGGGACATCACTCCGCGTATATTTCCAAATGATGTAGCGCGCTCCGACTGCGAGGGACATCATCTGGCTAAAATTTCAAAATCATGTACCCCGCTACGCCTCCGAGGGACATCATCTCACAACAATTCCAAAATCACGTACCCCGCTTCCCCTCCAAGGGACATCATTCCGCATTAATTTTAAATTGATGTACCGCGCTTCGACTGCACGGGGGATCATTCTGCGAAAAAATCGCAAATGACCTACAGCGCTCACAATGCGGGGGACATTCACAAAAATCACTTACAAAGGTCATAACTCCACAAAATCAAAAAAAGCTGCACCACGCCCTTCCGGCGTAGTACAGCATTCAAAAAAATTTCAGAGTTACTTCTGCACGGCTGTTCTTTCATTCTGTCTCAATTCTACCCTTCTGATCTTTCCAGAAGTCGTTTTTGGCAGTTCATCAAGAAACTCAATACTTCTTGGATATTTATATGGAGCCGTCAATTCTTTCACATGTTCCTGTAGATCTTTCACCAGGCCAGGATCTTCCGGATTTACACCGTCTCGAAGCACAACAAAGGCTTTGACGATATTTCCCCGGACTTCATCAGGACTTGCCACTACAGCACACTCTTTCACCGAAGGATGTTTGACGAGTGCGTCCTCCACTTCAAACGGTCCAATGGTGTAACCCGAACTGATGATGATGTCATCACCACGGCCTTCAAACCAGAAATATCCGTCCTCATCCTTCTTCGCTTTATCGCCTGTAATATAATAATCTCCCCTGAACTGCATGGCTGTCCTTTCAGGGTCTTTATAATAATTTTTAAATAGAGCCGGTGTTTCGGTGTGTACCGCAATATCCCCCACTTCCCCGGGAGCACACGGTTTGCCTTCTTCATCAATGATATCCACTCGGTTCCCTGGTGTTGGTTTCCCCATCGACCCCGGCTTCAATTCCATCCCTTTCATGATTCCGACAAGCAGAGTATTTTCCGTCTGTCCATATCCGTCCCTGACATCCACCTTGAAATGTTTTTGGAAGGCATCAATGACTTCCCTGTTCAATGGTTCGCCTGCGGAAACGGCACTATGCAAGTGTTGAAGATTATATTTGCCCAAGTCATCGACTTTGGCCATCAAACGATATTCTGTAGGCGTACAGCAAAGCACATTGACCTGATAGTCTTCCAGCATTTGCAGGTACGTATCCGGTTCAAATTTCCCTTGATAAACCAGTCCGGTGGCACCAGACCCCAGCACAGAAAGGAAAGGACTCCAGATCCACTTTTGCCAGCCTGGACCGGCCGTTGCCCATACCGTATCTCCCTCCTCGATGCTGAGCCATTTTTTTGCAGCTGTACGCAAGTGAGCATAAGCCCATCCATGTGTATGGACAACTCCCTTAGGATTGCCTGTTGTTCCGGATGTGTAAGAAAGGAAAGCCATATCATCCCGAACTGTATCGGCGAGTGCGAACTCGTCAGAAGATTCGTCCTTTAATTGATCCAAAGAAAGCCAGCCTTCCTTTTCTGCACCTACCACAAACTTCTTTAATCCTGAACTTTCTTCCACCTGATCAAACTGTTCGGTATATGGAGCGTAACAAACGATTGCTTTAACATCTCCATGCTCAATTCTGTATTTTAAGTCTTTGGAGCGAAGCATTTCTGAACTTGGGATGACCACCATTCCTGCTTTCAGGGCAGCGACATACGTCTCATATGCCTCAATCAACCTTGGAATCATAACGAGGACGACATCGCCTTTTTCCAATCCGTTATTCATGAATGCGTTTCCAATTTTGTTCGCATTCTTCATTAGTTCTTCATATGTAATGTCTTTCTCTTCCCCTTGTTCACTCTTCCATAAGATTGCCTTCTTGTTCGGATCTCCTGCAAACTTCTCGACTTCGCTGATGAGATTGTACTTTTCTGGTGAAAGTAAGTCCTCTCTTCTCATTAAATCTCCCCCTTTGTTGTTATTCTGTTATATTATACTAAATTTTTATAATATTTAAAATAATTTAGTTGAAGTATTTTGTCTCAATCTATACAAAAGGGGAAAAATAGGGATAAAACCGTTAGTAGAAAAACGTAGTCACCCTTTCAGGAATCGAGTCTCCGCAAGACATTAGCACAATATGCCTCCCGTGGAATTTCGGTATTAAGACTTTATCAAACTTTATTAAAATTTTTCGTATTGCTACATTCCAAGCTTATAAAAGCTATCTTCACAAAAGCTTTGGGTTACCTTAATACTATTCTGAAGGTCTTTGGGCGGGACGTTCAATTCCAACGCCAAGTCCCTCGTGTTCGCGTAACTTGAAAAGCGAAGACACAAATAAAGGAGCGGGAAATCCCGCTCCTTGTAGCCATTGTATTTAGTTGAATTACTGTTGGTATCCGCCGCCGATTTGTTGTTCAGCCATTTGAACTAAACGTTTAGTGATTTCACCACCGACAGAACCGTTAGCACGTGCAGTTGCATCTGCACCAAGTTGTACACCGAATTCAGAAGCGATTTCGTATTTCATTTGGTCGATCGCTTGTTGAGCTCCTGGAGCTACTAGTTGGTTTGAACTGTTGTTGTTTGCCATGTGTCTTTCACCTCCTTGTGAGTATAGAGTGTGCGAAAACACATGGCTTCATTCGGTTTCTCTATTGGTAATTCTTCCTAATAATATTACAACAGATCATCTAATTCAGCATTCTCGGTTTGCAGGGTACCTCCCTCAATGACAAGCATCTCGGTGTCAGCGACAGCCTTATCAATGAGAGGTTCAAAGTCAACAAAGCTTTCATAGTATTGAATTTTCTCCGTTTTCGGCTTTGTTTTCGGGGCGGGCGGAGTAAAGATGGTACAACAATCTTCATAGGGCAGAATTGAAATATCATGGGTTCCGATCTTTTTGGCAATATCAATGATTTCAAGTTTATCGGTTGCAATCAGCGGCCTGAGGACAGGAGTGCTGGTAACTTCGTTGATGGCCAGCATACTGTCTAAAGTTTGGCTGGCCACTTGCCCGAGGCTTTCGCCTGTAATAATGCCTAGTCCATTATGTTTCTGTCTCAGTTTCTCTGTAATCCTCAACATCATTCTTCTAGTAGATGTCATCGTATAGTTTTCAGGAACCTGATTATGGACGGTCTGCTGGATTTCAGTGAATGGAACTATATGCAGCTTGATTCCTCCGCTAAATACAGACAGTGACTTTGCCAGGTCGATGACTTTTTGCTTAGCTCTCTCACTTGTAAAAGGAGGACTGTGAAAGTGTACAGCCTCGACCTCCACGCCTCGCTTCATAATCAAATAGCCAGCAACTGGGCTGTCCAACCCTCCGGAAAGCATCAGCATCGCTTTACCGCTGGCTCCGGCAGGCATTCCTCCGGCTCCCTGGTAAATTTCACTTGAAAGATAAGCGCCTTCTTTTCTGATTTCCACGTTCAGCTTTATATCCGGGTTTTTCACGTCCACTGTTAAACCTTCCGTATTTTTAAGCACATGGGAACCGACTGCGTAATTGATTTCATTTGTATCAAGTTCGAAGGTTTTGTCCGCTCTTCTTGCCGATACTTTGAATGTCTGTCCTTCTGAATATGTTTTTTTCATAAGCGTAAGGGCAGCTTCTTTTATCTCATCAACATCTTTTGCAGTTTTCACTACAGGGCTGTAAGATTGGATTCCGAATACATTTGCCAGTTTCTTGAGGGCTTCTTCCCCATTTTCACCATTAAGGTAGATGTGCAATCTGTCCCGGGTGGCACTGACCTTTACCTTCGGGAAGTCTTTCAGCACCATGAGAATATTTTCTCTCAGTTTTTTTGTAAAAGCCTTGCGGTTGCGGCCTTTTGTTGAAATTTCGCCATAACGGACTAGTATTTGATCATAAATCATCTTCTTCTCCTCGTCGTTTCTTCTAAATTTTTCTTTACGTCTTCAACTGCACTGCAAAATGCGTCCACTTCATTTTCCGTATTCTCAAAAGAAAAACTGACTCTGACAGATGTATTGAGAAGGGTTTCGTTTATGCCCATTCCCTGCAGTGTCCTTGAGGGAACATTTTTTTTGGATGAGCACGCGCTGGTGGTCGATACATATATATTAAAATCTTCCAATGCATGCACAAAAATCTCACCGCGGATATCACTCACTGAAAAATTCACAATATGTGGAGCTGATCCTGCTTCAGGAGAATGGATGGTGATTCCCTCTAGTTTACTTAGTTTATTCCTTAAATAAGTGTTCAACTTCTGAATTCGATCCAGTTCTTTTCTGCCTTTTTCAAAATGCAGTCTCAAGGCTTTCGCAAACGATACGATTCCTCCTGTATTTTCTGTTCCACTCCTGATTTTCCTTTCCTGTTCCCCGCCGGAGAGTAAAGGAGAAATTTCCAATCCTTCCTTAATATACAACATTCCAGTGCCTTTTAATCCATGTATTTTATGGCCGGAAATAGAGCAAAGATCGATTCCGGCTTCATGAAAAGACAGAGGTACCTTACCGATTCCCTGGATATGATCCACATGAAAAATCACTTTGGGATAGGCTTTCAGCGCATTTCCGATTTCTGCAACCGGCTGGATACTTCCTACTTCATTATTTACATGCATGATGGAAACCAAAATCGTGTCATCCCTAAGGGCATTCAGTACCTCCTCAACCTGGACTTTTCCTTGTGAATCGACTGGCAGGTACGTGATGTCAAAACCGAGTTCCTTCAATTGTTCACATGTTTCAGTGATGGATGGATGTTCAATCATAGTCGTGATAATGTGCCTTCCCCGTTTACGGTACTGTAAAGCGGTCCCTTTTAAGGCGAGATTATTTGACTCAGTTCCTCCTGATGTAAAAAAAACTTCCGTTTCCTTGATATTCAGCAGATTGGCAACCTGTTTTCTTGACTTGCCGATCAGTGTCTCCACTTTTCCGCCAAGAGCATGAATCGAAGAAGGATTGGCGAAATAGTCTTCATTTACCTTCAAAAAGGTATCGAGAACTTCTTTATAAGGTTTTGTCGTAGCGCTGTTATCAAAATAAATCATCTATTTACACCTTCTGATAATTTCAGTATTAAAAATATTAAATCTAATGTTTTAATCGCTCTTTTCGCTAGGAAGAGAAAAAAAGGCGATCTTTCCTTTTATTCTCTTCGGGTTATTTGACCCCGAGGGGCTTGGCGCTGGAACTAGACGTCCCGATGATCCCATAGGAGGTCGCACACCTTCCGCTTCAATCAACCATATATACCCTTAGGTAAAGCTAATACAGCTTACAAAAGATTATATTATCACAAATCCAACATGAAAAAAATTCCGACTCTCAAGAATGATTTTCAACTAGTTATGTGAAGATTAATTAGTGACTGCCCTAATTCCAATGATAGCTTTTGAATCAGCCTGTTGTATACGGGTGAATCATGAGGAAGTATTTTTCTGAGTAGTGCATACCCTATATTTCCACCTCTCTCACCCTTGATTGCAGGAATAGCTGCCGTGGTTTTGTGAGAGCGTAAATAGAAAAGTAACCTTTATCCTTACACTAAAATACTGAATTTTTTAACTTTTAATTATTTCGACAATTTTCGTCAATTCTGTGTTACTATATAACAGTTTGATTCACCTTATATATTTCAGGAGGCATATTCAATGAAAGAGAAAGCGCTATCATTAAATCTAATTTTTACGGTTGGCCTTATGCTGTTCGCTTTGTTCCTGGGGGCAGGTAATATGATATTTCCTCCTTTTTTGGGGCAGCAGGCGGGAGATAATATCTGGACAGGGATTCTTGGTTTCCTGATTACCGGGGTCGGTCTTCCTTTGCTGGGCATCATTGCGATTGCTAAAACGGGCGGTGACCTTCAAACACTGGCAAGCAGAGTGAGTCCTGTCTTTGGGATCGTTTTTACTGTCGTTATGTATCTGGCAATTGGTCCGTTTTTTGGAATCCCACGGACAGGAACGGTCGCTTATGAAATTGGTGTCACTCCTTTTCTTGGGGAGGATGTCAGTAAGTACGGATTGCCATTGTTCATTTATACCATCATCTTTTTCGGTTTGACCATATGGCTTGCAATGAACCCTGCCAAACTGGTGGACAGGATCGGCAAGGTCTTGACTCCTGCTTTACTTGTCATCCTGACAATACTGGTCACCAAAAGTATCATCTCGCCAATGGGCGAATTCCAGGAGCCTTCTGGTGCCTATATTGACGGTCCCTTTTTCAAAGGGTTTCTTGAAGGGTACCTGACACTGGACACGATTGCCGCACTCGTCTTTGGGATTGTAGTCATCAATGCTGTTAAAGAAAAAGGGATTACATCCAAGGCTTCCATTACGAAGGCTTGCATCCTTGCCGGAGTCATTGCAGCAACCGGCTTGGCACTTGTGTACCTCTCACTCGGGTTTATCGGGGCGACAAGTCCAGAAGCTATTGGGTTGAAGGACAACGGAGGAGCCATCCTGGCCGGGTCTGCTAATTACCTGTACGGCCAAATCGGAACGATCATATTGGGACTGGCCATCACTTTTGCCTGTCTGACGACTTCCATCGGCCTGGTGTCAGCTTGTGCACAGTACTTTTCAAAACTGTTACCAGTATCTTACCGTAGTCTGGTCATCATTATCAGTGTTTTCAGTATGATTATTGCCAACATTGGGTTGACTCAGCTGATTTCCGTATCTCTGCCGGTCCTGATTGTGATTTATCCACTGGCGATTGTTCTTATAATGCTTTCATTCATGCATAACTGGTTTAACGGCTACTCCGCTGTATATATCGGGGCACTGTTACCGACGTTCCTTATCAGTATTATTGACGGTTTAAAAATAGCCGGAGTTGATTTGGCCCGCTTGAATGATACATTAGGTGTCTTGCCGCTCTTCAATGAGGGCATCGGCTGGCTGGTGCCTGCAATGATTGGGGCTGTCATCGGCTTTCTCTTCGCTGCAAGTTTTCGTTCAAAAGCATAAAAAAATCCCGGTCTGGCTGATGCCAGGCCGGGATTTTTAATATTAATGATTCATTTCTTCATTCACGATACTTTCAATTCTTTTGATTGCACCAGGTTCAACTTCCTCAATGGCTGTAGCGGCTTCTTCAAGAGCCTCTCTGTATTCATAGCTTCTGAATGCCGATTCTGCTTTCTGCAGTTTTTGAGAAACATCACCATATCGGCTTCTGTAACGGTTTCCGTATTGAATGACCTTCTCTGCAAGCATGACCGTTTCAATCAAATCTGTTGTCTTTTTGTGGAAATGATTAACCGTATCCACTGCTTTTTCGAGATACTTTTGAACGACAGGCATATTGAGCGGCTTTTCTTCAAGAGCACGAACCACATCGGTAATATTTTTATAGGCCTCTTCAAGAAGAGCGTTGTAGTCTGATGGCAATCCAGGAACATTGCTTTTTGAAATCATCCTACTTGCTTCACCGATTTTTTTCTTAAGCTCGGACACTTTCTCTTTCGCTTCAATTTCTTCTTTTCTAAGAGCCTGAAGCTGTTCTGAAAAAGTATTTTGCTCGTTTTGAATCATCTCAAGCTGCTGGTTGATATCTTGCAATTCTTCACTCAGGAATGAATAAGCCGAATCGTTTTCCACGACTTTTTCCTGAAGCTGCTGAAAACGCTTGAACAGTGTATTGATTTTCTTATCCAATTGAACCGGGATCTGCAAGTCTTCATCCTGAAGATGATACCCCTGTTGAACAAGCTCTGTTTCCTGCTTAATTTCTTTATTGACAGCCTTGATGGTTTCAAGATGCTTTGAAGATTTCTCCTCATTTTGCAATACGAAGTGCTTAGCGAGAACTTCTTTTTCAAGCATGTCATACAGGTGTTCAACGCTTTCCTTCAATCCATTGACTTCATCCGTCACTTTATCCGTCTGAAGTTTTTCCAGTGCATCAACGCATGCTGCCAGCTCTTCCCGCAGCCTTGCAATTTCAGTATTGATGCCAAGGTGTTTCAAGACATACCCTTGAGATTCCATTTCATTGTATCCTGCTTCCACTTCGTTCAGTTGATTCGGAAGAGAGCTCTGACACTCTGTGAGCAGATCGGGAATCGTCTCCATCTTTTGGGCGATATCCTGGGTATTCGCAGTCAACCCCAGTACAAGCTCCCTGGCCTCAAGGTAATTCCCTTCTTCCGTAAGCTTATGGAAGTCTTCAATTTTCTCTGACATTTCATCCAGCCTGGCTTCAAGCCCATATGCTGCTTTGCCATATGTATGGCGGTGGGCAAGCAGGGTCTTCCTGTTTTTACGGAAGGCTTCTTTCAATTCTTCAATCTCAAGTCTGTTCTTTTCTTCACTTCCGACCAGCTCTTCAACTTCAGAATGGATTCTTTCCATTTTGTCTTCAGTCAGATTTAAGACTTCTTCGATTTTAGCCAGTACATCCTTAGCCGAACCAAAGCGGAACTTGTCAATGTACTCTTCAGCCGTGAAGAGCAGCTCCTCAACTTCAGGAAGCTCGGCCGTTACGATATCATCCCAGCCTTTACGCCATTTTTCAAAGAGTTCTTCCGTCTGGCCTGTCATGTTAAGCTGCTTGACTTTGGACAGTTCATCCAAGATGGGCCTGTTCATGATGTCAACCTTCCACGATTCGAGGCGGTCGACATGATGATAATATTTTCTTCTTATAAAATAACCGATAATAAATAGTATGATTAAAAGTATAATTCCTCCGATGATAAATTCCATCGTAAGCCCCCTGCTTCTATAACTTGGTCTGCTCTATGTAAAAACTGTAAAATCTCACATCATAGCTTTTATTATGATACCATGATAACGACATTTTTTGACGATTTATTTGCAATTTTTCCTCTTCAAATAGAAGTTTTATTATAAAAGTCTATCTATTCAGCAAAAATATTGATATTTTACTATTATATATGGAGATGACAGTAAAAGGAAACGAGGGATTTGATGAAAATTGACGGACATATTCACACTCCTTATTGCCCGCACGGGACGAAGGACACCTTCCATGATTATATAAACAGGGCACTTGAACTCGGATATGATGAAATCACTTTTACGGAACACGCCCCTCTCCCAGAAGGTTTCAAAGACCCTGTCCCTGATAATGACAGCGGCATGAAGAGGGAATACCTGGAGTCATATCTAAAGGATCTAACAGACTTAAAAAAAGAGTACAGGGGAAAAATCACCATTAAGACCGGACTGGAAATTGACTATATAGAAGGCTATGAGGAGGAGACAACTCAGTTTCTTGACACAATCGGGCCCCATCTTGACGACAGCCTGCTTTCAGTTCATTTTTTATTAAAAGAAGGGACCTACGACTGCCTGGACTACAGCAAGGAGAATTTCGGGAGGATGATTGAGTTTTACGGCTCTGTCGATCGAATACATCAAGCCTATTATTCTACGGTATTGAAATCGATCAAAGCGGATCTTGGCAATTATAAACCAAAGCGGATCGGGCATATTACCCTTGCCGATAAATTCAAAAAAAATTTCCCGCCGTCAAGCTCGTTCAGCCAGGAAATAAACTCGATATTGGACGAAATCGCAAACAGAAAAATGGAACTTGATTATAATGGAGCAGGCTTTTTCAAAAAAGGCTGCGGCGTTTCCTACCCGCCGCCTGAAATCGTAAAGCAGGCCCTGGAGATGGGAATCCCTCTTGTCTATGGATCGGATGCACATCAAGCAAAGGATTTGAATCAAGGCAGGGACCGCATGATCCTTTGCTGACTTTATTGTAAGGATGCGGTCTGTCCTGTCAGCAGGCATTGGTCGATCCATTGCTCAATCGAAGTGAAATACCTGTCGACAAAGTACTGTTCCTGTGGGAACACATGCCATACCTCTCTTAAATATTGGCTGTTGAGAAAAGGCATGGAGAGCATGGATTTCAGCTGGATGATGAAAATACTAACTGGCATGGAAGTGAAGCGGTGTTGTTCTTTTCCGCCCTCAAAAAATCTCTTTAGCAAGTACCGTTCTTTCATCAGGTACGAGGAAATGATTTCACGGACAATCTGTGAGTCGATGGAAATTTCCCTCCAGACAAAACGGGACAGAAGATGATTTTCACTCTGGTACTGAAGGATATTGTATACTGCCCTTTTTAAGCATTCATCCGCAGGAGTGAAGTCCAATTTATCTGCTTCTGCTTCGAGACATTCTAAATAAGATTCAAAAAAGCGGGTAAAACAGGATTCGAGAAGCCCCTGCTTGCCATGAAAGTGATAGGAGATATTTGCAGCGTTAACGCATGCTTTTTTTGCAATATCCCTGACAGAAGTGCCATTGTATCCTTTGGTATTAAACAGAGAAACAGCAGATAAGAGAATATTTTCTTTAGTCATGCCCTGTGCAGCTGGTTTTGCCATGTTCTCCCTACTTTCGAATTTATTAGTTGATTCACCCATGGAAATGTGCTAAAAATGGTTAATCAGGAATGCCAATAAGCAGAGAATCCTTTCTCGGACAACTCTTGTTAAAGAATTAGTGAAACCCGGTTATTACATAAAATTCGGCGCTTCACCCGCTATTCCTTTATGTATTTCTCGACACTTTCCTGCCAATCTTGCAGGAAAAGGTTGAATCTATGATATTGAAATCACATTCTGTAGAAATGAGGGAGTTCCATGTTTCAAACTTCTATGTACCAAGGTACCCGCGAAGAAAACTATGACCTGGTCATCAAACAATTACACGCCCTGTTAGAAGGAGAAAGCAATCGCATCGCCAACTTGAGTAATGCTTCTGCATTGCTTAACCAATTTTTGGACCGAATTAACTGGGTTGGATTTTATCTCATGGAAGATGGCGAGCTTGTTCTCGGACCATTCCAGGGACTTCCTGCATGTGTCCGCATTGCCGTCGGAAGAGGCGTTTGCGGGGCGGCTGTAAAAGACAAAAAAACCTACCTGGTCGATGATGTCCATGCTTTTCCTGGTCATATTGCCTGTGATGCAGCATCTCAATCCGAAATTGTCGTTCCGATGATAAAGGATGGAGAAGTGATCGGTGTTCTGGACATCGACAGCCCGGAGAAAAGCAGATTCGATGAAACGGATAAAGCCAAACTTGAAGAGCTCGTTGGAGCATTAATTAAATACATTTAATTTTGAAACCGGGGATTATCCCCGGTTTTTTTGATATTTAAGGCCAGGGAGATAAGTTTCAGAGGAGAGACATTGGGCAACGACGGGTGGTTTTGAGTAATAAGTTAGGAAGCCAGAGAGGGGGGAAGGATCGAACGTTTCGGCGAGAGAATGTCCTCATTTTGCTAGCTCGACGGCATCCTCCTTAGGGTTTTGGCGAAAGAATGTCCCAAACCAGCTAGCTCGACAGCAACTTTTTTGTGGAGCAAACAAAGTTCTCAGCACACCTAATAATTTCCTTTTGCTATATTTGCAAAACTGAATATCTCACTCCCGCCTTTCACTCCCCCCTTAAAACAAACGTTTACCCCGAATACACCAAGGGAATTTCAAATGATAGAATACCGCAAAGGAGGTTGGAACATGCAGAGCAAAGATGTAGAAACATTATATTTTGAAGAGAGCGGATCGAGTCCGAACAATCCTGATCTTCCTGTTTTACTTTATAAGGGGGTTTTCAAGGATGATCCCGAAAAAGCAGAAGGAGTTTTCCATGATCATAACTGGCGAAACAGCTGGCAAGGCGGGGTTTTCGATTACCATCACTTCCACAGTAATACCCATGAGGTGCTTGGGGTGGTCAGGGGAACAGCTGAATTAATCGTCGGTGGGGAAAGTGGCAAAAAAGTCGAGGTCCATCCAGGAGATGTAGTGGTTCTGCCGGCCGGCACCGGGCACAAACGATTAACGGCCAGTGAAGATTTCATGGTTGCCGGGGCTTATCCTGATGGAAAGGACCATAACCTTAAAACGGATGAGAATAATGAATCAACTCAGCTGTTTATAGAAATTAAAGAAGTAGACCTCCCTTCACAGGACCCCGTCTATGGAAACAGCGGACCGTTGCTCTCCATATGGAAAAAAGAGCAATGATAAAACACCCGAAATGAAACTTTTCGGGTGTTTCATTATTCATATATTTTTTCAATGGCTATACGGCAGGGCCTTCGATGACGTCTCCGCATATAGAGAAACGGCTGCCATGACACGGGCAATCCTCGTTTTGGTCCCTTGAACCCTTCATGAGACACTCTATCCTGGTTTCTGAGCTGTTTTTGGTCTTTTGAACCCTTCATGAGACACCCTAATCTGATTTCTGCGCTGTTTTTGGTCTTATGAACCCTTCATGAGACACCCTAAACTGGTTTCTGAACTGTTTTTGGTCTTATGAACCCTTCATGAGACACCCTAAACTGGTTTCTGAGCTATTTTTGGTCTTATGAACCCCTCATGAGACACCCTATTCTGATTTTCTGCACTTTTTTGGTCCCATGAACCTTTATTGACACTCTATCTCTGGTTTCAGGAAGATTAATAATCTTATAACCTTCCCTGCGCCTATAGATATCCAGTTATGAGCCAAGATATTTTTATCTAGTACTTCCAGGGATTCCCAATCCACCACTAAACAAGACAGAACCGCATCGGCTCTGTCTTGTTCTTTATTTCACTTTACTAAATGCCTGCAGTAAATCATCCCGGATATCTTCCCACGCTTCCAGTCCTATCGATAGTCTTAGAAGTGTATCGGATATGCCCATTTTTTCTCTGGACTCTTCCGGTACTACAGCATGGGTCATAGTGGCGGGATGCTGGATTAAGGTTTCGGCATCCCCAAGGCTTACCGCGATTTTAATCAATTGCAGCTCATTCATGAATTGCTGAGCTGTCTCTTTGGTCCCTCTGATCGTGAACGAGATTAATCCGCCCGGTTTACTCATTTGTTTTTTCATTGTTTCATAGTTAGGGTTGTCGGTATCCCCAGGAAAGAACAGATTCTCGACCTGAGGCTGTTCTTTTAAGAATGCCGCGATTTTTTCGGCATTGTCACAATGGCGGTCCATTCGCACTGGCAGCGTCTTTAAGCCCCGCAGCAGCAGCCAGGCATCAAATGGCGAAATCACTCCGCCGATATCTTTTTGGGTAGTCATCCTAATATGGTCCATTAGTTCTCTTTTACCTACAACAATACCCGCGATGACATCACCATGTCCGCAAATATATTTAGTGGCACTGTGTATGATAATATCACAGCCTGAATCAAGCGGTTTTTGTAAGTATGGTGAAGAGAAAGTATTATCCACAATCACGGGGATTCCCTTCTCTTTGGCAATACCTGCAACCATCTCAAGGTCAATCAGCTTCATTGTCGGGTTGATTGGCGTTTCCACATAGATGCAGACCGTTTCCGGTTTAATGCTTTTTCTTATTTCTTCCTCATTGTCCATAGCCGAAAAATCGTGAGTGATTCCATATTTTTCTTCCATCAGGTTCAAGAGTCCGAATGTGCACCCATACACCCCTTGAGAACAGAGAATGTGATCATTGGCTTTTGTCAAGGAGAGCAGGACAGCAGAGACCGCTGCCATACCGGAACCAAATGCAAGCGCCGCTTCTCCATTTTCCAGCGCTGCCATCCTGTCTTCCAGCATGGACACTGTTGGGTTTCCCAGGCGGGAATAGATATATCCGCCTTCTTCTCCCGCAAATCTCCTTTCACCCTGCTGGGCATCCTTAAACGTAAAAGTAGAAGTTTGATAGAGCGGGGGTGCTAAACTATCATTATATTCATTGGAATTGTACCCTTCATGAATGACTTTCGTTTCAAACCTTTCGAACTCCTTTTTCATTTCTTTCTCCTCCTGTTATCTAATCCGAACTTAACGCTGCTATCTTATCTATCCCATCAGTACAGGGTCTCTCCGGCACATTTTACCGCAGGTTGTCGGCCGGCCTATTCATCTCATAAGAATTCATTAATAGCATATGACATTTCAACAGAAAAAGAAAGCGTTTACATAAAAACCGATTTATGCTTTCCTTCAGGAGGAACTAGACAAAAAAGACCTTGGAACATGAGTGTTCTAAGGTCTTTTTGTTGTGGTGATTAAATAGTTGCCACTTGATTTTTCCCATTATTTTTAGCGTAGTACATAGAGGTATCCGCCCTTTTGACCAGGTCCTTAACATGATCATTCGGCCCCTTCCAATATGAAACTCCGCAGGATACGGTCACTGAAGGGGTTGTTACCTCAGGGATTTTCTTAACTATCCGGGAACCCAGCTCCTGGCCGGACTCCAGAGTCATGTGAGGGAGGTAAATTGCAAGCTCTTCTCCGCCCCATCTGGCAGCATAGCCCTTGTCTTTAGATTCATCCATCAGGGTCTTTGCAACCTGTATAAGGACTTCATCTCCGGTTTGATGGCCGTAGGTATCATTAATCTTCTTAAAGTCATCGATATCAAGCAGCAGGAGTGCTCCCTGCTCATCATCCTTCATAGCCCTCACCATTTCTTCATCAAGAAAGTTCCTTGCATAAAGCTGTGTCAGATGATCGGTTTCCACAAGTTCCTCTAACTTTTCACGCAGCATGGAATTGGTCAATGCAAGGGTGGAATGGTGAATGAATGACTGCAGCAGTTTGTACATGTCAAAAGAAAAAGAATAAGGATCCTTATGAAGGACGATACAGAAACCGATGGTGGAATCATTTTGGACCATCGGGACCGCCATAAGAGAAAGGTACGACATTTGTTTACCGAACTTACCACTAATATCCCCTATGAAGATTGCTTCTTTTTCTTTGGTGATTTTCCGTTTCACAAAGTTTATGTAGGAAGCCCCTTCAAAACTTTGAAAAAAGGATGAACTTTCAGGTAGAATCTTGTATTCTTCTTTATCATCAACAAAGATGAATCCGATTGAAGAAGCCTGGAAAGAGCGTTTGATTTGTTTTTTCAAAAATGCAAGGGTTTCCGTCATCCGTAAATTAGAATTAAGCCTGTGTGATGTCTCATTGATCAATTGAAGATCGGAAATCAGCCTTCTGGACTGCTGGTAAAGTTTGGCGTTTTCAAGGGCGCTGCCGGCCGTATATGCAAGAAGACTGATGAATTCTCTGTGGTTTTCAGGGAACCTGAATTGACTGGCTGTGATGACTTCCAGTACACCATACACTCCCTGTTTGCCTTTCAAAGGAGCATACAGGGTCAGCTTTTGCTCGGCAGCCTGAAATTCCGTTTCAATGGTTCCATTGACAAATGCCTGCATTGCTGCTGTGTTGGCACTATCATAATCGAAATCCTTAATAGGAAGATCACCATGATTTTTGTCATTATCATTAGATAGAAGCAAGAGAAAATCATAATCAGGAAAAACTCTGGTCAGCGTGCTGATGATTTGTCCCAGCAAGATATTAATATCCATGGAGGAGTGAAAGGCCTCATTCACCTTGAACAGTTCCCGGTAACGATGCTCTTCTGCAACTACCTGGTTAAAATATTGTATCTTTCTTAAATAAGAAGAACTATATTCACCGAAGCTTCGGAGAGTTTCATATGATAATTGCGACCGCGGAGCGGAAATCAGGAGGACTCCAAACGGGCAGCCATTATCATCCATTAACCGAAAAGCATAATTAAGATTGGCAAACATCGTTCCAGTGAGGGTCCCTACAGCAATACATTGCTCGTCTTCCGCAAAGATATCGTCTATTGTTTCTGGAAAAACAGTCATCGGATGAATGTCCAATGAAAGGCTGTCGGCAAGCTGATAACTGTTTTCCATCCATTGATAAAAAAGCACGGTCTCTGCCTGCAATAAGTTTTGAACCACTTTCAGCCAGGCGGAAAGACATTGCTTGCATTGGCTCGCGTCTTCACTGAATCCTTCATTCATCAAGTCGAATAAATGAGCTTTGTAGTCATTCAGGAATATTTTATCTTCTCTCTCCAATCCGATCACTTGCATATCTATCCGATCATTCTTTACCATAGCATGTCCCTCTAATCTCTGCGTTCCTGATTATTCACTTGACCTCAATATGTAATATGAATGTACCCGTGTTTCATCTTTATCCGTGCCTCCAAACGATTGGCTTCACGGATAAGGATGAACATACAAATTTGCCGGTTATTCTATCAATTAAAATTATATCATAAAGGTTTAAATGATTCCTATTTAATATTCTAAATCTCAATCTTTTATAAGATACAGCATAGACCGAGTATCTTCCTGAATTTCCGATTGACCCTTGACTTAGTTCTCTCAAAAACATATAATATTCTTTGTGTAAAATAAAAGCAGCCTATGTGAAGTCTTTTATGCTGTATTTTGTTCCTCGGTTAAGAGGTGTATCTTGTAACTCTCTGCTGCTGGAGCGAAGGTACATGAAAACATCATACTCATAAATTGTTAATTCACACACGGTTTTTATTTTACAACAAAATAAAAACACGAAGGAGGAGTCTTCAATGGCTCGATATACTGGCCCTAGCTGGAAATTATCCCGTCGTCTTGGAATCTCTCTAAGCGGTACGGGTAAAGAATTAGAAAAGCGTCCTTACGCACCTGGACAACATGGTCCTAACCAACGCAAAAAAATCTCTGAATATGGTTTACAATTACAAGAGAAGCAAAAGCTTCGTCATATGTATGGAGTGACTGAGCGTCAATTCCGTAACCTATTCGACAGAGCAGGCAAAATGCAAGGTAAACACGGTGAAAACTTCATGGCACTTCTTGAATCCCGCCTTGATAACGTTGTTTATCGTCTTGGTTTGGCTCGTACTCGCCGTCAAGCACGCCAACTTGTTAACCACGGTCACGTAACTGTTGATGGAGCTCGCGTAGATATCCCATCTTACCGTCTGCAAGCTGGTCAAACTATCGGTGTTCGTGAAAAGTCCCGCAACCTTAACATCGTTAAAGAAGCTCTTGAAGTGAACAGCTTTGTTCCTGACTTCTTGACTTTCGATGCTGACAAGCTTGAAGGATCTTTCACTCGCTTACCAGAGCGTTCTGAACTTCCAGCTGAAATTAACGAAGCACTTATCGTTGAGTTCTACTCTCGTTAATCTTCCTAAAAAGCCTTCCCATTTGGGAGGGCTTTTTTTGTGTTTTATTTTCCTGTTGAAAACCTCCTATATGTTCAGCACATTTCTCAGTGCCTTCTCCTCATTTAATCGGCGGTGTAACTGCTATTATGGGATGCTTATAAGGTTTTTGTAGAGGAAGAGAGGAATAGGATCTTAAATCACATACAGGAATAAGGCAAGCTATCACGACCATCATTATTGCCGATGCATTGATAACGTTGTGGCTGTGGCCAGTGCCACCCACGGGAACATCAATATGATGGCACTCGGGGTCCTGATCAATATTCCCATCATGATTTTCGGTTCCAAAGCGAATGTCCGCCTGCTCGATAAAAAGTATTAGAAATGACAATAGTAAAAAGGTGCTCAATTGAGCACCTTTTATATCTTAAGAGTATTGAATCATGAAGTACTTTTTCTTCCCTCTTCGGATGATCGTAAATTGGCCATCGATTCGGTCCTCTTCAGACATGACATGCTGAAGGTCAGTTGTGCGGTCGCCATTAATGTAAATCGCGCCATTTCCGATATCTTCTCTTGCCTGTCTTTTAGACGGGGAAATCTTTGTATTAACAAGAAGGTCTACCAGGTTGATTTCTTCATCTTTGGATTGTAAAAAAGATGGTACATCCTTGAAGCCCTGCTTGATTTCTGCAGAAGACAATTCCTTGATGTTGCCGCTGAACAAAGCTTCTGTGATTTTAATCGCTTGGGCAAGAGCTTCTTCCCCATGAATCAGCTTTGTCATTTCTTCTGCGAGAGCTTTCTGAGCTTTGCGCAGGTGCGGCTCTGTTTCCACTGTTTCCGCTAATGCTTCAATTTCTTCATGTGAAAGGAATGTAAAGTATTTTAGGTATTTAACAACATCAGCATCCGCTGTGTTGATCCAGAATTGATAAAACTCGTAAGGAGACGTTTTTTCAGGATCAAGCCAGATAGCTCCGCTTTCGGTTTTACCGAACTTTGAACCGTCTGCCTTTGTTACAAGCGGAATCGTAAATCCAAATGCTTTGGATTCCTCTTCTCTTGTACGTCTGATCAGTTCAAGCCCAGTCGTAATATTACCCCACTGATCGCTTCCCCCGATTTGAAGCTTACAATTGTAATTTTCATACAAGTGATTGAAGTCCATTGCCTGTAATATTGTGTAAGTAAATTCTGTGTAGGAAATTCCTGTTTCAAGACGGGATGCAATCGTATCTTTTGCAAGCATGTAATTGACACCGATATGCTTGCCAAAGTCACGAAGGAATGTCACCATATCCATTGGACCGATCCAGTCAAAGTTATTGACCATCACCGCGCCACTTTCACCTTCAAAATCAAAGATGCTTTTCAGCTGACTTTTAATACATTCTACATTGTGCTGAATGGACTCGACAGTCTGAAGCTTTCTTTCTTCACTCTTACCGCTTGGATCCCCAATCAGTCCAGTCGCTCCTCCTACAAGCACCAACGGGCGATGGCCCTGATTTTGGAAGCGTCTCAGCGTCAGGAATGGCAGCAAGTGACCGATATGCATACTGTCTGCTGTAGGGTCGATCCCACAATAGATTGAAATTTTTTCTTTGTCTAAAAGGGTTTTCAATCCTTCTTCATCTGTTTGCTGATACGTTATGCCACGCCACTCTAAATCCTGTAATAAATCCATTTTTATCTTCCTCCTGATTTTTTATAGTGGGCAAATTTCCCCACAAAAAAACGCCCCTGCCAATGCAGGGACGTTTAACACGCGGTACCACCCAACTTAAGGACACAAGTATCCTCCACTTGATAAAATAACGGTTTTCCCGTTTGCCGCTAATGGAATGTAGTCGTTCGCAGCAAAAGCTCAAGGAGGTAATTCATCACGTTATGTATGTCAGTTTCCACCAGCCACTGACTCTCTGCAATAGGGATAACGGGACTACTTGTTCCTGTCAAAGCCATTTCATTATGAAAGTTTTTCAGATATCCTTTTTTTATCATAGTTCAAACCCTTTTGTCAATTTGAGGAGGGAATTAACCTTTAGTTTTGAATTGGAGATAGTGGATTGACCTGTTGGTTGGAGTTTAGTTAATTTCATTTTTGACGTCCCCTGGTAAGCTCTTATTGGACTTTAATTTTGGTTTCTATATATTAGCGTCCTTTAGAAGCTCTTTATAGGGCTTTAATTCTGCTTTTTCAAAATTATCGTCCCTTTAAAAGCTCTTTATAGGATTTTATTTTCGTTTTTTCAATTTTAACATCCTCTAAATCTCTTTGAAGAATGTTAGTCCACTCTTAAAATTCTATAGTCCTCCAAATTCACAAAAAGAATTATAGTGACCTGTCATAAATTCTTAAATACTCTCCCCATCCATCAGGTAAAAAACACCTCCCCTTGTAACGACCAGTTTTTCAAGCCCCGCAGGCAGTCCCTTGGTAAATTCCTTATTGTGGTCTTTACATGGTCGAAATATGCTATAATATAGATGATTTTAGGAGGAGTGTATATATGAAGGAAAAATTTCAATCTTTACTGCAGCGATCTCAGCCTGTCATCAAGTTCTTTACTAACAATAGATTTTTAAAGCGTGCCAGAATCACCTATGGGGTTCTATGGAATTTATTATTGATTTTTATTGTGGTGGCTGTTCTGGGCACAGCATTCGCTGGCGGTGTCGGGGCGGGTTATTTTGCCTCTCTGGTAAAGGAAGAACCGATTCGCCCGTACGACAATATGAAACAGGATATTTACAACTATGAAGAGACCTCACAGCTTTATTTTGCCAATGATGTCTATCTTGGGAAAATGAGAACCGACTTAGAGCGGGAAGAAGTTAGTATTGATGAAGTATCGGAAAACTTGATCAATGCCATCATCGCAACAGAGGACGAATATTTTAAAGAACACAATGGAGTTGTTCCGAAAGCGATCCTGCGTGCAATCGTACAGGAATTCACCAATTCGGCCACTCAATCCGGGGGAAGTACACTTACACAGCAGTTGATTAAAAACCAGATTCTCACAAACGAAGTATCTTTCGACCGGAAAGCCAAGGAAATCCTTCTTGCCCTGCGATTGGAGCGTTTCTTTGAAAAAGAAGAGATCCTTGAAGCATACCTGAATGTAGCGACACTTGGCCGTAACTCTTCCGGAAGAAATATTGCCGGGGTCAAGTCTGCAGCGAAAGGAATCTTCGGTGTTGAGCCGAAAGATCTGACTCTGCCTCAGGCTGCATTCATCGCCGGCCTTCCGCAAGCACCGTTTGCCTATACTCCTTTTACCAATGGAGGAGAAGTGAAAGAGAACCTGGAACCAGGGCTTACGAGAATGCAGACTGTGCTTTACCGCATGTTTGAAGAAGGTTATATCTCTGAAGAAGAATATGAGACTGCTTCCAACTATGACATTTCAAAAGATTTCATTGGTCCCAAGCCTTCAGTCAATGATAATTATCCTTGGCTGACCGCAGAAATTGAGAGCCGGGCAATGGAAGTCATCTCGAAGATCCTCGCAGAAAAAGATGGATACTCAGATGATGACCTGGCGAATAATGATGAACTCTATGAGAAATATATAACACTCGCTGACCGGGAAATGAGACAGCGTGGATACCATATTCACTCTACGATTAATAAAGAAATATATGACAGTATGCAAAAGACAAAAGATGCATATGAAATGTACGGACAGGAACTAACAAGAACCAAAATTGATCCGGAAACAGGAGAAGAGGTAGAAGTTCCAAACCCTGTACAGGTCGGAGCCATCATGATTGAGAACCAATCGGGAAAAATCATCAGCTTCGTCGGCGGCCGGGACTTTAAGCTGGAACAGCTTAACCATGCAACTCAATCCATCCGCCAAAACGGTTCGACGATGAAACCGCTGCTTGTTTATGCCCCTGCTTTGGAATTCGGGGAAATCGGACCTGGCTCTCCGTTGCCGGATGTGGAAATGTCCATTATGGCCGGTAATGGAGTAATGTGGAGTCCGCAAAACTATTCATTTGACTACAATGGACTGATTCCTGCCAGGTATGCACTGGCAGAATCCTTGAACATACCTGCGGCGAGATTGTATACAAGAATTTTTAATAAACAGCCGATCCAGTTCCTTGAAAAAATGGGCTTCTCCACGTTGACAAGCCGGGAAAAAGAGAACCTTTCCCTATCCCTTGGCGGTATGGAACGCGGAGTTACCCTTGAAGAGAACGCAAATGCTTATACAACGTTCGCTAATGGCGGAAAATTCGTCGATGCATACATGATTGATAAAATTGTGGACAAGGATGGAAACACTATCTATCAGCATGAAATTGAACCGGTAGATGTATTCAGTCCACAAACAGCATATTTGACGATCGACATGATGAGAGACACCCTAGATCACTATGCTGGAACAGGTCGTTATGCTAAGAGATTCCTAAACTTCTCTTCCGATTGGGCCGGTAAATCCGGTACAACCCAGGATTATAAAGATCACTGGTTCATCGCATCAAATCCAAGTATCACATTCGGTACGTGGTTTGGTTATGACGATCCCAAATCCATGTACAGAGCCATGGATACCTATGGACATTACGGTTTGAGGAACATTCGCTTATGGTCTTACTTCTTGAATGATGCACGAGACCTTGCGCCGGAATTGATTGATCCCGAAGCGTCATTCCAAGCACCAAAAGGTGTCGTAACGCGATCCTTCTGCGGCATATCCGGTCTTCTTCCATCAGAGGCCTGCAGTCAGGCTGGTTTGGTGAAAAGCGACTTGTTTAACGCACAATATGTGCCTAGCAAGACGGACGACAGTCTTCTGAAAAGCCGTTATGTCATGATTAACGGCAAGAAGTATCTAGCTCTCGACTCTACTCCTGAAGAATTCTCACAACCAGGAGTCATATTGAACCCTGATTTTGTTGAGGATATCTTGAATGGAATCAATGCAGATCCTCGCCAGCTGATACCAGCTGACGAAGAACGATATAAGAATATCCTTGTGGCAGAAAACAAGATTGAAGATGACGGAGCAGCACCAGGTACTGTTAAAGCCACTGCATCTGGAAATAAAGTGACCTGGACAGCCTCGGCCAGCAAGGATGTCGTAGGTTACAGAGTCTTCACAGTGAGCGGCCAAAAAGTCGCCAGTATCAAATCTGATGAAAGTCTCGTCTCCACACTCGGTGACGGCGAGTATTATGTCGTGGCAGTGGATGTAGCCGGAAAGCAATCTGGCAAATCAAACACAGTACGAATCGGTAAAGAAAAAGAAGAACCGAAACCACCTAAGAAAGAGGACAAACCTGACCCTGAAAAACCTGAAGAACCGAAGCCTGATCCTGGTGATTCCGATGACGGTTCAGAAGGAGACGGAGATTCGGATTCCGGAAATGATAGCGGAGGTAACAATGACTCCGGCTCTACTTCCGGATCGGGCTCCAATTCAGGAAACAACTCAGGTTCTGGGGGAAATAACTCAGGCTCTGGAGGTAACACTAACAACCAGGGATAACAAACATCGAAAAAGATTGAGCCGCTGTTGCGGCTCAATCTTTTTTTATCACTATTTAACTTTAGTGCTTTAAAGCGCGAAGAGGGACAGTCCCTCTTTATGCTTTAAAGCACTAAAGTTAAACAAGGAGTTCCATTATCAAATATAGAAGCTTCATCGCGCCTACCAACAAACTAAAGCAAAAAAACCGCCCAGATCACTGAGCGGTCCCCTTAAATTAATCTTCCATTGTAGACAAATCACCAGTTGGAAGGTCAAGTTCCCATGCTTTCAACACGCGACGCATGATTTTTCCGCTTCGTGTTTTCGGCAGCTTCTCTTTGAACTCGATCTCTCTCGGTGCCGCATGGGCAGCCAGCCCTTTTTTAACGAATTGGCGGATTTCTTCTTTCAGCTCATCGGTTACTTCATATCCTTCACGCAAGGCAACGAAAGCCTTGATGATTTCACCGCGAACGGGATCCGGTTTTCCGATAACTCCGGCTTCTGCGACTGCCGGATGTTCAACCAGTTTACTTTCCACTTCAAATGGTCCTACTCTTTCACCCGAAGTCATGATGACATCATCGATACGGCCCTGGAACCAGAAGTATCCGTCCTCGTCCATGTATGCGGAATCCCCGGATACATACCAGTCACCCGGCATGAAGTAGGAATCATACTTCTGTTCATTTTTCCAGATGGCATTCATCATGGATGGCCAGCCGCGCTTGATGGCCAGATTCCCCATTCTGTATGGTGGAAGCTCATTCCCCTGATCATCGACGATAGCCGCCTCGATACCTGGAATTGGTTTCCCCATGGATCCAGGCTTGATTTCCATACAAGGGTAGTTACAAATCACTTGTCCACCCGTTTCCGTCATCCACCATGTGTCATGGATGCGCAGGTTGAATACCTTCATTCCCCATCGGATGACTTCAGGGTTCAACGGCTCCCCTACACTCAGGATGTGCCTAAGGCTGCTTAGATCGAATTGTTTTACAACCTCATCTCCCGCTCCCATCAGCATCCTGAAGGCTGTAGGTGCACTGTACCAAACGGTCACTCCGTATTTCTGAATTGTGTTATACCATTTTTCCGGCTTGAACCTTCCGCCTGCAATGATATTGGAGGCACCCGTAAGCCATGGTCCGAAGATTCCGTATGAAGTACCCGTTACCCAGCCTGGATCAGCTGTACACCAATACACATCGTCTTCTTGAAGGTCTAAAACCCACTTGGCAGTTTGGTAGTGCTGAAGCATGGCGTTATGGACATGAAGGACTCCCTTTGGCTTTCCGGTAGACCCGGAAGTATAATGGAGGATCATTCCATCTTTCAGATCAACCCATTCGATATCCAACTTATCGCTCGCTTCTTCAAATCGAGTGAGGAAATCAACATACTTCCCTTTCTCCTCTACATCATTTCCAACGAGGAGTACGTGCTCTAGGGCCGGCAATTCATCAACAGGGACCCTCTCAAGCAATTCCGGCGTCGTGACAAGTACTTTTGCTTCACTGTCTTCAAGGCGGTCCCTGACAGCGCCTTCCATGAAGGCTTCAAACAAAGGCCCAACGATAGCACCTAATTTCAGTGCACCAAGAACAGTGAAATACAATTCCGGTGACCTGGGCATAAAGATGAACACCCTGTCTCCTTTTTCCACATCACCATGTGTTTTCAGGACATTTCCTGCTTTGTTCGTAAGGTTTTTCATTTCTCTGAAGGTATACTTTTCATCTCTGTTGTCGTCCGTGTAGTACAGGGCCACTTTATTCTTTCTGGACGACTCAGCATGCCTGTCAATCGCTTCATAAGCAATATTCACACGGCCTGTTTCATTCCATGAAAAATTCTTTTTGGCCTCATTCCAATCGAAATCCTTGTACGTGTCTTCATAACTAGTAAGGTTGTAGTTTCCTTGAGTTACTGGCAGCGCTTCCAACTTCATTCGAGCATTCCTCCTTATGTAAGAAATTACTATATTATTATAGTACAAAAATCTATTTTTCTCAATTTTAAAAATTGTTCGATTTTTGTTTTTTGTTATAATATTGGTATGTAGGGTTCTTTCCCAATATGAAAGATTTCATATAAAAGGCTTAATAGAGGGGTTTGCTCTTCTATTATAGCGGCTGGATTTATGTCATAATGACTATGTATTATTATTTGAGGCGGTGACAAAATGAACCACCAAAAAACGTATAACGCCATGGAATTGAAAACCCCGAAAGGTAATCTCATCATTGAAGGTCCTGTTCCAGTGAATGAAATGATAGATTTGGAGTTCCATGAAGACCTGACAGCCTTCCGCACGCCGGAAAAACAGCATAAGGCACTTGTAGAAATCGCCGGCCTGCCGGAAGGAAGAATCATTATTGCAAGGGAAGACAATATGATAGTAGGCTATGTTACATATTTGTATCCCGATCCCCTTGAACGATGGTCCCAGGGAAACATGGAAGAGCTGATTGAGCTGGGGGCCATTGAGGTCATTCCTAAATACAGAGGGGCTTCAGTCGGTAAGAACTTGCTGCGGGTTTCCATGATGGACGATGCAATGGAAGACTATATCATCATCACAACTGAATATTACTGGCATTGGGATTTAAAAGGTACCGGCTTGAATGTCTGGGAATACCGAAAAATCATGGAGAAAATGATGAATGCAGGCGGACTGGAATATTATGCGACAGATGATCCTGAAATCAGTTCGCATCCGGCCAACTGCCTGATGGCCAGAATCGGGAAAAGGATCAACAGTGATTCTGTCCAGCAATTTGACAAATTGAGATTCATGAACCGCTATATGTATTAATGACTCTCTCAAAGGGGATGGAAACATGATAGTAGAAGAAATCATGAAAACAGAAGTAGAGACACTAAGAGCAGATGATACAATAGAACAGGCGATCAAAACACTAAGGGAGAAGAAAATCAGGCATATACCAATTGTCGATGACAACATGGCCGTGATCGGTATCGTCAGTGACAGGGATGTCAAAGATGGCACTCCATCCATCTTTCAAAAGGATAAAGCAGCGGAAGAACTTCAGAATCCTTTAAAGTTGATCATGAAAACTAATGTCATCACAGGACACCCCCTCGACTTTGTTGAAGAAGCGGCTGCCCTTTTTTACGAACATCACATCGGGTGCCTGCCGATCGTCAAAGAAAATAAGCTGGTCGGCATCATCACAGAGACCGATCTCCTTTACACACTGATTCAATTGACAGGGGCACACCAGCCTGGTTCACAAATTGAGGTAAAAGTGGAAAACCGCTCAGGTGTATTGTATGAAGTGGCCGGTATCATCCGCAATCACAATGCAAACATACACAGTGTGCTTGTATATCCTGACAGAAATGATGAAAAGTATAAAATCCTTGTATTCAGAGTTAGAACAATCAATCCAATGGCCGTCATCGAAGACTTAAAGAAAGAAGGGTATGAGGTTCCCTGGCCAAACATGCCCGGTATGTCATCATGATAAAGGAAGCTGTATTTGTCTACTCTGATAAACTGTTAGACTACCGCTTTTCAGACAACCATCCGTTTAATCAATTCAGGCTCAAGCTGACCATCGATTTACTTGAAGAAGCGGGGGCATTGAAGAAAGATGATATCGTCGAACCAAGATTGGCCACTGATGAGGAGCTGCATTTAATTCATGATCCCGCTTTCGTAAGCGCTGTCAAATCTGCGGGGAGTGGAAACCTCCCACAAGACAAAGCAGAAAGCTATGGCATCGGGACAGAAGATACCCCTATTTTCAAAGGAATGCATGAAGCCGGCGCTCTTATGGTCGGGGGCACGCTTACAGCTGTGGATTGCGTAATGGGAGGGTCCTCAAAGCATGCTGCCCACTTCGGAGGCGGTCTGCATCACGGATTCAAAGGGAAAGCCTCAGGATTCTGCATTTATAATGACAGCTCTGTTGCCATTAAGTACATGCAGGAAAAGTATGGTGCCAGAGTACTATATGTAGATACAGATGCCCACCATGGTGACGGTGTACAATGGTCTTTCTATGACGATCCGGATGTATGCACCCTGTCCATTCACGAAACAGGCCGCTACCTTTTTCCTGGAACCGGGAATATTAATGAGCGCGGACACGGAAAAGGCTATGGATATTCTTTTAATATTCCGCTGGATGCCTTTACGGAAGATGAATCGTGGCTGCATGCCTATGAAACGTCATTTCGGGAAGTCATCAAGTTTTTCAAACCCGATGTGATTCTATCCCAAAACGGGACGGATGCGCATTATTATGATCCGCTGACTCACTTGTCTTCCACCATGAAAATCTATCAGGAAATCCCAAGAATCACCCATGAACTTGCTCATCAATATTGTGACGGGCGGTGGATAGCTGTAGGCGGAGGCGGATACGATATTTGGCGTGTCGTTCCCCGTGCATGGAGTCTCCTATGGCTGGAAATGGCCGAGCGTAATGGCACCACACTTCCCCACTTTCCGAAAGCCTGGACAGAACGCTGGCAGCAAAAAGCTCCGGTGCCTCTACCGGTAAGCTGGGGAGATCCTCCAGGAATCTATCCTGAAATTCCACGCAAACGGGAAATCACGGAAAAAAACGCTCAGACTGTTGAAAAAGCCCTTTATCAGCTGAGACAGCAGCAGGGAAATAATAAAGCTCAATAATATCATTTCAGAGAGTTCACTTTTCCCCCTGCTCCATTTATAAGGTCTTGCAAAGCAGCAATACAGCATTTTATATACGTGTACGGCCCATGAAAAAGACTCGTCGATTTTGACGAGTCTTTTAACATTCAACTATCTTTGTTCTAACTGTATTTCTTTTACTTTTTGTTTCTGATCCTCTGGCCACCAGGCTCCACAGTCGTCAGAAACAATACAAACCGCACACTTTTCCAGGTCATACACCTTCATCCCGCTGATGGGAGGAGAATACAGATGAAGAGTGACCAATTCCTTTCCTCCCTCTGCTTTCATTTGATGAACGCCTCTTTTAGGTGCATAAAAGAATTTGCCTTGGTGGTGCTGCTCCTCAAACAATTGGGAAGGCCAGCCCTTTCCATCAATCTCGTAAACGGCATTTACTGAAGTTCCGGCCAATACCTGTATCCACCCCTGTGATTCGCCGTGGTCATGAGGGGCACATTCAAGCTGTGACCAGTTCATGATCAGTAACTCGACTTCTTCATTTTGATAAAGAAGCTTTCTGTAATAAGGCTTTTCCCCTGCGGATTTCAGATGACCTTCTACCTCTTGCAATGTAACCTTCAAATCCAACAGCACATCTTTAAGTTCAGCCTTTGAAGGGTTGTATAGTGCGTCCAACTGCTCCTTTGCCTTTCGTGTCAGACTCATCATTCTCCCCCAGTCATAATGTCAATAGTCGACTCGTTTATAGTTATGATGCACGGAACGATCCTATGAAAAGAAGTTCCATCCAAGTATCCATAATGAATAAAGTAAAAAAAGAGGAAGGGATATATCAGTAGTCGAATAAGAATAAGAGGTACCTACATAGTACAGCAGATGACAGAAGGAGTGTTTGCATGGAATTACATGACGTCATACATGGACACAGATCCATAAGAGAATACGAAGATAAGGAAGTGAGCCAAGAACTGCTTGAACAAATATTGGAAGCAGGAATTCGAGCTTCTTCCAGCGGAAATATGCAGTCGTATTCAATCATCGTCACAAGAGACCAAGAAATCAAGAAGAAATTATTCAGCGCACATATGGAACAGCCCATGGTGGTGGAGGCGCCGGTACTCCTAACATTTTGCGCTGACTTCAATCGAATGAGAAAGTGGCTTGAGCTCAATGAAGCTCCAGTTCATTTTGATAATTTTATGAGTTTTATGATAGGTGCCATCGATGCGACTCTGGCATCCCAGAACTGTGCATTAGCAGCCGAAAATGCAGGGCTGGGAATTTGTTATATGGGCTCAACGCTTGCTAATTGCGATAGAATTGGAGATCTGCTGAACTTACCGCCAAATGTCGTCCCGGTTGTAGGTTATTCTTTGGGATATCCTGCTGAAAATCCTGCCCCCCGTGACCGGCTGCCGAAACATGGGCTTGTTCATTATGAACAGTATAAAGATTACTCGAAAGAAGAGATACTGGACATTTACAGAGATAGAAATGAAAAGGGATGGAACCGGTACATGGAACACCCTGAACTTAGAGAAATGACCGAACGATTAGGGTTGCAAAACCTTGCGCAAATCTATACCATTGCTAAGTACACGAAAGAATCTCATCATGAATATTCACAGACCGTTTTAGATTATTTAAAGCTGCAGAACTTTATGAATAATAAGTGATGGGAATTTCAATAAATGGTCAGTGGCTAATGCTGCTGATCATGGTAAAAACTTAACCTTCCTTGTGCTTAAAGAGCGTTATGGAAGGTAATCACTACTCTCTGTTTAAGGTAAATGTTTCTGTCTGACCATTCCATTCAACTGTCACTTCCACCTCAGCATCCTCTGGAATCTCGCCGGTAGAGGCTCGGGATTCTCTACCGTCTCTAATTGACCCATTTTCATCCAATGACTCTCCTTCTCTTCCAAATCCGCCTCCTATACTATCTACGTTGTAGGCAATCTTGCCAACTGAGTCAACCTCATCTCCCTTGTATTCCAGCACGAAATCCTGGTTTTCAAAAGTATCACTGTTTTGAGTTATCATCAACTCAGCTTCCCAATTATCTGTTTGTCCTGAGAAAGTTACATCTTTTGAAGTACAAGCTGCTAAAAACAGTAAGGATACAAATAACAATGAAATTTTCCGAAACATATTGATACCGCTCCTCTCCTTTAATATGGTGGCTAAGTTTACATAGCGATGGAATCTTAATGGTCTCTCATTAACTTGCTTACAGTAGTTATACGAACTTCAGGGGTTAAAGTTCCAGAATATTCTATTTGAAGTGGGTGAAGCGAAAAGTAATAGTTTAAGAATCATAGAGACACACCAGTTCTCCACTACTATTTGTTTTCCTTAATATCTTCCAGAAGTTTTATTATCTTTTTATTTTGCCTTGATTGTTCTTTTAACAGCCCAATCATAGTACCGATACCTACGACCACCACGACTAAAAATATAATCAACATCCATTCCCACTCCTTTTCAGACTTTTCATCCCATACTTAAGGTATTCCGAATTCATTTGAAAACCAGAAACCGTAATTATTTCAGGTACTTTTACCCTAATTCGCCTGCCTTATTACTTATACAGGAATTAAGGAGGGTTTATTCTAAAAATTACTTAAGCTAACATGCTGATTGGGACTACCTTTTGATATAAAAATAAAACGCCCTGTGGAATTTACAGGACGTCTTATCAGCATATAAAATTAATACCGCCTTAAGGTTTTATATACGAGAAAAGGAAAATTAAACCGCGGTCCCTTCTTATTTCGTAGAACCTCTCTCTTCAATTCTGTGCGGAAGCACCACAATGTGCTCTTCCACATTTTCTTTGTTCATATATTTCGTCAGCAGTCTCATGGCAACTGCGCCAATATCGTATAGAGGCTGCACGATTGATGTCAATTGCGGACGAACCATCAACGACAATCTTGTATTATCAAAGCTGATGACCTCAGCCTCTTCCGGAATATTTACGCCGGCATCCTGAGCACCATGAACGACTCCCAATGCCATCTCATCGTTTCCGGCAAATACGGCTGTCGGCTTATCATTAAGTTCGCTCAATCTCTGCCATGCTTCCAGTCCAGAGTCATATGTGTAATCTCCTTCGATTACAAGCTCTTCACGGAACTCGAGCCCCGCTTCTTCCAATGCCTGTTTATACCCTGGAAGTTTGGCCTCATTGTTGATTTTATCGTGAAACGGGCCGCTGACATAGGCAATTCTTTTATGGCCTTTATTAATTAGTTCTTTCACAGCATCATAGGCAGCTGCTTGATAATCGATATTGACGGAAGGCACTTTTTTAGAGTCTTCGACCGTACCTGCCAATACAATCGGCACAGGGGACATTTCGAATTCACGAACATGTTCTTCCATGATGTTTCCACCCATGAACACGATCCCATCAACCTGCTTGCCAAGCATTGTATTCAAAAGGTGCAATTCTTTTTCTGTGTTCTGGTCGGAGTTGCTAAGGATGATGTTATATTTATACATCGTCGCAATATCTTCAATTCCACGGGCAAGTTCCGCAAAGAAGATGTTGGAGATATCCGGTATGATAACCCCCACAGTCGTAGTTTTTTTGCTAGCAAGACCCCTTGCCACTGCATTCGGTCTATAACCAAGTCGCTCAATTACTTCGACTACCTTTTTCCTTGTTGCCGGCTTCACATTCGGGTTTCCGTTAACTACCCTGGAAACTGTCGCCATGGACACATTTGCTTCCCTGGCTACATCATATATCGTTACATTCATGGAATCCACTCCTTCTATTTCTATTGCTGATTGTCCTTATTTTACACTAATGTACCAACTTTAAAAGATATAATGAAAATCTTTTCATGTCCATTGTATGAATATAGATATATCATACTCGAGTGGGGGCTCCACTGCAATGAATCTACATATATACCCTACCCGCAATGAAGCTTTGTAAAAATAAAAAATGGCCATCGGATAGATGACCATTGCAGATTAACTTATTTGCCACGGGTTAATTCGGAAAAGAAATGATCAAACTGTTCCAGATTCATTTGCTGCGCAGCGTCAGACAAGGCCACAGCCGGATCAGGATGAACCTCTGCCATTACCCCATCCGCTCCGATTGCAAGTGCTGCTTTAGCTGCAGGGAGCAATAGATCACGTCTGCCTGTAGAGTGAGTCACGTCGACAAATACAGGAAGATGGGTTTCTTTCTTCAAAATCGGCACGGCAGAAATATCAAGAGTATTCCTTGTAGCACGTTCATACGTTCGAATCCCTCTTTCACAAAGGATAATATCACCATTCCCTTGCGAAATGATATATTCAGCCGCATTCATGAATTCTTCGAGCGTTGCAGAGAGTCCCCGCTTGAGGAGTACAGGTTTTCTTGCAGCGCCTGCGGCTTTCAATAATTCGAAGTTTTGCATGTTACGGGCGCCAATTTGAATTACATCAACATAATCATATGCCGGCTCAATGTCTGCCGGGTTCACTATTTCACTGACCACTGCAAGATTGTATTCATCTGCGGCTTTTCTTAATATTTTTAATCCTTCAAGCCCCAGCCCCTGGAAATCGTATGGAGATGTACGGGGCTTGAAGGCACCGCCGCGGATAAGGTTCAGCCCTTTTCCTCTGATTGCGCGGGCAACTTCGGAAACCTGCTCATAGGACTCCACTGCACAAGGGCCGAAGATAAAGTGTGGGTTACCATCACCAATTTCTTCTTCATTTACTTTTACAATCGTATCCGTCGGTTTTTTCTTTCTTGAAACCAAAAGCTCTTTGCGATGGCTGTCATGAAGTAGATCAAGTCCAGCTTTGAAGATTTCTTTGAAAATATGCTCAATCGTGGTGTTGTCAAAAGGACCGTCATTATTGTCAATAATGTTGTTCAGCATGTCCCTTTCCCGGACAGGATCAAAGCGGTTCGATCCCTGCTTTTCTTTCACCCTGCCGATTTCCTGAACCAGCCGTGCACGCTCATTGATACTTTCCAACAGTTTCAAGTTCACCTCATCGACTTGACTTCTCAGCTGTTCAAGTTCCTTATTACTCACAACCAACCATCCTCTCTATGTTGCATCCTTTTCTATTGAAAAACCAACACGGCTTGCCTTTTTTCTACAAAAGTATGATACATTTTTTATAATAGGATTTATTATAATGGAATGAACAGTAATTGTCACGGAATATACTTTATCCTTTCAACGCATTCACGTGTTAAAGTATTTGTATGATTTCCGTTTCGCTTAATAAAGTGACTTTTATTATAACGCTGTTTTCGTATATATTGTTGCTCTCGGAAAAAATCCAAAGAGCCGGATTTTTCCCTTGGAGACAAGGGCTTTGTTCTCTGAACAAGGTGAATTAGCTCTTTTCTTCCTTGTTTATCAGGCTATTTCTGGTTAATTAAGTAGATATTTTTTTAAATTTGTATTAAATAGCAACAAAGTTTACGAAAAGAGCCTATTATAAAATAGAGTAACAATAGACGATTTTAAACTGGAAAGTATTAAGTGCTTAAGTGCAAATTGTGCTGCGTTAATTGAAGTGAAATAGATTAAAGTGGGTGTGTAAAGTGACGGAGAAAACAAAGGTTTTTGCCCTCGATATTGGTACAAGATCCGTAGTGGGAATCATTCTGATTGAAAATGAAGAAAAACAATACGAAGTGATTGATATTCTCTCCCAAGAACATAAGGAACGGGCGATGCTTGACGGTCAGATTCACGACGTTCCAGCAGTAGCAGCAGTCATTACTTCTATTAAAACGGAAATGGAAAAAAAGCATGGCCCTCTAAGAAAAGTTTGTGTTGCGGCAGCGGGAAGAGCTCTTAAAACTGAGTTCGCAAGTGCCTCTATCCCTATCTCTGGGAAACCTCTCCTGACAAAAGAAGACGTCCTGCATCTGGAACTTAGTGCAGTGCAGCAGGCCCAGGCTCTCGCTGCCCAGAATGCAGACCATACCTATCATTATTATTGCGTCGGCTATTCTGTTCTTTACTATAAGCTGGATGGAGAAGAAATCGGGAGCCTTGTCGATCAGCAAGGTGATGAAGCTGCTGTTGAAATCATCTCCACATTCCTGCCGAAGGTTGTCGTCGAGTCCCTTCTCGCTGCATTGAACAGGGCTGGGTTGGAAATGGAGGCATTGACACTTGAGCCTATTGCAGCCATTAACGTATTGATCCCCACATCAATGAGAAGGTTGAATGTGGCATTAGTGGATATAGGTGCAGGCACTTCCGACATTGCTCTTACGGATATGGGCACCATCATCGCATTCGGAATGGTCCCCACGGCAGGGGATGAAATAACAGAAGCCATCAGTGATGCAATGCTTCTGGATTTCCCGCTTGCCGAAAAAGCAAAAAGGGACCTGATCCATCATGAAACCATTACAGTGTCTGATATCCTCGGTTTTGAGACAGAAATCTCGAGGGAAGAGGCAGTGAAGAAAATTTCCCCTGCCATCAATCATCTCGCTGAAGAGATCAAAGCCGAGATACTGAGGCTCAATAATGGGAAATCCCCTAAAGCGGTAATGCTGGTCGGCGGGGGAAGCCTGACACCCGAACTGCCTGAAAGGTTATCATCTGCCCTGCAGCTGCCGGTCAACAGGGTAGCCGTCCGCGGCATTGATGCCATTCAGGATTTAAAGATTATGGATCAGGTGTCAAAGGGCCCTGAACTTGTGACGCCTATTGGAATTGCCATAGCAGCAAAGAAAGCACCTGTCCAATATGTAACTGCCTATGTAAATGAACAGCCTGTCCGATTATTCGAGGTAAAAGAGCTGACCATTGGAGACTGTTTGCTCGCAGCCGGTCTTAAAATAAACAAACTATACGGCAAGCCGGGAATGGCCAAAATTGTAACCGTTAACGGCCAGTCCATTACTCTTCCCGGAAAGCATGGAAAAGCTCCATCTATTTTAAAAAATGGAGTAAAAAGCGGAATTGATCAGCCGATTCACAATGGAGACAAAATAACAGTCATGAGAGGCGAAAATGGTGCAGATCCACATATCATGCTTTCTGACCTGATTGAATCTCAGCCAGAAATTTCCCTCATTATAAATGGAAACCCTTATTCGTTTGAAATGAAGGTCTTGGTAAACGGCAAGGCGACATCTTTGGAAACGAGCGTGAAGGACAGAGACATGATTGATGTTGAACCACTTCCATCTGTAGAGGCAGCATTGAGACGTACCGGGCATGAAAAACTGCTTCAGTATTTACGGACATTCCACGTCACCATTAATGAAAAGGAGACATTCATCCCTGCCTTTTCCGGTCGTGTTACGGTAAATGGAAGAGAATCCAAATTATCAGCTGCCGTTAAAAATGGAGATGTCATTGAAATGAAAGAAACAGATGTGCCCACTCTCAAAATGATCATGGACAAAAAGCAAATGAATATGAGTGATAAAATTACTGTATTTTTTAATAATGAGGAGCTTGAGCTTACGAAGCAAGTGACAGAGGTATATCGTAACGGAGAAAAGCTTGATGAAAGCAGTCTTGTTCATTCAGGTGATAAACTTACGGCGATCCCCAAAGAAACGGAGAGCTTTATTTTTCAAGATCTCTTCAGGCATGTCGAAATCAACATGCCTTCCAATGCCCAAGGAAAATTCATCCTACTTAAAAACGGAAAAGAAACCACGTTTTATGAAAGCATCCAGACCGGAGATAAACTCGAAATCCGCTGGCCGCTTTCTGTGTAAAAAAAGGGTTGAAGGAAACATGAAATAAATTTATTAAAGATACATGAAAGCCTGGAGATTTTAACGTCTCCAGGCTTTTTTGGTTTATAGGCTTTTCAGTTCTTCGCTGGTGATTCTCCAATGGGAATCATGCCAGACCGGTTTTCCTTCTTTGAACAAGAAGGCCTGCGGAGATTCGTGCTTAATTCCGAAGGTCTCTGCAATATGATTGGACAAGTCCCTCGATTCCTGGACCGCCAAGTAATAGGCTTCCTGCTCTTCTGTTTCTTTGGCAAACTTTTGATACTCATCAAAAGCACTGCCGCTGATTGGACAAGTCAAACTGTGTTTTAGAAAAAAGAATTGATCTTTTCCCTCTAGAAGCTGGTTGAATTCTTCAATGGATTCAATTTTTTTCAACGTTATGGCTCCTTTCAGTAGAAAACGGTGAGGCAGCTTCCTGCCTACACCGTCATTCATTATTGATGGATGGATTGCTCAGTTTCATCAAATGCTTTCTTTGTTTCTTCCAGTCTTTGATTCAACTCTTGCGCATCATTTTGCTCTGCTTCAACAGGAAGCTGCTCTTCGCCTGTAACTTCACTGTTCTCATTATTATTGCTTGATTTCACTTTATTAACCAAGTTATTTGATTGCTCCTGAACTGTTTTTGTAATGCCGGAAGTTCTTTCTTTAGCCGCAGCAGCGAATTCACTTCCACGTTCCATCGCTGTTTCTCTCCACTGACCGCTTTTCTCTTTTAGCGTTCCTGCATGTGTATTTAAGTCTTCACGCAGTTCTTTTCCGGACTTTGGAGCCATGAATAAAGCTGTCGCTGCTCCCACGATGCCGCCAATCAAGGAACCAATCAAGAAGTCCTTCGCATTGATGCTTCCTTCATGAGTAGTGTTATTGCTGCCTCCGTTATTGCTGCCTCCATTTGGATGGCCATGGCTGACCTGGTTTTGGTACACTTCATTTTGTTCTTGTGTCATCGTAACATCCTCCCCTTGGTATTTATATTAGTTTTGTCTTGCCCTGCGAATCATTTTTTCGCGTCTGTCTATCTCTGCAGAAGCTCTCGCCTCTTCGGCTGCATAAGCATTTCTTGTCCCGTGATAAGGTTTTTCTTTTGTCTTCCATTTATCACGCAACTCCATTGCTGCTTTTCCCCACTGAACAAATTGAGATATCTTGTCCTGGTTCTTTTCAAGATTCGTTGAAATGGATGTTGTCACCTTTTTCACCGAAGAATTCAGGCCCTGTATGGAACTGCCCACATCCTTCACTGCATAGACAACCGTGTTCAACTCCTCAGACTTCTGCTGGATATCCTCAGCAAGCTTGTTGGTCTTATGTAGGAGATCCGCAGATTCTTTTGTCACTCCCTGTAGCTGTGTTTCCAAACCGTCTAAAGTATGGGAAACACTATCTAAAGTCGTTTGAACCGACTTAAGGGTTTTAGTCAGGCTGATTACCAACACTAAAAACGCAATGGCGATCACTGCCACACTTAAATATAAAATGATTTCCATCTTTACAGCACCTCCTGTTTATAGAATTTCTATACCCGGCACTAAGTGTCCTTAAACACTAGTTTCTCCACTGGCACCTGAAAATCCTGCATGATTTTCCAGTTTATTATCTCCCTCTTTTGTTTTTTTAGTAAATGGCCGTCCCAGTCTATTTTGAGCCTGGCTCAGATCCACCCTTTTGAGCCTGGCTCAGTTCCGCCACTTTTACCTAACCTGAATAGAACAGATAATCTTTCTATATAAAAAGAAATCCATTTTCGGTTACAATATGGTTAGGTTTAAAAATACAACTTTGCTATAAAGCAAAGAATCATGCTCTAGGAGGAATACATAGATGAAAGACCCGCGCATTGAAAAGCTGGCGAGAAATTTAATCCGCTATTCTGTTCAGCTGCAGAAAGGTGAAAAAGTGTTAATTGAGAACTTCGGCTTGCAGCGCGAGCTTGTCACGGCCTTAGTAAAAGAAGCTTATGAGGCAGGAGGGTACCCATTTGTATCACTGAAAGATCATGTGGTGGACCGCTCACTGTTGATGGGGGCTCAAGAAGAGCAATATGAAATGATGGCTGAGTTTGAGGCGAATGTAATGGATAAAATGGATGCCTACATTGGCCTTCGATCCGGAGATAATATTAACGAGCAGGCTGATGTACCGGATGATAAAATGAAAATCCAAGGAAACACAGTCGGGAAGAAAGTCCACCGTGATATCCGCGTGCCGAAGAAAAAATGGGTCGTACTGAGATACCCGAACGCTTCGATGGCTCAGCTGGCCAAGATGAGTACGGAAGCATTTGAAGATTTTTATTTTAATGTATGCAACCTGGATTACGCGAAGATGGATAAAGCGATGGACAGCCTGGTTGAGTTGATGAACAAGACGGATAAGGTGCGCATTACCGGCGAAGGAACGGATTTAACGTTTTCCGTTAAGGACATACCTGCGGTTAAGTGTGCAGGCCGCTTGAATATACCGGATGGTGAAGTATATACCGCTCCTGTGAAAGACTCGGTTAATGGAACAATCACTTATAACACACCTTCCCCTTATCACGGTTTTACATTTGAAAACGTCAAACTGACTTTTGAAAACGGTAAAATCATTAACGCGGAAGCCAACGATACAGAGAGAATCAATAAGATATTTGATACGGATGAAGGCGCCCGTTATATCGGCGAATTCGCAATCGGCGTCAACCCTTATATCCTCCATCCAATGCAGGATATCCTGTTCGATGAAAAAATTGATGGCAGTTTCCACTTTACCCCTGGTGAGTGCTATGAGCAGGCCTACAACGGAAATCATTCCAACATCCATTGGGATATGGTCATGATTCAGCGGCCGGAGTACGGTGGAGGAGAGATTTACTTTGATGACGTCCTCATTCGCAAAGACGGCCATTTCACTCTTCCTGAATTGGAACAGCTTAATCCTGAAAATTTGAAATAAGATCTGTAAAACTGTGGGAGATAAAGTATATTTGCATGGGAAAAAGTTTCCCAGCGTTTTTCTGCAACATCATAAATTATGCAAAAAGAAAGAGGCATTGCAGTCATTACTGCAATGCCTCTTATACTCTATAAACTACAGTTAGTTTTTATCGCAATATTCTACACCTTGAAAGTGCTTATTATTCCTTTCAGTTCTTCAGCCATGCTTGATAAAGCATTAGCAGATGACGCTATCTCTTCCATTGCAGCTAATTGTTCTTCGCTGGCCGCTGAAACTTCTTGCGTTCCTGAAGCAGATGACACGGCTACCTCTGTAATTACTTTCATTGAATGTTCCATTTGTTCCGAACCAGCTGCCATTTGTTGTACTGCGGAGGTAATTTCTTGAACTTGCGCAGTCACTCCATCTATAGAAATCTGGATATGTTCGAAGGATTGACCTGCTATGTTTATTACCCCTATTCCTTCTCCTACCTCTTTTGTAGTGATTTCCATTGAGTTTACTGCCTTATTCGTTTCTGCCTGTATTGCTGAAATTAACTTAGAAATTTGTTGTGCCGACTCAGCAGATTGTTCAGCTAATTTACGTACTTCATCTGCAACTACCGCAAAACCCTTGCCTTGCTCACCTGCCCTTGCTGCCTCGATAGCTGCATTTAAGGCCAGCAAATTGGTTTGGTCTGCAATACCACTGATTACTGCTGTTATCTTTCCTATCTCTTTTGAGTGCTCTCCCAAATCTTTTACGACTGTACCTAGACCCGTAACCGACTGTTGAATAGAAGACATTTTATTCACAGCATTTTTTATTACTTGGCCTCCATCCGTGGCATTGTCAGTTGCTTGAATTGCTGAATCAGAGACAAGTTGTGATTTTCTTGCAATTTCCTGTACACCTGCTGCCATTTCATTTATTGTTTGAGAAGTCTCGTCAACACTTTGAACTTGTTTTTCCACACCCGATGCCACTTCCTGCATTGTATTCGCAACTTGCTCTGTTGCTTTAGTCGTTTGTTCTGAACTTGCAGTTAATTGTTCAGCGGAAGCAGCTACCTGCTCTGAGGCAGTGCCAACTTGTTTAATAACCTTTCTAAGATTTCCTGCCATTTGGTTAAATGAACGTGCCAACTCACCAATTTCATCTTTATTTTTCACCTTTATTGCATCTGCAGTAAGATCGCCATCGGCAATTCTCCTTGCAACCCCTGCAATTGCTACTACCGGTTTTGAAATTAACCGCCCCATATATACGGCTATCGCTATACCAATTAAAAGAGCCATGATTCCTAAAGTTAAAACAGAAGTCTTAACAGCTTCTACTTTTGAAGAAGTTTCAGTGTTTGCTTGATTTAATATGGAATCTTGATAGTCACTAAATTCATTAGCTTTTTGATCAAAACTGTTCGTTATTTCCCGACTTTGTGTCGCTAGTAAATTTGTATATTCTTTTGTTTTTTCTTTACGCTTTAGTTCAATAAGCTGAAGAGCCAGCTGGTGATATTCATTCTCTAATTGGATGATCTCTTTAAGTAGTTTATCCGCTTTGGGATCACTCACCATGCCAGTTAATTCCTCACTCAACTTTAAGAATTCATTGTGTGATTCAGTAAAACCTTGTAAAGCAGTATCATCATTTACTATTAAGTATCCACGTAATCTACTCTGTAATTCTTTGATTTCAACATTTAATTCCTTGATTACAATTACTTTTTTAGCTTGATTGTTAATTAAGTTAGAGTATGCGTTATCAACGGAGGAGATTTGATAATACCCAACACTCATTATTACTACTAAAAGGACCAAGACAGAAAAAAAAACTGCAAACAATTTTTTGCTTATTGTCATCTTCATAGTTAACTCTCCTATTGTTATAAGTAAAATCTTGGTGTTATCAAAAAATTATAATCCCAATCCAGCACTTTATGTGAGATTCCCCTCCTAAGATTGCAATATAAAAACTGTACTATTTGTACAGTTTATTTAACAAGATAATACTATTTTCGACAAAAACTCACAATATATTTTTCGGAAAATTGCGCCATAAAATAGAGAGGTGAAATGAACCGCAAATTTGTTGGTTTTTTCTCTATATATGCTTCCCGTTCCATCCATTATTATCTCAAATTCCTGCGGTTGAAATCGCCTACCCTAACCATTTCAATGCCAATACCTATTCCTTAATATGAAACACCAGCACATCAAACAATTTCTCTCCATCGTAGAGCAGAATAGCCCACTCCCCTGGTTCTGGGATGGTTACCGCAGATGGTGCATGTGCATCCGCTCCATTATTCTCTCCACCGAGTTCCAGCGTCCAACCTGTATTTAAAATTGAGTCTACCTTTTTAGTCTCTCTATGAAAAGCAACAACCGTAAGTTCCGAGGATTGATTCCCCCACAGGTGCCACATCCATTTTTGCGGTGTCAGGCTTGGCATATCTGCCCCTATGACCCCCGATTTATTTTCATTCCCGATGATTCCCCCGTTGAAATTCACAGCTTTTCGCTGCCAGTCAATGGTTTCAAAGTCCTGCCGCTCGACAAAGGCGGGAATATCTTCAGGGAACGAGATCTCCTGCTCCTCATTCACTGCTAAAACAACCTCTCCATAATATTCTCCATCCAACAATACAACGTACTTCCACATGCCTCCGTATGGTATTTCAAATCTTGCCGTAAAACGCTGGAGGGATGAGTAGCCAGGTGATGGCTCTGTTACTTCCGTTGGGGTTACTACATTAATACGGTCTCCTGTCGTCTGATTATAAGCATCGATTGATAACATTTTCCCTTCATAGGTTTTATAAGGCTCCCCGAAACTGAATAGATATCCGGCCGGCTTGCCTGCAGTCAGTTCCGGTTCGGGAAAAACGGTGAATTTCTGAACACCATCTTCTACATACCTGTCACGGACCTCCCATTCCACCGGTGATGCAGGAGATGAATTTGGGTTGTTTCCATGCCCCGGCAATAATTGAGCAGAAATTAATACCAGCATGACCGTAATGGCTGCGGCTGACAATGTAAAAATCATGAACCGGTTTGGATTTTGATTTGTTTTTGACCCTGAATGGATGGCTGCTTTAATCTTTCGTTCTTGAATTTCTGTAAAGTGGTTCCCCTTATGTGTCGTTTCATCCATTGCTTTCTTTAAGTTTTCAAGGCTTCTATTCATCGTGAAGCCTCCTTTCCAGTACGTTCTTCAGCTTTTCCCTGCCTCTATTCAACCTTGTTTTTACAGTGTTGAGGTTTATATTCAGTATTTCTCCGATTTTTTCCACGGACAAATCTTCATAGTAATAAAGAATAATAACTTCACGGTATTTTACCGGCAGCTCCAGGACACTATGGGACAGCCTCTCTTCTTCACTGCGCTGAATCAACTTCATTTCCGGGGACGGCTCAGCTGCTTTAAAAAGAATGAGCAGGTTTGATTGAAAGACCGTCCTTCGGTAAGCCAAACTTTTCAAAACATCCTTTGACCTGTTAATCGTTATTCTGTAAATCCATGCTTTAAAGGAGTTGATTTGTTCGATCTTCCCATATTGATGATAGCAGCTAACAAAAACTTCCTGGACAATGTCTTCGGCAAGCTTCCAATCTTTCACATAGTTATAGGCAAGCTTTGTCAGGTTCTCTCCGTGTTCATTCATTATGGTTTCAAGCCAATCATCTTTGCCTGCCGGGAAATCAGATTGGGATTCCGGGACACTATTCAAATGGTCGTCACCTCGTTCCTTTTACTGTTAGGCAGGATAATTTCTGTAAATTGTCGCTATATCTCATGAACTTTATTAAATAGCAACAAAGCTTTAGAAATGAAGGTACTGCTAAGACGAATAAGTCAGGGGAAGGTTTCACTTTTTCAAAAATAATTTATCTTTATCCCTTTAAAGCACTAAGAGGGACTGTCCCTCTTAGTGCTTTAAAGAGGTGAAGCAACATTAAAGAAGCTGACAGCGTTTTTACGCTGTCAGCTTTAGTTATGGTTATTCTACATGGTTCCTGAGGGTTTCTTCGTAGGCCTCCTGGAACTTTTGGATGTCGCCGGCGCCCATGAAGATCAGGACTCCATTTTCGTGAGCCATCAATGGCTTTGTATTATGTTCGTCAATGACTTCTGCATTCTCTATCTTGTCTTTAAGGTCATCTATTGAAAGTTTCCCATGATTCTCGCGGGCAGATCCAAAGATTTCACATAAATAGACCTTGTCTGCTTCCGATAAGCTGCCTGCAAATTCATTGAGGAATGTTTGAGTTCTCGTGAATGTATGCGGCTGGAATACAGCGATGATTTCCCGGTCCGGGAACTTCTGTCTGGCTGCCTCAATGGTCACCTTGATTTCTGTAGGGTGGTGAGCATAATCATCAATCAGGATCTGCTCCCCGATTTTCTTCTCGGTGAATCTTCTCTTCACCCCTTGGAAAGAAGACAATCTTTCCTTAACGATTTCCGTATCAATATCTTCATAATGACACAGGGCAATGACAGACAAAGCATTCAGGATGCTGTGGTCGCCGTAACCAGGGATAGAGAAGGTGGCGAAGAATTCATTTCTTACAAACACATCAAATGTCGTTCCTTCAGGTGTCTTCTTTACGTTTCTCGCCTGAAAATCATTCTCTTCGGCAAACCCGTAGAAGAGAACCGGAACTTTTGCCTGGATCTTTTGCAAGTGTTCATCATCACCGCAGGCTATGATCCCTTTCTTGACTTGCATCGCCATTTCCTGGAAAGCCTGAAAAACATCATCCACATTTGCAAAGTAGTCAGGATGATCGAAATCGATATTCGTCATGATGGCATAGTCAGGATGATAGGACAAGAAGTGCCTTCTGTACTCGCACGCTTCGAACACGAAGTACTCAGCATCTTTTTCACCTTTTCCTGTACCATCGCCGATCAGATAGGAAGTGGGCTTTGCCCCTCTGATGACGTGCGAAAGAAGACCGGTTGTAGAAGTCTTCCCGTGTGCCCCAGTGACCGCAACAGACGTGAATTCCTGCATAAACTCACCAAGGAAGCTGTGGTATCTCGTGACAGGCAGATCTTGTTCCCTCGCTTCTTCGATTTCTTCATGTGTATCAGGGAATGCATTTCCTGCAATAACACTCATGTCACCGCCGATATTCTCTTTCTGGAAAGGCAGTATCTTTATATTAGAATCTTCAAGAGCTTTCTGTGTAAAAAAGTATTTCTCTACATCCGAGCCCTGTACCTCATACTCCATATCGTGAAGCACCTGGGCCAGCGCGCTCATTCCAGATCCCTTTATTCCAACGAAATGGTATATTGTCATATTAGAACCTCCAACAATCATCTATCTGTAAGCAGTATATGACATTAATCCATTTTTGCCAGCCTTCAGGTGCGGCCTGCCAAAAACGAAACCTTTAATGAACAACAACCAGCTTCAGTATTGACCGTATAATAATGAAAAGATTATATCATCTTTTTCTGCCAGTGGCTATGAACGACAAGTATGACTTTATAGAGACTGAGCGATGAACCGCGCGGCATTTTCCTTTAAATAGCTGCGCCAGGTGATGCCTTGGTCCCTGCTCATGCTTTCATAATGGTTCATTAGGCCGCCGAATATTTCTCCATCCTTTACCCTGAAAGGAGGCCCGATTAACATCCCTTTGAGAACTAGTGGAATTTTTCTTATAAAAGCTAATTCGCCGGGCTTCCAGGGTCTTTCCTGGGGATAGGGACACATAACCATTTCTTTATGCTTATGTAATATATTCTGCACAATTAATGAATTTTCATCGCAATCAATTTCCAGCACTTCCACCGGCTCCCAAGCGGCCGTTAAAAAAAGTGCGCCCAGCATCCGGTCCGTTTCCGTCATCTGTCCCGCTTTGACATGGAGAAATTGATGAAAAACCGTTTTATTAGCAGCGGTCTTATAATCAAATAACAGCCATTGCCTGAAAAGGGAATCCAGATCAGAACCTGCCGAAACGCCGTCAAGGGAAAGGGAGAACTTCTGTGAAAACACGAACTTCGCCCTTACCTTCTCCCTGATATTTGTCTCCCTTTCCAAAAATAGCAGGCTTTGCTGATACACGTCCTCTGTATGTTTTTCAGCCTGATTCTGCTTCTTCCGCTTATAAGATGCTAAATCGATCAGCGGTTCTTTTTTCTTCACCTATATTCACACCTATTGCCATTCGACTTTTTCCAGACGGTCATTCCACCTGAATTTTCTTCCGGCTTTGGCCTGAGGTTTTCCGTCTAATGTTACATTATCACCAGTGAAGCCAATATTGACTTTTAAAAGGCTTCCTCCTACTCCGTACACATCCACAGGCACTTCGTTTTCTTCAAAAGAGCTGATGCGTTCTTCTGTGAATCCGCCAGAGACCACGATTTTCACATGCTGGAAGCCCTCTGCATCCAGTTCCTCACGGAGAGCCCGGATCAGTTCGGCGTTAACACCCCTCGGATCAAAGGTTCCAAGGACATGCTGGTTACGGACGAAATACTTGTCAATCATTGTACGTGAAGTATCGACACGAACCCCTTTCAGCTCGGCACCGAACTCCCATGCTACCTTCAAGGCATCAGAAATGACATCATTATTGTAATCAACCAGAGCAATCAACTCATCTTCAGGAAAAGTCTCCTTATAAGCACGGGTCGCTTCTACGATGTCCCCATTAAAGAGCTGGATAAGAGCATGCGGCATCGTGCCCATCCCCTGCTTGCCCCACCATTCATTCATGGCATGTGTAGCTTGAGCAGTAGATCCGCCGATGAAAGCGGCATAGCCGTCCCCGGCCTGCTGGGTGTAGTGGTCATCGCGGTCTCCCATAAAAATGACCGGCTTCTGTACTCCAGAAAGCGAAGCGGCTTTCATCAATTTATAAACGTTAGTGGCCACTGAGGTTCTTCTCGCAAGAATCCCGTCGATTATTCCCTCAAGATAACCGAAATCCTGGTACCTGCCCTTAACCGTGAGTACTGTCTCAAATGGTGAGATTTTGTCACCGTCTTTTAGAGAATGAATCTCCAACTCTTCCGGATTGTCAGCAAATGTATGCAAAAGCGCAATGACTTCATCCGTACCGCAAAGGACAGCATGCTCCTTTTGGAAAAACTGCATTGTAATGATTGTATCCGGTTTATATTTCTTGGCGATTTCTCTCGTCTTTAAAAAGTATACGGCAGAGAACCATCCCTCTTTGACCCTCTCATCGAACTTGAATGTTTCATTTGTTAACCTTTTCAATTTACCCTGAAGTTTCAATTGAATTTCTTTCATCCTAAAAGCTCCTTACCATCAACTGTACACGTTTATTTGATTGTCGTTAATTAAGTATTTTATAAAATGAAAACAGCATAAACAAAACGAAACAAAAAAGTGAAGAACGATCCACGAACATCCTTCACTCTTTTGCTATATAGTTACATGTATTGTGTTAGTGATTTAGTCCGTCTTTTAAGAATACCACTTATTACATGATTGTACTAGTGTCTTGCAGCTCTTCAAGCTCTCTAGAAGAAATTAACACATCTCTCGGTTTGCTCCCTTTTGCTTCTGATACAATCCCGTGGTTTTCCATCATGTCGATGAGTCTGGCTGCACGGTTATATCCTACGCGAAAATGGCGCTGAATAAGGGAAGTGGATGCCCCGCCCTGATCGACCACAAATTCACAAGCTTCGATGAACAGGTCGTCTTCTTGTTCATTGACCTCTGCTTTTTTTAGTAATTCATCCTGCTGGAACAAGTAATCAGGCTCGCCCTGTTCCCTGACGTGGTTCACGATTTCATCAATTTCATCATCGGACACAAAGGTACCTTGAAGTCTTACAGGCTTGGACGAACCGTTTTCAAGGAACAGCATGTCTCCTTTCCCTAGGAGTTTCTCTGCACCGCTAGAATCGATGATGGTTCTGGAATCCACCCCAGAGGATACGGAAAAAGCAACCCTTGTCGGTACATTCGCCTTGATCAATCCAGTGATGACATCCACAGAAGGACGCTGAGTGGCGATAATCAAGTGAATTCCACAGGCTCTCGCTTTCTGGGCAATACGGCAGATGGCTTCTTCTACATCTGCAGGAGACATCATCATCAAGTCGGCCAGTTCATCGATGACGATCACGAGATAAGGAAGTTTCTGGCTTTTCTCCCCATTTCGCTCAGCTTTCAGATTATATCTGGTAATGTCACGCACACCTGTATGTGCGAATAATTCATACCTTCTTTCCATTTCCTCCACTGCCCATTTTAATGCTGCTGTCGCGGCCTTTACATCCGTGATGACCGGACTGACAAGGTGGGGCATGCGGTTATATGGAGCAAGTTCCACCATTTTCGGATCAATCAGCAGAAGCTTCAGATCCTGAGGGGATGCTTTATATAAAAGGCTGATCAAGATGGAATTGATACATACACTTTTACCAGAACCTGTTGCGCCGGCAATCAGTCCGTGAGGCATCTTGTTCAAGTCCGTAACGATCGGTTCACCGGAAATATCAAGGCCCAAAGCGGCAGTCAAAGGTGATGAACTTTCTTGGAATGCGCTGCTTGAAATAATTTCACTGAGTGCAACCGGGCGGCTCTCTTTATTCGGAACCTCGATCCCAATCGTATGTTTTCCGGGTATCGGCGCCTCAATCCGGATGTCCCTTGCCGCAAGGCTCAGTTTAATATCATCCGCCAGGTTTGTGATTTTGTTCACTTTCACGCCGGGTTCCGGCTGCACTTCAAATCTTGTTACAGACGGTCCTTCCGTGACATTCACCACACTGGCTCTTACGTTGAAGTTTGCCAATGTATCATTCAACAAATCTCTTTGTATCTCCAGCCATTCACTGCTTGATTCCTTCACAACCGGAGGAGCAAGGAAATTCAATTGCGGAAACGAGTAGCCTTTATCTTCTGCCGGCAGATCGGCAAGCTCTTCATATTGTTTTAAAGAAGTATCATCAGTCATTGTTTCTTCCACTTCACTTGTAACTGCAGATACCGTTTTTTCTTCCTCATATCGGTGGCCCATCTTTCTTTTGTCCTGTTTCAGCATCAGGACATTGAAAGGAAGATGTGAACGTTTAGATTGCGGTTCCTGTTGAGTTACGTCCTCTGCAGGATCATGCTCCTCTGATGCCGTTGAAGCACTCGTCTCTTCATCTTGAATTTGTTGGATCTCTTCTTCAGGTTCTTTGCTTTCAGAAACCTCATGTGCTTCCAGCATCGAATGCGGTTCGATTGTTTCCTCTAATTGGCTGGTTGCTGTTTTTTCAATATCAGGAGGCTGCTCGTCGCTTTCAACAGCAGGCTTTTCAGGTTGTCTGCATTCATCCAGGTTCTCATCAACCTTTTCGGCTTTCATTTCTGCCAATCGCTTTTTTCTATCCAGCGAACGTTTATCCTGATTCAGCATCAGCACATTGAACGGAAGGTGTGAGCGTTTAGCGGCAGGAGCAGAAGCCGATGAGTCAGATTCCTGATGAAGCTCTTGTGCCGTATCTCCCACAGGGGCTTCTGTCGGGAGGTCCTGAGCTGATTCCTCATTGATTATAGAGACCTCTGAATCTACAGAAGGAGCAGAATGTTCCTCATCCTCCCAGGTTCTTACTGAAAAATCTTCTATCGGAGCCTCCTGCGTAGATTCCACAGAGATAGCAGGAACCTCTGATTTCAAAGAGGACTCTTCATATCCAGTTTCTTCTTCAAGCTCTTCTACTTTTGCTTCTGGAGTTGGTTCCTCCAGAGAAAAAGAAATTTCGGCTTCTGGCTCTTCAACTTCATCCAGCTCCATCGTGCTGTCTTCAGTCTGCAGATCTGGCACATCTGTTTCCACTTGAGCGTCAAGGTTAAGCTCTGTCTTTGCTGGATTCTCTGCTGTTGCTTCCTCAGAGCTTTCAATGACTTTGTTCGGTTCTTCTGTTCTTTCAGCATGCACTGAGTCTGTATGTGCATCACTGCCCGTCATCACAGAACTTGGTTCATTGTAAGCAAGTTTCTCTTCAGGAACTTCGAAAGATTGCGGCACAGCTTCGGTGGAAGCTAGTTCCGTTTCTTCAACACTTGTTTTCTTTGATTCTATTTCATTTTCTTGGATACGAACTTCTTCTGTATCTCTCCAACTCCGCGGCTCACTGCTTTTTAATTCAAACTGAATCGGATCCTTTTTGACCGGCTTGCTGAAACCGTAGATTGGTGACGGAATTTCTGTAGGACGAAATGGCCGCCTCGCCGCCTCATCCTTTTGAGATACCTTGGCTTTTTGCGGCCGCTCTTCTCCAACCTCCACTTCCTTTTCTACAGGTGCTTCCTCGTTTTTAGCAGGGTTGTGCCTCTGCCTTCTTTGCTCTGAACGGGCGGCTCTTTCTTCCCTGCCAGTCTCCCTTTTATCAGGGATGACCGGAAACCGAAATTCACCTTTAGGATATTGATAGGAAACTCTTGCTTCAATTTCTTTATTTTTTTCCTTCGGTTTATCTATTTGCCTCTCCTCTTGATAGGAGGTTTCATTTGAGTGAAATTCATCATCTTTTAATCTTCCAAACATTTTTTTAAGCCAACTCAATTGTTATCACTCTCTCTACTGTAATCACTATTTATTTTAACAGTTAAAAGAAAAAATTCGAGTAAAATCGCCAGAATGGGAGATTTTGTCCATAATTGGCTCCATCAGCCACTTTTATCCCTGAGGTCAGGCTGATCATAGGCTGCAGGTCCCCTGCTATTTTTCCCGATAAAAAAATGACTCAAATGGAACGAAGGTTTCCCATGAGTCATTTTTTATTTTATCTAACTTGTTTAGAATGAGAATGGCTCTCCGACTTTGGCGTCTTCATCCAGTACGAGGATTCCTTTCTCTTTAGGAGCATCAGGCAAGTCAAGCTCTTTCGCAGAGCAGATCATACCTGAAGAAGCCACGCCCCTTAGTTCAGCGTCTTTAATAAGCATTCCGCTTGGCATGACGGCTCCTACTTTCGCAACAACCACTTTTTGGCCGCTGTCGATGTTAGGTGCGCCGCAGACGATCTGCAATGTTTCGTTGCCTACGTCCACTTTACACACACTGAGCTTGTCTGCATTCGGGTGCTTGTCTTTTTCCTGAACATATCCAATAACGAATTTAGGTGAGAAATCCGCTTGAAGTTCTTCGTCAAATCCATTCTTTTGGATTGCTTCATTGATTTCTTGCAGTTTCTCCTGGTTCATTTCCACTTGCCCTTTTGCGTCAATCTTCATATATGTAGAAGCATTGAACAAATTATAACCAAGAGTTTCGCCTGTCTTCTCATCAAAGATCCTTACAGCGTCACCCTTTTTATCATATGAACTTTCTCCTTCAAAGCCTGGCACCATGGAAATGATTAAAGTATCTCCAATGCCTTCATTGTTGTAAAAAACATTCATTTTTATTTCTCCCTTCCAGATTAGCGGTCTTTACGGTCTTGAGCCAGTATAAAAATCGGTTCCAACTCATTATCTTCATATAAGAAGGATAAGGAAGTAATGGGAACTTTTCCATTTGTAAAAAAGCTCATGGTCAATTCAGCAAGAATATCATACCCTGTTTCATTGCGGATGTCACCAATTATCAGTACATCCTGATGCGGCACCGAAACGGTCATCTCGCCTTCTACTTTAGCTTTCATATCCTTAAGGAAAGAGGTATTCAAAATCCTGCTTCCATCATATCCATCATTCGTGTTTAAGAAATGAAACACATTTCCGGCAAGAGTATCCTGCTTTAATTTTATCGGAAGAGAACGCAGGTTGAAGAGAGCCGCCTCTTTCACTTTGTCAGGTGTCCACTCTTCTGTCTGAAGCAGCTTTTCATCAATCATGCGGTATGTAGTCCCAAGATCCACAGCATAGTAAATCCGTGTTTCCGCTGTATGTTCCTCTGTAATAAAAGGGATATCCTCATGTGTCTTAACCGGGAAGGATGTTGAGCGGATTACCGGGAAAATCTTCTTCTCCTTATCCGTTAACGTATGCTGGTAGCCCATTACCTCCAAGGCTTCTTCCACATAATACACCACTTCATCAACGGCCTTTTCTTTGGATACTTCCCACTTCGCGACAATCGGAGCCAGCGTAACACTGATCCCTTTCCCTGTGTTGGTATTCTCTATTCGCAGTACTTCTTTTTCTCTGTCAAAAATAAATTTGCGGTCAGGAGAAGACAGCTTTTCCTCGAGCTTCTTCCTCATTTTCTTTGCATCCATATTTTGCCCTCCTCTTCGCCAGGAGCATACTTTAATCGTTCTTATTGTACAATAAATAGGCTCTGATACAAAATGAAAGGGGATATTCGGCGGAAAGGAGTATCACGGCAATGTCTTTGATGTTCGGTATTTTCCATTCATCACTCTGCTTAAATAGGAAGCTATTTAATATTACGATGTTTAAATGTAAATCACCCATTATAAACCAGAAATCTTTCCATAGTAGGGTGTTTCTGCGTTAATCACCCCATTATAAACTGAGCACCTTTCTATAGTACGGTGTTTCACCCTTAGTCAACCCATTATAAACTGAGCACCCTTCTATAGTACGGTGTTTCTCCCCTAATCAACCCATTATAAACTGAGCACCCTTCTATAGTACGGTGTTTCACCCTTAGTCAACCCATTATAAACTGAGCACCCTTCTATAGTACGGTGTTTCTCCCCTAATCACCCCATTATAAACTGAGCACCCTTCTATAGTACGGTGTTTCTCCCTTAATCAACCCATTATAAAGTGAGCACCTTTCTATATTACGGTGTTTCTCCCCTAATCAACCCATTATAAACTGAGCACCCTTCTATAGTACGGTGTTTCTCCCCTAATCAACCCATTATAAACTGAGCACCCTTCTATAGTACGGTGTTTCTCCCCTAATCAACCCATCATAAACTGAGCACCCTTCTATAGTACGGTGTTTCCCCTTAATCAACCCATTATAAAGTGAGCACCCTTCTATAGTAGGATGTTTTCACCCAAATAACTTCATAATTGAATATCTAGGATTCCTATGACCGGTCGAGGGCGCTACATGTATACATGCGACATCCCAAGACTTTTGACAAATACCGGGTCGTGCCTGTCACGCAGGCAATAATAAAAGCGTAAGCGCCTTGATCAGCCCCGACAGGCATAAGACGTGGGCTAAGTGCTGGAGCGGGATGCAGAAATCAACCTTTGTCATCCACATCCAAAGTAATTTCCTAAACAATAAAAAAACAGAGGAGCATCCGAGCGCCTCTGTTCCCACCATTATAGTCCTTGTATGAACTCTTCGATTTGTTCTTTTGTTTTTCTGTCCTTGCTGACGAACCGTCCAAGTTCCTTACCGTCTTGGAATGCCACAAAGCTCGGAATGCCGAATACGCCGAGGTCTGCACACAGGTCGATGAACTCATCTCTGTCAACGTAGACAAATGTGTACTCGGAATTGTTTTCCTCGATTTCAGGAAGGACCGGTTCGATCACCCGGCAATCAGGACACCAGTCTGCCGAGAACATAAAGATATGCTTCCCGCTGTTTTTCATTGTATTGAATTCTTCCATGCTTGAGAGTTTTTGCATTTTATTTTCCTCCTGTACTGATGTACAGCTGGTCAGATTTTATCCAGCCGACTTTTCTCATATAAAGAGATATTACCAGCGTAAGAATCGCAGGTCCAACAATATGCAAGGTCAAAATTTTCATCCAGACATCAGCTGAAAATCCCATTGTTTTAAGTGTCATGATCTGACCGACGAAACCGCTCGTACCCATTCCCGCACCGGCTGCGTTATTTTCCATTACCCATAATGTTGTCCCGATAGGAGCCAGAATCATCCCGGCAAGTGTCGGGGGAATGAGGATACGAGGATTTCGGACAATATTCGGCACTTGCAGCATGGAAGTCCCAATGCCTTGTGCAAGGAGTCCTCCGAATTTGTTTTCGCGATAGCTCATGACCGCAAAGCCAACCATTTGGGCACTGCATCCGATAGTCGCGGCACCCGCGGCGACTCCGCTCAAATCGAGCATCAAGGCAATGGCAGCAGAGGAAATTGGCGCAGTCAAAGCCAATCCCATCAAGGCTGCAACAAGGATTCCCATTAGGATCGGACGCTGTTCCGTTCCCCATTCAATCCAGCTGCCGAACATTACCATGAACTCCCCAATCCAAGGACCGATCAATGCGGCTGCTGTATAGCCTGCTGCTATCGTAACAAGCGGCGTGACAATAATATCTATCTTTGTCGTCTTGCTGACAAGCTTCCCTATTTCTGTTGATAGGACAGCTGCTACATAAGCACCTGCTGGTCCACCCAAGGCTGCACCGGCTGCACCAGTAACCACTCCTGCAAACAGAACGAGCGGCGGGGCACCTAACCCATAAGCTATCGCCGCTCCAATCGCAGGTCCCATCAAGCTGATTGCCAGATCCCCCATCTCAACCAAGAAGCTAAACCCCAGCTGCTGTCCTATTGTTTTAATGATAAGTCCAATAATTAAAGATGAGAACAATCCCAGCGCCATAAAAGACAAGGCATCGATAAAATAAGCTTTTGCTGAAGGCTTGACTCCCTGTTTCTTTAAAAATTCTTTCATGTTCGGCCTCCTTACTATTTTATTTATATAAACAGAACCATTTACTAGTGTAAAGACACATGTCGTAAATGTCCACAAAAACTTTCTCCCCATTCTTTGTCTTCCCTTAATTTTGGTTTATATGAACTTATTTTTTTAAAGTTCCTCAATTTGTTGGGAAGGCAGGATAGGAGAGCTGGGTGTCTGGTTGGAGCAAAGGTTGCATGGCCTCTCGCACAATTCCTCGGGAGCACTTTTTCCTGCGCCAGCCTTGAAGGGAGGTCAGTATATTCCTAAACATTTTTAAGAAAGGGTTCACATAATAAAAGGCTGTATTCGTGTAGATTGTTGCTTTCGAAAAAATCTAAAGGTCCGGATTTTCCCTTCGGGTACAAGGACTTGTCTAACTGAATAGGGTAATTAGCTCTTTTCTTTCTTGCTTACCAGGGTAGTTCTGTAAATTATGGCTATACCTCTTAAACTTCATCGAAAAAAGCACAAAGTTTTTGAAAAGAGCCTAATAAAAAAACGCCTGGTCAATGACCAGGCGTATACTAAACAGGATTATTTATTTTTAACAGAGGATACGACTTCCATCATAAAAGCACTGTCATCTACGAGGTCGTCCTTTACGGATTGAGTCGTCATTTTGATGCCGCCAATGCCCGTCGTCAACTCAAACAGTTCCTTTTCCACCTCACGGATCACAAAATAACCAAACCTGTCGTCATCTGTGAAGGTTTCTTGTTTGATAATATCGGTATCATCCTGTACAGCAAGCTCATATAAATGTTCGCTGTCGGCAGTGACATTTTGATTATAAAATAAGATATAAGTATTATTGCCATCTTCAATAATGACATTATTTGCATTCTTTTCTTTAATTGTTGCACCAGAAGGGAGATAAAACTGGAAATTTTCTGTTTCTTCTTTCGTGTCTTCCACAGGATTTTCAAATGTTTCTTTCACTGCTTCCACTGCTTCTTCCTGACTTTCCTCCAGTGTTGCACTGCTGCAGCCTGCTGTCAGAATAACCAGAAGAATGACAGAAAATTTGACTATGATTGACTTGGACATCATATCACTCCTTACCTAGCAATAGTTCTTTTCTATCATACCCCTCAAAAAGCACTATTGACAACCCTCTATTTATTAATATTCCCCATCTTTCGACAATTGATGAGAGCCTTTCCATTCGTTTGCATTTTCTATTCATGATAAAATAAAATCAAAATATTTGGAGGAGGTTGTCAGGTATGGAATTAACGGTCTATTTAGCAGGAGAAATTCATAGTGACTGGAGAAATGAAATTAAGGACAAGGCTCAGGCATTGCAGCTGCCCCTTTCATTTGTCGGTCCAATGGAAAACCATGAACGTTCCGATAATATCGGTGAGGAAATTTTAGGAGAACGCCCGGATGCTGTTTTTAAAGATGACGCAGCTTCTGACTTTAACAATCTGCGTACTGAGGTGTTGATGCAGAAAGCCGATTTGGTCATCGCTCTATTCGGCCAAAAATATAAACAATGGAACACGGCAATGGACGCCAGTGCGGCTATTGCAAAAGGAAAGCCTCTGATTTTAATTCGTCCACAAGAACTTCACCATCCACTCAAAGAACTGTCGAACAAAGCAAACGTTACAGTTGAGACGGTCAACCAGGCCCTTAAAGCATTATCATACATTTTTGATGAAAAATAACACAATAAGGAAGCACTCCAGCTTCCTTTTTTCTTTCTGGAAACTTCACCTATCAGTAAGCATGCAAGTCTCGTGGCAGTATCAGCCCCGAATATCCAAGCGGCATGCAGCCCAAAGACGTTCTCAATAAACAAGTTTTTAACTTTCGCTTGACCCCGTTCTCTTAAATTCCCACTGCCCCACAAGAAGCTTCACTGTGTGTTTGAACATTTCATCTCTGTTGACGGCTCCATTTGTGAAGATACCCATTGCTCCTTCCTGATGACGGATGCCTTCACTCAGGCAATAGTCATCCATGACCGGGCCCAGTTCTTCTCCATTAAGCAGTCTATTTGCAATCGATTCCGGGAGAAGAATCCTCGCTCCGCCTGCTATGATCGGATCCTTTCCTTTTTCAGCAAGGGCTCCCCAATTGCAAAGGAAAAGACCATATTCAGTTTCAACGACTCCTCCTTCCAATCCAATCCCGATGTCTCCATTGGACATTTCCAGCACGGCTGTTGCTCGGTTGACGGCACCCTGGATTGTCTCTTCATCTGAAAAAGGCTGTTCGCTCACACCTGATTCGGTTTTGAAGTTTTCAAAGTGGATCTCTTCTTTCAACAGCTCGGCGAATCCTCCTTGGACAGCTTTTATTTTTGCCTTATTGGTTGTCCCAATTCCGATGATCATGAAGATCCTCCTTCCTTTTTTACACATAAAGAAAGAGAGGTCCTCCCCCTCTTTCTGTCTCTACTATTAAGCGTTTTGACGAATGCTTTCGATTGTGGAACGGTCGCATTCTTTTACAAGCTTCGTAAGTAACTCTTTAGCAGCTGCGTAGTCATCTACATGAATCATGGAGGCTGCCGTGTGGATGTATCGGGAACAGATGCCGATTACCGCACTAGGCACACCTTCATTGGAGATATGCACACGGCCTGCATCCGTACCGCCTTGTGACACGAAATATTGATAAGGAATATCATGGGATTCCGCTGTATCCAAGATGAATTCCCTCATACCTCTGTGAGTGACCATGGAGCGGTCAAGAATTCGAAGCAAAGCGCCCTTACCAAGATGGCCGAATTCCTTTTTGCTTCCAGACATATCGTTTGCAGGGCTTGCATCCAGCGCAAAGAAGATATCCGGATTGATCATATTGGCCGCTGTCTGTGCACCGCGGAGCCCCACTTCTTCCTGTACGGTGGCACCGGAATATAATGTATTAGGGAGTTCCACGCCTTTCAGCTCTTTTAAAAGTTCCACGGAAAGTCCGCAGCCATAACGGTTATCCCAAGCCTTCGCAAGGATTTTCTTTTCGTTGGCCATTGGAGTGAACGGGCAGATCGGCACAATTTGCTGACCAGGTTTGATACCGATTTTCCTGGCATCTTCTTTGTCATCCGCACCGATATCGATCAGCATGTTCTTGATAGCCATAGGCTTGCTGCGCTGAGACTCGTCCAGCAGGTGTGGAGGGATGGAACCGATGACACCTGTTACAGGGCCGTTATCGGTAATGACCTGAACACGCTGAGCCAATAGCACCTGGCTCCACCAGCCGCCAAGTGTCTGAAAGCGGATCATTCCGTTATCCGTCACGGAAGTAACCATGAATCCTACTTCGTCCATATGTCCGGCAACCATTACCTTAGGACTGTTTTCCTCTCCTTTTCTCACGCCAAAAATTCCGCCGAGTCCGTCCTGAATGATTTCATCCGAGTACTTGGTCAGTTCCTGTCTCATAAATTTACGTACCGCATGCTCATTACCGGGTGCACCAGGCAATTCAGTCAGCGTACGGAACAACTCCATTGTCTCTTGATTCATAATGGCTTAAACCCCTTTATGTATGTATTAATAATCTCTTTTTTCTATTTTACAGAACTTTCAAGCGACTTTCCACAAATGTTGCTTGAAATCAGACCGACCCCTTAATGATGTACCTTCTTGAAAAGTTTAGTATAATATAATGAGAAATATACGTTGTAGGAGGAAAAGTAATGAATTGGAAATCGTTTTTACTCGGTGCAGCAACGGGGATTGCCGGAGGGTACTTACTTAAAGAAACACTTTATACGCAAACATTGCATTCTCCTGAAAAAGTTCTGCAAAAAGTCAAAGATGCTTTTAAAAAAGAAGGACCAATCGACGGCTCCTGGATCGGCATGGTGCCTGAGAGCTATGAAGTCTATCCAGTCAAAACAAAAGTGTACCGCGGGGGAATATCCCGCCGAAGAGATGGAGAGCTTCAACAATATGAATTTGTTGCCGACTCCACCAATGGAACTGTATTGAACATTCAGCAGATTTCCTGAATAAATTGTATGCGCCCTGTAGAAGCAAGAATCGGAAAAAGAGATTAAGCGATTCAATTTTTTCCGACTTCCCTTTGAAGTGCAAGTCACTGAGCTGTCCTTTTTTCCAAGCTTATTGACTGCGCAATAGAAGTCAGTCGTACCAGTGGCGCTGAAACCGGACATAAAAAAACTGAAAGGCAATGGGATGCCTTTCAGTTTTTTTGTTTTATTCTACCTGTCTACTGATTGTTCTATTTCACCCTGTTCGTTCCACTTCAATGCACGATACACGGCATCATGGTAAAACAGGAACCAATATCCTTCATCAATGGCCTTTTGAATCCATTTTTCTTTTGCAAAAATGGATGTCATCGGATAATCGTCATAAGCTAACACCCATAGCGGGTTCTTGTGGGCATGGGTCGGCATCAAATCTGCCATATGAATGAGCTTATTCCCCGCTCTTTCAATAACAATGATGGAATGGCCGTCACTGTGACCCCCGGTATGAATCATTTTGACGCCTTCAAGAACTTCTAATTCATCCGTAAATGTCTTTACCTGATGAGTAATGCTCTCCCAGTTTTCTTTCCAGTATGTATTCTTGGAGCGGATATTAGGGGTCCTCATTTCGTCCCATTCCGTTTGGGACGTGTAGATCTCTGCATTAGGAAAAACAGGTACGAGTTTGTCACCATCGTATTTGGTCAATCCGCATGCATGATCAAAATGCATATGGGTCATCAAGATGATATCGATGTCTTCGGGACTCACCCCCAGCGCATTCAGTGATTCCTCAATGGAGGATTCTTCTGTAACCCCATAGTTACGCTTCTGTTTATCCGTAAGCTTCCCGTTTCCTACCCCAGCCTCGATCAAAATATTTTTACCATCGAGCTGAAAATAAATCGGATCTGTCCTTAACTCTATCTGATTTTTTTCATTGACCTCATATTTTCTGGACCATAACGGTTTTGGCACAACACCGAACATCGCACCGCCATCCATCCTGGTTACCCCTCCATTCAGCCACTTAAAAGTCAGACCTTGTAGCTCCAATGTTTCCATATTCTTTCTCCCCTTTCTTCTTCTTCATATTATCAGAAAATTCATTGAAATTGAACTTATAAACAGGACAGCTCTTACAAAAACTTGTTTTTGCCGGTTTTTGTATGAGAGTGTGGGGCAGTGCTACAGCTCTTATACCAATTCAACGTTTTCTCTAGGCTCTTTTGTAAAACTTTGTTGCTATTTAATATGAAGTTCAAGAGATATAGCCTAAATGCACAGCATTAATCACACTGTTCAGTTAGATAACCCCTTGTACCCGAGGAAAAAATCCGGCCCTTTGGATTTGTCCGATAGCAGCAACCTAAATGTATACAGCCTTTTAGTATGTAAGTTTATCTCTATTTCATCTTCACCTACAAAACCGTGGAAAATTCCATCAACAAAAATAGAACAGCCCCACATAAGAGCTGTTCCCATCGTCACATTATTTTTTTGGATACTTCACTTCGCAGCGGTAGATTCTTTGTCCCCTCGAAGAGAACTTCTCTTCATACTCCGTCATGATATTTCCTTCAAAATCACTATTGTGCAAATCCAGGCTGAGATAATTCAGCAACAACCCATAGTGTGAGAAGCTTTGAAGAGAGTATTCGAACAAGCCTTGATTATCGGTTTTGAAGTGAATCTCACCTTCATCAACTAAAATGTCTCTATACAAATCCAAGAAAGTTTTATAGGTAAGCCGTCTCTTTTCATGACGATTCTTCGGCCACGGGTCTGAAAAGTTCAAATATACTCTGTCCACATCATTTTTTTCAAAGTATTCTTTCAGGTCCTTGGCGTCAACATTCAGCAATTTCACGTTAGGGATATCTGCCTCGATGATTCTATCCAATGCCGAAACAATGACACTTTCATACAACTCGATACCAATATAATTAATGTCAGGATTGGCTTTGGCCATTTCCGTCACAAATTGCCCTTTACCTGTTCCAACTTCAATATGAAGTGGATTTTCATTGCCGAAAACCTCATTCCATTTTCCCTTATGTTCCTCCGGCCGCGCTACTACATACTGAGGATACTCATTAAGCTTTTCGCTTGCCCAAGGTTTATTTCTTAAACGCATATAAACACCTCTTTTTTTCTTAGGCTCTTTTCTTCAAGTTATGTTTCTATACAGTACTTTTAAAAAAAGCAGTAAAATATAATTTCTTATCGTCAAAACAATACCATGACATCCCTTTCTCTGCAAGCGATGTCGAAATGAATCAGATATTGAGTGGTGTTTCTATAATCTGAAGGATCTACGAGGATATACATGCATTTATATATATCACCTCTTTGTATGCGTTTACATAAAAGGTTATCCGTGATAGAGCCGATGAGACCGTTTGTATGGCGGTTTGGATTGTGATGGGATTTTGTTAAGGTTATTATTGTACATTGTTTGAACGGATCAGAAAAAAACAAAGGGGATGAATGTAGATGATGAAATTGTTTAATTTAGCTGCAGAGGTTTCTGTTTTAATTGGAATGGCTGTTATGTTTGTAGGGTACAGCCTGGTAGTATATCCACTCGAGAAAATGACACAGCGTTCTTTTTCGCTATAAAATTCAAAGCAAAAGCCGTCACGTTTTCGTGGCGGCTTTTTTTGCGTTTATTTGGCAGGGGAGTCAGCTTTATAAGTCAAAAAGGTTCTTCATTTGTTGGTAAGGTACATCATTCTGTATAAATTTCCAAATGATACACCCGCTTCGCTAGCGAGGGACATGATCCTGGGAAAAATTCTAAATGATGCACCCCGTTACGCCAGCGAGGGACATGATACCGGGGAAAATCATCAAATGATGCACCCCGCCACTTCAGCTAAGGATATCCTCCCTAGTAACACCCCAAGTGATCTGCCTTGCTCCTTTAGCAGGTTAAAAAGGTACGGGAACACCAACAGCAATCAACCATGCATAAACAAAAAAAGAATTCACAAACTAAGTGTGAATTCTTTTTATATTTCAAACCGGAAAGGGTGTTAGTATGCCGCTCGGACATCAAGATCAAATGAACCTGCTAAAGGATATATTAACGAATCACTATGATGATTGCTGCGGTTCTGTAGCAGAGTGTGAACAATTGGAACGCCTGGTTAAATCCCTGATGGTCAATACCAATATTGGCGATGGGATAAAACCGGTTCTTCAGGAAGTGTACAATTACAGCCAGAATGGCATCAATTCATCAGACCTGGAAGCTCATATTACTTCACAAAAGGACAATCTATCTCATTGGGTCCACGATATGAATACTTTGTCTTAAATTTTATTAGATAATGGAATGAAGATATTCAAGCCAATGATTCATTTCATGGAACCTGGCTTTCCCTTTGTGCCACTGAATGGAAATAAGGGTTTGGGATACGACATACCATTTCATTCTTAATCTAAGGTTATCTGTTAAGGGCACCCCGTATTGAGAAAGCCATGTTTCCCAATTTTCTTCCGGGATATACCAATACAGAAGGAGCCCGATATCGATCGCAGGGTCGGCAATCATCGCTCCATCCCAGTCTATCAGATAAAGCTGGTTGTTATCAGACAGCAGCCAGTTGTTATGGTTCACATCACCATGGCAGACAACATATTCGTCGTGGGATATGTTGGGCAGGTCTGTTTGAAGAAAATGCAGTGCTTCTCTAACCTTCGGGTGTGAAAGCAGTTCGAAGTCAAGACCTGTCTCAAGTTCCGCCAGCATATTTTCAGGCTGAAAACGTTCTTTCCCCAATCTCTCCAGCATCGTCAACAACGGTCTGGAGGAGTGGATTTTTTTTAAGAGCTTGGCTGCCCTTTCTTCTTCCATCTCATCGGGATTCAGTTCTCTCCCGTTCAGCCAGTGCTGTGCGGTAATAACATCTCCGCTCTCTATTCTTTTCGTCCAGATAAGTTTAGGAACAATCCCTTCAGCTGACAAAACAGCCAAAAAAGGAGAAGAGTTTCTTTTAAGGAAAAGCTTTTGCTCCTGGTATCGGGCAAAAAAGGCTTCTCCGGTTGCTCCTCCCGCCGGTACGATTTCCCATTCTTTATCAAATAAGTGTTCCAATAATATTCACCTTCTATTGGTTCGCTTCATTTATATTAAAATAATGTCTTTAAAATAAAAAAGACAGCTATTGGGCAAAAGTTCAATAGCCATCCTCTTCAATATTATCGTCTTCTTCCCTATTTCGTCAAGTCCTTTCAAAATTGCTGCCTTCTCGACAATCTGTTCTTTCCCCTAAAAATTTATCGCAAATCCTTCCCTAATCAAGGGATTTGAGTGACTTTTCCTGCACGGTAAATCGGTGCACACTTTTTTTAGAAAAATCATTTTACCGGCAGAATACATAGCAGCTGACAGGCCCGGCTTGGAAATGGTCACTCTCCAATACCTTCAGTGTATCCAATCCGGCATTTCGACCATCAGATATGAGTTTCCAGGGTGTTTCCCCTTTAGGCAGGGACAGAGATATCCCTACGTCACCGGCATGGAATGCGACAAAAAGTTCATCCCATGGGCCATAGGCCTTTACATGTTGAAAATGCAAGGTGACTGTACCGGGTAAACTGTAGTCTCCCCGTACGTGTTTTCGTATCAAATCCGGGGTGCTGAACCGGAATGCCCCGTGAGCTTTTCGGATGGCTATCAGCCCTTTAATATATTCAACTTTATCCTGATATAATGTTCGTCTGTCCCAGTCCAGCTGATTGATTCCATCAGGTGAACGATAACTGTTTTCCACGCCTTGTTTAGTGCGGAAAAATTCCTGACCTGCATGCAAAAACACAACTCCCTGGGAAAGCAGCACCATTGTCGTAGCCAGGACATGTCGCTTTTCCCTTTCTTCTTTGTTTGAAATACAGGCAGAGATTTTATCCCATAGAGTATGGTTATCATGGGACTCTACATAATTCACCGTTTGAGCCGGATGTAAAAACAATCCCGGATCCCCTGTTAGTCCAATACTCCCCGTCAGGACTTCAGCCGCTCTCTTTTCCATTCCGCTGTGGCCTAAGGCAAATCCCCTGTCATATAAGTTAAACGTGCTGCCTTTGATACCGTCCCTGAAAGAGTCATTAAACTGGCTGATACCAGGCATCTTGACTGCATTGCGAATGTTGGCCTTCATCCCTTGAGACAGGGGCGTGTTCAAATCCCAGCCTTCCCCTATGACCAAAACATTAGGAAGAACCTTTTCTGCTTTTTCCTGGACACTGTTCATAGTTTCTACATCGAGGATGCCCATCAAATCAAAACGAAAACCGTCGACTTTGTATTCTTTCAGCCAATACAGGACAGAGTCAACGATGAATTTGCGGACCATTTTTCTCTCAGAGGCAATGTCGTTACCGACTCCCGTTCCATTCGATGGCATCCCATTGACATCATGACGGAAATAGTAACCCGGGACAATTTTTTCAAATGAAGATTCCTCTTTAATGTAAACATGATTATAAACAACGTCGAGGATGACCCGCATCCCCCGTTCGTGAAGGGAATTAATGACCGATTTGAGCTCGTTGATCCTGGAATAAGGGTCTTCCGGGCGGCTCGAGTAGCTTCCTTCTGGAACATTGAAATATAAAGGATTGTAGCCCCAGTTATACCTGCTGTCGTCTCTAAGGTCAGAGACTCCTTCAAAATCGTTGACCGGCAGAAGTTCGACATGGGTGATACCAAGGCTATTTAAATAGTCGACACCTGTACTCAAGCCGGTTGGCGTTTTCGTGCCCTTCTCTGAGAATGCCATATAGGTTCCTTTATGCTGCATCCCGCTGTCTTTATGCATAGAAAAGTCCCGCACATGAAGTTCATAGATAATGCTGTCTGTCTTGGATTCTACAGGAGGCAGAGGTTCAAGCGGAGTGGTTTTGCCGAGGTCGACAACCGCCCCCCATTCACTATTAAGCGAAACCGACTTTGCATAGGGATCTACAGCTTCCTGCCAATGCAGATTGATGCATGTCAGGTACGTATAAAACCATCCGTCAGCACTCTCTTCAAGTGTCAATGACCAAACCCCGTTCTCTTCCCGGGTCATATCGTGCTGAGTAATGGCACCCATGTCAGGACCAGTCATTTTCACTTTAACTTTGGTTGCCGTAGGGGCCCAGACTTTAAAAATAGTCTTGTCTTCTTTAAGGGTAACTCCTAAATCGCTGCCATCATAATAGTATTTTTCATCAAATTCAGGTGTCCTGATCACCGCACCAATCTGCAGATCCGTTTCATTTCCGCGTTCATCTTCAATAAAATAAGTGCGGTCGAGCATCGGTTCAAACTCAAGGGAACAAACATATTTATTCTGCCCTTGAAGCGGATGTGTCTCGCGAATGGAAAGAGGCACCTTCTCCTTGTTCTCCTCTTTTATATAAAATGAAGAAGATTGTCCCTCAAAATAAGAATGGGGAAGCAGAATTGTTATCGTTTTCATTTCGTCTAAATAGGCAAAAAAGCTTCTCTGAATGATCAACATAGAAACACCTCCCCGGTAAAATTCAGCTCAATTCAGCTGTCTTCCAATTTTGATGCTGAACTTCGATATGTAAATTATTATCCTTGCATATTCTGCCTATATAATCGCCGTCAGCCTGGACAGGGACAGGCGTTTTTGACGTAATATGAACTTCCTTCACCTTATAAGTTTCAACCTCTTTAAATAAGGTATGCTTTCCAATGAACACAAAAAGAAAAACCATCAACAGCTTCCATCTGGATAGACTGTGTACGATCGTCAGGTCAAGAAGGCCGTCAGAAGGGTCTGCCGCCGGGGAAATTTTCATACCCCCTCCGTAAAAAGGCTGATTTGAAACTGTTATAAACCAGGTATCATTGAACTTTTTCTTTTCACCATCGATAACGACTTCGAAAAAGCCGGGTTTATAGGTCAATGCTTCTGAGAGCAGTAAAACGGCATAAATCAGTTTCCCCATTGATAGTTTGTTCAACCATCTTTTCATCACAGAATTATTCGCCCTTTCTGTGATTTTTGCATCGAACCCTGTTCCCATACTATTCACAAAGTAACCCTTGCGACACCTGTTCAGCATATAATACCCTGTATCAAACTCTATATCTTTAATCCGCTCTTTCTGAATCATTCTAATCACTTTTGCCGCTTGGCCGGCTTTTACAGGCCACCCATAGCCATTGGCAAAATCATTCCCGCTCCCGGCCGGAAAGTAACCGACCGTCACATTCTCATAGCCGATACATTGATTAACGATTCCGCTTATCGTGCCGTCACCCCCAACCCCGACAATAAGTAGCTTCTGATAAGGAGCAGCTTCGACAGCACTCTGGATGATTGTTTTTACCTCTTCTGCTGAAGTGGTGCAGCATACATCATCCGGATGGACTTTTAACTGTTTCTTTAGTTTCTTCCATACTTCAAAGGAATAACTATTTTTGGCATTTATATTCACAATATAGAGGGTCCTCATCACTACTCTTCCTCTTCAGGATGAAGGGCTTGCTCATTATCTGAGTGCCATCCCGACCTTTTAAAGGAGGTACTTTGGCAAAAATCAAGGAAACCTTTTGCCAGTTTTAATTGTACATTCTTGATTGGCGAATGAGAGGCCCGCATCTTTTCAAACCAATCTCCATGCGTTCGCTTGTCTATTAAAAATAAATTGTTGGGAGCCATCTGATAATCTACATACCCATTACGGCTGATAATGCCTTTCTTTATAGGCAGTTCTGCGTCCAAATGCTTCATGATCGAAGAAATGACTGATTCCATGCGATTCAGGGAAATTAAGGGATTTAATACCTTCATATCCCGGTCTCCCCATTTTTTCAGCCAAAATCGTTCTTTGGATCCTATATAGGCCGCTCCTTCTTCTTCTTCCAAAAACGTCAAACACCAGATTTCTGTAGGTGTCAGCAGAAGAATATCCATCTCCATCGGTGCATTTTTAAACTTGAAGACAGGAAAATACATGACGAAGATATTATCCGGAAACCTTTTTAGAAAGTACATCAGCCTCTCATCCGAACGGTAGCTTTGATCGACATAGGACTTTGCCGTTAAAGTCGAGCTGGCCCACCTTAGCTGGAACTGAAATAATTGGTCGAGGAACAGATGCTTTAGTTCCTCCTCTGTAGACGGGAGATCCGTTATCTTAAGGTCCATCTCCGCATCTTCCTCTGCCTGGGGAGTGTACAAATGAAGGTCTTCCAGTCCCTCTTCGTCTCTTTCACGCCGTTTGAAAAGGCCGCCGAACTTTGTGATCAAACTCTTCTTTTCTGCTTCTTCCACTTCCTCCGGTTCTTCCCGGAAAAGAAGTTCTCCCTGTTCCCAGCTTTCCTTCCACTTTGTCCACTGCTGCTTTTTTAACCGGACAAATTGGGAAGGGTAACGATAGGTGTCCAATTCATACCGTGATATATAATCCTGCAGCTTGATTAGTTGTGCCATATACGATTCCCCTCTTGCATTATATGTTTATGTTCTGCGTTTCTTACGCTCTTTAATGTTCTTTCAATATAAATTTCTCAACGACTTCATACTTCGGTATCCTGTCGGGATGGGTGCGGTACAATACAAACTCCTCTACATGAAAATCCAGAGGTTCTGAGAGGAAATAAGGGTTCAGCATTTTTGGTCGAAACTCTTCGTCGCCTTTCCACTTCCTCGCAACGGTGATATGCGGGTTGAACGGTCGTTTATCCAATTCGTAGCCCTCCTGCTGACATGCAGAGTATACAATTTCCCTTAGGGCTGATAATGCAGGGGATACGCTAACGTCCGCCCACAAGATACGAGGTGAAGCGGGATTGCCGAATATGCCGAGTTGTCTTGTTTCCAATGTAAAAGAGGTCCCTTTCCTCTCTCCATGAATTCTATCGATACTTCTATTCAAGCGCTCCTCATCAGTACCTCCTAAAAATGCAAGGGTAATGTGGAGATCTTCAGGATGGACCCAGCGTTGAAAAGGGAATGTGTTTCTCGCCTCTGAGACCCATTTCTCAAGTTTTTCCTTGGTTTCCTGAGGGAGAGGTACAGCATAAAAGTAATGATGTTGTTTCATCATGAACACCTTCCGTTAATTCATTAGGCTTTTCAATCCCATTGCTGTATGAAAATCGGTCATGGCACATCCTTTGTTATACCCTCTCCTCCTTCAGGAAATCATATTCTCAAGGGTAGAAGCCGACCTTCTTTTCACAAGTTGAAATAGAATTCTTATTTAAAACAGTCAGTAGTATTTCTATTTTATCAGACAATGCTTGCAGCAGATAACTAAATGAGCAAACCAGCAGCCTGCTCATCATAATTATTTCCATTTCCAAAGTCCTTTAGGCTTGTTTTTACAATGGGAATTCGTGATAGCGTTCTTGAATTGAGATGTTAAATCTTTGGTGTATTAATAAGTGTTACGCTGCTCCTGATGGTTAACCCTGAATACCACTCCAAGTAATTTTTTAAAAAAATGAACCGCTATTTCATTCCATTCTCTTTTTTTGCAGGAAGAACCAGAGCCTGACATTCCTGCATTGCTTAACAGCCCACTGACGCCTTTTAAAAGAGGCTGATCGGTATTGTACAAAAAAGCATCCATAAAGACTCATATATTTGATAAGATTTGTTAGAATTAGTAACATAATAATATAAAACGATGGATTTAGGGCCGATTTAATATTTGCTTCAAGACACCCTGTATGACATTAGATGAAAGGACGTAATGAAATGAAAGTTGTTCAAAATATTGCTGACTTAATAGGGGATACCCCGCTTGTTAAACTGAACCGCCTTAATCCTGAAGGTGGCGCGGAAATCTACGTTAAGCTTGAGTTCTACAATCCAAGTAAGAGTGTAAAGGACCGTGCCGCTTTCCAAATGATCGTGGAAGCGGAAAAAGCCGGACTCTTGAAAGAAGGTTCCACCATCATTGAACCTACAAGCGGAAATACCGGTATTGGACTTGCGATGAATGCGGCGGCAAGAGGATATCGCGCGATCCTTGTCATGCCTGATACGATGACCCAGGAGAGAATCAACCTTCTAAAAGCGTATGGTGCAGAAGTCGTGCTGACCCCTGGAGATGAGAAGATGCCAGGGGCCATTCAAAAGGCGAAAGAACTGACAGCTGAAATTGAGAATAGTTTCATGCCAATGCAGTTCGAAAATGAATCCAATCCAAACGCACACCGCAAGACGACTGCCGTGGAGATCATTGAAGCAATGGATGAACTCGGCAAGCCATTAGCTGCTTTCGTTGCTACAGCCGGTACCGGCGGAACGATTACAGGAACAGGAGAAGTATTGAAAGAGCATTATGAGGATATCGAAGTTCATGTCGTTGAGCCTGCAGGCTCTCCGGTCTTATCAGGCGGACAGCCCGGCAAACATAAACTAGTCGGCACAAGTCCTGGATTCATCCCTGAAATCCTGAACCAAGATGTTTATGATGAAATTCATAAAATTGAGGATGAAGATGCTTACGACATCGCGCGCCGCATGGCAAGCGAAGAAGGTATCCTGGTTGGCCCTTCTTCCGGCGCTGCCTGCTATGCCGCCATCCAGGTCGCGAAAAAGCTGTCCCCGGATGATGTTGTGGTCTGCATTGCTTGTGATACCGGCGAACGTTACCTCTCAAGCGACTTGTTCCGCTTTTAATTAGGCTCTTTTCTATCAGCTCTTTATTATCAACTTGTCAGGAAGGCCGCTGGATAAGTAAAAGGGAAATTGCGAGCATGATCGCAACTTCCCTTTTTATTATTGGCGGTATTCGTATAGATTGTTGGTTTCGGAAAATCCAAAGTGCTGGATTCCCCCTTGGGTTCGAGGGCTTTTCTAACAGAATAGGATAATTAGCTCTTTTCTTTCTTGCTTACCAAAGTAAGGTCTATGAAGAATGGCTATACCTCTTGAACTTCAGAGAAAATAGCAACAAAGATTTAGAAAAGAGCCTAATTATTTTCATTTATCACTCCACCGGAAAAAGCGGGAAGCCAGAAATGTTGAAACAACAGCAATCCCCAGCAGGACGCTTACTTCAAGCCCGAATTCGGTGATCGGCGCCTCACTCCATGTCCCCCTCAGCAATTCAATCACATAGTACAGCGGCAGGATTTTCGCGACATATTGAAGCACGGTCGGCATCATCTCCAACGGAAAAGTCGCTCCTGATAAAAACAGCATCAAATTCAAGAACAAGGAACTGATGGCGGCTGCACTCTGCGTATTTTTGGCAAGCGATGTCATAAACAGAGCGAAGGGGAAAAAAGCAAGGATGCTGATCAGTAAGATCAATAATGTACTGCCAATATAAGCCGGCAGTGTTAAATCATACATAAGCATGCCGAAGACCAATAGAAGGACAGCCGAAATGGCGAAGATTACCGTTCCCTGAAAAGTATGGGCGGCAAGAATTTTCCACGGTTGAAGCGGAGTGGACTGGTAACGCCTCAGGACGCCGGTCTCACGATACCCTGTTAAAACCGTGCCTAAGGTAAAAAAGGAGGTCGTGACGATATTAACACCGATCCACGCTGGTACGAACATCTCTGCAAACAGTTTGGAATCCATCTCCTGGCCCACAAACATGGAACCAAACAGCCATATCATGGCCACTGGGAAAAGAAATGTCCAAAATACGCTGAGACGGTCCCTGAAGAACATTTTCGTTTCTAGGCTTGCCAGTTTTGCGATAGCGGTCATCCCACTGCCTCCTTTTCAAGATAGTGCACAAATAAATCATCAAGTGACCCTTTTTCAAACCTGAAACCGGAAAGAGGTATCTCGTTGTCATGGCAGTATGTAAAAATATGATAAGCGGCCTCCTGCTGGTTTTCACTGAAGACCTTGAACAACTTCTCCTCTTGTTCAACCCTGATGACCTCAGGCAGTGCTTCTAAAGCTTCAGCGTGTATTTGATCACTTTCGAAGGCAATGAAATGACCTGCCGGTTTATTCAACAGTTCCGCCGGTGTATCCAGCGCTTTCAGTTCACCACTGTATATCATGGCTACACGGTCACAGAGCTTTTCGGCCTCCTCCATGTAGTGCGTCGTCACAACAATCGTGCATCCCTCATCCCTCAACATTCTGATCATCGACCACATTTCTCTCCGTGCATGGGGATCGAGTCCCATACTCGGCTCATCCAGGAACAAGATTTCCGGGCTGTGAAGGGTTGCCAGGGCGAGAGTCACTCGTTGTTTCCACCCTCCGGAAAGGTCCTCGAAATGAACATTCAATTTTTCATCGAGATTCAAGAGTTCAATTAAATATTCTTTCTTCGTTGACTCGCTGTAAAACGAGGCAAAAAGGTCCATCGCCTCTTTCACTTTCATTTTCTTCTGAATGGACGTGGCTTGAAATTGAACACCAATCCGCTTGTTTAACTCCCTTAATTGCCGGCTCGGTACAAGTCCCAAGACATCTATCTTACCTTCTGTCGGTTTGCTGATTCCTTCAAGTATCTCCAAAGTCGTTGTTTTTCCTGCGCCATTCGGTCCAATAATACCAAAGATTTCCCCTTTTCTTACTGAAAATGAAATGTTTTTCACCGCTTGGACGGATCCGAAATTTTTGGATAGGTTTTCAACGGTTATGACGTTTTCCAATTATAGGCCCCCTTGAATTTAATTGAATTCAATCGTCTCTTTTAGTCTATGAAACATGTGATAGTATAAGGCACTTTTTTAAGAGTGCTCTTGAAAGGTAACCAGCTGCCTGATATCGTCTCCACAGATCCATTTTCCTGATTCTTTTTTGTTAGATGTAAGAAAAATTGGAACGATGGGAAAGCCCTCATGCCCCAGTCAATAATCCGCTATCCTCTTTTAACAAACTTTCTAATATGTACGTTTAAAAAAAGCAAAAGTTTCAACAAATTTCCTTTTGAATTTACTATTTAACAACCGAATGTCCATATGTAAAAAGAACTTGAGACAACGCAAAAAAAGGATGAGTACAAGTCTCAGTACCCACCCCTTTTGTTTCATCATGATTTCATCAGCAAGTAAATAAAATAACAGCCTCCGACGATGGAGACGACCATCCCCACTGGTATCTCCGAGGGTGCCAAAATATTGCGTCCAATTGTATCGGCGACTAAAAGCAACAAAGCCCCGAGCAGCGCCGTTACCGGCAGTAACCCCCCATGTCTGGCACCTGCAAATTTCCGGGCAAGATGAGGTACCACGAGACCAATGAAGGCAATCCCTCCGCCAACCGAGACACTTGCCCCGGCAAGTGCGACAGCAATGAATAGAAGAATTCGCCTTTCTCTTTCTACATGGGTCCCGAGACCTGCTGCGACATCATCACCAAGATTAAGGGAATTCAACGTGCGCGCTTTAATGATGGCCACTGGAATCAAAATCAGGATCCATGGCAATAAGGTCAGAACATAGGACCAGTCTGTGCCGGAGATGTTTCCAGAAAGCCAAACGGTCGCCCTCGTAAAATCCTTGGGGTCCATTTTATATTGAAAAATCATAATCAATGCAGAAAAAGCACTATTGATTCCTATCCCGACAAGAATGAGCCTTATCGGTGAAATTCCGTTCTTCCACGAGATTACATAAATCAAAGCAGCAGCTACCGCGGATCCTGCAAGTGAAGCAATCGGCATCAGGTAGATTGAAAGAGAAGATGCCCCAAGCAAACTGCTTTGGAAGAAATAGATATAAAGCACGACCGAGAAACCTGCTCCGGCGTTAATTCCTATGATGCCCGGGTCGGCCAAGTCGTTCTGGGTGACACTCTGCAGAATGGCTCCAGACACTGCCATTCCTGCACCAATTAACAGGGCAATGACCATCCTCGGCAGCCGAAAGTGATACAAGACCATATTGTTCTGCGGGGTTCCGTTACCTGTAAACGTTTGAAACACTTCCATCGGCGTAATTTTCATCACACCTAAATTCAGGCTGAGCAAAAGAACCACGAAAATGGAAAGAATCAAAATGAAAGCAATCCGCCAGTTTTTCTTCACATCCGGTGTCATCAAATGTTCCTCCCTTCTTTACGTGCTAAATAGAGGAAGAAAGGTACCCCCACGAGAGCCGTTACCGTTCCTACAGGCGTCTCAAACGGAGGGTTGATCATGCGTGATAAGGTATCTGCCGCTACCAGCAAGATACCGCCAAGCACAGCAGAACAAGGAATGATGAACCGGTAGTCAGCCCCTACCAGGAAACGAGTAATATGGGGAATGACCAGCCCAATGAATCCGATGGTCCCCGATACTGAGACAGCAGCCCCTGTAAGCAGCATGACAACCACTGTCCCAATAAATTTTATAAGGCTTGTTCTGTGCCCCATTCCCCTTGCCATGTCCTCTCCCAGACTGAGGGCAGAAATGGACCTTCCTAACATGAGAGCTATAATCATGCCAACTAGTGTAACAGGAGCAAGGAGATTGATATGTACCCATTGAATACCAGACAATCCGCCTGCATACCAAAAGCTGATATCCTTTGCAATATTAAAGTGAATGGTGATGGCAGACGAAATGGAAGTAAATAATGCAGTCACTGCCGTTCCGGCAAGGGCCAGCTTTGCTGGGGTCAAACCCGATTTAGAAATGGAACCGACAAGAAAGACCACAGAGGTACCAATACCCGCCCCAAGAAAAGCCCACATCATCAGAGTAAGAGTGGACGCTGATGGCATTAAAGCCAGAGCTATGGCCATCATGAACATGGCACCTGCAGTCACTCCCATAATGGAAGGAGATGCAAGCGGATTTCTTGTCATCCCTTGCATAATCGAACCGGACACAGCCAAGGCGGCCCCGATCAAAGCACCGGCAAGTATACGGGGAATCCGCAGATTCATAATGATTTGATGAGATGGGATTGATGCATCGAACTGGGTCAAGCTAAGCCAGATCGTCAATAAATCTATGTCAGAAGCTCCATATAATATGGATAAAGCCATTGTGCATGCAAGTATGATTGATCCGCCGGCCATTATTACAGCAGGCAGTATGGTGTTAGATCGCACCCTCCATTTCGTACGATGGTGGTCTGCGGAAGACTCGCTTGACATGAAAAGTACCTCCTACCAAACTAGCTAATTTTATCTTCACCACAAATTGAGAATAATTTTCATTATATTATACAAATGTTAGAAGGGCAATTGCTTCTTCTTACAATGCCTGGTGCGTTTCAAGCCGCCCTGCCCTTGCATATTGAACATTTTTCATTTTTTTTATTTTCTGCTTGTAATTGAAAATGAGAATTGTTATCATCTAAATAGTTTATAATAATAATTTTTACTTCTAGGAGGACAGAAAAATGAAAAAACGATATATGTACATAACATCCCTTCTGTTGGCGCTTGGTCTTGTAACCGCTTGCGGTAATGATGAAAACAATTCAGCATCACAAACGAATGAAGGGCAGTCAGATTCCACGAATGAAGAAGCTCAAAATGAGAGAACCGTTACAGATGCGATGGGCCATGAACTTACAATTCCTGCTCAACCCCAAAGAGTCATTGCGTCATACTTGGAAGACTACCTTGTTGCTTTAGGGATCACTCCAGCGGCACAATGGTCCGTTGCTGATGGTGCAACAGTCCAAGGCTACCTTCAGGATTCTTTGGCAGATGTTCCAACTATTCCTTATGATCTGCCGTTAGAAACAGTGACCAGCTTCGAACCTGATTTGATCATTATGGATTCTGCTGAAATGGTTGAGGGAAATAAATATGATCAATACTCCAGAATTGCACCTACCTACGTAATTGGAACGGAGCAGAATAATGACTGGAGAGATGAACTTCAGAAAATCGGGGAAGTATTCGGGAAAGAAGAGGAAGCTGCAAACGTTTTAGAAGAATATGAGCAAAAAGTAGCGGAAACGAAAGAAGGCCTGAAAGCTTCAATCAATGATGAATCTATCGCAGCCATCTGGCTGGTGGGCAATACCTTCTATATTGTAAATGATGCCTTATCAAGCGGAGACGTATTATACAATGACCTTGGTGTAACCCCTCCGAATGTGGTACAAGAAATCTCTGATAATTCAACGGCCAACTGGTCCGAAATCTCTCTGGAAAAACTTGCTGAGCTGGATGCAGACCATATTTTCCTGATCAACAGTGACGGCAATGGCGCTGAAGCTCTTCAGGATGACATCTGGCAAAACATCCCTGCCGTGAAAAACGGAAATATTTACGAATATTCGGCCGGGGACTCCAGCTGGTTATACACAGGACCCATCGCCAACACAAAAATGTTGGAAGACATTAATGAAAGCTTAATAAAGTAATCACCTAAGGCTTAGAATCCTGCGCAATCGGGATTCTAAGCCTTTTTTTCTATGCTACGGGCGCCTTAATATGCTCCTATCCTTTTTTTATGGCTCTTTTCTAAAACTTTGTTGCTATAAAATATGAAGTTCAAGAGATATGGCCATAATTTACAGATATCACCCTGTTAAACAAGGAAGAAAAGAGTTAAACACCTTGTTCAGTTAGATAAGCCCTTGTACCTGAAGGAAAAATCCGGCCCGTTGGCTTTCTCCGATAACAACAATCTATACGAATACAGCCTGTTTTATATACATCCATTCTCCCACCTTCCGTATGTCCATCTGCTCATTTTTCAGAAAATGCTTCTGAACAGGCCCCGATTTTCGATAGGATAAATGGGGAGAACATCCCCTATTTCAGTAAGAATGGAGTGGGATAATGAAAAGGTTGGGATTAATGGTGCTACTTCTGTTTTTGATTTTGCCGGTCAGTACACAGGCAGGTACTATCGGGGGGAAAAATGATCCGGGTGGTGTACCGGGCCAATGGTATGCCGGTGACACCCCCGGTTATGTCGATGGGACAAAGCCCGTACTTGTTTTTGTCCACGGAATCAACAGCTCATCCAAAACGTGGTGGGAAAATAATAATATGTATCAAACTGCCTTCAATAATGGATATGAGACGGCCTTCATCGATGTTCATCCAGACAGGGATATGTGGGAAAATGGAGCGGTCCTCAATAACCGAATCCGGGATATTTACAATTACTTTGGTCAAAAGAAGCTTGTGATTATCGCTCATAGCAAAGGAGGTATCGATGCCCAAAATGCTTTGGTACAATATGGCGCCTACCCTTATGTCTCAAACCTTATTACGCTGTCAACTCCCCATCACGGCTCTCAACTTGCCGACCTTGCCTACAGCAGCTGGGCTGGATGGCTTGCCGGTATATTAGGCAGCAAAAACGATGCTACGTATTCCCTTCAAACGGGTTATATGAAAAACTATCGCTCTCAGGTCGATTCGCATATCAACCGGTCGAAGAATCCTGTCTATACCCTGGCCGGAACAAGCTGGGGAAGCTTTGGCTCCTCTCTTTACTGGGGAGGTTTATACTTACGGGCCTACGGTTCTAATGATGGAGCTGTCACAGTTGCAAACTCCCGCTTGCCATACGGTAAGGAAGTCCGCGTCGACAAATGGAATCATACAACCGTCCGGGAAGGCAGGACCTTTTCCTATTTTCAGCCATATTTAACGACTAGCGCACAACCGCTTTCCATGTCTTCTCTTCAGGAAGAATTTACAGTGGCTGAAACAATTGAAAATAAATCCGCAGCTGTCACAACCGCCCATCGCGGCGGAGTATTTGAAAATGAAGTCCAGGAAACCTTTCAGGTGGAAGAAAATGTGGCAAAACTTGACTTGGATTGGCTGAGTGACAAGAAGACGATAGATTTACAGGTGGTCAGCCCCTCTGGTGATATCTACAATAATTTTCACCATTCGGTGGATGACGGAATTTTCAAAGGCGGCCACCATCACAGTTTCCAGATACCGAACCCGGAAACCGGACAATGGACAATCAAGGTTAAAAAGAATAAAGCAGCCTACCTTGTGACTGCCGGCTTCCATTCCGACCTTAATGATGAAATCATATTGGATGAATCCACAATGGAACTGAAAAACAAAGGAAACAAAGTAAAGGACCTTCAAGTAACTATCAAGGTCAACAAAGATGGCAAGAAGAAAAAACAATCCCTTCTGAAGATGACAACGAAAGGAAAAGTTCCATTCACTTACAAGGAAGAAGGCATCTACTCCCTCACCCTGGATGTGACGGGGAAAACCATCGCCGGAAATAATTTTGAAAGAACGATTGTGAAATCATTTTACGTGGACAAAAACGGCAAGCTTCACTAGACTCTACAAATATAAGAACACGGCCCGCCAGAAGCAGGGCCGTGTTTTTTGGGCAGCCACTTATTGCTCTTTTTTTCTAGTGGTGGACAGGTTTTTACTGTTTCGCCTGCAAAAAAACTTGGTTTTGTATGTGGTTTATAGTGATCCCAATAACTTACCTACAAATCAGACATGGTTTTGTAGGTGACTAAATGTCTTTCTCATAACTCACCTACAAATTGATCGCGGTTTTGTATGTGATTTATAGGGATTGTAACAACAATAAACAAAATTTACATAGTAAGTAAAAACGCTTGGAGAAAATATCCAAGCGTTAAGCTAAAGCCCCGTTAGATTAACAGCACCTAAAAATTCAGAAACTGTTCATACCCCTTTGTAAAAAAGTTAAATCTGTCATTCACGTCTTCTGCAGGTGATATAAAAGATAAATAATCATCATCACCGTGAGCAAAAGTTACTTTATAAAACCATTCTTCTTTAACTTTTTCATTGTTTTTATAGACTTGAATTTTATGTTTTGATATAACTCGTACATCCATTAATTTCTTTGCAAGACTATACTTACTGTTAATCTGCTCCACTAACGACTTGGGATTATCTGTTATCTCTTCACCCTGTTTTATGACAACATAATGGTCATCATATTGCTCTCCATCCCCAAAAGATTTCTCAACAATATATATATTTTTTTCATTGTAATATCCATAGTTTCTGGGTGTGTACAGATACGAACCTTCTACGTCCCCAAATGCAACAAGATCATTTGCGTCAACCATCTCTTCAACTTTACCGCTGCTTGGTGCAGGCTCATATTTCAACCTAAAGATAAAAGTTAAAAAGCCGATAATAATTAGAGCAATTACTGCGCTGACCAGTAATAACAGCTTCTTCCCCAATTTCCCCCCTCCTTACTTCTTTCATTTAGTATATCTTTACAATATACCTGTACCTTTATTATTTCACCATTTAGATCGCACTGTACTGTAATGAACATGTGATTCCGATGGTTTAAAAAGAATAAAAAGAGACCAAATCATAAACGATTTGGTCTCTAATAATATTGCTGATTTGCATGCTGCTTCACAGCACGTTCAGCTTTTTTATCGCTAAAGGACCTTTCCGAACAAAATACTAAACTTTAAATTGACTGATTAACTCATTCAGGTCTTCCGCCAGTTTGGAAAGTTCAGTAGCGTTCTGTGAAATTTCTTCCATGGCAGCTGATGTTTGCTGCGAGGAGGCTGAAGTCTGCTCAATGCCTGCTGCAGATTCTTCTGATACGGATGCAATATAGGATATGGAATGATTCATTTCCCCGCCATTTTCTGAAATCTCTTGAAGGCTTTGCGTAATAGAATTAACCTGTTGGACAACTGCTGTGATAAGGCCATTCATTTTATTAAACGTTTTCCCGGTCAATTCAATTTGCTTGGTGCCATCCTCCACCTGAACATACCCTTTTTCTAATGAGTTTGCTACACTATCAGATTCGGTTTGGACTTTGTTTACTATCTCGGTGATATTAACCACTGATTGTGATACTTGTTCTGCCAGCTTTCGTACCTCATCAGCGACTACCGCAAAGCCTTTTCCATGCTCTCCCGCCCTTGCAGCTTCAATGGCTGCGTTTAGTGCAAGCAAGTTGGTTTGTTCAGCTACTTCCCTTATGACGGAAACAAGGCTGGAAATTTCTTGGGACTGCTGATCGAGCCCCTTCACCTTTGTCACTGCTTCTTTTACAATCCCATCTATCATATTCATTTTTTGGATAGACTGCCCCATCAATTCGTTTCCTTCATGCGTCATCGTCAGTACTTCTTCAGCTGTTTGACTTACTGAGCTTCCTTGTTCGTTTGCCTGCTGCAAACGTTCAATGAACCGGTCCATCGTCTCAGCCACTTGAGCGGATGTGGTAGCCTGCCGCTCAGTTCCAGATGCCAATTCCTGCATAGTGGAAGCCACTTGCTCACTCACCGATTTAACCTCGTTTGAAGACTGTGTCATTTCTTCACTTTGACTTGAAACAGAAGTGGACATTATGTTAATTTTCCCAATCATCTCACGTAAATTGATGAGCATGCCATTCATGGCCCCGCTTAATTGCCCGATCTCATCTTTTCCCTGATAATTACTAGTTTCCACCTGGAGGTTTCCACTGGATACTTCAGCTGCCATATGTATGACCTTCTGCAGGTTCCCTTGAATCATTCGGTTCACAACAAAGGTAATGATACTCCCCAAAAGAATGGAAGTAATAATTGAGATGATCAATACATTAATGGAGGCCTGCAAACTATCCTTTGTACTCTGGACTGCCGTATAGCGCTGCTCATTAATAAGATTCCTTAAATCATCAAAGATTTTGACGGTTTCACTTCTTAACAAACGGGCCTTTTGTCTGCCCGCATTAACAGCCACTTTATTTTCGCTTTTTACGGCCGGTACAATTTCATTCAGGAATATTTCGTTAACCTTTTTGTCGTTAGCGGCAATCCGTTGGAAATATTTTTCCTCTTCTGGCGTATCCATCTTGGCGTGCAGCTCTTTTTCCAGCGCATTATAAGCTTCTCTCTTTTCCTCAAATTCATCAATATAGATCTGTTCAGGTGAGTTGATATAGTCTGCGATGCGAACATCCTTTGTCCTGAATAGGGAGGCCATTTCGGTTACTTTAACGGCTCTGTCCCCTCTCCTTTCCAATGCGGCGAGTTCCTGTTTAACATCAGCTACTTCCTTGTAGACAATGAATGTGGAAATGCAAATCAGCAGGATGGTAATACTAAAAGCAAGACTATATTTTGTACCCACCTTCATGTTACGAAATAATTTTGATAACATATCCTTCTCCTTATTATCTAGTGAATTTTGTGTTCATCAACCGCTTGGCTGGAGTCACTTTCTCCCTAATGCATCTACGACCTTCTGACCGCACGCTTTATGAACCTTACTTTATATACAAATTCTAGTCCGTATAGCAGGAATGAAGCTGCCCTTACTGCTGCTTGGGTAGTACTCTTCTCCTAAATTTCATCCTCACTGAAACAGCTTATATACTATTTCTATCGGATGGCGAAATAATTTTTTTACCATTTTTCTTAAAATTTAAAATATTTTAGCGTTTTGCCTGTTAAATAAATGGCATAGACTTGCCAGATATGAAAATAGATTGGTTATCTACTATGTTTTTTAAAAGTCAGGTCTTTATAACTCAAATTGTTGGTTTTCTCTCTAAGAACAAAAAAATAAACAGCCTCATTATAAGGCTGCTTATCCAGGAGATTTATTCACTCACACTGCTCAGAAATTTTCGCTTCGAACCCGGTTTGAAGTTTTCTTGTTACCTCCCCAGGACCTTCAACTTCAAAATCTGCCCCTGTGACTTTTACAATCGGCATTACTTCCGAAGTGGTGCTTGCAAGGAAGATTTCATCAGCAGAGAGAAGCTCTTCTACCGTAAACTCTTCTTCTTTGAAAGGAATACTTTGCTCTTTGCAAATATCGAGGATCACTCTGCGGGTAATCCCGTTCAGGATCAGATTTGTTGCCGGGTGGGTCTTGAGCACACCGTCTTTCACGATAAACATATTCGAAGATGAGCCTTCCGTGACCGTGTCTCCCCTATGAAGAATGGCTTCGAAACAACCGGCTTCGGCTGCTTCCTGTTTAGCCATGATGTTTCCGAGCAAATTCAGACTTTTGATGTCACACCTCAGCCAGCGCATGTCTTCCACAAGCTTAGCGTGGACACCACTTTCCAGTTTGTCTTTCGGCCTTTCCACTTCTTTCGTATAAGCGGCAAATGCCGCCTCCACGTTTTTATCAGGGTAATGATGCTGCCTTGCTGCCACCCCGCGGGAAAACTGAAGATAAACTATTCCGTCGTTAACATTATTGCGGTGAACCAATGAAGCTAACAGATTTTTCAACTCTTCTAAGTTGTAAGGAAGGGACATGCCGATTTTTTCCGCACTTTCAAACAACCTTGTAAGGTGTTCATCGGCAGTAAAGAACTTTCCATTGTAGACACGGACCACTTCGTAAATACCGTCCCCGAATTGATACCCTCTGTCTTCGATATCGACTTTTGCTTCATTTCGTTCAAGAATCTGGCCATTCAGAATAACGTAATCCAATTTCTTCTCTCCCTTTTTAGAACTATTTTTTTGCAAGCTCTGCAATTGCCTGTGCATAAATTGCCGTAGCCTTCAGCAGGTCTTCCACAAACATGTGCTCATCTTTCTGGTGGGCAACATCCGTTCTTCCCGGGAACAATGGGCCAAAGGCGACACCTGACTCAAGTGAACGCGCATAGGTTCCCCCGCCAATGCTTAATAGTTCCCCTTTATCACCCGTCTGCTCTTCGTAAACCTTTTGCAGGGTTTTTACTAAAATATGATCTTTGTCAACGTGATGGGGCTTGGAATCAGTGAAATTCTCAATTGAATATCCATGCTGTCCAACAATCTCTTCTAGTTTTCCTTTTGCTTCATCCAGGTTGAATGTCACAGGATACCTCATATTTAATCCAAGTGAAGCGCCCGCTTGATGGTCATATCTTAACTTGCCGACATTGATGGTCAGTGGTCCCGTAATCTCGTCTTCAAAATTGATTCCTAGATTTCTCCCTCTGGAATCTTCATAGAAATACGTTTTTATAAACGTGAAGTACTGTTTCGACGATGAATCAATTTCTTTTTCAGATAAGAAATGAGCCAGCAGGATTCCAGCATTTCTTCCATTATCCGGTTCCATTCCATGAGCAGATATGCCCTCAAGCTCTAGGACGAGCTCATCATTTGCCATGTAGGACTTTCCTTTGAGATTTTGACTCTCCAGGAATTGTTGATACTCCTGCTCTAGCACTGAGTGATCAGCGAGTGCAGTCAGCTTCACTTTTGCAAAATCCGGGACCATGTTGTAACGCCTTCCGGATTCGAAATGGAGGACAGTTGCTTCCGATTCCTGACCGCCGGCTGCCGCTCTTGAGACGAGATCGTAATCAGCGATGCCTTTCTCAGCATAAATAATCGGGAAGTCAGCGTCAGGGGCAAACCCCATAGTCGGCATTTCTTCCACTTTGAAATAATGCTCAACGCAGCGCCAGTCGCTTTCTTCATCTGTACCGATGATCATGCGGACGCGCTTATCAAGCGGGATACCCAGTTCCTTCACAATTTTCATGGCATAGTAGGCGGCTATAGTCGGGCCTTTATCATCCATCGCCCCCCTGGCATAGATTTTCCCATCTTTAATTTCACCGCCGAATGGATCGACGCTCCACCCGTCTCCCTCAGGAACGACATCAACGTGACATAGGATTCCCAATAACTCTTCACCCTGTCCAAACTCCAGATGTCCTGCAAGGTGGTCCACATTCTTTGCCGTAAAACCGTCTTTTTCACCTAGATGTAACAAATATGTAAGTGCTTCTTTCACTCCCTCTCCCAGGGGAGCTTCTTCTGTTGTATTCTCTTCATCCAGAATACTTTTGATTTGCAGGAATTTCTGCAGATCATTCAGAAGGTCGTCTTTTCGTTTCTCAACTTCTTCCATCCAGTTAATATCCATATGTGAGTCTCCTTTGCCTAAATGGTTTGACTACTCTCTATTCTAAACATTATCCGCCTGCATGCAAATCTAGTTCACTGGAATGGTGATGGAGCTTTTGGTGACACAGGTACCAATTTCTTGTATTGTACGTGGAGGAACAATTTTAGCTGATGTGGGTTTGCAAAGATTCTTCAAGGCACTTTTCACTTTCTGTTTTGTCATTCATGTCCTTGAGACGCTTCCTCAAGGCACTTTCCGCTCTCTTTTTTGTTATTCATGTCCTTGAGACGCTCCCTCAAGACAATTTTCGCTCTCTTTTTCGCCGCTCATGTCCTTGAGACGCTTCCTCAAGACATTTTCCACTCTCTTTTTTGTTATTCATGTCCTTGAGACGCTTCCTCAAGACACTTTCCGCTCTCTTTTTTGTTATTCATGTCCTTGAGAGGCTTCCTCAAGACACTATCCGCTCTCTTTTTCGCCGTTCATGTCCTTGAGACGCTCCTTCAAGACACTTTCCGCTCTCTTTTTTGTCGTTCATGTCCTTGAGGCGCTTCCCCAGAGCAACCGTATTAATTTTTAAATAAGGTGAAAGTAACGCAGCACTGATAAGGTCATTACCAGAGTATACGGTATAAACGCCGCGACCCGCGTTGTGTTCCTGGCTTTTATCAAATCCGGTTTTTCACCGTATTTACTCCCAATTGGATGCTTTGCGATCAGCTTATGCCATACCCATTCATTCCAGGCAAGGATCGACAGGGCAATCAAGCCTGCGGCCCCCAGTTTCAGCCACATAACGGGAAGGACAAGTTGGGAAAAGGAGAGAACTCCTAGTGATTGAAAATAAGTGGCACTATAACTTATGTTACGAACCAGAACTTTAGTGAACAGCTCAAGAAACCCGGAGAAAGGAGTTCTCTTTTTAAATATCAACTGAGACTTGCGAAACAAAATTGGCCGGTTACGTTCTGAAGAGACCGGTTCCTTTTCTACTTGATATGACAGCATTAGGATGAGTGAGATCCATCTCATCTTCAACTTGTCTTCAATTCTTAAATCACGCTGCATAATTTTTTATTGTAAATCCTCTGTCGATTAATGATAAAGGAGGCTGCAAGCAAAAGGAGGCTTAAAATGAATATGGATCAATGAGCTTCCAGCTTCATATCCTGCTTGTTTTATATCTGTTTTTACAACTTCCGTACGTATCCCCCCATAATACATACGGATTATCGGAAGAAAAGTTCTGATTTTTTTAATGTTTTTCTATTAATTACATATACTAAAATAAACAACATTAAATTTTTTGTAAATTTGGACATTTTTCTAGAAATCAAAGTGGAAGAGGAGTACAATAGAAGTGTTCCGACATCTATGAAAACCAAATGAAAAGGAGCTGTCTCAAACGGAATATTTTCCTTGATGAGTTGAAACTCTTAAGCTGTATGCAGGCTTGCCTTTGGGAAAAAAGATGAGGGAGTGGTTCTTTGAAACCTTCAACAAATCGAATGCTGACTCGAATTAAATCAATCTACCTTTTCATTAAAAAGAATGGGACTGTGACAACACAGGACCTTGTAGATGAGTTCTGCATTACTCCGCGCACCATTCAAAGAGATCTGAATGTTTTGGCTTACAATGACTTGGTAGAGAGTCCTTGCCGGGGCCAATGGACAACAACGGAAAAGAAGGTTAAGATGACCTCCTAGCTACATAGGTGAAATAGAACTTCAATGTACAAGCATTTCTCCAAAAGTATAGAAACAGACGAAAAAAGAGCTGATGCCTTATGCACCAGCTCTTTTCTTAGTCTATTTTATAGTTCTTCAATTGCTCGACTTCTTCATCGGTCAGTTCGCGATATTCGCCAAGCTCGAGGGTTTCGTCGAGCGGGAGGGGCCCCATGGTGATTCTTTTCAGGTAGATGACCCGTTTGCCAACCGATTCAAACATTCTTTTCACTTGGTGAAATTTGCCTTCCGTTATCGTCAGATTGATTTCCGATCTCAACCCGGAAGAGATGATTTCAAGTTCGCCAGGCTTTGTTTCATATCCGTCATCCAGCGTAACGCCTTCTGCAAATGCAGAGACATCTTTTTCGGTCACTTCTCCATCAATTACTGCAAAATAGGTTTTAGGGACATGCTTTTTGGGAGACAGCAGCTGATGTGAGAGCTGTCCGTCATTCGTGATGAGCAGCAGCCCTTCCGTATCCTTGTCCAGCCTTCCTACAGGAAACGGGTTAAAAATTTGGTCCTCCATTTCAAGCAGGTCAATGACGGTTTCCCCTTCCGCATCCTCTGTAGCGGACAGGACCCCTGGAGGCTTGTTCATCATTAAATAGATAAATTCTTTGTAGATGACCTCTTCTCCGTGAACCGTCACCGTATCTGATTCAGGATTGACCTGGAACTTTGGATCTTTGACCACTTCTCCATTAACAAGGGTCCCCCCGCCTTTTAAATGTTTTTTTACTTCTTTTCTGCTTCCATACCCCATATTGGATAATAATTTATCGATTCTCATTCTTGTCACTTCCTATTCTTTTAGGTAACCGCCTATACCAATTTGCACGCTCCGCATAGGCTGTAGTGAATATATAAAAATTGCGAGGTGTGCATTATGTATCATAGACAACAAGGACAGGGCGGTATTTACTTCCCGCTTCCTCAATTCCCGCAAATCCCTGGTTACGGCGGAGGTTATGATGGCGGCTATGGCGGAGGTTACGGCTCTTTCGACAACAGACTGGACCGTCTGGAAAGGCAGTACCAGCGCCTTGACCGCCGGGTGGACCGCTTGGAACGCCAGGTTGAGCGAATTCGCAGACAGCTCGGCTATCAGTAATACCTTTTACAAGGCTCTTTTCTAAAACCTTGTTGCTATACTAGAAAATTCAAGAGAAATAACCATATTTCACAGGAATTATCCTGGTAAACAAGAAAGAAAAGAGCTAATCACCTTGTTCAGTTAGATAAGCCTTTGTACCCGAGGGAAAAATCCGGCCTTTTGATTTTTCCGATAGCAACAATCTATACGAATACAGCCTTTTTCAACAATCCAGCATATGTGTGATCTGGCTGGTACCTATCAGGCAAAAACGAAGAGGTGACTTTTTATAAGTCCACCTCTTTTTATTTTTCCTGTACTTCTGTTTTCTATGAAGGCAATTCCTTCTACTGTCCGATCTTAAGCTTTCTCCTCACTTTGGCAGCCCGTTCACCGAACAACCTGTCCGCAAGTCCAGATCTGAAACTTAAGTAAAAGTAGATGCCTGCTCCTGCAAGACCGCAAATGGCGACCAGGATGATCGCTTGCATTTGGGCAGCCGGGTTCAGGAATTGAGCCAGAATTGCGTACAATATGATGACCGCCACACCCATTACCACATTAAACATCAGAATCAGCAATGTTCTTCTGAACACTGTATTGTACTGGTAGTTTCCGTAAACTTTTATCACGACAAGGTTGATGACTGTTGCTGCTAAATAACCAAGTGTTGTAGCAAGAACCGCCCCTTGAGTTTCCATCAACTTAATCAACGGGATGTTCAAGACAAGTTTTATCAATAGCCCGACAAGCAAGCTGAGAATCGTGTATTTCTGTTTATCGATTCCCTGCAGGATGGCTGCTGTCACCGCAAACAGCGCGAACAGAATGGCGACAGGTGCATAGGTCCTCAACACTTCTGTACCGAGATCGCTATGGCTGTAGAACAGCGTGTAGGTCGGTTCCGCGAGCAGCGAGATTCCAAAGGCTGCCGGGATGGTTAAAAACAGGAGAATCTGGAATGTCTGATCAAGCTGCCTGTTCATCTTTCCATATTCATTCTTTGTATAGGCCGATGTAATCAAAGGCAGAAGAGACATTGAAAATGCCGTCGCCAATGAAACCGGGATGATGACCAGCTTATGGGCCGCGAAATTCAACACACCAAAAGCAGTATCGGCAAGGTCTGCATTTCCGATTGCTACCATCGCTCTGTTGAATGTCATCTGGTCGACAAGCTGAAACAGCGGATTCGCAATTCCCACGAAGATAAAAGGAATCGAATAGGCAATGATTTCTTTATAGATTTCCACCAAAGAGATATCAACCGTTCCTTTATCTTCTTCCAGCATTTTATCAAAATGAGGTTTCCTCTTGAACCAGTACCAGATCAGGGAGGCAAGACTCGCAATTCCCCCGACAAACGCCCCGAAAGTGGCCACACTGATGGCAGTCGTCATATCTCCTTTGATGACATATAAGACGACGTACACTCCTACAAGGAGGAACACAATCCGGACGATCTGCTCGATCACCTGTGAGACAGCCGTCGGTCCCATTGAGTTATGTCCTTGAAAGAAACCTCTGATTAAACTCATGAACGGTATGATGATCAGGGCAAAACTGACAGCCCGGATAACCGTTGTAACCTGCTCCACCGTGATGACCTGCTCATCACTCGGGATTGTAATTTTCGCAAAGAAAGGGGCAAAAGCAAACATAATCAAAAATGAAATGAGACCGGTAAGGGTCATCAATACCAGGCCGGATTTGAATAATTTCCTTCCGACACTGTATTCCTGCAGTGAATTATATTTGGAAATGAACTTTGACACTGCCAGAGGGACACCCGCCGTCGCAATCGTCAAAAATATCGTGTAAGGGACATATCCATAGGAATACAAGGAAGTCGCTTCAATCTCACCGGCAAGTAAAGCGTAGAACGGTATAACAAAAAAAAGACCGAGAAATTTTGAAATGAATACGCCGAGCGTTAAAATAAACGTACCTCTAATTAAAGTCGATGACATAAAAATTCCCTTCCGAAACTTCTGATTTCACACTATAGGTAGTTTACTATCCAGACTTCTGAAACACAACTAGAAAGCTATCGTGGAACCAGTTGTAATCTATGGGAAATATCATTAGAATTAGACTTTGAAAGCGTGAAAGTTGGTGGAACTATTGAAAAGTTATGATGTAATCGTAATCGGAGGCGGACCATCTGGTTTGATGGCATCCATCGCCGCAGGAGAAAATGGCGGAAAAGTCCTCCTCATTGATAAAGGGAATAAATTAGGGAGAAAGCTCGCAATTTCCGGAGGCGGCCGCTGTAATGTGACAAACAGGCTCCCCATTGATGAAATCATCAAACACATCCCGGGGAACGGACGCTTCCTCTACAGTGCCTTCTCGGAATTTAGTAATGAAGATATCATTTCCTTCTTCGAAAAACTCGGCATTGAATTGAAGGAAGAAGATCACGGTAGAATGTTTCCTGTTTCAAATAAAGCACAGTCAGTCGTTGATGCGCTTTTGAACCGCATGAGGGAACTGGGAGTGGAGGTGAGGACCAACTCTCCTGTCAAAAAGGTGATGTATAAAGACGGCCGAACTGCAGGTGTTACATTGGAATCTGGTGAAACGTTCACTTCCCGTTCCGTCATCATTGCAGTAGGTGGCAAGTCTGTCCCTCATACCGGTTCAACAGGCGACGGATATGCCTGGGCAGAAGAAGCAGGGCATACGATCACGGACCTCTTCCCTACCGAAGTGCCGCTGACTTCGGATGAACCTTTCATCAAAGAGCGCGAACTGCAGGGGCTATCCCTGCGTGATGTGGCCCTTAGCGTGTTGAACCCGAAAGGAAAACCGTTAATCACCCACAAAATGGACATGATTTTCACTCACCTTGGCATATCAGGCCCCGCCGTTTTGCGATGCAGCCAGTATGTCGTCAAGGCGATGAAAAAATGGAATCTGTCTCATGTAACGATGCATATCGACAGCCTCCCGGGCAAGAATGAAGAAATGCTCTTCCAGGAACTGAACAGCCTCATAAAAAAAGAAGAAGAGAAAAAAGCAGTCAAAAACATCCTGAAGGGTGTGCTGCCTGAACGGTACCTTCTGTTCTTACTGGAGCGTGCAGAAATCGATCCCGACCAGAAAGGGATCACCCTCTCTGGCGATAAAATCAGGGAATTTGCCAGGTTGGTAAAAGGATTTACATTCACAGTCAACGGAACCCTGTCCATCGAAAAAGCCTTCGTAACAGGAGGCGGGGTTTCCGTCAAAGAAATTCAGCCTAAAACCATGGCTTCAAAAAAAATGGACGGGCTGTTCTTCTGCGGCGAAGTCCTCGACATCCATGGTTATACCGGGGGATATAACATCACCTCCGCCCTCGTCACCGGAAGGCTAGCCGGATTCAATGCCGCCCTGAGTGCGTTGGAATAATAATAAATAGTGAAACCCGTTTACAGCCATCAGGCTTGGACGGGTTTTTCTGTGTAGGCTGTGGGCTGCAGCGCGCTTTACCACATCAAAGCGTGATAGGGGACAGTCCCTCTTAGCGCTTTAATGTGGCAAAACACCAACTTACATATTCTGTTAAATCGAGGTGTTCTTAGATACATGTGCGCCTTTATGTATAATGCGTGCGTATATCTGTATTCTCCATGCGAAAGTCCCACCCCCTTAAAATCAAGCCGAATCTCCCCAGCCATTCACTTTTTATAAACAATCATCGCTGAAAAACAGTAAATCTGCTCATCGTCATCATCTTCCGGCATCGCTGCCACATGATATTTGATATCCACAATGCTGTCCTCATCCACTGACTTCAAAAAACTGTTCATATCTCTTTCCAAATCCTTTTCATGCTCATAATCAAACACTTTAACCTGGATCATGATCCTATCTCCCTTTTTCACTTATTCTATTAGCATTCTGGACAGATTTTTTAATTTTCAGTCACTCATTGGCTGCAGCCTAAATATGACACTTCTTCATGGACGGGATCAATGAAGTATGCAGCCCGGAAGACAACAATGTACAAGAATTGAGCTATTACAAAAACTCCTGTTACCAAGTGCAAATATTTGATACATTAGTTACGAAAAATCTGGATGCATGTACCCAGAATCACCATCTTTGTACATGAGTTACGCTTTTAGGACGTACTCCTGTATCAAATCACACAAGATAAATACATAAGTTCAACAAAATACTAGTACTCATGTATCTAGACACACTTATCTAAGTACATGACTTCAGACATTTCCCTAAAATTTATCATGTTGAAAATTAACTTTAAAAATTGAATTGACTTTTTCTTTCCTAAAAAATATAATACTTAAAAATAATGAAACATTGAGAAGGATTAGTAGAATGATCCGGTCACTGACAGAGAGGGAGCTCCAGGCTGCAAGGCTCCTATTGGCTGCCGTTCGAACCTGCCTTTGAGTTCTGTAGCGCATACAGCGGTTCAAACCGTTATCATGATACGAGTGTAAAGCTTTGCTTTGAATTAGGGTGGTACCGCCAGTTTTCTGGTCCCTAACATAGCAAGGCTTTTTTGTTTTTATCAAGTTCTTTTCATACACAAGGAAATAGAGCCCGGCTGATATCAAATATGTGATTGGTTTAATCGAAACAACAGCAAATACTTATTGGAGGTGCAAAGAATGGGAAAAGAATTTGTAAAAAGTATAACGGGCATGGATGAAGATTTTGCCCAGTGGTATACCGATGTGGTCACAAAAGCAGAACTGATCGATTATTCCAGTGTCCGCGGATCTATGATCATCCGCCCTTATGGATACGCCCTGTGGGAGAATATCAAAGATGAGCTGGATAAGAGAATTAAAGAAACCGGACATGAAAACGTCTATATGCCGCTCTTCATTCCAGAAAGTCTGCTGCAAAGGGAGAAAGATCATATTGAAGGATTTGCTCCGGAAGTAGCATGGGTCACTCATGGCGGGGACGAAAAATTGCAGGAACGGCTTTGTGTCCGTCCTACATCAGAAGTCCTGTTTGGCGAGCACTATAAAAATATTATCCACTCTTACCGCGACCTGCCTAAGCTTTATAATCAGTGGGCCAATGTGGTGAGATGGGAAAAAACAACGAGACCATTCCTCCGCACTCTTGAATTTCTTTGGCAGGAAGGTCATACCTGCCACGAAACGGATGAAGAGGCTCATGAAGAAACAGTAAAAATGCTCGAGGTATACGCCGAGCTCTGTGAAAACATCCTCGCTATCCCAGTCATTAAGGGGCAAAAAACAGAAAAAGAAAAATTTGCCGGCGCTAAATATACGTACACGATTGAAAGCTTGATGCATGATGGTAAGGCATTGCAATCCGGGACTTCACATCACTTAGGAGACGGTTTTGCCAAGGCATTCGGCATCCAGTTTTCCGACCGTGAAGGCAATCTTCAATATGTCCAGCAGACATCCTGGGGCTTTACAACAAGAATCATCGGCGCCATGATCATGGTCCATGGCGATGACAGAGGATTGGTCATCCCGCCAAAAGCAGCTCCGACCCAGCTCATGATTGTGCCAATCGCCCAGCACAAAGAGGGGGTACTCGATTTTGCGTACAGCCTTAAAGATAGACTCGCCGGTTCATTCCGTGTCGGAATTGATGCCACCGACAAAAAGCCGGGCTGGAAGTTCAATGAGTATGAAATGAAGGGAATTCCTCTTCGCCTGGAAGCAGGACCTCGGGATATCGAACAGAATCAAGTCGTCATTGCCCGCCGGGATACAGGGGAAAAAGTGACTGTGGCAATAGATGAATTGGAAAGCAAAATCGCTCAGCTTCTGGAAGATGTTCAGAACAACTTGTTCGAAAAAGCCTTGAAACACCGTGAAGAAAAAACAAGTGTTGTATTGAACTATACTGAGTTTGCTGAGAAGCTGAATACCAATAAAGGATTCATCAAAGCCATGTGGTGCGGCGATCAGGCCTGCGAGGACAAAATCAAAGAGGATACTGGAGCAACTTCACGCTGCATTCCTTTTGAGGAAGAAAAAGTTTCAGATGAGTGTGTTTGCTGTGGTAAGGAAGCGGATAAGCTTGTTTATTGGGCTCGTGCCTACTAATGAAGCAAAGCCGGGAGTCTCATTCCCGGCCTTCTTCCTTATACTGTTTCTCTGCTGATTAAAGTCACGGAACATTCTTCATGTATGACTTGGCCGCCATTGATTGCCTGCAGCAATAAACTCCTGCCCATTCTAGCCAATGGAATCTCCAAAGTTGTAATTTTCATAATTTTTGCTATCGGCTGATTATCAAATCCCATGACTGCAAGCTCACCTGGAATGGATATCCCTTCTTCCTTGCAACAGGTAATGATTCCTGCAGCTACCTGATCACTGGTGACAAGTAAAGCGGACGGAGGATTTTGCATCTCCTTGATTTGTTTCACAACCCTTTCACCATCTTCAAAATTGAAGCAGCCAGAGAACACAAACCCCTCTGCAAAAGTCTCCCCTCTTTTCTTTAGGAAGTCCTTGTAGGCAAGCTCTCTCTGCCGGCTGTTGAAGCCTGTTCTTCTTCCAACGCAATATCCGATACCCGCATAACCTTTTCCTGACAAATATTCGAGGGCTTCTGTAAAAGCTCCATAATGATCGATAAACGTTGATGATACCCCTTTTCCCCTGGCATCTTCACTTACAACAATAGGACCGTATTGCAAATATTCATCTATGAATTTCCAAGAACAAATCCTTGAACAAATAATCAACGCATCAATTTGCTTATGTTTCAACATAGTCAGCGCCTCTTGTTCACGCTGTTCTTCATAATTGGTCTGAATCATTACTAACTTATAATTATTTTTCAGCGCTTCCTCTGCGATTCCCTCAACCATCAATCCAAAATACGGATGATTCGTAAACGGTATGACCACGCCTATAAGCCTGGTTGTCCCTCTACTCAAATGCACTGCATTAATATTAGGCTGATAATTACTCTTCTTGATCACCTGTAAAACAGCCTGCCTTTTCTCCTCACTAACATATGGATGATTGTTCAACACCCGGGACACGGTCGTTACCGAAACCCCTGCCATCCCTGCAATATCTTTAATATTCGCCATACCTTCACCTATCCTGTAAAAAAATCCTCTTGCTCTGAAACGCGTTTCATACCTTACACTTCATTCAACACTGTAAAGGAGGGATGATGATGCCAGTCATCGCTGGAGTTTTATCATTGCTAGTCCTATGCGGTTCCATCCTGTTTCTTTCTTCTTTGGCGTTATCGGATCAAGCGTCAAAAAACAATGAAATGGATAAACCGAATAAGCTATATAGATTTTTGTTTAACGGATACTACTGATTTTATCGCAGGAAAAAGGATGAAGCCAATTGGGGTTCATCCTTTTAACCTCTTATTCAATCATTTGGTTGGCCAGGTTGATTAACTCTTTTTGGGTATCATACTCGTTTGCTTCATGGTTAAAAACGATAGTAATTTCAATCCCGAACCTATTCTTAAATCGAATTGAGCCCCCTGTGTGGGTGATATCGACTCTTCCTTTAATTCCATGATTTAATTGGACCTCTTGAACAGACTTGCTGTCTTCCCCGGAAATGACCTTATTAAAATCTGAAGCACTAATCATGATAGTGTTGTTATTCATTTTATTTTTAAAGCCACCAGCTATTAGATCAATAGAAATATCTTTTCCATCAGAGTTTGAATCGAAATGCCAGTCCTTAATATCTGTTACCACAAATTCCCCTTCAATCGGGAGCTCCTCCGGCAATGTCAGTTTAAACGGAATTGCCTTGAGAGCGTCCTCAGTCGAGTCAGCGTAATACGATTTAGGTGATCTGTTTAGAAAATGCTCTTTCTCTTCTTCAGACATATTCTCCAAGCCACTGATTTTCGATTCCTTCAATAATGAAGTATCCAACACTTCAGGCTGTCCCCCCGTAGAAAAAGGCAGCAATCCAATTTGTGTACCTATGGCACTTAATGTTATAAGAAGTGCAGCCGCTGCCAGACTCCAGCCAATTAACTCGGGAAACCATCTCTTTCTTGAGTTAAGGTTATCATGTTCCCGAATTTTGTTTAGCAGCTCATGTTCTTCTTCTTTTGAGAACACACGCCCCTGACCGATGTGGTCGTGAATGGCTTCATAAATTTGCTTGTTTTTCATAGTGATTCCCCTCCAAGCTTTTGGTTCAAAAGGTCACGTGCCCGAGATAAACGAGTCCTGATTGTCGAGGAATTGATCTTTAATACTTTAGACATCTGTTCTGCTGTTAGTTCTTGATAATAGTAAAGAATGATGACTTCCCTGTACTTCACTGGAAGGGAAAATATTGCTTCACTCAGCTCTGTTTTGTCCTGCTGCTTCACTAAATGATACTCCGGACTTTCTGCGTTCGTTTTAGTAGTAAATGAATTTGTAAATAATAGCTTTTTATAATGCCAGCTTCGCAGATAATCCTTTGACTTGTTTGCCGCAATGGACAAGACCCATGCTTTAACTGATGATCCTTTCTCCAACGTATCAATTTTTTGAAAAACTGTGATGAAAACCTCCTGTACCAAGTCTTCAGCTGCATTCCAATTCTTCACGTATGAATATGTGAGTCTCTTTACATCCTCCCCATATAGGACGACCAGATCTCTTATGGACCTATCCGGCTGGTCTGTTCGTTCAGCACTGTTTGTCATATCACACCACCTGATTTTTATTTTCACTTAACAGACGGATACTAGTGGGGAAATGTCTCAGATTTTTTCTAAGAAAAATTTTATCGATGTAAATTTGTCGAATAACGACCAGTTAATGTCGCTTATCGGCCGTGCTTTGTCAAATATCGACCTGGTATTGTCGTTTATCAGCCCTATCTTTTTGTCGTATATCGATATTCTCCGGATCTGCTCAATAACCTGTTCAGTCTTATCGGCGATTTTTGAAATTTATCAGCGATTCCGTGAGTTTATCGGCGATTCCAAAATTTTATCAGCGATTTTCCACATTTATCGACCGAACGACAAAAATCGACACCTGAACTTCCACCAAGACCGCTTGAAAACAAATTAAAAAAGCACGCCCAAAAGCGTGCTTCAACAAACTTAAATGCATTTATCCTTCGGCTGGGTTTCGCCTTCCCAAGCCAGCATGCCGCCTTCCATGTTGACGACTTTATAGCCTTTCTCATGCAGGAACTGACTGACTTTCCCGCTGCGGTTTCCTGAGCGGCAGATGAGAATGTACTCTTTGTCTTTATCGAACTTGTCCAGGGATTCTGGAATTTCTCCCATTTTGATGTGTTTTGCCTGAGGAATCATACCTTCCTCTACTTCTTCATCTTCACGGACATCGACCATTTCCAAGGTTTCGCCCTGCTCCAGCTTTTTCTTTAATTCATCTGTCGTGATTGTTTTATACTCTGGCATTATGTAACCACCTTTCACTTTTATTTTCTCATTATATCAAAGCTCTATTCGCAGGAAAAATAAGAAGGCCGGTACCAAACAGGCACCGGCCAATTAAATTAATTAGCTACGATGTTAACAAGCTTTCCTGGAACCGCGATAACTTTCCGCACAGTCTTTCCTTCAATAAACTCCTGGACCTTTTCATCCTTGAGGGCGATTTCCTCAAGTTCATCCCGGCTAATATCGCGCGGTACTGTCAGTTTCGCACGCACTTTACCGTTTACCTGGAAGACGATTTCAATTTCATTGCTAACAAGTTTGGACTCATCGTACTTTGGCCACTCTGCATAAGCAAGAGTTCCTTCATGACCAAGTTTGCTCCAAAGTTCTTCTGCAATATGAGGAGTAACCGGTGCAAGAAGTTTCACAAATCCTTCAATATAGTCTTTTGGAAGAACGTCCGCTTTGTATGCATCATTAATGAAGACCATCATTTGAGAAATACCTGTATTGAAGTGAAGCCCTTCAAAATCCTCTGTCACTTTTTTCACAGTTTGATGATACGTCTTATCCAAATCTTTGTTCTCTGCGTCTTTTACCTTTTCGCTGATGTTTCCGTTCTCATCAACAAGAAGTCTCCAGACACGGTCAAGGAAGCGGCGGGAACCGTCAAGGCCGTTTTCACTCCAGGCAACGGATGCTTCAAGCGGTCCCATGAACATTTCGTACATGCGAAGCGTATCAGCGCCATGTGTTGAAACAATCTCATCCGGATTGACAACGTTACCTTTCGACTTACTCATCTTCTCATTGTTTTCACCAAGAATCATACCCTGGTTGAACAATCTTTGGAATGGCTCTTTCGTCGGAACTACCCCGATATCATATAGGAACTTGTGCCAGAAACGGGCATACAGAAGGTGAAGCACCGCATGCTCTGCACCACCGATGTACATGTCGACCGGAAGCCAGTGATTAAGGTTTTCTTCGCTCGCAAGCGCCTCATCATTGTGAGGGTCGATGTAACGAAGGTAATACCAGCAGCTTCCTGCCCACTGAGGCATCGTGTTCGTTTCACGGCGTCCTTTTTTGCCTGTTTCAGGATCGGTTACGTTCACCCACTCGCTGATGTTGGCAAGTGGAGATTCACCTGTGCCCGAAGGTTTGATTTCTGTTGTTTTTGGAAGTGTCAAAGGCAGCTCTTCAACCGGTACTGTCGTTGTTGTGCCATCTTCCCAATGAATGACCGGAATTGGCTCGCCCCAGTAGCGCTGACGGCTGAACAGCCAGTCTCTAAGACGATAAGTCGTTTTCTTCTCGCCGACACCTTCTTTTTCTAGCCATTCGATTGCTTTCGTGATGGCTTCTTCTTTGCCAAGACCGTTAAGGAAGTCAGAATTCACATGCTCTCCGTCACCTGTATACGCTTCTTTCTCCACATCTCCGCCGGCAACGACTTCCTTGATTGGAAGATCGAATTTTTGAGCAAATTCATAATCGCGTTCATCATGTGCTGGAACGGCCATGATGGCACCTGTTCCATAGCTCATCAATACATAGTCGGCAATCCAGATCGGCATTTTATCTCCGTTGATAGGGTTTACCGCATAGGCACCTGTGAAGACACCTGACTTATCTTTTGCAAGGTCCGTACGTTCAAGGTCACTCTTCGCTTTGACTTTATCAATATAAGAAGCAACCGCTTCTTTTTGCTCGCTGGATGTAATTTCATCGACAAGCGGATGCTCAGGTGCCAATACCGCGTATGTTGCTCCAAAAAGGGTGTCAGGACGTGTAGTAAATGCTGTAAACTTCTTGTCAGTTCCGTCGATTGAGAAATTGACTTCCGCTCCTTCAGAACGGCCGATCCAGTTGCGCTGCATGTCTTTGATGCTCTCCGGCCAGTCAACGTCTTCAAGATCCTCAAGCAGACGGTCTGCATAAGCCGTTATTTTCAGCATCCACTGTTTCATTGGACGGCGCTCAACGGGATGTCCTCCACGCTCAGACTTTCCGTCGATGACTTCTTCATTGGCCAAGACAGTTCCAAGAGCCGGACACCAGTTAACCGCTACTTCATCAACGTACGCAAGACCTTTTTCATAAAGCTTTGTAAAAATCCACTGAGTCCACTTGTAGTAATGAGGATCCGTTGTATTGACTTCACGATCCCAGTCATAAGAGAATCCAAGGGATTTAATCTGGCGGCGGAATGTGTTGATATTCTTTTCCGTAAATTCTGCCGGGTCGTTACCTGTATCCAGCGCATATTGCTCTGCCGGAAGGCCGAAAGCATCCCAGCCCATTGGATGAAGGACATTGTAGCCCTGCATTCTCTTCATGCGGGAAAGGATATCCGTTGCAGTATATCCTTCAGGGTGACCTACGTGAAGGCCGGCACCTGACGGATATGGAAACATATCCAGTGCATAAAACTTAGGTTTATCTTTTTCAGTTTCAGTTTTGAATGTTTTGTGTTCTTCCCAATAATGCTGCCACTTTTGTTCGATGTCTTTGTGGTTAAAGCTCATTGTCGGGACCTCCTTTTTGATTTGGTTTCGGGTTCAATGAAAAAGCCCAATAAAAAAACTCCCGCCCCAATTATTAAAAAAAATAATAATTGGGACGAGAGGTCTTTGATAATCTCCCGCGGTACCACCCAGATTAGTGTACACGCACTCACTTGATTCCATCCTTAACGCGGAAAACGGCAAGCCTTACTTTGTTTCACGCCTGCAACTCAAAGGCGAGTTCATGATAATTTCCGGTTGACTTCCACCGACCGTCAACTCTCTAAAGCGGATCTTCATCACTACTGCTCCTTATCAACGTTGAAAAATATATTACAACTATTGTATTCACTATTCTATGCAAAAATATACCGCGTTGCAAGCCTAAATATTTAAATTTTTTCAACCAGTATGCGATGCCTGGTTCAATCCCCGTCTTTGTACCAGGCACCGGAAAGCAGGTACCAGCAAAATCAGGACTATAATTCAATTCTGATTTTTTTCGCATCAAGGATTTTCTTTTCGTTTTCATCAAAAACATCGCTTGTGGTGATTTCTATCCACTCAAGATTCTCGGAGTTTTCAAGAATAAAGCCAAGGTTTCCTTTCTTGTTTTCCTTCGCTTGGAATTCACCATTCAAGTCATCCAGGTAAATATCTTTTTCCCAGTCAAATCTTTCTCCCGAATTGGTTTCCAGAAGGGCGATTGGTGCGAAGTTAACCTTTTTGTCTGAAGTATTCTCTATTTCTACAAATACTTTTACAAAATCAAATTTTTCATCATGCGTAAGGACATGGAAATAATCGATCATACTGTGATCAGGAACTAAATGAATAAGCTTTGAGTCGTGAACAGTCAATTTGATAGGGCCCATTTCATGTGATTCCCCTGAGTATTCACTCTTAATCAGCGTTACTTCGCCTTTTTCATCTAAAGCAGTATCTCCCTGTTCCAAAAGTGTACGGTCATCCGGCACCTGAGGATTAGGTGAATACTCGTCAGTATAGCCGCTCGCTGCTACTGCTTCCCCGCTTGAATGATTGTTTACCTCTTCACTGGAACAACCATAAAGTACTGTAGTGAATAATAATATAGATATCAGAAATCTTTTCAAATCAATAGTCCCTCCCCATCAATCTATAAAAATAAGAAGACTGTCTCAGGGGGATACCCTTGAGCGAGACAGCCATTTGCGTTTCAATTAATTGTCTTCGTTTTCGTGGTCTTCATCATCGAGATCTTCTTTGCTTTTTCCCTTACCTAAAAGCTCAAAGATGATTTTTGCGTGATCTGTATTTTCAATTTGGCCTCTGAAGCGGTCAGAATGAGGTCCGAAAGCGTAAACCGGTACGTCTTCTCCCGTATGACCGCCAGTTGTCCATCCAGTGTGGGAACGAGCATCAAAGATTTTCTCAATTGCATTGTCAATTTCGCTTGCTTTCTTAGAAGCTGCTGCATCTTTGACAGACTGAATTTCTTCTGCAGTCAATTCAAGGTCAATATACTTCTTAAGTGTTTCTTCTACACCGGCTCCATTTGCAATTTCCGCTGCCATGAAGTCAGGAGTACGCTTGGCTGCTTTGATCGGCTCACCGAACCAGTTATAGACCCCATTAGCACCAATTGAATATCCGCCAGTTGAGTGGTCGGCTGTCGCCACTACAAGGGTATGCTTGTCCTTTTTAGCAAACTCGATTGCTGCTTTAAACGCTTTTTCGAAATCTTCCATTTCACTCATCGCTGAAACAATATCATTGTCATGGCCTGCCCAGTCGACTTGGCTTCCTTCCACCATCAGGAAGAATCCATCTTTGTCTTTATTAAGGCGCTCGATTGCTGAATTCGTCATTTCTTCCAAGGAAGGGATATCTTCTGTTCTATCCAGCATCTTAGGCATCCCTCTGTCAGCGAACAATCCAAGAATCTGGTCATTTGAATCTTTCGTCAACTCTTCTTTATTCGTAACATAGCTGAATCCGTCATTTTGGAATTCTTCGATTAGGTTGCGATCACTGCGGTCAAATAAGCTTTTTCCACCGCCAAGAAGCACGTCGACTTTATGCTCTCCATTGACCAACTCATCAAAATAATCATCAGCAATAGCGTTCATGTTTCGTCGGTTCTCATCATGCGCACCGAAAGATGCCGGAGTAGCATGCGTAATTTCTGAAGTAGCGACAAGTCCTGTTGCTTTTCCTTGTTCTTTCGCCGCTTCAAGTACTGTTTTTACTTCAGTACCATCATTATCAACGGCAATCGCATTATTATATGTTTTAATACCGGCAGACATCGCTGTTGCGGCTGAAGCAGAATCAGTAACATTCTGATCTGGATCTTCCGGATATGTCATTTGCTGGCCTACAAGATATTGATCCAGTGCTGTTCGGTCAACAAACTCTGAATCTCCGCTGTTTTTAAAATAACGGTATGCCGAAGTATAAGAGACACCCATTCCATCACCAATCAGGAATATGACGTTTTTGATTTCTGCATTATTTGTTTTTTCATGATCTTTAGCATCCGCGATAGAGGCATTTCCACTTAGACTTCCTAATGCTAAAGTAGAAACCACCGCCAAAGGCATTAGCTTTTTCTTTAATTTTTTTCTCATCATTCGACATTCCCTCCTAATTTCTCTTACAAGACTCATTATAGGAAGCTAGTATTGAGGGGATTTTAAAGAATAGTAGAGAAATTGTAAAAGCTCTAAAATAGGAAAATCAGGCTATTACGGTATGAGGATTCACCAGGATAATATAGGGTAGAAGTTGTGAGTTTTGTTGAAACACACCTGATTATGAGCTGAGAATGCGCAAGAGCAGGATATTTGAAACGCATATAACGGTATTTTCACTTTACATTCTCTAAACAAATTCACCAGACTGTTACCGTTAAGTAAAAAAAGACTACCTTCTTAAAGAAGATAGCCTTGTAATTTAAGAGATTGATATAGAGACAGATTCTTTGCTTTTAAGGGACCTGTCGTAAATTGCTGTAAATAGCATCGCCACCGCGAATAATCCGATAAGTGAGGTGAATAAAGTAGAAATGCCGAAAACATCCACCAGGATTCCGCCTAACAGCGGACCAACCATTCTTCCGCCAGTCGCCGTGCTGTTAACGATGCCCTGATAAAATCCTTCTCTTCCCTTAGGAGCCAGGTCGTTGGCAATAGTAGGTACTGCAGGCCAAATCAGCATCTCCCCGATTGTCATGATGATCATGGCTATCGCAAACATTTGGAACACATCAGCGGCTGCAGCCACACCAAATGCAATCATGAAGATGACGATCCCAATCTGGATTTGCATCTTCAGATTGTTTTCAAAACGGCGGATCATTCTCGAAAGAAGCGGCTGCGCGAGCACAATTAGCGCTCCATTGATGGTCCACAACAAACTGTATTGCTTCAAGCTGATGTTAATTTCCTGAGTATAGCTGGCAATGGTCGACTGCCATTGCACATAGCCGATCCAGCACAGGATATAGGCGGCGCATATTAATATAAGTGCCGTAAATTTGGATTTATTTTTAATAAATCCACCTTCCTGGATAAGCGATGTCTGTTTTGCCGTACTTATACTGATAGTCTTGTAACCAAAGAAAGCAATCAAAAAGAAAATCACATACATAATCAAGTTTGCCAAAAAGATATATTGAAAGGAATAAGAAGCGACTAACCCTCCAAGTGCAGCACCGACAGCGACCCCGACATTTTGCGCCACATATATCGCATTGAATGATTTGCGGCCGCCTTCAGGCCAGACCGAACCGGCCATCGCATACATAGAAGGAAAAACAATTCCCGAACCAAAGCCGACAATTGTAAGAAAGATTACATAATGAGGCCATCCATGATAAAAGGTCATTCCGATCAAAGCGAGTAACGTAATGATAATTCCCATCAAAATCGAGCGATATCCCCCAATTTTGTCAAAGAGACTCCCTCCGAACAGATTTCCGATGACACTCGCTCCGGCATTCAACATCAAGACCAGCCCGGCGACGGATAATGATTTCCCAAGGTGCGAATTGATATATATCGTGTTCAACGGCCACAAAAATGACGCTGCCGTGACATTCACCATCATCCCAGCGATTAACAGCCACAATGATTTAGGCATAATGAGCGCTTCCTTCCCCTATAGATATTTCGATTCCCAAAATGATTATAGGGGTTTTGGGTTCTGCTTGCAATACGATTACAAATAGAGAGATAATTCCAAAAATAGTACTGAATGGAAGAATTTTTTATCCATTGCAGACCAGGAAAAATTAGTATCGTGCTTTATATTGGACCCATCGACATTTCGTCCTTGTGCAGGCATCGATTTTTCATCCCGAATGATTACGTACCCTCATTCATGTCCTTTGACACCACCGATTCTTCATCTCCAGACATTCCGCACGCTCATTCACGCTCTTTGACACCACCGATTGTTATTGTCCAGGCATTCCGACCCCTCATCCATGCTCTTTGACACCACCGATTTTTCATTACCAGACATTCCACACCCTCATTCATGTCTTTTGACACCAACGATTCTTCATCTCCAGACATTCCACACCCTCATTCACGCTCTTTGACACCTCCGATTCTTCATCTTCAGACATTCCACACCCTCATTCACGCTCTTTGACACCACCGATTCTTCATCTTCAGACATTCCACACCCTCATTCACGCTCTTTGACACCACCGATTCTTCATTTCCAGACATTCCACACCCTCATTCACGCTCTTTGACACCTCCGATTCTTCATCTTCAGACATTCCACACCCTCATTCACGCTCTTTGACACCACCGATTCTTTATGTACGATAAAGTCCATATAATTGTGTAAATAAAAAAGGTCATCTTTCATGACCCATGTTAAAATGTTTTCGACCAAAAAAACAAACCAAACATGGAGGTATGAAAAGATGACCCAATTAAATATTACTATAAACTTAGAAGATCTTAAAGCTAAGATTGAAAGCAGTCCCTTAGAATCACCTGTTAAAGCTTCTTTATCATTGATACTGAATGGCTTAATGGAAAAAGAAAGAGATGAATATATAAATGCTCTTCCGCATGAGCGCTCTGAAGATAGAAAAGGCTACCGGAATGGTTACTATGAACGTGAGTTAATATCTCCTTCTGGAACATTAAAATTGAAAGTTCCCCGCACAAGAGATGGGGAATTTTCTACCACTGTATTTATGAAGTATCAACGCTGCGAACAGGCTCTTATTCTGTCCATGATGGAGATGGTTGTCAACGGGGTGTCAACCCGAAAAGTGACTAAGATTGTTGAACAACTATGTGGGAAAGGAGTTTCAAAGTCTTTTGTCTCTGAGTTAACAAAATCTTTAGATCCCATTGTAAATGAATGGAGAAACCGTCCTCTAAACACAATGTACTTTCCGTACTTATATGTGGATGCTATGTACATAAAAGTTCGGGAGAACGATAAGGTTGTTTCAAAAGGAGTTCATGTTGCGTGTGCTGTTAATGAAGAAGGCCACAGGGAAATAATCGGTCTCCAAGTTACTCATGGAGAATCTTTGGAAAGCTGGACAACCTTTTTTACTCATTTGAAATCTAGAGGCCTTCAGTCTCCTAAGATGGTCATTTCTGATGCCCATGCTGGATTAGTCAGTGCTATTAAGCAATCTTTCTTAGGAACTTCCTGGCAAAGATGTACTTTCCATTTTATAAGAAACATCTCGGACGCCCTACCCAAGAAAAACACGGAGGAGATTAGGCAGGAGCTTAAGGATATCTTCAGAACCTCTCAGCTTTCCCAAGCAAGAAAATTAAAAGAAGAATTTATGGTTAAGTATCAAGAAACGAAGAAGTTCCAAAAAGCTCTTCAAGTATTAGATGAGGGATTTGAGGACTCCATTCAATATCATGCTCACGAAATGAGACATCATGTTCACTTAAGAACCACCAATATGCTTGAACGACAAAACAGAGAAATCCGCAGAAGGGAAAAAGTAATCTCCATCTTTCCCAACGATCAATCTGCCATACGAATCATTGGATCAGTACTCATGGATATTGAAGAAGAGTGGAAGAAACAAAAACCTTATTTGCGTAATTTGAAAATGCAATAAAAGATCCAGAAAAAAGTCAAAAAAATATTCAGTCTGGTGGAGGGGCTCCCCGCCCCTCCACCAGACTGAATATTCAAATAATAAGCAAACAATGATAATTATCTTTGGTCGTTAAACATATTTACACACTAATAGGGACTTGACATTATGTACAGACATTCCACACCCTCATTCACGCTCTTTGACACCACCGATTCTTCTCTCCAGACATTCCACACCCTCATTCACGCTCTTTGACACCACCGATTGTTATTGTCCAGGCATTCCGACCCCTCATCCATGCTCTTTTGGGATACTAATCGTTCATGTACGAGAGCTGCCGCCTCACCTAATTAAACTTCATAAAATAGATTGTTGCTAACGGACAAATCCAAAGGGACGGATTTCCCCCTCAGGTCCAAGGGCTTATCTAACTGAACAGGATGATTTTTGTAAATTATGGCTATATATCTTGAACTTCATATTAAATAAGAAAAGAGCCTTAAAAAAAGACAGCCGAGGCTGCCTTCTTAAACTTAAATATTATGGGCGAAATCAACGAGCATCTTTTGATATAAATAGAGCGAGTCGATTTCAACATTTTCCTTATTGCCGTGCCAATTTTCCCCTACTGGACCAAACTCAATGGCCGGAATGCCAAGTTGTGCAAAGAATTGGGTGTCTGCCGATCCGTGCTGACCGAAGAACACTGCTTCCTCACCCGTGTGCTCCTCAACAGCAGCCTTGATCTTCTGAACATAAAAATCATTTATATCTGTCCTCACCGGCTTACTGAACATGGAGACAAAAACGTGGCCTTCAACTGCCTCTTCAATTTCTTTTACAATTCTATCCTTCGTTTGTTCGGGCAAGTACCGGATATCATACTTCAACATGCATTTAGCCGGGACTTTGTTATACACGTCCCCTCCTTCAATGATGGCGAGGTTCATCGAAGGAGTAGGATAATATTCGGAGCTCTCCTGCATGAAAGGAAGGTCTTTTACTTTATTATGGACATTAAATGCCTTTTCAATGGCATTTTCGCCTTCCCAAGGTCTGCTTCCATGCGCAGGCACACCGTCCACTTCCACATTCAGTCTTAGAACACCTTTGGCCTGTAAAGCAATGCCAAGCTGAGTCGGTTCCGAACAAATGACAAAGTCGCCTGTGTACCCTTCTTCAACCAGATAGCCCGTACAGTTGAAACCGCCGATTTCTTCATCGGAGACGATCTGCAGCTGAATCTTTGTGTTAAGGTCTTCATCCTTCAATGCAACCATCGCATGCATCATGCAGGCGACCCCTGCTTTCATATCAGCTGAACCACGAGCGTAAATCTTTTCATCCTTTTCACGGGGGATAAATTGCTCCTCTTTTCCGCTGACAACGTCAATATGACCATTGAAAATCACTTTTTTATCGCCGCTGCCAATCTCAGATACCAGCATTTTATAGCCGTTATTCTGAAGAATATTTACCTTCAGCCCATTTTCCTCGAGCCATTCCCCACAGAATTCGATTGCCTTGTTGCTTCCCTCTTTTGTTGAACTGTTTATTAATAGAAGTTCCTTCAATAATTCTTTAAGATTTTCCATGCTCATCCTCCTTCTGTTGGTTTTGATATTTCTCTTTTACCACGAATATGAACTTATGAATCTTATTGATTAATTTGACCACGCTCGAACATACAGTATTACTGTAAACAGCTATATGGCTGGCGGCGGTGACGGATATGCTATCTTAGCGACCATTGTTAACCGCACGATTGATGTGGTAGACGTGGATGCATTGGTGAATTATATCCAGGCAAAAGGTAAAGTGAACCCGCAACATGAAGGTCGTATAACAAAATTGAATTGATTAATGAGACACCCAGGCTAAGCTAAACTTTGTGGGTAAGAGACTAATGAAACTTTCTAGTTACTTGTAAAGTTTTAACCTTAGAGTTAATGTACAGGAAAGCATTCTTTCGACCAGATAATGAAAAGGGACATGGCCTCGGCCATGTCCCTTTTGCATTTACAACCTATATACCAGACTGTTGAGTTAATCAAATTTATTAGTTAAGGTTCCCAACTCTGTGGACAGTCTAACGAGTTCATTCACTAGGCAGCTCATATCTTCCGTAGATCCGCTCATTTGTTGTGTTGATGCAGAAACCTGCTCAATACTTGCTGCATTTCCTTCTGTAATCGTTGCCATATTCTGAATGATTTCCTTCATTTCAACCTGTTTACCACCCACAGTCTCTAAATGACCGCTCATGGTTTCAACAAGGGTGTTTACGCCTGAAATTGTAGTGGATATATCACTGAAGGCCATCCCTGTTTTGTTTAAGTCTGTTCGGCCTTCCTCTACCACATTCAACCCATCTTGTAAGAAATGAGCCATTTCATTGGAATTGTTTCTCACATTATTGACTATATCGTGAATACTGTTGACAGAGTTAGAAACACTCTCAGCTAATTTACGAACCTCATCTGCAACAACTGCAAAGCCCTTCCCATGCTCGCCTGCTCTTGCTGCTTCAATGGCTGCATTTAAAGCAAGTAAATTGGTTTGCTCGGCAATTTGACTGATAAGTGTGACAAGTGAAGTCACTTCATTTGTTTGTGCTTCAAGTGTTTGAACTTTCTCAACTGATTTACTAACGATTTGATAGATGTTTTCCATCTTACTAATTGAATCCTTCATTAATATTGAGCCGATTTCAGCATTTTCCTCCACTTTTGAAGAGGCATCGTATAATTGCTCACCTTGCTCTTTGGATTGATCGATTAGGGTACTCAGTTCCAGCATGTTCCCTCTCAGATTCAATGATAGGTCAGCTTGTGACTCTGCCCCTGATGCCATTTCGTTCATTGTAACAGCAATTTGGGAAGAGCCCAGCTTCAGCTCTTCGGAAGCATTTTTTAATACTTCCCCCTGCGTATCTACATTTGTTGAAACATTTCTTATTCCGTGAATCATTTCGTCAAGGAATTCAGTCATCTTTCTCATCGACTGTGTTAACCCATATATTTCGTCCTTATGCTTATTATTCAGTTGTTGCAACTGTTCCTTGGCTTGAGCAAGCTTACCATCTGTAACTGAAAGTGCAACATTGTTTAATTGTGTTAGCGGTTTTAGGCGATTTCCTAGATAATAATGAATAATGAAGACTGCCAGAAGTATCATCACAATAAAGATCCCCAGAAACACAGGCATCGATGAAGCGAGAACCTCTATATTGATTGCACTTACCTCTTCAGCGTCCATATCCACACCCAGGACTCCTATTACATCCCCATTATCACCTTTAATAGGAACAAAGGTTGAAATATAATCACCATATTCGGGGTCATGAACGATATCTGTACTATTGACCTCTCCTTGCAGAACATTTTCTACATCTTTGAAGGTCGTAGCTGTGGTCGGTTCCCCAACTTCGACAGCATCATCATTGGAGGCCATTCCATCCACCATAATAGAAACCTTTTGATCTTTGACTTCAAGAGTGTATACATACAATGCGCCTATTTTTTCACGATAATCATTTAATTGTTCCCGAAGCCCGGTATATGTATCATTTTTTACCGGGTTCCCTAAAAATTGATTATATGTATCGGTATTAATTGATGAAGCAATTCTCTCTGCATGAAGTATGTTGTTTTGACTGATTGTTTCATAAATGGATTTATTAGATGTCAAATACATCAATATTCCACTAATCATACATAAGGAACCAATTATTATAATAAATAATGTCGTCAAGAAACCCCTTAACGTTTTTCTACTATGTTTTTTACCACCCAACCCTATTCCTCCTAAAATTCGACAACTTTCGTCAATATTTTCATCTACATCTTTAATATCGGTTTCGATTGTAATTTTTTTAGATTATTTAGAGGCATTATATAATTACAACAGGACATAGCGTGGCCATGTCCTGTTGTGTATTGTAGATAATAAGCTTAGGTCGCTCCACATAATCTATGGGTACATTTTTCAAGTACACTGTTAGTTAAAAGTGTCACTTAGATTTGTCATCATGATTAGTGGTTTTCAATTTCCCGATTCTTCGACTTCACCGGCTGTGCCTGCTTTTCATACCTCTTCTTCGCTTCCTTCACCGGATTATATTCTTCTCCAAATTCGGTATCAAGGTTTCTCTCGGCAGTTCTTGTTTTCTGTTCAGGGTTATTTTGTTTAGAACGCTTTTTCAATGTAGTTTCCCTCCCACTGATTCAGGGTCGTGATCTAACAGGACCATTTCATTCTGGAATTGCTGCAGCTGCAGGCGCATCCTGTGAAGCTGTTCACGCTGCTGAGAATTCGCACTGTTCGCCAGATGCCTGATGTCATTGACTGCTTCTTCGACCTTTTGCATGGCATCTGTATATTCCTGGTCATGGTAATGTTCTTGTTTGGTTCCTGATTTATATTGCTCTTGGGCGAATCTCAGTGCATCTTCACACTTTTGCAAGCACTCATCCACAGATTGTCTAGTCGCCATAAGTAATCCCTCCAAAACTTCAGAAATGAAGCTATGCTTCTGTGTTTATTGTTTGTCATAAAAAAGGAATCATCAGTAGAAATTTCTTCCTATCACAACTGTAACCGTGCTGTAATTGGATATGCCGCCCTTTCGTGATAAAATGCTTCTAGCATCATTAGAGAGAGATTATTAAGGAGGTGTTTGTCATAAACAAGACAAACCCATTTCCGTATGCCGCTGATGTAAAGCGGTATCATACATGGAACTATCATCTACGCAACCACTTTGGGCACAAAGTATTCAAAGTGGCTCTTGACGGGGGTTTCGACTGTCCAAACCGCGACGGCACAGTAGCCTATGGAGGATGCACATTCTGTTCCGCGGCTGGTTCCGGAGATTTTGCCGGCAGCAGAGTCGATCCGCTTGAGAAGCAGTTCAACGACATAAAGGACAGAATGCATCGTAAATGGAAAGATGGAAAGTACATGGCCTATTTTCAGGCATTCACTAACACTCATGCACCCGTTGAAGAGCTGCGTGAAAAATATGAGACTGTGTTGAAACAAGACGACGTGGTCGGCCTCTCAATCGCGACCAGACCTGACTGCCTGCCGGATGACGTCGTGGAGTACCTGGCTGAACTTAATGAACGGACATACCTTTGGGTGGAGCTTGGTTTGCAGACCGTTCATGAAAAAACCGCCGGCCTGATTAACAGGGCTCATGATTATCAATGCTATGTGGAAGGGGTCAACAAGCTTAGAAAGCATGGGATCCGCGTCTGTTCTCATATTATCAACGGACTTCCCCAGGAAGATTACAGTATGATGATGGAAACAGCCAAAGAAGTCGCCAAGCTTGATGTACAAGGGATTAAAATTCATCTCCTTCATTTGCTGAAAGGAACCCCGATGGTGAAGCAATATGAAAAGGGACAGCTTGAGTTCCTTTCATTCGAAGACTATGTAAGCCTTGTCTGTGACCAGCTTGAAATTCTTCCGCCTGAGATGATCGTTCACCGTATTACAGGGGATGGCCCGATTGATTTAATGATTGGCCCGATGTGGAGTGTAAACAAGTGGAATGTTTTGAATGCCATCGACGCGGAACTTCAGCGCAGGGACAGCTGGCAGGGAAAGTTCTATAAAGCGGAGGTGGAGGTATGAAGCTTGAAAGAGTACTCCCATTCGCGCGCCAATTGCTTTCTGCCGCTGTAAAACCTGGTGACATCGCCATTGACGCTACACTTGGAAATGGGCATGATACCCTTTATCTGGCCCAGCTGGTGGGAGAAAACGGACGAGTTTACGGTTTTGACATACAGGAAGAGGCTCTTTTCAATACCAAAGAAAGACTTATAACCCATAATTTGCACGAACGGGTGACACTTTTTAAACAAGGGCACGAAACTGTAGGTAATGTCGTTCCCCCTGTTCACTACGGAAAGGTCACAGGCGCCATCTTCAATCTTGGCTACCTGCCCGGCGGCGATAAAACGATTGTGACCCGGCCCACTACCACAATAAAAGCAATCGACGCCCTGTTGGAAATGATGGCTCCCGAAGGAATCATCGTTCTTGTCATCTACCACGGACACAGGGAAGGCGCCGTCGAGAGGGATTACCTTCTAAGATATGTAGAAAGACTAGATCAAAATTATGTCCATGTTTTACGTTATCAATTCATGAACGGCATTAACAATCCGCCGTTTATTGTGGCGTTGGAAAAAAGATAAGACAGTCGCTTTAGGAATAATGAAAATAAGCTATCAACAAAACAGCACAATCAATCAGAGGACGAAATCTCATGAGATTTCGTCCTCTTTTTTGAAGGATTAATAAAATGGAAGTCGTCCTGGAAACTGAAAAGTATCACAGTACCTCTTCTGCAATAAGCTCGAAAGACTTTACCTTATCCTTAAAATCATGGGTAATGGTTACAAGCATGATTTCATCTGTTTCATATTGTTCACTCAGTTCCATCAGTCTCTTTTTTACAACTTGAGGGTTACCGACTATCATACGTTTGCGGTTCTCTAAAACCCTCGCTTTTTCAAAACGGCTGTATTGATAAGCCGCTGCCTTCTCCGGGCTTGGGGTCCCGTTTGAACGCATCCCCTGCTCAACCATAATGAGTGAGAGATCGATACTTGTAGCGATTCTTTCTGCTTCTTCATCAGTCTCAGCACATATCACAAAAACCGCCGTCATATTTCTGGGCCGGCTCAAAAGTTTAGACGGAATGAAATGACTTCGATAATCTTTTGTATATTGAGGTCCGCCCTCTCCATTTATGAATTGCGCGAACGTGTAGGGAAGCCCTTTTTGGGCAGCCAGTACAGCGCTTGATGGGCTGGAACCGAGCATCCAGACTTCTGGGATCGTACTTATCTTTGGGGTTGCCTGCAAACCTTCGTATGGATTATTGTCAGGAAGTTCGTCCATAAGATAGCCGAGCAGGTCATCGATTTGTTCAGGATACTGGTTGACATTGCGATAGCTGCCGTTGTTTAAGGCCAGCGAGGCCCTCGGCATCCCCCCTGGAGCTCTCCCAATCCCTAAATCGATTCGACCTGGATTCAGACCTTCAAGGACGCGGAAGTTTTCAGCGACTTTATAGGAACTGTAATGGGGCAGCATTATGCCCCCGGAACCTATGCGGATCCTCTCTGTTTTTGCAGCAAGGTGAGCAATCAGCACTTCCGGTGAAGAGCCTGCGAGTGTAGTGGTATCATGATGTTCAGAAACCCAAAAGCGGCTAAAACCCAATTCTTCTGCATATTTTGCCAGTTTGACTGTATTCTCAAGAGCTGTTTCAGGACTCATCCCTTCAGCAATCGGCGATTGATCCAGCACACTTAGTTTTAGTGTCATTCCTTTCGACAACTCCTTCTCTCACATGTGCCTATTATTATCATGAGTAAAAGTAAAAATGTCTACTAACATGCTTAAAGGGTGAGAGCCTCATGGCCCTCACCCTTTAAGTAAACTTTATTTGTAAATCAATACTTTCCCTACAGTCTTGTCAGCGCTTTGACCCACAACACGGAATTTCAAGCCGTATTCAGGTACGTTGCGTCCTGCATCTACAAGACCTTTGTTGCTGTAGTCGGCACTGTCGTCAAACAACGGAGTGCGTTTTGTGTAATTATCTTTCATTGTGATTCCCAGGAGATCTGAGTAATCAAGGAACATTTCTTTAGATTTATCAAAACTGAATGCCGCATCATGAACCTGGTAGCGGGTAGATGCAACTGAACCGTCACTCCAGTAGTTTGTATGCTGGTCGGCATCAACAACGCCTACAAAGCCGTCACCAGGATGGATACCCGTCCAGTTTTCGCTGTATGCTTTATCAACATACCATACAACAAGGCCTTCATCGAATGTCATCAGGCTTTCACCACGGCGAATGTTCTTAAGACCTTCGTCCACGCCGTTGTGGCTGCGCCATTCTAAGAGGTAGTAATGTTCAGATCGCTTGATACCATCGTTTTGTTCAAATCCTGCAAGTGAGAATTTAGCGTCTCCTTCTGCATCATCAAACAAAACTTCTTGCCCGTCCACTACGATTGAAAGATCATCAGCGTATAGGCCTGGATTGGATACATAAGCATCTGTCACATATTCAATCGCCACTTCAACTTCCTGGCCAGCGTAATCGGAAAGGTCGAAAGAAGAATCGATCCAGCCGTCAGAAGACCCTGTAATTCCATTTCCAAGATTAGAACCATGTGGATTTGTGTTTGTTGTAATATCACTTGCCACCGGCTCACCATTGACTGTTACATACGCGTAATCCCAATCCGTTTCTATATCATACCAAGTTTTAAAATTGAACTGAGCAGTTGAAGCGTTTGTTAGGTCTACTGTAGTCGAGATGACGTTGTGCAAGTTATCTGCACTTCCAGAGAAGTATGCATGCTTGCCGCTTGCCGGGGTGGTAATAACCGTTTCCTTTTGCGGAAGCTTCACTTTTACTACATCGTTGTTCTTGCCTTTTGTTGCCGCTTCGTCAAGAAGGACTTCAACACCATTGCTGGTTACCTCATCAATGCTGATCTCTGTACCGGTCAGCCAGTTTCCTTTTGTTCCCTCGCTGTCTACCACCGCAGACGTTTGAAGCATTTCTTTCATGTAGGGGCTGAATCCTGTCGGCATTGTTCCAGGGATGGCACCAGCCCAGCTTCCGCTAGACATGATGGACCAGTAACTTACCGGCTCACCAGCACCTGTATATTGAGTATCATACTCATCCGGCAAACCTAAATCGTGACCGAATTCGTGGGCCATAACGCCAACGGCTCCGTCTTCGGGCTCAATTGTATAGTCATAAGCTGCCATTTGACCGCCCCAATAAGGAACAGCAGCTTCTGTACCTTGAAGTTTATGAACTCCGCCAAGATTCCAGCGGTGAGACCAGATTGCATCAGATCCCAAAGAGCCGCCGCCAGCTTCTTCACCCACTCCAGAATGGATGACCATCAAGTGATCCACAAGTCCATCCGGCTCTAAGTAGTTTCCGTCACCGTCCAAGTCATAACGATCCCATTGGTCATAGTCTGCAATATTTACAGTCGGATCTGCAGCGGCAGCAGCCAATGCTTCTTTAACCAGACCGCGCGCGTTCACGTCATTACCGTTAGGATTCGGATAGTTTCCGCCGTATTCAGCCGCATTTTTGCTTGCTGTGTACCAGCCTGCCACTTCACCTTCTACTGAGTAGCTTCCGCCTGATTGCTGTTCGTAGTATTGTTTCATTGATACATATGTTTCACCATCAGGGCCTGTCCAGCCGCCGTCACCAAACAGCATGTCTTGATAGTGCTCACGAGAGTAGGCATTTTCACCTTCATAGTGCATATCTGTCTCATCTGCGCTCAAAGTATTATGTGGCTTATCCGGATAGTCTACTAAAAGGACTAATACTTTGTCGGTACGCATTTTCCCATCGTATACTTCCTTTTCTACAGAAGCAGGTGAGTTCTTTTGGGTTTGTCCAAGCTTATTTCCCTTACCGTTAGTCAAGCTGTTGGTTTTCATCTCTTTTTGCAATTTTGCTTTGACTTCTTTTTCTTCGCCATGAAGCTCTCCTGCTTCTTTTTCAGCAGCATCTGCTTTTGTTGCCAAAAATTTATTCAGGGCGTTCTGTGCCTCAGCCGCAGTTGCACCTTTTTCAATGACTCCCTCTTTTTGAAGCATTTCAATCAAACGGTCATCATTCGCAATCCCAAGATCGAAGGGACCGCCATGATGATGTTCCACTGCCTTAGCCGGCTTCGCCAAAACGTTCTGAGGTGAGACAGTTCCTGCAGAAGCTGGAACGGCAAATGCTCCGATACTCATGGCAGCTGTCATCGCTAAAGATAACATTTTACGTGATTTCACACGTGATTCCTCCTTTATGTAAATGAAATGTGATTTTTCCTTAACAAATGTAAATATAACTTATAATTCAGAAAAATACATCGATTCAGGAGAAAAGGAATCTATAGTACTATAATATTTTTCCATTTCTAGGTCTTGAGGGAATATTCATTCCATATAGTGGAACAACAAGAATATATAGTAGTGATTCTTCTAGACTATTAAATTGCTATTTCTAACCAACATATGGGTTTATAAGGTACTTTATGGAGCGTGAAGACTCTTCAACACAAAAAAAGATGACCATTTCCCAGGTCATCTGCTTTGTATCAGGAACTCTTTTTCCACCCCTGAAACTTTCGATATATTTTTCCATTATAATAAAAGAACTTGGTCACCCATCCTGAGGCCTTCAGGAACTCTTTAGAGAAAGAGTAAACCTTTTGTTGTTTCCACGCTTTCTCGTCTGAAAGATATACACCTATCAGCCCCTTGTTGATCAGGCGGTGAAAATTCGCATGGGGAAGCTGACTCGTATTTTCGTCTGCTTTTTGAAGGAAGTGCAGCAACCTTCGTTTTAACTCCTCTTCACTTTCGTAATAGAAGCAAAAGTTTAAATCTCCGCCTTCAACGTCTTCTTCCTGGTCGATGAAATAATCCAGAAGGATATGAAGCCCTTGAATATAAGGGAAGTATCCATTTCGAATTGAATCCGCCTGGAAATCATCGAAATCTTCCCGCAGTCCATATGAAACAAGGCAGAAGATCCCCAGGGTCGAGCCCGAGCATGCCGAAAACTCATACCAGTCCATTTCTGGCAGCGTATCTTTATACTGATAAAACCAACTTTTAAGCCTGTCCGTTCGTTCTTCTTTTTTGACATGTTTATGTATTTGCAAGTCACAATAATAATCACAGAGTTCATGCAGGTAGGGTTTAATGGACGGGTAGCCGGGCACTTCTGACAACACAGACTGACATGCTTGTACCAGTCCCGATAAATATCCATCATCGTCCTGATCCTCTCTGTACCTGTAATATTCCCTTAGAGGTGCTCCCACAGTAAGGGCATCTTTCATTGATTCATGCAGAGCCGAAAAGTCTTGTGGATCCAGAGATGTACTCCTGTCACAAAGATTATCGAGGTAATCGCTTATCGTCTGGTAAGCAACAATGAATTTAATCGCCTTGTCCCTCTCCATTAATGCAAGAAGAGCCAGAATTGAACCTCCTTCACAATGAAAGGTCTTATGGCGGATGCTAGCAAGTGCCTGAGTCCTCAGCTCTTCGTTCGGAATCGCTTCTGCTTTATGCGTCCAATAAGCCAGCTCCCTGTGGACAACAGGAAATACCTTGCGATAAACCTGGCTCATCAGTGAAAAGGGATGAGTGGGAATGGACATGTACTTCACCTCACACTAGTTTCTTCAGGAATATTTACTATTGTACGACATAACCGATTGCTTTTAATCTCGACTCCACAAAGGTTTTCGCATACTCAAAGACCTCATCACGTTCGGGCTCATTAAAAATCTCATGATAACATTTAGGCCATTCTTTATAATGCATCTCTGACAGTGAAAGTTCATTAAACCATTTTTTCACCAGAGACTTATCTACAATCTTATCATCCCCGCCCTGCATGACCAACAAAGGAATATCGGGCATCTTTTCAATGTTTACAAAAGCCTGCTTGATTGCGTGTTCCAATTCCCGGTACCAGCGGACCGATACCTTGGTCACATACAACGAGTCATTGCTATCAATCTCCCTGACTTCTTCGTTCCGGGTCGCAAGGTCCACCGTCAACCCCGAAGAAAATTTTACTTGGGGCGCAACCTTGTTCAATACATGAGAGAGAAGTTCAAGCGGTTTCGGAATCGACTCAACCAGCCCCAAACAAGGGGAGGACAAAATCAAACCAGCTATATTGATATGGGATTCCTGCATCATTCTCGCCGCAACTAAGCCGCCCATGCTGTGTCCGATGACAAATACCGGTAAATCAAATTGATATGCTGCCTGGACCCAATCTTTTACTTCAATAATATATTCGTCAAATGAGTCGATATGGCCTCTTTGCGCCCTCGATGTCATCCCTTGACCCGGAAGGTCCCCCATGATTACGTGATAGCCGGATGTCCGCCACATTTCAATGAGCCACCCGTAACGGCCATGATGCTCCATTGCACCATGTATGATAACAATGACCGCTTTCGCTTCCTGTTCCGTTTCCCATTTCCACATGGCTATTCCTCCTTATTGAAACCTTTAGTATGGTAAACTCAAATTATTAGATATATTATAACTGCCTTTTGAAAGGAGAAGCAAAATGATTTATGAATATAATGGCAAAAAGCCAAAAATCTCTGATAGTGCCTATATTGCTGATTATGTAACTATCACGGGTGATGTCGAAATCGGCGGAGAATCCTCGGTGTGGTTCAACACAGTTATCCGCGGTGACGTTGCTCCCACCATCATCGGAAGAAAAGTCAATATCCAAGATAACTCAGTTCTCCACCAAAGCCCAAATAATCCATTGATCCTGGAAGATGAGGTGACAGTTGGGCACAGCGTTATTCTGCACAGCTGCAAAATAAGGAAAAAAGCATTAATCGGTATGGGTTCCACCATCCTGGATAATGCAGAAATTGGGGAGGGGGCATTTATCGGTGCAGGAAGTCTCGTGCCTCCCGGCAAAGTGATTCCTCCAAACAGCATGGCCTTTGGCAGACCGGCAAAAGTAATCAGGGAACTGAATGAAAACGACATCAGCGAGATGAAAAGAATCTCAAGGGAGTACGCCGAAAAAGGCCAGTACTATAAATCATTGAAACCTCTTACGTAATAGAATCTACTGTTTTTTACCCATTATCCCTTCCAGGTATTCTTTTTTTGGTAAAAGAATCGTGAGGATTGCGATTGTATCCCCCCTCTTCTTCTTAAGCAGGGAGGGATTTTTTTGTTTCAGGAGGGCATAAGGGGCATAAGATACGATTAAGCTTTTTCAAAACCAATTTTTTCGAGGAACGCTCCACCCTTGACTTCGATTTCTTTTTTTTCTGTTGGAACTCTTCAGGAGATACCCTAATTCAATTTCTGGTGCCTTTTTGGTCTTATGAACCCTTCATGAGGCACCCTAATTCAATTTCTGATGACTTTTTGGTCTTATGAACCCTTCATGAGGCACCCTATTCCAAAAACGACTGACTTTTTGGCCCTATGAACCCTAATCCAAATTCAGATTCCTTTTTGGTCTCATTAACCCTTCGTGAGACACTCAAATCCAAATTCAGATGCCTTTTTAGTCTTATGAACTACTTTCTCCATACAAATACAAAAAAGCCCGAAGCTGTATGCCCCGGGCTGAACGTTCAATTTTTTATTATGCTTGAGCCTGCTGTTTAAGAGCCTCAGCTTTGTCAGTGCGCTCCCAAGGAAGGTCAAGGTCGCTTCTGCCAAAGTGGCCGTAAGCAGCTGTCTGTTTGTAGATCGGACGGCGAAGGTCAAGCATCTTGATGATTCCTGCAGGACGAAGATCGAAATTGTTACGTACAACTTCAATCAATGTATCTTCAGAAACTTCGCTTGTTCCGAATGTATCGATTGAGATGGAAACCGGCTGTGCCACACCGATTGCGTATGCAAGCTGTACTTCACATTTATCAGCAAGGCCTGCAGCAACAATATTTTTCGCCACATAACGTGCAGCATAAGCAGCAGAACGGTCAACTTTTGTTGCATCTTTACCAGAGAATGCACCGCCGCCGTGACGTGCATATCCACCGTAAGTATCAACGATGATTTTACGGCCCGTCAAACCTGCATCTCCTTGAGGTCCGCCGATAACGAAGCGTCCTGTTGGGTTGATGAAGTATTTAGTATCTTCATCGATGAGTTCCTTTGGTACAACCGGATCGATGACATATTCTTTCAGGTTACGCTGAATGCGCTCTAAAGAAACTTCCGGATGGTGCTGAGTGGAAATGACGATGGTGTCGATACGGACAGGTTTATCATTTTCATCATACTCAACCGTTACCTGAGTTTTACCGTCCGGACGAAGGTATGGAAGGACATCGTCTTTGCGCACTTCAGTCAGTTTGCGGGAAATCTTATGAGCTAATGAGATTGGAAGAGGCATAAGCTCTTTCGTTTCATTACAAGCAAATCCGAACATCAGACCTTGGTCTCCGGCACCGATTGCTTCGATTTCTTCTTCGCTCATTTGTCCTTCTCGTGCTTCAAGGGCCTGGTCGACACCCATTGCAATATCAGCAGACTGCTCATCGATAGATGTCAATACAGCGCAAGTTTCAGCATCGAAACCGTATTTAGCGCGAGTATAGCCAATACCTCTGATTGTTTCACGAACAATTTTCGGGATATCTACGTAAGTACTTGTTGTAATTTCTCCAGCAACCAAAACAAGACCAGTTGTAACAGACGTTTCACATGCGACACGTGCATTCGGGTCATTTGTAAGGATTGCATCTAGGATTGAATCGGAAATTTGGTCACAAATTTTATCTGGATGTCCTTCCGTTACGGACTCAGATGTAAACAGACGACGTTTTTTTGACATCGGTGTTCCTCCCTTAGAAAATAAAATTAGCTGAACAGAAATCAGGCCTGTTCTCAATACGCAATCACGGTACTCATTCCCTTAGTAGTATGAAGTAAACATGAGCATTTTATCAAAAGTCTTCATCTACAGGGCTGGAATTTATCCAATAAAAAAACCTTCCCGTCTACTTTTAGAGGAAAGGTTATGATTTAAGCCGCGCCTTTCACTCTTATCGATCAAGGAAAACCTTGCATCAGATTAGCACCTTTGCTTAGAAATTCTCTTTGAGCAGAATAGTGGTTCATAAGGATAAGCAGTAATGCTTAAATCACAAAATATGATTCTGGCTCAAACAAATAGACAAAATGTTATCTCCTTGTTTGGACCAATCCTTTTGAATTCCCTGTCCAAAGTTCTAAAAGCAGGTTGCTGGGTTTCATTGGGGCTGTCCCTCCACCGGCTCGGAATAAGAGTATCCGTTCAATGCTAAATATTAACGCACTTTGTCAAAACGTGTCAACAAAATTATTTAATGCCAAATATTCTGGCTACTTTGCTATTTTCCCGTTCTCCAGTCAAAGATGAAAAATCCTATGTAAATTAAGATTTTATGCTTAATCTTCCGCAAAACTTCCTATATAATATAAGAATCCTGTTGAAAACGGTAACAATTTCACAGCCCTGTAATAGCATAACTTAATATAAATATTCCGCTTTTTTCCGGAAATAGATGTTTACACCCCTGTATTTTAGAATAAATGATTAATACAGAATTTAAGTTAGCGCTCTCATACATTAATTTTAAACAGGACAAATGTGACAATTTAAAAACATCGTTTAAAAATGGTTAATTAGTATAGACTAATGGATTTATTGTGTTATACTAATTTAAAGAAACAAAGGGGTAACTATATAAGGCTCTTCTTTTTACTAGGGATGGATAAAAAGGAGAGCGATAAATAAAGTATAAAGGAAGGTTATTTACTATGACTTCAGTTAGCCTGTCTAATAAACTAAATGAATTACTTAATGGAAAAAATACAAAAGTTCAACTATCGGTTCCTCAATTAGTTGAGAAGGTTTTGAATCGGAATGAAGGAATCCTGACTAATTCAGGTGCTGTCCGTGCAGAGACAGGCAAATATACTGGCCGTTCTCCACAGGATAAGTTCATCGTTGAAGAGCCTTCTACAAAAGATAAAATTGAGTGGGGTTCTGTAAACCGCCCCATTTCAACAGAGAGCTTTGACAAACTTTATAATAAAGTGATCGAATACCTACAAGAAAAAGAAGAAATCTTTGAATTCAAGGGATTTGCGGGAGCAGACCCGAAACACCGCATGCCGATCAGGGTTGTGAATGAGTATGCATGGCATAACCTTTTTGCCCATCAGCTTTTCATCCGCCCTACTGAAGAAGAAGTAAAGGATCATAAGGCTGAGTTCACAGTCATCTCTGCTCCGACATTCAAGGCAGATCCGGCTGTTGACGGAACAAACTCCGAGACGTTCATTATCGTGTCCTTCGAAAAAAGAACGGTATTGATTGGTGGAACTGAGTATGCGGGTGAAATGAAGAAGTCCATTTTCTCCGTCATGAACTTCATGCTTCCTGAAAACGATATCCTGTCCATGCACTGTTCGGCAAATGTAGGCCAGGAAGGCGATGTCGCGCTGTTCTTCGGACTTTCCGGTACAGGAAAAACCACTCTTTCTGCCGACCCGAACCGCCGCTTAATCGGTGATGATGAGCACGGCTGGTCGCCAAATGGCGTTTTCAATATTGAAGGCGGCTGCTACGCCAAGACTATCGACCTTACTCGTGAAAAAGAACCGCAAATCTTTGATGCCATCCGCTTCGGTTCTGTCCTGGAAAACGTCATGGTCGATGAAGACACTCGTATCCCGGATTATGAAGACAGCACCCTGACTGAAAATACGCGTGCTGCTTATCCACTTCAAGCGATCGATAATATTGTAGATCCGAGTGTGGCAGGCCACCCGAATACAATCATCTTCCTTACAGCAGATGCTTTCGGTGTATTGCCTCCTATCAGCAAACTGACGAAGGAACAAGCGATGTATCATTTCTTAAGCGGATATACTTCCAAATTAGCTGGTACAGAGAGAGGGATCACTTCTCCTCAAGCTACTTTCTCAACTTGCTTTGGTTCTCCGTTCCTGCCGCTTCCTGCGACTGTTTATGCAGAGATGCTTGGCAAGAAAATCGATGAGCACAATGCGCAAGTATTCCTTGTTAATACAGGCTGGACCGGCGGCGAGTACGGCGTGGGGAACAGAATGAAACTTTCCTACACACGTGCAATGGTCCAAGCAGCACTTGAAGGCGAACTGACTAACGTGGAAACGGCTACTGATGATATCTTCGGACTTCAAATTCCGGTTAATGTACCAGGTGTACCGGATGAAGTACTTCAACCGCGCAAGACATGGTCTGACGAAGACGCCTATGTAGAAAAAGCTAAAGAACTTGCAGGCAAATTCAAAGCTAACTTCAATAAGTTTTCCAACGTCCCGGAAGAAATCAAATCTAAGGGCGGACCGATTAACGCATAATATATGAAAAGTGGCGGACCCATTTGGAGTCCGCCACTTTTTTGCTCATTTCACCCTTACGCTAACTTATCGGGAAACAGTCTCTTTAGTTGGTGCTGTTTAGCGATATCAATTCATATGTAATGACCGTTTGTCCGTTTTCCCATTGCAGCTTGGTGATTTTTCCAAAGCCGTTCGTTTCACCATCCTTCATTCTTTTGACTTCAACTGGAATTTCCATCGGATACAAACGATATCCTTCCTTTATAAGCTGAAACGTATTTTCCTTCAGCCTTGCTTCATTTCCTTTCGTCACGACCATTGTATTTAGCTCCAGACCCATTCCCATAGAATAACCCATCCTTCAACTGTTATTTTTCATCCAGCTGCATACCATGCCGACAATTTCCCTGTTGACCGCTGGAGGAAAGTAATGTGTATACTCCTCAAAATAATAGGAATCCACCTTTTTGTCCAGTTCTTTCAATCGCTTTTCGAGCCTGTAGGCATGTTCAAGGGACACATTATGATCTTTGGCTCCATGAACGATCAACACCGGGGCCTCTATTTCTTCAAGATAGTATAAAGGCGTCCTCCATTTATACCTGGAAGGGTGCTTCTTGGGTGTCCCGCCTATCACTCTCTTCATCATTCGCCGAAGATCTTTCCTTTCACCGTATGTTAATACCATATCCGACACTCCGCCCCAAGTAACAACCGATGCCGTTTCTTTCTTCTCAATAGCAGTCAGCAGGGCCATTACCCCTCCCCGCGAGAAGCCGAAGACATGAACCTTCCTGCCGGAGACCCGGGGATGATTCTGCAGCAGGTCAAAAGCGGCAAATGCATCATGACGGTCATCCCCAGCAAAATCCTCATTGCCTTCTCCACCTTGATTCCCCCTGTAAAAAGGGGCAAAAACAATAAAACCTTCCGAGGCAAACTGGGCGATACGGGCAGGACGCACCTGGCCGACATTTTTGATTCCCCCTCTTAGATAAAGGAATCCTGGATAATGCCCGTCATCTCTCGGCTGAGCAAGCATCCCTTTAATCCGGAGACCGCCCGCATAATAAGTGATTGAATAGAGCTCCACCGAAGGATTCGGCGAAGGAAACATTTCTCTTTCCAGTATCGTCCCGCTCTTCATCTTCTCATCCCTTCTTTCCGTAGTATAAATTTATTTTTATAAGTGCTTCCTGAACATTTCTCTGTCTAGAGGAAGTTAATCTAAAAAAGACTAACTAACTTCCTTACTAGATTTTTTATATGTCTTTAATTTCTGGTAAGCCCGATTATCGTCTTTTAAAACATTGCTATAGGACTTTAACTTACCCCAGACCAATTTATCGTCCTCTAGAACCCTCCTAAAGGACTTTAATTCCACAAAGAACAATTTATCGTCCTCTAAAGCTCTCTTATAGGACGTTAATTCCCGAAAAAATCAATTATCGTCCTTTAAAACCGTCCTAAAGGACTTTAACTTACCCAACACCAACTTATCGTCCTCTATCCTAATTACACAAACACAAACCCCTAAAATACCCATACAAACATCCTTCTATTTACCCACAACCAGTTATGTGACATAGGCAATCACACAAATTTTATTTTTACATACGATAAGTAGCAAACAATATATGTCTTTCATCCCGGTGCAGCGACTCATTGCAGCCATTATGCCCGGGTCATGATCGACTAAAGGAGAGGAACCCAATTGAAAAGGCTGCTGAAGATTAGTTTTTCTTTATTTATGATCCTCATTCTCTCATTCGGTGTCTGGGGCTGTGCAAACGATGAGCAAGAATTAGAAAAAGTCAGAGTTGCAGAAGTAACCCGGTCCATTTTCTATGCCCCTCAATATGTTGCCCTTGAAAAAGGCTTCTTTGAAGAAGAGGGATTGGAGATTGAACTGACCACCACTTGGGGCGGAGACAAAACGATGACCACCCTGCTTGCTGATGGTGCCGATGTTGCCCTGGTCGGATCCGAAACGACTATATATGTGGACGCTCAAGGTTCAAGTGACCCTGTCATCAATTTTGCACAATTGACGCAAACCGACGGGACCTTCCTTGTCGCCAGGGAAAAAATCGAGAACTTTGAATGGGAGCAGCTGAAAGGCTCAACCTTCCTGGGACAGCGTAAAGGCGGCATGCCGCAGATGGTAGGGGAGTTCGTGTTGAAGAAACAGGGCATTGATCCGCAAAAGGACTTAAACCTAATCCAGAACATTGACTTTGCCAATATCGCTAACGCCTTTGCTTCGGGAACAGGAGATTATGTACAGCTGTTTGAACCAACCGCTTCCATCTTTGAAAAAGAAGGAAAAGGCTATATTGTCGCATCGTTTGGTGAACAATCCGGTCATGTACCTTATACCACATTTATGGCAAAAGAAAGCTTCATGAAAGAAAATAATGAAACTATCGCTAAATTTACAAGAGCCATTTATAAAGCTCAAAAATGGGTGGAAGAGCACGATCCGGCTGAAACAGCTGAAATCATTCAGTCATACTTCGAAGATACTGAACTCGAAATCATCGAAACAGTAGTCGACCGTTACAGAAGCCAAGGGTCCTATGCAACCGACCCAATTCTTGATGAGGAAGAATGGAATAACCTCCAGGATATCATGGATGAAGCTGGTGAACTTCCGGGCCGTATCCAGCATGATAAATTGGTGAATACCACTATTGCCGAAAAGGTCATGAGTGAATAAAGTATGAAAGATTGACTGCTTGGTTAGTCCGTTTTGGGCTAACCTCTCTTTCTCTTTTAAATTGGCTCTTTTCTAGAACTTTGTTGCTATTAACAGAAATTATCCTGGTAAACAAGAATGAAAAGAGCTAATCACCTTGTTCAGTTAGATAAGCCCTTGTACCTGAGGGAAAATCCGACCTTTGAATTTTTCCGATAGCAACAATCTATACGAATACAGCCTTTCAATTTAAAGCACAAGGAGGGATAAAAAGTGGAACTGCTGGAGATCGACCAAATCCATCATACCTATTTCACCCCACGTTCTGCTACCACCGCATTAGAAAACATCTCGCTGACTGTAACGGAAGGAGAATTCGTTTCATTTCTCGGCCCGAGCGGCTGCGGAAAGACCACATTGCTTTCTATCATTGCCGGACTTATCAAGCCAAGTTCAGGAACAGTCAAGCTCGAAGGAGACTCACTTGAAAAAAGCAGTCATAAAATCGGCTACATGCTGCAGCAGGACTATTTGTTTCCTTGGAAAACGATAGAGGAGAACATTCTGCTCGGTTTAAAGACAATGGATTGCCTGACCGTTGAAAAGAAAAATTGGGTGTTGAACTTACTGGACGAAATCGGTCTGGAAGGAGTTTCCAACCAATTTCCAAGTCAACTGTCCGGAGGAATGAGGCAGCGTGCAGCACTTGTCCGGACTCTGGCTGTCGAACCTAAACTGCTCCTCTTGGATGAGCCTTTCTCCGCCCTTGATTATCAAACCAAGTTGAAACTGGAAGATCTCGTTTTTGAAACGTTGAAAACTTTCAATAAAACGGCTCTGCTTGTGACCCATGATATTGGGGAAGCCATCGCAATGAGCGACAGAATTATTCTCTTTTCAGCCAAACCGGGCAGAATCCACAAGGTTTTCGAAGTGCCTGAAGAGCTTAGGAACTTGAAACCTTTCCATTCCAGAAACCATGAAGCCTACTCAGACTGCTTTCAGCTCATATGGAAGGAGTTGGAGTCTCTTGAGTCCACAAAGTAAAATAGAAAAGCAGCATAAGCAATTTTTACAGAACCTGAAGAAAGAAAAGAAAATGGTCAGGTTCTATCAACTTTTGATATTTGTATCCTTCTTTACCCTTTGGGAAACAGCAAGCAGGGCAAAATGGATCGATCCGTTGATCTTCAGCTCCCCCTACAAAATATGGAACTTGTTCGTAGAAAAGATCGGAGACGGTTCGCTGATCACCCATATTACGATTACTCTCGGAGAAACAGTCGCGGGTTTTATTCTCGGCACATTGCTTGGGACGATGCTGGCCGCCTTGTTATGGTGGTCTCCGTTTTTATCAAAGGTTCTGGATCCTTATTTAGTTATCTTGAATGCCATGCCGAAAGTGGCACTTGGCCCGATTCTGATCGTCGCACTGGGGCCCGGGTTCTCATCCATCATCGCCATGGGTGCGATTATATCGGTCATTATTACGACCATTGTAGTCTATACATCCTTCAGGGAAGTTGACCCCAACTACCTGAAAGTCATGCAAACCTTCGGGGCCACAAGGACACAAACATTCAAAGAGGCCATCCTGCCGGCATCTTTTCCAACCATCATCTCCACCCTTAAGGTGAATGTCGGCCTGTCCTGGGTTGGAGTCATCGTCGGGGAATTCCTTGTTTCCGCCAAAGGACTCGGCTATATGATCATATATGGGTTCCAGGTATTCAATTTCTCGCTCGTACTCCTTTCCTTATTGATCATCGCTGTATTCGCCACTCTTATGTATAAAATTGTTGAGATCATAGAGAAAAAATTAATTAGATCATAATTAAACGAGGCCTACTTATAGGCCTCGTTCAATTTTGCAGATATCCATGAGCTTTTAAAAATTTCAGCGTCCTGCTGATAACCTCATCCTTCATCACAAAGCTGAAACGCCCGTCTTCTTTCACAGCTTTAAAATCGCCCTGCCAAAGTCGAGGCCCGGCTGTTTCAAGGTAATCCTTTTTTTCTTCCAGAAAATCTATTTCAGCAAAAAAAATCGCTTTCGCAAATGGGGTCTGCTGCTTTACCATATAAGTTCCAATCCGGGTCAACCTTGACACTTTTGCTCCCGTTTCTTCAAACAACTCTCTCTCCGCCGCTTGTTCAAGTGTTTCCCTTTCTTCTGCTTTTCCCCCGGGGAATTCAAGCCCACGGACTTTATGATTCGTCAACAGCCAATTCCCTCGATGACGGGCAATCACTAATACATGCTTCGGATTCATCGGAAACTCAGAACTGCCCAACTCAAGATGGACTTCATATCCATGATAATCAAGAAATTTCTCCATTTTATTTCACCATTTCTTTTTAGCATACCTATAATTTTTTTAAAAAGGGACGATTGACTCGTGTGTGAAAGAGGCAGTGACTAAAGTCACACTTCCCCAAAATTTGGTTATTACTTAGGGAACAACAGTACCGAATTCGCGTATGTATCGTTTCGGTAGCTCTGGGCCGACATCCACTTACACCTGAAAAATCTATCCATCTCCCATTATACTACTATTCAAGCAAGCCTTCATTCCTCTGCTGGTGCCCAAAAAGAAAAACAGCACCCTAAAGAATGCTGTTACGTCAGATCGGTCAATATTCCCATGCTCTTAATATGTTTCTTGGCTTCTTCATCACCTAATGTGTAAATCATCTGGTAGACGTGAAGCAGATTGTCATCATAGGCATCATTGTCTTTGTCAAAATGGTATTGAAGATAGGGGGTATGGGCTCGGTAAAAGTTCCTCCAGTCAACAGAATGCTGCTGGTCGAACACTTCCCTCAGCCTGGTTATTTCTTCATCCGTAGCTGCAATTTTAAAATTCCATGGAGAATCGGTAGAACTTCTGGATATTTCTCCTGTGGCAATTTCAATGTAGTAGTCATGTTTTTCTTCTGCCATGAGTTCCACCCCTTAACAATAGTATTTATCTTTTTCCTCAAACCGGGCAGTTTTATACAAGTTATTTCTTCTTGATTTTGAGTTTATTGCGAAGCGACTCCACCGCACTGCTCAAAAACGGTGGTAAAGGCAGTCCAGCACGGCCTGCATTTTCAATGATGGATAAGATTTCATTACAAAGATAAAAAATTATTGTGGAATCCCGAATAATATGCTGATTTCCAAGTATAGTATCAATAAGGTGAGCAACAGCCACCATGCTGAATATCAGCACCTTTTTCCCAATCCCTTTTAGCCCGGTTTTGCTTGAAAGATTCCCGTTGATTCCTGCAGCAACAAGTCCTGTAACATAGTCAAGCACCATGGCAATGGTGAGGATTGTCAGCAGTTGACTCCAGCCATGATTGGTCATATTGGATACGGTTGATGTGATGATGGATGCGAAAGGAATGACCATTTTGTACATTTCATTCCCTCCCTTCTGAAGATAAAATGGGATTAACCTTTTGTAAAAAGGGTAAATATTGAATAAATAGTTGTCCCTTTTATACATCATATGAAAATAGAACTAAAAGGTTATTTTTATGAAGAAAATGTGCTGGGAGGTGGAAAGTTTGAAACTTGTAGAGGAACTTTATGAAATTTATAGAGGCAAAATCAGGGGAACCGATGAAGACCTGGATATGATTGCCCTGACTATCCTGGAGGACTCCTCAAGGCAGGAATTGATGAATATTATAGAGGAAATGAACAATGATGAATTACAATATTTTATCCGCTTATACATATTAGAAACGTTAAAAGAAAAGCTGACGTCAGGTGATTATAAAAGTCCGCATAATTACCGGAGGAACATCCATTAAAGAAAAATCCCCAAAGCAATCTGTCTTTGGGGATTTTTCTTATCCTTTTAAGTCGATGGAACCGCCTTTAAATGGGTGGGGCGCATCTTTTGAACCGGCAGCTTCCGTCATGTTCTCCATCATGGCGGTTGCGCCAGCCATCTGGGACGCCATCTGGCTTTGCAGCAGGCTTAAATTCAATGTGTGCTGAAGTTCGGCGGTCTGCTTGCTCATCATGGACGATAGATTCATTGCTATCCCTCATCTCTGTAAGAATCTCGGTTATTAACAGGATGTCTTACATTAAATTTAACAGAGTTTTGCAATATTGGAAATAGTATTAACTCGAATTCACCTTCATGGTACACTATAGGACAAGGGAGGAATGAGTTATGGGTTATGTTGGTGTACTTGTCATCTCCATCATCCTTATTTTTGTCATCATTCTCGTGAGCGTACTCACAACCAGCAAAGCGTATGGCTACAAACACACAGTGGATCCGATTGAGAACAATCCGCTCATCGATAATGAGGATATTGAAAAAGAAGATGAAACCAAACAAACATAATATCAATGAAGGGGAACAGCTTTCTTTATGAAAATTGTTCTTTTTTTCATTTTTAAAGAAGGTATCTTTGTTTTTATAAGGCTGTTTCTAATACTTTGCTGCTATCTAATGTAAGAGATATGGCCAGAAGTCACAAAAATTATCCTTGTGAGAAAGAAAGAAAAGAGCTGTTCAGGTAATCGATTCTACTTGAATCATGTAACTATTCGGGGCAGCGCCGACCAATTTGGACCGATTGTTCACACTCCCAGTTGGTCCTGCAGCTTAAACTGAGCCATTTCGCTCAGCCTGCTGGAAGTCATATGCCGGCTGCGGAAAAATTACATTCTATGTTGCGAGACATCCTCTATACCTCCTGCTTTTCATTTTTTTTGGAGAATGGTATATTTCTGATATAAAAACACGGGGAGGCCTTTCATGCAAAAAATATTTCTAACTTTAATCCGGCTTTACCAATTGGTGATATCCCCCCTGAAGCCTCCAACCTGTAGATTTTATCCAACCTGTTCCCATTACGGTATGGAATCCATCAAACGATTTGGTGCCATCCGGGGAGGCTGGCTGACTATAAAAAGAATAGTAAAATGTCACCCCTTCCATCCGGGCGGGGTGGACCACGTGCCAGAAGAATGGCCATCAAGAAAAAAATCTTGATGGTTTTTTTTCTTGCTTTTCATGAATGGTGATAGTAAAATCATTTAGGGAATATAAATCGTAATGATTACTTTTTAAATATAAAAATAATTATGACCTGCCCATACCAACTATAAACAAAGGAGGAGTATGATTGAAACGAATCAAGTTACTCATCAGTATTACATCTCTCTTGCTGCTCGCAGCTTGCGCTACAGATACTGAAGAACAAGGAAACAGCAATGAATCAAATATTTTAAAAGTCTATACTACTGTGTACCCGCTGAGTGATTTCACAGAAAAAATCGGTGGAGAATATGTTGAAACAGAAGCCATCTATCCACCAGGGACGGACGAACATACATTTGAGCCTTCTCAAAAAGATATGATGAAAATAGCGAATGCAGACATATTTTTTTATATAGGACTGGGGCTGGAAGGCTTTGTAAATAAAGCAGACGACGTCCTGGAAAAGGAAAATGTGAAAATGGTGGCTGCAGGCGCTGAACTTGCAGGCAGCCTGGGGAACGAAGAAGTTGAGGAAGAACATGATGAGCACAGTGAAGAAGGCCACTCCGATGAGGAAGAACGTGATGAGCACAGTGAAGAAAGCCACTCCGATGAGGAAGAACGCGATGAGCACAGTGAAGAAAGCCACTCCGATGAGGAAGAACATGACGAGCATGCTGAAGAAGAAAGTGACAGTCATGAGCATGATATCGATCCGCATGTATGGTTAGACCCTGTTTACGCAAAGGAGCTTGCTCACATCATATACGAGACCCTCTCTGAAGAAATGCCTGAACAAGAAGCTGCTTTCAAAGAAAATTATGAAAACCTGGTTGCCCAACTGGATGAACTGAATGAATCCTTTGAAGCTATTGCAGCAAACGCGGAAAGCAAGCAAATCTTTGTGGCTCATGCCGCTTACAGCTACTGGGAGAAACGCTATGGCATTAAGCAGCTGGCCATTGCAGGCCTATCCCCTACAGATGAACCATCTCAGCAAGAATTAAAACAAATTATAGAGACTGCAAAGAAAAAAAACATCTCCTATATCATTTTTGAACAAAATGGAACGTCCCGTTTGACAGAAGTGGTTCAAAAAGAGATCGGTGCAGAAAAGCTGACCCTGCACAACCTTGGGGTCCTTACCAAGGAAGATATCGATCAGGGCAAAGACTATTTTGACTTAATGAATGAAAATATTGAAACACTGCAGAAAGCTCTTGGCAGTGAATAATGAAAAGTGCTGACTTTGTGAAGTCGGCGCTTTTTTTGTTTAATGCTGTGTTTGTATAGATTGTTGCTATCGGATAGATCCAACGGGCTGGATTTTCCACTCGGTGACAAGGGCTTATCTAACTGAACAGTTTCTTTCTTATTTACCAGGATAATTTCTGTGTTATATGGCTATTTAGAAAAGAGCCTTGTTAAAAGACTGATAACCTATTCGGAGTTAGTGAATAAGCTGCAGATACTGGCCGGCTGTTTGAAGAGCGATGGGTTATGAGCCCTCTTATGTCCGTTCCGGATCAAAGGATATTTTATTTTTGCTTTATGATAGAGTTTCTGTTGGGCTTTTCAAGAGGCCGCTTCGCCGACGTTTTTATGATTAGGGTGTCTCATGGAACCTTCATAAGACCACTTTTATCGCCTTTTTTTGATTAGGGGGCCTCATAAACCTTTCATAAGACCACTTTGACCGCCGCTTTTTGATTAGGGTGCCTCATGGAACCTTCATAAGACCATTTTTACCGCCGTTTTTTGATTAGGGTGTCTCATGGAACCTTCATAAGACCACTTTTATCGCCTTTTTTTGATTAGGGGGCCTCATGAATCTTTCATAAGACCATTTTTACTCCCGTTTTTTGATTAGGGTGTCTCATGGAACCTTCATAAGAGCACTTTTACCGCCGTTTTTTGATTAGGGGGCCTCATGAATCTTTCATAAGACCATTTTCCGTTCACGCATTTTAGTTGGATGTAACATAAAAGCCCGATGAACATAGCTTGAATTCTGTAACATCTGTGTATTCCCACATTTGGATATCTCTGCATAATTTGGTCCATTTGAAGAAGACTAAAACCGTCAATCACTAGCTAAAGGAGTAACATTATGGATGATTTGGTAATTGCACGGTCTATGTTCGGAACGACGATGGGATTTCATATTATTTTTGCCACGCTTGGAGTCGCCATCCCAATGATGATACTTATTGCGGAATTGCTTTACCAGAAGACGAAAGACCGTGAATATGAAATTATGGGAAAAAGATGGACAAAGGCCTTCGCAGTGCTTCTTGGAGTCGGCATTCCTTCCGGGACGATTGCGGGTGTCCAGCTTTCTCTTTTGTGGCCCGGCTTTATGGAGGTTGTCGGAAGGGTCATGGCACTCCCTTTTCAAATTGAGATTTATGCATTTTTTGTGGAAGCGTTATTTATGTCCATTTATGTATATGCTGCCAATCGTATCGCTCCATGGATGAGAATACTGAGCTTGACGCTTGTGGTGATCGGCGGATTGGCTTCTGCTGTACTCATCACCAATGTCCATGCTTTTGAAGGGACACCAGCAGGATTCAGAATGGTCAATGGCGAGATTGTGGATGTCGATCCTTGGAAAGCCTTCTTCAATCCGAGCTTCTTTGTCACAGCAGGCCATGTGGCGTTGTCTGCTTATGTGACGGGAGGATTTGTCATCGCTTCTGTTGCTGCTTACAAAATGCTCAGGGCTGACTTTGGCAGCAGAGTGTATAAATTCCATCGCAAAGCCCTGATGCTTGGACTGCTTGTCGGAGGAATCTTTGCCTTTTTTACCGCTATCAATGGCCATGAATCCGCCCAGATGCTTCATGAATATCAGCCTGAAAAGCTTGCAGCTGCTGAAGGATTATTTGAGACTCAGCGTTATGCGCCTTTAGCAATCGGCGGATTTACCGACAGAGAAACACAGGAAGTAAAATGGGGAATTGAAATTCCTTGGGCCCTCAGTTTCCTTGCTGGAGACAGCTTTGAAACGGAAGTCATCGGGTTGAACGACTTTCCTGAAGAGTATTGGCCGCCGCTTTTCGTCCACACACTTTTTAATGCAATGGTCGGAATTGGCACACTGTTGATCTTGCTCGGTTTGATTGCTTATGTTTGGAACAAATTGCTGAAGAAAGACCGTTTTCCAAAGTGGATGATGTGGCTGTTTGTTGCTGGCGGGCCTCTCTCCATCCTGGCGATTGAATTCGGTTGGATTTTTGCCTGTACCGGCAGACAGCCATGGACGATTTACAGGATGTTAAGCACTGAAGACTCTGTCACTACAACCGGAAATCTGGCTACCCTGTTTGTGGCTTTCACATCCGTTTATGTCGTACTGGGCATAGCTGTCGTCTCAGTTCTGCTCTACTATTTCAGGAGACATCCTGCTGAGGACGACTTGAATAAAGTAGAGAACACAGAAGTTGGCTTTTTCTCATAACCTCGACTGCATATTCTTAAGAACAACACTGGAGGTGAAATAATGTCGAATGAATTATTGGCCATCACGGTATTATGGGGATTCGTGTTCATCTATGCCGTAATGGCCACGATGGATTTCGGAGCGGGCTTCTGGTCCATGGTTTACATTAACCGTGAGAAAACCAAAGCGACCAACATCGCCAACCGCTACCTCTCCCCGACTTGGGAAGTGACCAATACTTTTATCGTGGCGATTGTTGTGGCGGTCTACAGCTTTTTCCCCGGAGCCGCCTATTCGTTGGGAACTGTCCTTTTAGTACCCGGGAGTATGATCCTGCTATTGCTCGCCCTGCGAAGCGCATTCCTTGTTTTTTCACATGTTGCGGATGATTACCGGAAAGTACTGACTTATATTTCCGGTGTAAGCGGACTGTTAATACCTGGTCTGTTGATCACAGTTCTTCCTATTTCTCATGGAGAATTTGTGGATTTTGAAAACGGGCAGACACTGAAATTGGGAGAACTTTTCACCAGTCCGAATGAGTATGCTTTCATTGCTTTTGCCATCAGTTCGACCTTGTTTCTGTCCTCCCTTCTGCTGGCGGATTATTCAAAAGCTTCCGAAGAGATGGATGCCTATAGGGTGTATAGAAGGGACGCAATGATCACCGGGCCCATTTCTTTGGCATCCGCATTGCTGATCATGTTTACATTGAGAACTGAAGCAGTGTGGATTTATGAAAAAATGATGGAGGACAGACTCCTCCTTGTTTTTTCATTGCTAGGCTTTTTGGTCGCTGGTGCTGCGCTGTTTTTACCGACTGATAAAAAAGGGATCAAAGGGATGCCGAGAATCGCCGTCATTGCCATCACTCTTCAATACTTGATCGCAAGCTATGTTTACGGAAAGGCTCATCTTCCTTACATCATTTATCCTGAGGTAACCATTCGTTCAGGTTTTACTGATCCCACTTCTTTTAAGGCCGTATTCATCACCTACATCGTAGGCTTTGCCATCCTGTTTCCCGGATTTGTGTATTTCTGGAGTTTATTCATGAACGACAAGCGATACTTGAAACAGAAAACTTAGATATTGTTACCACTCATAAAATGGTTCTGTAACATAAAGAATATTCATGTACGGCATTTCTAACAGGAGGGTGATAACGATGGCAAAAGATGTACTTTGTGAAGTTAACAACTGTCACTACTGGAAACAAGGAAATCATTGCGGTGCAGAACAAATCTACGTTGTCAGCCACACAGGAAAACAGGCTGAAGACCAGCATGAGACGGACTGTAAGACATTTGAACCTGTTCATTAATGAAAAGGAGGCTGTCCACTCAGCCTCCTTTTTTCGTCAAATGGAGTATTTCTCGGTAAACAAGCTAACTTGCTGAAGTCTTCGCCTGTTTAGCTCAACTCCAATCCCTGGCCCTTTTGGTGCAAAAATTTTACCATCCATAACAGTTATGGCAGGTTCGATAATATCCTCTTCCCAATATCGTGAGGAAGAGGATATGTCTCCCGGGAAATCAAAGCCTGCAAGCGTAGAGAGCGCAATATTATGAGCACGGGAAATGCCAAACTCAATCATGCCCCCGCACCATACACGCACTCCTTCACGCTCGCATAAATCATGGATAGAGACAGCCGTGGCATATCCTCCTACCCGGCCCAGCTTGATATTGATGAACCGGCAGCTTCCCAAGGCAATCGCACTCTTGGCATCATGTAAGGATGTGATGCTTTCATCTAGGCAGATATGGGTCTTCAAATTCTTTTGGAGAAGACTGTGTTCATAGATATCATCGATCCCTAAGGGTTGTTCGATCATCTCCAGCCCAAAATCATCCAGCTTTTTTAGATGCTCTGCATCGTCTAACGTATAAGCAGAGTTGGCATCAGCCATTAATTTAAGATTGGGAAACTCGGTACGGATTCCCTTAATCAGCTCGTAGTCCGTTTTTGGGGAAATCTTTACTTTAATCCGTTCATAACCTTCTCTGACCAAACCATGAACCTGATCGATCGTTTCCATTATAGTCGGAGCACCCGCAACTGCACCGGCGGCAATCACTTCCCTTGTGCCCCCTATTACTTTCCACAATGGCTGGTCAAGCTGTTTGGCATATAGGTCCCATATCGCACACTCCAATGCCGCCTTGGCCATGTTATTCCTTCTGACTGTCGAAAACAACTTAGATATTTCCTTTGGATGAGTGAAAGGTGACTTCAACAGCAGAGGAACCAACACTTCCTGAAGGATATGCAGCGACGTACCTACTGTTTCTTCGGTATACCAGGGAGTACTGAAGGCAACTCCCTCACCAAATCCCCTCAGTCCATTGTCATCAACAACCTCAATTATTATGCCTTCTCGTTCCCGTACAGTCCCGAGATGAGTCGAAAACGGTTTTTGCAGTTTCATTTTTATTACATGCAGGATCACCTTATCAACTTTCATTGACTTCCCCCTTTTGGACAAGTTTCCTCAATTCCTTGCGCAATAATTTATTGGAGGCATTTCTCGGGAGGTTTTGCACAAAGTAAAAATAATGAGGAACCTTATACCCTGCCAGCCTGGTACGGCAGTAATCCCTGACTTCTAAACCATCAAGCGGTTTCTCTGAAACAATAAAAGCAGCAGGTGCCTGGCCCCATTCATCTGATTCAACCCCTATGACACCAGCTTCCGCAATATCCGGGTGTGCAACAAGAACAGATTCAATTTCAGCAGGATAGATATTTTCCCCACCGGAAATAATCAAGTCTGAGCGGCGGTCCAGCACATATAAAAAGCCTTGTTCATCCTGGTAACCGATGTCCCCTGTCAGGAACCAGCCGTCTTTAAAGCTCTCCCGGTTTGCCTCTTCTCTGTTAAAGTATCCTTCTGTCACATTCGGGCCCCTGACGGCAATTTCTCCTGCCAAACCAGAATCGGCTGCCTGACCGTTATGGATAATTTTCAATTCACAAGGAAATAAAGGCTTTCCTGCCGATCCCAATTTCTTTAGACTGTCTTCCGGTGAAAGGGTCACAATCTGGGAGGACGTCTCGGTCATACCGTAAGTCTGAAACACAGGGATGCCTTTTTCCTTACACTGCTGAAGCATACTTTTCGGGGCAGGACCTCCACCAAGCAGCATGCAGCGGAAATCGGGATGATAGCTTTCTTCTCCCAGGTTCTTCAGAAGCCTCTGGAGCATAGCACTAACGACGGAGATAATGGTGGTGCCGCCCTTTTTCAGGTCGTGATTGATTTTCTCTTCATCAAACTTGTCATAAAGCTTGATCTCCATTCCATATATAATGCTCCTCATCAAAATGGAGTACCCGCTGATATGAAACAGCGGCACAGCACAAAGCCAGGTATCCGATTCCTTAAGACCAAGATTCAAAGCAGATCCTACCGCACTCCACCAATGATTATTGAATGTTTGCAATACTCCCTTTGGCTTACCTGTCGTGCCCGATGTATACATAATTGTACAAACATTGTTCATTTCTACCTGGTTCTCCGGCTCGTACTCAGCCGTTTTCTGTGTCTCAAGCTCAGCAAGAGAAATGATTTTCTCCGTTTCAATGCTCTTCCTCAGCTCAAGCGCAGCCTCACGAAAATTTGCATCATATATCAATGCATCCATCCCCGTGTCCTCCACCTGAAAGGACAGCTCTGCAATGGTCAGACGGTTATTCAACATCACTGCCGTTACCCCTGCCTGCTGAAGGGCGAGCAGGAGGAAATATCCCTCTTTCGTATTGTTGATCAACACACCGGCTTTACTGCCCTTCTTTAAACCAAAATGAAGCAGTGCGCCTGCCAGACTGCACGCAACATCATAAGTTTCCTGGAACGTATAACGGTGCCCGTGGTACGACAATGCTCTCCGCTCTGGAGTTAAATAAGCTCTCTGTTTTAATAAGTTAGGTAAAAATAGATTCTTCATTTTGAAGTCTCCAATCAATCTTGTTATCCCATAATTTTTTTCGCTGCTTATGTTCAATCTCATTCTTCACGAGCGCGGTACATCTTTCTCTCTTTTCTCACTTATGATGCCCCTCGCTTTACGAGCGCGGTACGCAAACCTACGAACTGAGAAAAAGAGAACCTGTCCCATTCACCGCTCCATATGTAAAAAAGCTATGTAGTAAATTTCAAAAAAAGCTTGATGGAAGAATCCATCAAGCCCTTGTTAGTATTATTATTCCCCTGCTCAGGCTATGCATTATGCACGCCTCCGCAGCCTTACTCATTAAGGGAAACGAGGGAATTGACCAAAGTCCGGCTTGCGTTTTTCCTTGAACGCATCACGGCCTTCTTTCGCCTCTTCAGTTGTGTAATATAGAAGTGTTGCGTCACCAGCAAGCTGCTGAAGACCTGCAAGACCATCAGTATCTGCGTTGAAGGCAGCTTTCAAGAAGCGAAGAGCTGTCGGGCTCTTTTCTAGCATCTCAGAAGCCCACTGAACTGTTTCCTCTTCCAATTTCTCGTAAGGTACTACAGTATTGACCAAGCCCATTTCCAAGGCTTCCTCTGCGCCGTATTGGCGGCATAGGTACCAGATTTCTTTCGCTTTCTTGTGACCGACGATACGAGCTAAATAACCTGCACCGTAACCAGCGTCAAAGCTTCCCACTTTAGGGCCTGTTTGTCCGAATACAGCGTTATCTGCTGCGATAGTGATATCACAGACTACATGCAGAACATGTCCTCCGCCGATGGCATATCCAGCCACCATTGCGATTACCGGCTTTGGAATTACACGGATTAAACGCTGTAGGTCAAGGACATTCAAGCGGGGGATTTCGTCTTCTCCCACGTATCCGCCATGGCCGCGGACACTTTGATCTCCTCCTGAACAGAATGCTTTTTCTCCAGCACCTGTCAGGACGATGACGCCTACTTTGGAATCATCTCTCGCATAAGCAAATGCATCGATTAACTCCATTACTGTTTTCGGGCGGAATGCATTGCGGACCTCAGGACGATTGATCGTGATTTTCGCAATTCCGTTATATGTTTCGTACAGAATGTCTTCATAATTTCTTTCGCTTACCCATTCAAATGACATAACGGGAAAACCTCCTTATGTATTCTTTAAGAACTCCCTTACTATTGTACCAAACTTTTCAGGTTCTTCCACATGTAATGCATGTCCTGCACCTTCAATTTCTTCAATACAGGCATTTTGCGCTCCATTTTCCATTTCTTTGGCGATCCTGCAAAATTTGCTGTCAAGTTCACCGGTAATAAAGAGCATTTTTATTGGCAGATTTCTCAGGGCTTCCCAATAACTCGGCTGTCTACCTGTCCCCATCCCCTTCAAGCTGTTTGCCAGGCCTACAGGATTTTGAGACAACCTGTTCAGCCTGATTTCTTCTTGTTTAGAAGAGGACAACTTTTTTTGAGAAGAAAACAAAGGGATATTCTCCCAGTAATCAACGAAATTTATTAAGCCCTCAGAAAGAATCATATCCGCCAGTTTTTTATCGGCAGAAACTCTAAGCCTACGCTCTGAGACCGTCTTCAATCCTGGGGAAGAACTCTCCAAGATCAGCGCTTTGACACGCTCTGGATAGGCAGCTGTAAATGCAAGAGCGATTCTTCCGCCCATTGAATATCCAAGCAGAGATACTTCTTCAATGTCCAGCTCATCCAAAATCACTTTTAAATCAGCTACCGCCTGCTCGATACGATACCGATCCGGATCCCCTGGGGAATCTGTACTTCCGTGTCCAAGCAGATCGATCGCAATCGTTTTGTAGTTTTCCAAGTAGGGAAGGATTTCATTCCATGTACTGCTGTCACCGGTAAATCCGTGAAGAAGGACGATCGGTTCTCCTTTACCCTTTACTTCAACGTGATACTGTATACCATCGATATACAACATTTTAACCACCTGCAAATTTAGTTTCATTGCTGTCCGTCCTGCCCAGCCCAGCGCCTTTTTTGTATCCTGGTTCGTTAAGTAAAGAACTGATATTTTTCCGGAAATTCAGAAACATCCATTCGCCTCTGAGGTTTAACCTTTCTGTGGAGACTGGTATGGAATTTGTACGTACGCTCACCCTCGACTAGTTCGGTATCTTATACTGTGCTAACTTGACGAACTAGAGCAGCTTGTCTATTTCCCGGGAAACATTTTCCCACATTTCTCGATGATTACGGACATTTTCTTCTCTATTTGTAATAGCTTCAATAATGGATATTCCATTTTTCGTCTCCCAATCCGACAATGCCGTCTGAAAGTGCTCAAATGTTTCAGCCTTATGATAGTTCGCTCCATAAAGGTTGGCTGCGTGAGAAAAATCCAGGTCAGCCGGCGTTCCAAATAAAAGTTCGAAATGTTCTTTTTCTTTGGCTTGAGGTAAATAGGAGAAGATGCCACCTCCATTGTTATTGACGAGAAGTATTTTCAGGTTGAGACTATACATTTTACCTGCCAGCAGGCCGTTCATATCATGGTAAAAGGCCAAGTCGCCAATCAGCAGGTACGTCGGATTGCCTGACGCACTCGCGCCCATCGCTGTGGAAATAACTCCATCGATTCCATTGGCTCCCCTGTTTGCCAGGACCGAGATGTTTTTATCATTGTTTAGGAAAAATGTATCCATATCCCTGATCGGCATGCTGTTGCTGACAAAAACAGTAGAGTTTTCAGGCAGTCTCTCTATCAATCCTTTAACAACCATTGCCTCATCCAATGGGTCAGCTCGCTTATCATATTCTTCAGTCAATTCCTGTGTTCTGCGATTGATGGACAACCATTTATCGAGCCAATCATGGGTTAACCGAGTATTTTGTACCCTCTCTGAAAGTCCATTTAGTACCTGGGCTTCGTCAGCGAATATCATTTCTGTCACTTTGCCTGCCGGATCGCGCCACATACCTCCTGAATCAATGACCCAGTGGTCGATATCCTGATCTTTAAGGAAAAGGGTCAATGCTTTGGAAACTGGCATAGCCCCTATCCGGATCACAATATCCGGTTGCATTGTTTTCTTGAATTTTTCATTTCGCAGGAAACTGTCATATCCGTCAATGATATAGGATTTGTCATGATCTCCGCTTCTAAGAGAGGAAAGAGGATCTGCAAGAACAGGAAATTGTAGTTGCTCCGCAAGTTTAATGACCGCATCCACTGTACCTGGATCATTCTGTGGTCCGCACACGATGAGACCCTTTCGTCTTTTAGCCAATGTGGCAGAAAGACGTTCCAACTCAAATGAAGAAACAGCACCTGTCCCCTTGATAACTCCAGTTTGACCGCGTTCTTCTTTAAAAGAATAGCTCATATCAGGTAAAAGTGGTTCGCGTATAGGGAAGTTAAAGTGAACAGGCCCTTCTGGAGCACTGCATGCAAAGGCAGCCCCGCGGGAAGCAGCCCGTTTGGCATGGCTCTTCATGAATTCAGAGTGTTCAGGGAGTGCCATCTCATCAAACCATTTCACATGACTGCCGAAGAGGTTGATTTGATTAATCGCTTGAGGCGCACCGACTTCCCTCAGTTCATGAGGCCTGTCCGCCGTCAGTACAATCAGCGGCACCCTGGAATATTTAGCTTCAATAATAGCAGGATAGTAGTTGGCACCTGCTGTTCCCGATGAACACAGAATGGCAACTGGTTCCTTTTCAGCCTTAGCCATTCCCAAAGCAAAAAATGCTGCCGATCTTTCATCAATGTTGATAAACACCTCTATCTGAGGATGTTTGGCGAACAGTATGGCCAGAGGCGTCGAACGGGATCCCGGACTGATCACTACTTTTCTGACACCTGAATGGTGCAGTTCCTCTATAAAAGAAGCAAAGTATTCAGTTAAAGCTTTCTGATGATCATAACCCATCAGTGTTTCCTCCTAGTGCCCGGAACATTGGTCTGAATTTAATCTGAGTTTCACGGTATTCACTCTCGGGTGTTGAATCCGCTACAACTCCACAGCCAGAGAATAGGTAGGCCTCATCTTTATGGATCAGTCCTGAACGGATGGCCACTGCGAACTCCCCATTCCCGTATGAGTCCATCCACCCGATCGGGGCAGCATAAAGACCCCTGTCCATATTTTCCGCTTGCTTTATCGTCCTCATTGCCTTATCCCTTGGAACTCCGCCAAGCGCAGGAGTCGGATGAAGCTGAGAAACAAAGTTCAAGATGGAAATTTCTTTTTCCACTTTTCCTTTTACAGGTGTATAGAGATGCTGAATGTCCCTTACCTTCATTAACACGGGCTCCTTAGGCATTTGCACCTCCGAACAATGCTGATCAAGAACACTTTTGATCATTTCAACAACCAGGTTATGCTCGTAACGGTTTTTATCATCATGAAGCAGATTCTGTCCCAATTTATAATCCTCTTCCGAATCAGTGTCCCTGCCGATTGAACCTGCAAGGCAGGTCGAAAGAATTTCAGTTCCCTCTTTTTTGACAAGCCTTTCTGGTGACGCCCCCAGGAAACAGCTGTTAGCCACTTCCAGGGAGAAAATAAAGCTATCTCTCTGTTCATTCCATAAGTTATGGATGACTTCATCAGAATGGGGCTTATTTTTAAAGTTCATCAGCATCTTCCGCGCAAGGACAACTTTCTCCATCTCCCCTGCTTTCAACTGTGAAACCACTTCTTCAAGGGCCGATTTCCACTCTTCCGGCGCTATCTCGGTTGCTTGAAGCAAGTGCAACCCTGAGCGCCTGCCCTGTACTTCTTCAAACAATTCTCTCTGTTTCTTATGCATGATATCCAATAAACCTTCATCATCCTGTGCAGTACAAAGAATGTTTGTAGTTAAGTAACAATCTCCCTCCCTCACGGTCAACATGAAGGTAGGCATCTGGAAAATCCCATGGGAAAAATCCGACCATTCTTTCGCTCTTGGAACGGATGGATCAAATGAAAAGCCTCCAAATAAAAGCGGGCCTGTCCCGGCGATTTCACCATCGGCCTCCACTACTGCATTTTCAGTTAAGCGCTTCCACTCCTTCTCAATCGAAGTGTAACGGCTATTCTCCGAATCATTTCTAAGCATATATGTGCTGCCTAAACCGGCTATTTGTATAGTGTTTTCCTTGTCCTTCCAAAAAAAGCGCTCTCCATGATAAAGCGAAAAGCCCTTTGTATAAAATGAAAGGGGGTCTACGTGGCTGACTTTTTGAACTGCACTGTATAAAACCGGAATGCCTTCAGCTTTCGCTTTTGTCAATGCCTTTTCAAAGCTTCCTCCGATTTTGATATCTTGGATAATACTCAAAACAATCCCCCCATTAAAGCCTTTTCCTTAAGATTTGAACCTATTTTAAGATACACCTGACCTATATTGATGTCAACGATCAACACATTATTTCCTTATTATATAATAACCTCTTTTGCGTGATTTGAGAAACGGAATGTTCGGTATCAAATGATATGGAAAATAACACCTTCCGGCTTTTTGAAAAAGTTATTGACACTTTTGTGCCGTTTACCTAAACTTTAATCTGTAAAGTTATTGTAACTTAACTATTTTCCACAATTAAGGAGAGGACCAAAATGGAGACTATTACTTCCAATATTGTGGAGTCAGATAAAGGCTGGCGTATCTGGTGGCAGTTGACCAGGCCGCATACACTTACAGCCGCATTTGTGCCCGTCCTGCTAGGAACTGCTTTGGCCGTTCAGTACGGGGATATTGACTGGCTTCTCTTTTTAGCAATGTTGGCGGCAAGCATCTTGATTCAGGCCGCAACCAACATGTTCAATGAATATTATGATTACGCAAGAGGTCTCGATAATGAGAACTCCATTGGGATCGGCGGGGCCATCGTTCGAAATGGCGTCAAGCCCTCCACGGTAAAAGGACTCGCATTCGGTCTTTATGGAATCTCATTCCTGCTCGGCTTATACATCTGCGCAAACAGCAGCTGGTGGCTCGCCGTAATAGGCTTAGTTTGCATGGCGGCAGGCTATTTTTATACTGGTGGACCTGTTCCAATTGCCTATACACCCTTCGGTGAAATCGTGGCAGGATTCTTCATGGGGATTGTCATCATCCTGATTTCCTTCTACATCCAGACAGGAACAGTGACTTCATCAAGCGTTCTAATTTCCATCCCGATCTTTATTCTCGTTGGAATGATCCTGATGGCCAACAACATCCGCGACCTTGACGGAGATAAAGAAAACGGCCGAAAAACACTGGCCATCCTCATTGGCAGGAAAAATGCGATCAACCTGCTTGGAGCATCGATAGCCCTGGCCTATATCTGGGTGGTTGCCCTTGTCATCGCCGGTTCATTTACACCATGGCTGCTCGTCACGCTAATCAGCATTCCGAAAGCCTATAAAGCCTACAAGGGCTTTATTGGAAAAACGATGCCGCTCCAAATGATGCCTGCCATGAAAGCGACGGCGCAGACCAACACAATCTTTGGTTTCCTGCTTTCAATCGGATTGTTTATCAGTTATATTTTCTAATGATCTTATGAGAAAGACCAATCGCAATTGTGATTGGTCTTTCTTTATTTGGGTAGAAGGATCTTTAAATGGGGAGCTTTGCATGAGGACAGGGCTCTTTTCTGAACGCTGTTTTCGTATATATTGTTGCTCTCGGAAAAATCCAAAGAGCCGGATTTTTCCCTTGGAGACAAGGGCTTTTTTCTCTGAAAGAGGTGAATTAGCTCTTTTCTTACTTGTTTATCAGGCTATTCCTGGTTAATTAAGTAGATTTTTTAAAATTTGTTTTAAATAGCAACAATGTTTACGAAAAGAGCCTTTCTGAAAGACAGACTCCTCTTACGGTCATTTAGCCTCTTTTTACCTTATGAAAACCAGAAACTTTAATTAAGGATATTTCGTTTTACCTTCAAAAACTTTCATGAGACAGCGTTTCAGCTTTTCCTCTTTTTTGGTGTTCATGGGGCATGTATGAGATACCCTAATCCACTTTTTCCTCTGGGATTGGTCTTATGAAGCGTTCATGAGACACCCTAATCTAATTTTTCCTCTCGTTTTGGTCTTATAGAGCGTTCACGAGACACCCTAATCCATTTTTCCCTCTAGGTTTGGTCTTATGGAGCGTTCATGAGTCCCCTAATAATCCCATTCCTCACTTTCCCATTGCACCACCCTGTTTGCTTACCTCATCCCTCCACAATTTAATTCTTTCAAAGTTTTCCATACTAAAATTAATGTTTCCCTCTTGTTCATAATGGATAAAGTACAACATACCAGCAAACCTATTACTTTTTCACAATAAGAGGTTTACTACGATATAAAAACAGGAATAAAGGACGTGAAACGGATGTTGACAGATAAGCAGCTTGGCAAGTTAAAGGATGAACTGCTGGAGCGGAAGAAACAACTGCAGCAGCATTTGGATAACGATGAAAAGACGTTGCACGGCCAAAGCGAGCAGGAACGCTTCGGAGAATTGAGTACGTATGATAATCATCCTGCTGATTTGGGTACTGAGTTATATGAACGTGAAAAAGGACTCGCTTTGGATGAACATGCAGAAACTGAAATGGAGAAAGTGGAAAAAGCCCTTTCCGCAATGGAGGATGGAACGTACGGCAAGTGCAAGGTGTGCGGGAAGGAGATTGAGTATGAAAGATTGGAAGTCCTTCCGACCACCCTTTACTGCATAGACGATAAACCTGAGAAGACACGTGCAACCGACAGGCCTGTTGAGGAAGAAGTGCTGACTCCGCCTAATAATGACAGTTTCATTAAGGGTCGACAGGATGAAATTAAAGACTACCAGGACAGCTTCCAGGAGGCAGGAAGGTACGGGACATCCGAAACCCCATCCGATTTCCAGGGAACATATAATGACTACAATTCGATGTACCAGGATGGTGTCAGGTCTAATGACGGAATGACCGAAGACATTGACTCGTTCTCGGCTACTGACATTGAAGGTAAAGACAGAAAAGTTGTTCCCAATGAGAAAATGGAGAAATATGAAGACAAACTGGATCGCGAAGATCTTGAATCACCAATTGGCGACATCCCTTATAAAAAGGGTGACAGCTACGTATCCAATAAGAAAAAATAAAATCACAGGCACCTATGCCTGATGATAAATAGATATCTTTACTCACACTTGAGGGCCGGGTGGAATCGGTCCTCTACATATGAAGACATTAGTTAGCCTTTCTGGGCAGTTAATGTTCTATAAAATGGATCTAGCTAATTGTAAGGTACCGTCCTTTAGTGAATTCACTAAAGGACGGTATTTTTTGTGTATTTTTGTCTCTCTAGAAGCACTTTAAAGGACGATAGTTTGGCTTTTTTTGGGATTATCATTCTTTAAAAGCGCACTAAAGGACTATAGCTTGGCATTTTCTTAATTATCGTCCTCTACAACTCCCCTACAGGACGATAATCTCACACTTTCAAAATAAAAATCCTAAAGAACCCCCGGCAAAGTTTGCACCTGAGAGAAGCAACGGTGACGGAAGCATCAAGAATCGATTGCTAAATTCCCAATACAGGTGGGTAATGGTGAGAGCAAAGCGTTTCCTTAAGATGCGCCGGTAATAGCTTATTCCCGGATTTTTTGTTTTTAGTAAACGCTGTTTTCGTATATATTGTTGCTCTCGGAAAAATCCAAAGAACCGGATTTTTCCCTTGGAGACAAGGGCTTTGTTCTCTGAACAAGGTGAATTAGCTCTTTTCTTCCTTGTTTATCAGGCTATTTCTGGTTAATTAAGTAGATATTTTTTAAAATTTGTATTAAATAGCAACAAAGTTTACGAAAAGAGCCTTAGTAAATAAGGTTTCAAGCCGATCAATCTAAAAATGAAAGAAGGGAAACACCGTATAATCGGCGTTTCCCTTCTTTTATTTTTTCTGCAGCTCTTTGCCGGCGATTCCCCAGATATTCTCTGCGTACTCCCGGATGGTCCTGTCGCTGGAGAAGTAACCGGATCCGGCGATATTGATCAGGCTTTTTTTCAACCATTGTTCTTTATCTTCATAGGCTTTGCCCGCCTTCTCCTGAATAGCGGCATAGGAGGCAAAGTCCCGAAGCACAAAATACTGGTCATTTTCAGCAAGCAATGAATCAAAGATTTCTTCATAATGATCCGCGGAATCAGGGAGTGTGCCATCAATCAGCTGGTTGACTACCTGCCTGATATGTTCATCATGGTGGTAATATTCCATTGAATAGTATCCACCCTCAGCATAATACTTCATAACCTCTTCTGCAGTTAAGCCGAAGATGAAGATATTCTCAGGACCCGCCTTCTCGAGTATTTCAATATTTGCCCCGTCCAGCGTTCCGACTGTCAACGCACCGTTCATCATGAATTTCATATTGCCCGTACCCGAAGCCTCTTTACTGGCTGTCGAGATTTGTTCGCTGATGTCTGCAGCAGGAATGATATCTTCCGCCAGGGAAACGCGGTAATTTTCCATGAACACTACTTTGATGCGGCCTTTCACAACCGGGTCATTATTGACCAGCTTTGCCACTGAATCAATCAGTTTAATGATTTTTTTGGCATAATAATACCCAGGTGATGCCTTAGCGCCGAAGATAAATGTTCTAGGATGCATATCAAAGCTCGAGTCTTCCCTGAAGCGGTTATACAAATGAAGGATATGCAAAACGTTCAACAGCTGCCTTTTGTATGCATGCAGACGCTTGATTTGCACATCAAATATTGAATTTGGGTCCACTTTTAAACCATTCTGCTCCAGAATTTTTTGAGCAAGCTGCTGCTTTTTATGGGTCTTCACCTTTTGCAATTCCTCAAGGAACATCCGGTCATCCTTGAAAGCATGAAGCTCCTGCAGCTTTTCCGGCTGATGGATCCACTCATTGCCTATTGCATTGGTCACTAGCTTGGAAAGAGGCTGATTCGCCTTCAGCAGCCATCTCCGGTGCGTGATTCCGTTCGTCTTATTATTAAATTTTTCAGGATAAAATTGATAAAACAAGTTCATTTCACGCTGCTTCAAGATTTCGGTATGTATCGCTGCCACACCGTTGACACTGAAGCTTCCCGCTATCGCAAGGTGTGCCATTTTGATCTCGTCATGAGAGATGATTGCCATTTGTTCAATCCTGCTCCAGTCACCGGGATATTGATTCCATAAACTTTGGCAGAACCGTTCATTGATCTCATTCACAATCATAAAGATACGCGGCAGCAATGGTTCGAATATCCTGACCGGCCAACGCTCTAACGCTTCGGATAAGGTCGTATGATTTGTATAGGCAAACGTCTTCGTCGTGATTTCCCAGGCCTCTTCCCAACTCAGGCCATGGTCATCCAGCAGGATCCTCATTAATTCAGGGATGGCCAAAACAGGGTGCGTATCATTGATATGAATCGATATATATTCATGCAGTTCCCTGATGTCACGCTTCTTTGCTAAATAGGACCTTAGGATGGACCGCAGACTGGCACTCACAAGGAAATATTGCTGTTTTAAACGCAGAGTCTTTCCCTCATCATGCGTATCATCAGGATAGAGAAATTCTGTAATCGCTTCAGTTTCTCTTTTATGTTTCATCATATCCTTGCCAGCCTGGTAGGAGGATGGCTCAGCACTCCACAGCCGCAGGGTATTGACCGTGGAAGTCTGGTATCCGACAACCGGCATATCGTATGGAACGGCAGTAACAGCTTCCGCATCCACGTGTCGGAACTTCCATCGACCCTTGTGTTCGTATGACTCCACTCTTCCCCAGAAAAGCACCTCCACCGCTAAATCCGGCTTTCTGACTTCCCACACATGGCCATGACGCAGCCACTGTTCCGGCAGTTCTACTTGAAATCCTTTGACAATCTTCTGCTCAAAGAGGCCATGCTTATAGCGAATGCCGCAGCCATGGCCCGGAAGATCCAGAGAGGCCAATGAATCAAGGAAACAAGCCGCCAGTCTTCCAAGCCCGCCATTTCCAAGGCCTGCATCGGCTTCCTCTTCTTCGATTTCATCCAGGTCAATTCCAAGGTCATTCAACCCGTTTTCCACAACTTCATAGATTCCGAGATTCATAAGGTTTTGACGCAAAAGACGGCCGAGCAGAAATTCAATCGACAGGTAATAAACCTGTTTCTGCCCGTTGAAACGGTAGGACTCATTTGTCCCTATCCAATTGATACTGATGTATTCCCTGATCATATTACCAAGGGTGAAATATTGATCACGCGGGGTTGATTCGGGAAATGTTTTGCCGTACATCATTTCAAGCCTTTTTAAAAAAGCCTCTTTAAAATCATTCACATCAGAAAACATGGCTCTCACTCCTGGATGAAATTTTTGCGTACAGTTGATTGTATTTAAACGCAGACTGGGCCCATCCACAATCGACCGCCATAGCTTCTCTGACAATTCTGGTCCATGTTTCCCTGTCATTATGATAAAACGCCAATGCCCGATTTAGCGTAAAAAGCATATCATGAGCATTAAAGTTTCTGAACGAGAAACCATGCCCTTCTTGAGTTTTTTCGTTATAGGATAGAACGGTATCATTCAACCCTCCTGTTTCTCTTACAAGTGGCAGGGTGCCATATCTTAGTGCAATCATTTGCCCCAAACCGCAAGGCTCAAATTTTGATGGCATGAGAAAAAGATCGGCTCCAGCATATATTTGCTTTGCCAGGTCTTCATCAAAGCCGATATGCACTCGCAGCTTATCCGGATAAGCATGCGCCATTTCTTTGAAAAATTGTTGAAATTCATGATCCCCGGTGCCTAGAATGATGAATTGCAAGTTTTCCTGCATCATTTCATGAAAAACCCTTTTCACAAGATCCAGGCCTTTTTGCTTTGTTAACCTTGAAACAATCGAGAGGATCGGTACATCAGGATTTTGATCCAATCCAAATTTCTGCTGCAGAAGTTGCTTATTCTTCTTTTTACCATTCAAATCATCCTTGGAGTAGGGGGCAATACCGCCGCCTGACTCCGGTGAATAGTAAGAATCATCAATGCCATTTAAAATCCCCTGAAGGCTGCCTGCGCGTCCACGCAGCACACCATCAAGTTTTTCTCCATAATAGGCTGTCAGGATCTCATCCCTGTAGGTAGGACTGACGGTTGTAATATAGTCACTTGAAATGAGGCCCGCTTTCATAAAATTGATATTTCCGTAAAACTCTAGTTGCTCCGGATGGAAATATGACTCTTCTATCCCCAATAACCCTGTCATCACTTCTTTAGGGAAAACTCCCTGAAACTGGAGATTATGGATGGTGAAGATGCTTCGTATAAAACTGTATCCCTTTCTCCACTGGTACTGGGTACGCAATAAGAATGGAATCATGGCTGTATGCCAATCATGGCAGTGGAGAATATCCGGGTAAAAATCAAGATGGGCCAAACTTTCCAGCACGGCTTTCGTAAAATAAGAAAATCTTTCTCCATCATCCCAATAGCCATAAAGGCCTTCCCGTTTAAAATAGTATTCATTATCAACAAAGTAGAACGTGACCCCATCAAGTTCCAAGGACTCTATTCCGCAGTACTGTTCCCGCCATCCCAGGGATACAGAGAACTCGCATACCTTTTCCATTCTATCTTTATAAGGTTGTGCGATTGTTTGATATTTGGGCAGAATCACCCTTACATCTGTTCCAAGACTTCTCAATTCCTTCGGCAGGGATCCCGCTACATCGGCCAAACCTCCGGACTTGATGAAAGGGACACATTCCGAGACAACAAATAATACTTTCACGAGTTCATCAACGCTCCTTGAATCATTCCTTTTCTGATGACAATTGGATTTTCCGGGCTTCCGATAAGCTTCACATTGTCCTCTATCTTCACATCTTTGTCCAGAATGACGTATTCTAAAACACAATTTTCTCCAACCTGGCTTTTTTGCATAATAATACTGTTGGAGACAGAGCTGCCATTACCGATTTTTACTCCCCTGAAGACGGTGCTTTCCTTTACATCCCCTTCAACGAAACAGCCATTGGCAATGATGGCGTTCTTCACGACCGTACCTTTTTGATATCGTGTAGGAGGTTCATCTTTCACCTTGGTAAGCACAGGGTATTCTTTCCGGAACAGCTGTTTCCAGCGTTCCGGCCTTAAGAGATTCATGCTTGCTTCAAAATAACCTTGAATGCACTCGATTTTTTCTACGTATCCAAGATATTCGTAGTCACAGACCGTTAAGTTACTGGAAACGTCTTCTACAACGTCCTTCATACAGGTATAGCCTGTTTCTCCGCGTGTTTCGATTAGGTCGATCAACAGGGACTTATCAACAAGATATATTTCCATAGACTTTTGACGATGATTCATTTTGGTAATCTCACAACCAGTCTCAATATGTCGTTTGAGCATCGGATTGAAATCGGTCGTGAAGATTGTATTACAGTTACTGATCAAGGCATATTTCTGTTTGCTTCTATAGAAATAATCCATATGATGAGCAAAATGGTTAAAAGAGCCCATTCCCTCGTCAACCGAATCCAGCGCTGGCGCCGGGAAGAAGAATAAGCCATCCCTTTTGCGGTTTAAATCCCAGTTCTTCCCTGAACCAAGGTGATCCATCAGCGAACGATACTGATATTTCGGAAATATGGCCACACTGTGGATACCGGAATTGACCATATTGGATAAAATGAAATCGATCAATCGGTATCTCCCGGCGACCGGAACTGCTGCCAAAGACCGGTTTAGCAATAAATCCTCAAGCGACTGATGATAAGCGGTTGCGTCAATTACTCCAAGCATTGATTTATTCAAGTGATTTCCCCCTGTCACATAGATGAGATGATTATTGTACTTCCTCTTCTTCCATAATCGATTCAAGGAACGTTTCTGTTACCAGGATGACCTCGTCAGACCCTTCCTCAGGCATGATGCATACACCATCCGGTATACGGACATTTGGCGGTACAATCACCTTTTCCAGATAAACTCCTTTACCGACTACCGCGTCTGGCATAATGACTGATTGTTTTATATGAGCACCGGCTTCCACTCTGGTTCCTTGAAATAATACCGAGTGATCGACAATCCCCTCAATATAGCAGCCCTCATTAATCAATGAACCCTCTACCTCTGCCTGTTCGGAAATATATTGCGGCGGCTGATTAGGATTCACAGAATAAATCCTCCATTCGTGGTCAAAGAGGTTGAGGTCACAATCGTCATCCAATAGGTCCATATTCGCTTCCCAGAGACTTTTAACTGTTCCAACATCCTTCCAATACCCTTTAAACGGATAAGCCATCAGTTTCTTCTTTTCTTCAAGCAGCAAAGGAATAACATCTTTTCCAAAGTCATGGCTTGAATCCGGATTACGGTCATCCATTTCGAGGTACTCTTTTAGAAGAGACCAGTTAAAAATATAGATGCCCATCGAAGCCAGGTTATTTTTCGGGAATTGAGGCTTTTCATCAAACTCTACTACTCTCATATCCTCTGATGTATTCATGATTCCAAAACGGCTCGCTTCATCCCACGGTACCTCAAGGACAGAAATAGTCACGTCCGCTTTTTTGCTGATGTGGTAATCCAGCATTTTTTCATAATCCATCTTGTAAATGTGGTCACCCGAGAGGATGAGTACATACTCAGGATCAAATTGCTCAATGTAATTTAGGTTTTGAAAAATTGCACTGGCAGTCCCTGTGTACCAGCGTACTTCGGAAGACTCAGCATAAGGTGGCAGAACAGTCACCCCGCCGCTTTTTCTATCCAGATCCCATGCACTTCCAATCCCTATGTAAGAGTTCAGGAGCAGCGGCTGATATTGTGTCAGCACACCCACAGTTTCGATACCTGAATTGGTGCAGTTGCTCAAGGTGAAATCAATGATACGATACTTCCCTCCAAATGGTACTGCGGGCTTAGCCAGGCTTTTAGTCAGTGAACTTAACCTGCTGCCCTTCCCTCCTGCTAACAACATTGCGACACAATTTGACTTTGCCATATTTAATGCGCTCCTTCCTGTGATGAATTGGTCTTAAATACACTACTGCATATGGTGGAATGGTCATCTCCACATAACATGGTTTCCCATGGTACCCCTCATTCTTGACAGTCAATACTTCCGGATTGATTTGATGGGATCCTCCAAACCGCTGATGATCACTGTTCCAGATTTCCCTGTAACCATCTGCCTTGAGCACCCCAACTTTATAATGGTGATAAACCTCTGGACTGAAATTGCATAGGACCAGCATATAATCCTCCGGCTGCTCTGATTTCCTGATAAATGAGAAAATCTGCTGTGAGGCATTATTTACATCCACCCACTCGAATCCTTCCGATCTGTGGTCCTGTTCATACAATGAAGGCGACCTTTTATATAAATGCAAAAGTTCCTTAAGATATGTGTTAAACATACGATGTTTCTCATAATCCAGCAGATGCCAATCAACCTGCTCCAGATCCTTCCACTCGGAAAATTGGGCGACCTCCGTTCCCATAAATATAAGTTTCTTGCCGGGATGAGCAGTCATGAACCCCAGAAGTAAACGCAGCTGGGCGAATTTCTGCCAATAATCTCCCGGCATTTTATCCAATAAGGACTTCTTCCCATGCACCACTTCATCATGTGAAAATGGAAGGATATAATTTTCCGAGAAGGCATATAAGAGAGAAAAGGTAATCAGAGAATGGAGGTTCTTCCTCTCAGACTGCTCTGACTCCATATATTTCAGTACATCGTTCATCCAGCCCATATTCCACTTATAATTGAAACCAAGGCCGCCATAATGGACAGGCGACGTAACCTGCGGCCAATCTGTGGAATCCTCGGCAATCATCAAGGCATGGGGCTCAAACTCAAACACTGATTTGTTCAGTTTCTTTAAAAAAGCAATTCCCTCATCATTTACGCTTGTATCGCCCTGATTGGCTCTGTAAATGATGTTCGCCACTGCATCCACCCGGAAACCATCGATATGGTATTCTTCCAGCCAAAAACGAGCACTGGAGATGAGGAAACTTTGTACTTCCCCTTTGCCGAGATCAAAGTTGGCGGTCCCCCAAGTGTAGTTCTCTCGATCGCGGGCATGTGCATAATCATAGACGAACGACCCGTCAAAACGGTAAAGCCCATGTGCGTCTTTGCAAAAATGTCCGGGCACCCAGTCCAGGATGACACCCAGGCCATGAGAATGACATTCATTAATGAAAAATTTTAAATCATGAGGAGAGCCGTAACGGCTGGTTGGAGCAAAATAACCTGTCCCTTGATAGCCCCATGAGCGGTCGTAAGGATGTTCAATGATCGGCAGTAATTCAATATGAGTAAAACCATGTGAGACAGCATGAGGAATGACTTCCGCGGCCATTTCCCGATAACTCAAAAATTCTTCAGGCCCCTTCTTGCGCCAAGTTCCAAGATGGACTTCATAAATAAACATAGGTTGGTCATAGGGAGGAACTTCACTTCTCTTGGCTAGCCACTCCTCATCTGTCCACTCAAAACCATCGAGGTCGGAAACGATACTCGCCGTATTTGGCCGGAGCTCATTAAAAAAGGAAAAAGGATCGCTCTTCAACAGAATTTCTCCTGTGGGGGTGACGATCTCATATTTATACGTATGGCCGAGAAGGTCTTCACCTGCTTCAAAAAACCAGACACCTTCTTTATTAAGCCTCTCACAATCATACCCCTCGCCGTTCCACTCATTAAAACTTCCAACCACACTGACAGAAAGTGCAGCAGGAGCCCAGACACAAAAGGTGGTGGTGTATCCTTCACCCTTTGAAATCCGATGAGAGCCAAACATGCGGTAGGCTTCAAACAAATTCCCTTCGTGGAACAAATGAATATTAAAATCAGTAGGAATCACAGCGTTCATCTCTTTCACCTGCAGTTAAATTTACATGTATTTTATACTAATTCTTCGTGTAAACAGAAGAGAATCCTCCAATGACTTTTCGTATAATTCCGACATGACATCAATATGTAAGCGTTTAACTCGGAATTTGACTTTTGAATAGCGTAGAGTCTTAAGGAAATATGACAAATTGTGTCGAAAAGTTTTTGCAAGAAAAGGGATAAAGAATAATGGTGAGAGGGGAGGACTCCAAGAAAACAGAGCGTCTTTGGATAATAAAATTTTTTTAAAATGTCACTTCACAAGATGAGTGAGCTGATTACGGGTAAAATTCAGAGGGTTATGAGTGGATCGGTATTAAGTACACTGCACAAAAGGGGGAGTAAGTATAAGAGTTACTGATAAAGAGGGTTGGTACTTCATATATCGAGTTTTTATTTAATGTTGTATCCTACTAAAATAGCTTTTCGTACATTATTTCTAGGTTCTATATCTTAATTAAGAAGTTTTCCCTGCACTATCTTGAATCTTCTTTTGGTTGATGTCCTAATAACGAGACTTATCCTGCATCATTTTGAATCTCATGTTGTTTGATGTCCTAATAACGAGGGTTTTCCAGCATCATTTTGAATCTTATGTTGTTTGATGTCCTAATAACGAAGTTTTTCATGCATGATTTTGAATCTTATTTTGTTTGATGTCCTAATACCGAGAGTTTTCCTGCATCATTTTGAATCTTATTTTGTTTGATGTCCTAATAACCAGGTTTTCATCCATTATCTTGAATCTCCTTTTTTTTGATGTCCTATAAGATAAGCTTTACCCGACCATCTTCCGGACAACTGTTTTACTAGTCTTGATAACGAGCTTCTCATCCATCATTCGAAGCAAGATAATGGTTTATCTATGGTTACATTTTTCTCTTTACAAAACGCTGTTTTCGTATATATTGTTGCTCTCGGAAAAATCCAAAGAGCCGGATTTTTCCCTTGGAGACAAGGGCTTTTTTCTCTGAACAAGGTGAATTAGCTCTTTTCTTCCTCGTTTATCAGGGTATTTCTGGTTAATTAAGTAGATATTTTTTAAAATTTGTATTAAATAGCAACAAAGTTTACGAAAAGAGCCTTACAAAAAGGAATCATCAAAGTATAGGTAACAAGCCTCCAATAACAAGTCTCAACCAGACGTTTCGCTAACTATCATGAATGTTAATATAGATAATCATAAATTTTTTGGGCATAAAAAAAAAGACTATCTAATTAGATAGTCTCTTAGGATGACCCATACGGGATTCGAACCCGTGTTACCGCCGTGAAAGGGCGGTGTCTTAACCGCTTGACCAATGGGCCATGTTTAGATGGCGGAGAAGGAGGGATTTGAACCCTCGCGCCGGTTGCCCGACCTACACCCTTAGCAGGGGCGCCTCTTCAGCCACTTGAGTACTTCTCCATATTGGCTCCACAGGCAGGATTCGAACCTGCGACCGATCGGTTAACAGCCGATAGCTCTACCACTGAGCTACTGTGGAACAAAATCATGGTGGGCCTAAGTGGACTCGAACCACCGACCTCACGCTTATCAGGCGTGCGCTCTAACCAGCTGAGCTATAGGCCCATGGAGCGGGTGAAGGGAATCGAACCCTCGTCATCAGCTTGGAAGGCTGAGGTTTTACCATTAAACTACACCCGCAAAACTAAATGGGGCGACTGATGGGAATCGAACCCACGAATGTCGGAACCACAATCCGATGCGTTAACCACTTCGCCACAACCGCCATAATTTAGTAAGATGGTGGCTCAGGACGGAATCGAACCGCCGACACATGGATTTTCAGTCCATTGCTCTACCAACTGAGCTACTGAGCCATATTAGTATATTTCATAAATGAAATTCTTTTTGGTAATTTATCGTCCAGCTCTCAGGTAGCTTATTCAAGTTGCAGCTCGAGCTGTACGCTGAAGCTTACTCTTAGAAGCTTACTCGGACGTGCTCTACCAACTGAGCTACTGAGCCATAGTTTACGGCTTTCGCTAAGCTGCGAATTTCTTCGTCAGCGCCCTCGTTCACATCCTCACGCACCTGTCAGTGCGCTCCGGTGTTCACTCAGTTGCTTCCTCGAACTTCTTGCTTATCGAAACCCTCTTAATTTGAACTAGAATTACTTAATGAATCCATAGAAATGGCGGTCCGGACGGGACTCGAACCCGCGACCTCCTGCGTGACAGGCAGGCATTCTAACCAACTGAACTACCGGACCATGTGAGGCT